>NZ_BAABJP010000022.1:0-28125 GCF_039543365.1 Actinospineispora eucalypti
AGGTGATGGCCTCCGGGATCAAGACCAAGCTGCAGGAGTTCCTCCCCCACCGAGGCGGCTGACCTGATGAACACGGCAGCCCTGGTCACCGGGTCGTCGGTGGAGTCGATCACGGCCACCACGTATACGGTGCCCACCGACGCGCCCGAGGCGGACGGCACACTGGCCTGGGACTCCACCACCATGGTCCTGGTCGAGGCCGGTTGCGACGGTGTGAGCGGCATCGGCTGGACCTATGGCCCGACGGCCTGCGCACAGGTCGTCGCCGACCAGTTGGCCGGTGTGGTGCTGGGGTCGAACCCGCTGGATGTGGGCGGCACATTCGCCGCGATGGTGCGCGCGGTGCGCAACGCGGGCCGGCCGGGCGCGGTCGGCTACGCGATCTCGGCGGTGGACCTGGCGCTGTGGGACCTGAAAGCGAGGCTGCTGGGGCTGCCGCTGCACCGGCTGCTCGGCGCCGTGCACGACCAGGTTCCGGTCTACGGCAGCGGCGGGTTCACCACCTACGACGCCGTACGGCTGCGGGAGCAGCTGGCCGACTGGGGGCGCATCCAGGGCATTCCCCGGGTGAAGATCAAGGTCGGTGAGTCGTGGGGCGCCGAGACCGGCGAGGATCTGCGGCGGATGCGCATCGCGCGGGAAGCGGTCGGCGAGGACGTCGAGCTGTACGTGGACGCCAACGGCGCCTACACCGCCAAGCAGGCGATCCGGGTGATGGACGCGGCCACCGAGCTGGACGTGCGATGGTGCGAGGAACCGGTCTCCTCGGACGACCTGGCCGGGCTGCGGCAGGTGCGGGCGCGGGTCGCCGCCGACGTCACCGCCGGCGAGTACGGCTACGACCTGGCCTACTTCCAGCGAATGTGCGCCGCTGAAGCGGTGGACTGCGTGCAGGTCGACGTGACCCGCTGTGGCGGCATCACCGAATGGCTGCGCATCGCCGCGGTCGCCGCCGCGCACAACCTGCGGGTGTCCGGGCACTGCGCCCCGCACATGCACGCGCACGTCGCGGCCGCGACGCCCAACCTGCGCCACCTGGAGTGGTTCCACGACCACGTCCGCATCGAGCAGCGCTTCTTCGACGGCGCACTCGACCCCGCCGGTGGCGCGCTGCGGCCGGACCCACACACGGCCGGCAACGGCCTGCGGCTTCAGCCCGACGTCGCCCAGTTCCAGCGGGGCCGGCCGGTCACCCAGGAGATAGGGAGGAACAGCAGGTGAGCAAGGTCGAGCTTCCTCTGCCGGTCGCGCGCCCAACCCGACGGCAGACCCCGCCGGCGACCGATCTCGACGCGTTCGAGACGGCGCTGCGGCGGCGGGTGCACGGCGAGGTGCGTTTCGACGACGGAACCCGGGCGGCCTACTCGACGGATGCCTCGAACTTCCGGCAGGTGCCCGTCGGCGTGGTCGTTCCCCGGCACCCGGACGCCGCGGCCGAGGCGGTCGCGGTGGCCTGCGAGTTCGACGTACCGGTGCTGTCGCGGGGCGGCGGGACCAGCCTCGCCGGGCAGGCCACCAACACCGCCCTGGTGATCGACTGGTCCAAGTACTGCCACCGGCTCGAATCGGTCGATGCGGCGGCGGGGATCTGCGTGGTGCAGCCGGGCATCGTGCTCGACGAGCTCAACCGGCAGCTGGCCGACACCGGGCTGCGGTTCGGGCCGGAACCGGCCACCCACATGAACTGCACCCTCGGCGGAATGATCGGCAACAACTCCTGCGGGGCGACCGCGCAACGCACCGGGAAGGTCGTCGACAACATCGCCCGGCTCGAGGTGCTGCTGTATGACGGCACCCGGTTCTGGTGCGGCTCCACCACCGACACCGACCACACCACGATCGAGGACGGCGGCGGCCGGCGCGCCGAGGTCTACCGGCAGCTGCGCGCGCTGCGCGACACCTACTCCGAACAGATCCGCGACCGGTTCCCCGACATCCCCCGGCGGGTATCGGGCTACAACCTCGACTCCCTGCTCGACGAACACCGCTTCGACGTGGCCGGGCTGCTGGTCGGCAGCGAGTCCACCCTGGTGACCGTGCTGCGCGCGGAGCTGAAGCTGGTCCCCGTGCTGCCCGAACGCACCTTGGTCGTGCTCGGCTATCCCGACGTCGCGGCCGCCGCCGACGCGGTACCCGCGGTGTTGGCGCACGAGCCGGTCGCGCTGGAAGGGATCGACGCCAAGCTCATCCGCGACCAACAGATCAAACACCTCAATACCGAGGCGCTGGCCGAACTGCCCGAGGGTCGCGCGTTCCTGATGGTCCAGTTCGCCGCGCACACCCGCGACGAGGTGGAGCGCAAGGGCCGCGCCCTGCTGGACGGCCTGCACGACGACCCGCACCAGCCCGATGTGGCGTTCCTGGACGACCCGGCGCACGAGCAACAGCTCTGGCAGGTCCGCGAGGCCGGGCTGGGCGCGACCGCGCACGTCCCCGGCAAACCCGACACCTTCGAGGGCTGGGAGGACTCGGCCGTGCCACCGGCGCGGCTGGGTACCTATCTGCGCCGGCTGACCGCCCTGTACGAGAAGTTCGGCTACGCCAGCGACACCGGTCCCAGCCTGTACGGCCACTTCGGGCAGGGGTGTGTGCACACCCGCATCCCGTTCGACCTTTACACCGCCGACGGGGTCGCCACCTACCGGCGGTTCATGCTGGAGGCGGCGGACCTGGTCGTGGAGCTGGGCGGTTCGCTGTCCGGGGAACACGGCGACGGGCAGAGCCGGGGCGAGCTGCTGCCCAAGATGTTCGGCACCGACCTGGTCTGCGCGTTCGGCCAGCTCAAAGCGATCTTCGACCCGGGCAACCGGATGAACCCGGGCAAGGTCATAGCCCCGGACGGGTTGGACGAGCACCTGCGCCTCGGCGGCGACTGGGCGCCGGCGACCGGGCAGGACCTGTACTTCCGCTACCCGCACGACGGCGGCTCCTTTGCCCAGGCCGCGAACCGCTGCGTCGGCGTCGGGCGCTGCCGCCAACACCACAACAACGGCGGCCAGGTGATGTGCCCGTCCTACCAGGTGACCGGCGAGGAGGAACACTCCACTCGAGGCCGGGCCCGGCTGCTGTTCGAGATGCTGGACGGCCACGCCGACGGACCGATCCACGACGGCTGGCGCTCCCCCGCCGTCAAGGACGCACTGGACCTGTGCCTGGCCTGCAAGGGCTGCAAGACCGACTGCCCCGCCAACGTCGACATGGCCACCTACAAGGCCGAGTTCCTGGCCCACCACTACGCCCGACGCCCCTGGCGCCGCCCCCGCTCACACCTGGCGCTGGGCTGGCTGCCGCTGATCAGCCAACTCGTCGGCCGCGCCCGACTCGCCCGGGTGGTCAACACTCTCACCCACACACCGGGGCTGGCCAGGGCAGCGACCCGGGTGGCCGGCGTGGCCGACCGGGAGATCCCCCGGTTCGCGCCCCAGACCCTGCAACGCTGGTTCACCGCCCGGCCCCGCCCGACGAACCCCGGCGCCCGGGGAACCGTGCTGTTGTGGCCCGACACGTTCACCAACCACTTCCACCCGCACATCGGGCTGGCCGCGGTGCGTGTGCTCGAGGACGCGGGCTGGCGGGTGGAGCTGCCGACCCGGCCCCTGTGCTGCGGGCTGACCTGGATCTCCACCGGTCAACTGGCCACCGCCAAGAAAGTCCTCCGCCGCACCGTGGCCGCGCTCGCGCCCCACCTGCGCGCCGGCGGATTGGTCGTCGGACTCGAGCCGTCCTGCGCCGCGGTGTTCCGCTCCGACGCGCCCGAGCTGTTCCCCGAGCACCAGGACGTGCGCCGGCTGGCCAGCCAGACCCACACCCTGGCCGAACTGCTCGCCGACCACTCCCCCGGCTACCGACCACCCGACCTGTCCCGATCCGGCCGCACGACTACTACGACGCTGGCGCAGGTGCACTGCCACCAACACGCGGTGCTCGGCTTCGACCCGGACCAGCGGCTGCTCGCCGAAGCCGGGGTGCAGGTGGAGCCGCTGGAGTCGGGCTGCTGCGGGCTGGCCGGGAACTTCGGCTTCGAACCCGGCCACGAACGGATCAGCGAGGACTGCGCGGAACGGGCCCTGCTGCCGCGGCTACGCCAGGCCGACCCGAGCACCACCACCGTGCTGGCCGACGGGTTCAGCTGCCGCACCCAGATCCACCAGCTCGACCACACCGGCCACCAACCCGTGCACCTGGCCGAACTGCTCGCCACCGGCCTCACCTGACCACCCCTAGACAGGAGGTTCCCCGCCCATGCCCAGCCGACAACACGCCCGCGGCCAGGTCGTCGTGATCACCGGCGCCAGCGGCGGCGTCGGGCGGGCCACCGCCCGGGCCTTCGCCGAACACGGCGCCCGCATCGCGCTGCTGGCCCGGGGCAAAACCGGGCTGCGCGCCGCCACCGAGGACGTCGAGAAGGCCGGCGGCACCGCGCTGCCGATCGAGGTCGACGTCGCCGACCACGACGCGGTCGACCAGGCCGCCGCCCATGCCGAACAGGCACTCGGCCCGATCGACATCTGGGTCAACAACGCGTTCACCTCGGTGTTCGCCCCGGTCACCGAGGTGAAACCCGAGGAGTTCCACCGGGTCCTCGAGGTCAGCTACCTCGGCTACGTGTACGGCACCAAGGCGGCCCTGGAGCGGATGCGGCCCCGCGACCGGGGCACCATCGTGCAGGTCGGCTCCGCGCTGGCCTACCGGGGCATCCCGCTGCAGGCCGCCTACTGCGCGGCCAAACACGCCATCCAGGGCTTTCACGAGTCCCTGCGCTGCGAACTGCTGCACGAACACTCCGGGGTCTCGGTGACCATGGTGCAACTGCCGGCGCTGAACACCCCGCAGTTCACCTGGCTGCGCTCCCGGCTGCGCCGCGGCGCCCAACCCGTCCCACCCATCTACCAGCCCGAACTCGCCGCCCGCGCGATCCGGCACGCCGCCCAGCACCCCCGCCGCCGGGAGTACTGGGTCGGCGCCTCCACCGTCGCCACCCTCCTCGGCGACAAACTCGCCCCCGGCATGCTGGACCGCTACCTCGCCGCCACCGGGTACAACGCCCAACAAACCGACCAACCCCACGACCCCGCCCGGCCGGGCAACCTGTGGCAACCCAGCGACGGCGCGCACGGCCACGACTTCGGCGCGCACGGCCACTTCGACGCCACCGCCCACGCACACAGCCCACAACAATGGGCCTCCCGCCACCACGGCCTGCTCGCGGCGGTGGCCGCCGCTGCCGCCGGCCTCACGCTGCGCCGAGCCCTCCGACAATGACAACCCCGACCGCCCGTCCCGCGCTCGACGCCGAGTCGCCACGCGTGCTGCGCGAGTACGCACTACTCGCCGACGGCGAACGCGGCGCACTGGTCGGCCCGCACGGCGAGCTCGCCTGGATGTGCGCGCCCACCTGGGACTCCGACGCGGTCTTCTCCCACCTCATCGGCGGCGGAGGCAGCTACCTGGTCACCCCCGTCGAACGCTGCGTCTGGGGCGGCCACTACGAACCCGACACCCTCATCTGGCGATCCCGCTGGATCACCGACACCGGCATCATCGAGTGCCACGAAGCCCTCGCCTTCCCCGGCGACCCACACCGCGCGGTCATCCTCCGCCAGATCCACGCGGTGGACGGCGCGGCCCACCTCTACCTGCGCCTGCAACCCGCCGCCGGCTTCGGCGCCCACCCCGTCCACTACCAACACCGCCCCGCACCCGACATCTGGACCGGGCGCACCGGGCCGCTGCGCTGGCGCTGGTCCGGCACACCCACCAGCACCCAACCCGGCCCACGTGGGCTGGAAGCCACCCTCCACCTCGACCCCGGCCAACACCACAACCTGGTCCTCGAGCTCTCCGAACAACCCCTACCCGACCCGCCGCCCGACGCCACCACCGCCTGGCAGGCCACCCGCAACACCTGGCACACCTCGACACCACCCCTGGACGCCAGCATCGCGCCCCGCGACGCCCGACACGCCTACGCCGTCCTACGCGGACTCACCAGCCACACCGGCGCCATGGTCGCCGCCGCCACCATGAGCCTTCCCGAACGCGCCCGAGCGGGCCGCAACTACGACTACCGCTACGCCTGGATCCGGGACCAGTGCTTCGCCGGGCAAGCCGCCGCCACCGCCGGCGCCCACGACCTGCTCGACGACGCCGTCCGGTTCGTCACCGCCCGCCTGCTCGAACACGGCCCCCACCTCGCACCCGCCTACACCACCACCGGCCAACCCATCCCCGACGAACACACCCTGGACCTGCCCGGCTACCCCGGCGGCGCCGACACCCTCGGCAACCACGTCAACCACCAGTTCCAACTCGACGCCTTCGGAGAAGCGCTGCAACTCCTCGCCGCCGCCCACCACGCCGACCGGCTCGACACCGACGCCCACACCGCCGCCACCATCGCCGTCGACGCCATCGAGAAACGATGGCGCGAGCCCGACGCCGGAATCTGGGAACTCGAACCCCAACGGTGGGCACACTCCCGCCTCGCCTGCGCCGCCGGGCCTACGCACCTTCGCCACCGCGCACGGCCACGGATCCGACGCGGCCAACCGGCACGCCCTCGCCGACGCCATTCTGGCCGACACCGCCGACTGCCTGCACCCCAGCGGCCGCTGGCAACGCGCCCCCGACGACCCCCGCGTCGACGCCGCTCTCCTGCTCCCCGCCCTCAACGGCGCACTGCCCGCCGACGACCCCCGCAACACCGCCACCCTGCGCGCGGTCACCACCCAACTCACCGACGACGGCTACGTCTACCGCTACCGCCCCGACAACCGCCCGCTCGGCACCGCCGAAGGCGCCTTCACCCTGTGCGGGTTCCTCCTCGCCCAAGCCACCCACCGACACAACCCCACCGCCGCCGCCCGCTGGTTCGAACGCAACCGCGCCGCCTGCGGCCCACCCGGACTCTTCGCCGAGGAATATGACGTCACCCAACGCCAACTACGCGGCAACCTCCCCCAAGCATTCGTCCACGCCCAACTACTCCACACCTCCCTACACCTCGCCACCCACCGATAGCCATCCCAACAGGACCTCCCACCGAGCACCGCGGATGTCTCGACCGTGCGCGCGGTCCGCGAGCTATCGGTTCGGCGTCGGTGGTGTGTCGAGCGCAAAGCCAGGGCCGGTGGTCAGAACCGGGACTCGGAGATGCGAGGCGCGGGGCAAATCACTGTCCCGCGGTCGTTGCCGCCGAGCTACCAGCCAACCTGTGCTTGGACCGGGTGCCGGACGCCCGGAGCTGATCGCGCGCAGGCTCCGGCGCCACGTATGCATCTACTGCTTCCTGGCCATCGACAACCGCGCGCTAGACGTCGGCCCCGGCCAGTTGGTCGAGCAGGACTCGTACCCTCCGCCAGTGGGAGTGCGGTGCGGGGCAGCGTGGGCCCCGGCACCGACCGTGTGGGTGCGGGGTGGACCGCCGACATGAACGCGCCGGGATTGTCGGACCCGTCTGCGACGATGCCCTTCCATACGAGCCACGGGGATCGACCATGACTTCACGTCTCAACCCGTTCATCTACTTCGGCGACACCGCCCGCCAGGCGATGGAGTACTACCGCGACGTGTTCGGCGGGCATCTCGCGATCAGCACGTTCGCCGAGTTCGGCCCGGCCGACTCGCCGGACGCGAACAACGTTATGCACGCTCAGCTGGAGACGTCGAAGGGCTTCACGCTGATGGCGTCCGACACCCCGGAAGGCACGGAGTTCAAGCCGGGTACCAACATGGCGGTCAGCGTGTCCGGCGACGACTCCGCCGATCTGCGCGGTTACTGGGAGAAGCTGTCCGAGGGCGGCACCGTCACCGTGCCGATGGCGAAGCAGGCATGGGGCGACGAGTTCGGTTCCTGCGTCGACAGGTTCGGCATCTCGTGGATGATCAACATTGACCAGCCGCGGCAGTGAGATCAGCAGCGCTCGGCGGCACGGTCCACGCTGACACATAAACGTCGACGAGTGGGACCGCCAGTCGAGCGGCGGGCTGGGCACCAGGTCGGGGAGTTTGTCCTGGTACTCGGCAGGCACGAGGATGCTCGGTGGTGTACCAGGTGGCTCCCTCGCGCTCACGCATGTAGGCCCGATAGGCGGGCGTTCCCCGGTTCTCGATGCTCTCGGCCACCATGAGTGAGCCTCGGTGCAGCCAGCCCGCGCCGAGGATGCACATCAGGTCGGGCAGCTACTCGTACTGGTCGTGATCAGGATGAACGAAAGGATCGGCCGCTGTGGTGTCGTCGCCGGAAATCGGCAATCCTTGGTTCTCCCCGGCGAGGCCCGTGCTGATATTGAGGAAGTGCTGAGCCGATTGTGTGAGGCGAAGCCTGAGCTTTGCTGACGCAAGAGTTGTGGCGGCATCAAAACGACTGTTCAGCGACGTCTCAGCAAACTCTTGAAATTAACTCATTTGGTCTATCGGGGATGCCTGATTTCGACCTTGTTATGCTCGTTGACTGCTCCTTCGGAATGATTGTCAGCGTTTTGTCAGATATGTGATTCGGGTTATCTGAGGTATTCGGATGTCGTTTTACGACGGCGGTGCGCCACCGCGCGCCGGCACGCTGGTGGAGGTGTTCGCGGCTACCGCCCGGCGGTACCCGGACGCACCGGCCATCGACGCCGGCCGGCGCCCGTACCGCTACCGGGACTGCCTGCACCGGGTGGAACGGATGGCCGAGCGATTGCGCGCGGCCGGGGTGTGCGCGGGCGACCGCGTCGGGGTGCGCATGCCGTCCGGAGAGGCCGAGCTGTACCTGGCCATCCTGGCGGTGTTGTGGTGCGGCGCCGCGTACGTACCGGTGGACGCGGACGACCCGGACGAGCGGGCGCGGACCGTGTGGCGGGAGGCGGACGTCGTCGGCGTGATCACCGCCGATACCCGGTACACCCCGCGCCGCTCGGCGGTGAACCGCCCGTCCACCGCCGGCCCGCCGTCCCCTGACCATGACGCCTGGGTGATCTTCACCTCGGGTTCCACCGGGCTGCCCAAGGGGGTGGCGATCAGCCACCGGTCGGCGGCAGCGTTCGTCGCCGCCGAGGCAGAGCTGTTCCAGACCGCACGGCCGCTCGGTCCCGGCGACCGGGTGCTGGCCGGGCTGTCCGTGGCCTTCGATGCCTCCTGCGAGGAAATGTGGCTGGCCTGGGGCAGCGGTGCCTGCCTGGTGCCGGCGCCGCGCTCGCTGGTGCGGGCCGGCGTGGAGCTGGGGCCATGGCTGCTGGAGCGGGGGATCACCGTGGTGTCCACGGTGCCGACTCTGGCCGCGTTGTGGCCGGTGGACGCATTGCGCCGGGTGCGGCTGCTCATCCTCGGCGGCGAGGCGTGCCCTGCCGAGCTGGCCCGCCGGCTGGCCGCGCCGGACCGGGAGGTGTGGAACACCTATGGACCCACCGAGGCCACCGTGGTGGCCTGCGCGGCGCCGCTGGACGGCGGTGAGCCGGTTCGCATCGGGTTGCCGCTGCGCGGCTGGCAGCTGGCCGTGTTGGACGAGCACGGTGCTCCGGTGCCGGCGGGCAGCGTCGGCGAGTTGGTGATCGGCGGGGTCGGGTTGGGCCGGTACCTCGACCCGGCGAAGGACCGGGAACGCTACGCCCCGGTGCCCGCGCTGGGCTGGTCGCGCGGCTACCGCAGCGGTGACCTGGTACGCGCCGACCCGGAGGGGCTGGTGTTCCTCGGCCGGGCCGACGACCAGGTGAAGCTGGGCGGGCGGCGGATCGAGCTGGGTGAGATCGACGCCGCGCTGCTGGCCCTGCCGGAGGTGGCCGCGGCCGCCGCGGCGGTGCGGCGCACCGAGGCGGGCGGCGACCTGTTGGTCGGTTACCTGGTGCCGAAGCCGGGGCGGTCGCTCGATCTGGGCGAGGCGCGTGCCCGGCTGGCCGAGGCGCTGCCGGCGGCGATGGTGCCCCGGCTGGTCACCCTGGACGCGCTGCCTACCCGCACCTCCGGGAAGGCGGACCGGGACGCGCTGCCCTGGCCGGTGCGCGGCGTCGCCGGTGCGCCGCAGGACGAGGAACTGGCCGCCGACGGCGGCACGCTGGGGTGGCTGGGCGGGCTGTGGCGGGATCTGCTGGCCGTGCCGGTCGCGGCGGATTCCGACTTCTTCGAGCTGGGCGGCACCAGCCTGGCCACCGCGCGGCTGGTCGCGGCCGTGCGTGAACGCTTCCCCGAGGCGTCGGTCGCCGACGTCTACCAGCACCCGGTGCTGCGCCGGCTGTCCGCGCGACTGGACGAGCTGGGCGGCGAGGTGGCTGCGCAGCGGCGGGTTCACCTCACCCCGCGCCGGGCCGGGACGTTCCAGCTGGCGGTGACCGTCGCGCTGGTCACGCTGGGCGGGCTGCGCTGGGTGCTCGGGCTGGCCGCGTTGGGGAACCTCTGTGCCCTGTTTCCCGGGCTGTCCGGCGCGCTCACCCCGCCGGTGCCGTGGCTCTGGTTGATCGCCGGTTGGGCACTGTTGGTCAGCCCGCCCGGCCGGGTGCTGCTGGTGGTGGCCGGGGTGCGGCTGGTGCGCCGGGGGGTGCGGCCGGGTTGTTACCCGCGTGGTGGCTGGGTGCACCTGCGGCTGTGGGCGGCCTCGCGGCTGGCCGGGTCGCTCGGCATCGGCTCGGTGGCCGGAACCCCGCTGGCCGCGTGGTACGCCCGGCTGCTCGGCTGCCGGGTGGGCCGGCACGTGGATCTGCGGTCGGACGCCCCGGTCACCGGGCTGGCGGAGCTGGGTGACGGCTGCGTGGTCGAGCCGGAGGCGGACCTGGCCGGCTGGTGGCTGGATGGTGACCTGCTGCACGTGGGTGAGGTGCGGGTGGGCGCGGGCGCGCGGGTGGGCGGCCGGGTCACGCTGATGCCCGGCGCGGTGGTCGGTCCGGAGGCTGAGGTGGAACCGGGCAGCTGCGTCTACGGGATGGTGCCGGCCGGCGAGCGCTGGGGCGGCGTGCCGGCGCGGCGGCTGGGCCCGGCCGGCGAAGGCTGGCCGGAACCGGTAGGCGAGGGTCGGCCGGAACGGGTCGGCGCCCGCGCTCGCGGCTGGACGCTTGCCCGGGTGTTGACCCTGCCCCTGCTCGGCCTGCTGCCGCTGCTCGCCGGAGTGCCCTGGGTGTTGCTGCTATACCGGGCGGAGACCGCCCGG
This sequence comes from Actinospineispora eucalypti, assembly GCF_039543365.1. Classification (NCBI taxonomy): domain Bacteria; kingdom Bacillati; phylum Actinomycetota; class Actinomycetes; order Pseudonocardiales; family Pseudonocardiaceae; genus Actinospineispora; species Actinospineispora eucalypti. The sequence continues at coordinate 11,117 of NZ_BAABJP010000022.1, forward strand.
CCGGGGCTGGCAGTCACCGCCGCACTGGCCGCGGCCGGCGGTCCGCTGGTGACGCTGGGCTACGCCGTGCTGGTGTTGGCCGTGGTCCGGCTGGCCGGGTTGGCGGTGCACCCGGGTGACCACCCGGTGGCCAGCCTGGCCGGGTGGGCCGCTTGGCTGGTGGACCGGCTGGTCGCCACGGCCAGGGTGGCGCTGTTCCCGGTCTACGCGAGCCTGCTCACTCCGGTGTGGTTCCGGCTGCTGGGTGCCCGGGTCGGCCGCCGGGTGGAGATCTCCACCGCGACCGGGCTGCCCGGCGCGATGCGCATCGAGGACGGCGCGTTCCTCGCCGACGACACGCTGATCGCGCCCTACGAGCTGCGCGGCGGATGGCTGCGCACCGGTCGGGTGCGGGTCGGCGAGCGGGCCTTCGTGGGCAACTCCGGGATCGTCGGACCGGACCGGGAGGTGCCGGACGGCGCACTGGTCGCGGTGCTGTCCGAGGCGCCGGAAAGCGCCGAGCCGGACACCTCCTGGGTGGGCCGGCCGGCGTTCGAGCTGCCCCGGGTCGTGGACCCGGTGGACCCGGCGCGCAGCTTCCACCCGCCGGCCCGGCTGGTGCTGGCCCGGGCCTCGGTGGAGACGCTGCGGGTGATCCCACTGATCTGCGGCACCCTGCTGGCCTGGCTGGTGGCCAAGGCGCTGATCCGGTTGCAGGCCGCATTCGGCTGGACGCTGGCGGCGCTCGCCGCCGGGCCGGTGCTGCTGCTCGCCGGGACCACCGCGCTGGCCCTGACCACGGCGGCGAAGTGGCTGCTGGTGGGCCGGTTCCGGGTCGGCGAGCACCCACTGTGGAGCCCCTTCGTCTGGCGCAACGAGCTGTTCGACGTGTTCTACGAGCAGCTGGCGATGCCCTGGCTGGGCAACACGCTGGTGGGCACCCCGCTGTTCAACGGCTGGCTGCGCACCCTCGGCGCGCGCATCGGCAGCGGCGTGTGGTGCGAGAGCCACTGGCTGCCGGAAACCGACCTGGTACGCCTGGCCGACGGCGCCACGGTGAACCGGGGCTGCGTGCTGCAGACCCACCTGTTCCACGACCGGCTGATGCGCATCGACACGGTGGAGCTGGGGCCGGGGGCCACCCTCGGGCCGCGCAGCATCACCCTGCCCGGGGTCACACTGGGCGCCGGCGTGACCATCGGCGGCGGCTCGCTGGTGATGCGCGGCGAGTCGGTGCCGGCGCGGGGCCGCTGGCTGGGCAACCCCATCGCCGCTTGGCCGGACGGGCTGGCGCCCTACCCGCACACCGCCGCCGGCCGGGCCCGCCACCTGGCGGTACGCACGCCGAGGCGGGCGAGCACCGCGCTGCCCGCCGCGGCGGCGTTGCTGGTGGCGCTGGCCACCGCCGGCCTCGCCGTACCCAGCCTGTTCGGCGACCCGCCCGACGAGCACGCACAGGCGACCCAACCGGCCAGCAGCGCGCCGGCCGCGCCGACCCCGACGCCCCGACCGGCCAAGCACACCCGCACCCCGCCGCACGAACCGGCGAAGACCGCGCGCCGCCACCCGACCCAGCACGGGCTGAGGAGGACAGGTGCAAGCTGACCTGATCGGCCTGACCCCGCTGACGCCGCTCCGGGTGCCACCGCCTGGCGGTGGCACCCGGCGGACGTGCCGCTGGCGCTGGCCGCGGCCGGCTACCTGGGCGGGGTGCGCCCGCTGTGGCCGGCCGGGCGGACGGTCAGCTTCCTGGTCGGCGGGCTGGGCACGTTGCTGCTGCTCACCTCCGGGGTGGTGGGGGTGTACGCCGGTGCGCTGTTCTGGATGCGCGCGGTGCAGCACGTCGCGCTGTTGATGGTCGCGCCGATGTTCGCCGCGATGGGTGCCCCAGTGACCGTGCTGCGCGAGGTGCTGCCGGCCGGCCCACGCGCCCGGTTGGGTGTGCTGTCGCGTTCCCGGGCGGCCCGGGTGCTCACCTTCCCGCTGCTGGTCACGCCGGTGTTCGTGGCGCCGTTGCCCGTGCTGTACCGGAGCCCGCTATACCCGGCCAGCCTGGCGCACGGGTGGCTGTCCGGCTGGTGGGCACCGGGCTGTTCGGCGCGGGCTGGCTGTACTTCTGGACTCGGTTCCGCATCCACTCCACGCCGCGCCGCGACCCGTACCTGGTCAGCCTGGGCATCAGCGTGGCCGAGGTGGTGCCGCACGGCGCGCTCGGCCTCGCCGTCTGGTTGGGGCTGCTGCTCGCGCCGGCCTACTACCTCACCCTCGGCCAGACCTGGGGACCCGCGCCCCGGCTGGACCAGACGCTGGGCGCCGGCGTGTTGTGGGTCGGCGGGGACCTCGCCGGCCTGCCGTTCCTGGGCGTGGTGCTGCGCAGACTGACCAGGGAGGACGCCGCGCAGGCCGCGCTCGAGGACGCTGAGCTGGCCGTACGGGAACAGACTGGGCTGTGGTGGGAGGATCACCCTGAACTCGCGGAACGCTTTCGTCGCCGCTGACCGGTCCCGGCCGTACGTGCGGGTGGAGGCATCATCACCGCCATCGGTCGCCTCGCCCATGAACAGTCTGCTCACCTCATCGTCTCCACCGCGCAAACGGCCAAAGGCGGCGAATGGGACAGCGTCCGCATCGGTGCCGGCTTCGAGCCCCCATCGGTCGACGACGGGCAAGATCCCGATATCGACCATCGCGTTCGGCACCACGTGGGGCACGATCGACCTGTCCGGTCAGCGCACCCCGGTACCGGTGGACGAGGCATCCTTGCGGGAGATCGCCGCGATCTCCGGCGGCCAGTCCTTCACCGCGACCAGCGAGGACCAACTCCGCGCCGTGTACGGCAAGCTCCGCGAACAGATCGGCTACGAAACCGCCAGATCGAGATCAGCAAACCCTGGTACGTCGCCGGCGCCCTCGCCATCATGCTCGGCGTCGGCTGCGCCCTCGCGTTCGGCCGCCGCGTCCCCGAGCCCACAGGAGACGGGAAGCCACGGTCGATCCGCGTGGCTCGTGTTCGGTGCCGTGGTGTGCATCCGCTTGGTGAAGACGGCTTCGGGGCGTGGGCGGCGCGGATCATCGGCGCAGGCTAGTCAGGAATTGCCTCCGGCGGCGGGAACCGTGCACTCGCGATGACGTTGCCTTGGCTGTCGGACAATCGTGCTACCGCCGCCGCGTCGAGCTTGGTGAGTGTGGCGGCCCCCCATTCCGCGTGCCCGTGGGTGAACGGGAAGGTGCCGATCCGGACCGTAGAGCCTTCTGGTCGGATGATGTCGCAGGTGATCGTGGTGTCGGGCACGGGGGCGGTGAGCGAGATGTACATCCAGCCCGACTCGTCAGGGTCCATGTAGGCCTGCCCGAGCCAGAGTTCGTCCTTGATCAGCGGCGCGTAGAGGACCGTGCGCACGCCCGGCCGGGCATCGTCGGCGGGTGCCGAGGCCGCTGGGTTTGACCGTCCGACGATCCAGCCGCCGAGGACCAGCGCGATGGCGAGCAGCGCGGCGGCGAGTGATGCCGGCCACCGATACTCTCGCCCGGGGCGGCGGAAGGTGGTCATGAGCTCGAGCTCGAATCCGGCGGGCGGATCGGCCTCTGGCACCAATTCGAGTATCCGGTCGGCCGTCTCGGCCAGGTCGTGCGCCATCTTCTGACAAGTGGGGCAGCCGGTGAGGTGAGAGAGCATCTGTGCTCGTTCCCGGCCGACCAGCCCGTTCAGGGCGAACTCCGGCGCGAGCTGTTGAAATCGCTGGCAATCGATCTCACTCATTGTCGCCTCGCCAGGCAAGCCGAGCGGCATGCAGCTTCAGCAGACCGGCATGGATACGCGCTTTGGCGGTGCCAAGTGGGATGCCCTCGAAGCCGGCGACTTGTCGGGCGGTCATGCCGTACACGGCGGCCATGACCACGGCTCGTGCTTGCTCGGCGGGCAATCGGGCCAGCGCGGCGCGCATCTCAGTCGCGGTCTCCGCGGCCAGCGCGCGCCGCTCCGGCGTTGGCCGCGGCCCGGGTGCGAGGCCTGTTCGGACCGGGCGCCGGGCTGCTCGAAGTCATCGGAGTGCTGGTCATCATCGGCGCTGGGGTCTGGCAGCTGTCAGCCGGCCGCATCACGCTCGGCGGCCTGCTGGTATTTCTCGTCTATCTTTCCCAGCTCTACGGGCCGGTACGCGGGCTAGGTGTACTGACCGGACAGGTTGGTCAATCTGGTGATGGGTGGGTGGCGTCCTGTGGCGGTGTGGGGTCTGTGATGGTTGTACTCGTGGATCCAGCCGGGTAGGGCTTTGCGGCGTTGTGACTCGCTGGTGTAGAGGCGGCGGAAGGCCCATTCGTGGGCCAGTGTGCGGTGGAAGCGTTCGATTTTGCCGTTGGTTTGTGGCCGGTAGGGCCGGGTCTTTTTTGGGGTAATGCCGAGTTCGGCGCAGGTGTCGCGCCAGAGGTGGGAGCGGTAGGCCGATCCGTTGTCGGAGAGCACTCGGTGGGTCGCGATGCCGCGGATGGCGAACCAGGCGACCGCGCGGCGCAAGACCGCGGTGGCGGTGGCGGCGGTTTCGTCGTCATGGATCTCCGCGTAGGCGACCCGGGAATGGTCATCGAGCACGGTGTGTACGTAAGCGGTGCCCATCTGTGGGTTGTGCTGGCGGTTGCGCGGCTTGTCCGGTGTGGCGGCGCGGTTGCGTTTGCCCTGGGCGCGTCCTACGAAGCGCCATCCGCCGTGGTCGGGGATGTTGCCGAGTTTCTTCACATCCACATGCAGCAGGTCCCCGGGAGCGGGGTGCTCGTAGCGGCGCACCGGCTCGCCGGTGGCCCGGTCGAGGTGGGCGAGGCGGTTGATCCGACACCGACGCAGCACCTGGTGCGCGGTCGAGGGCGCCACCGCGACCCGTGCGGCGATAGCGACCGGTCCCAGCCGCTGCTTCCACCGCAGGTGCACGATCTTGCGCACCACCGGCGCCGGGGTCGCACGCGGGCAACGGCGGGGCCGGCTGGAGCGATCGAGCATGCCCGCTGGCCCATGTTCACGGTAGCGCCGCGCCCAGCGGTTCGCGGTCGGCCAGGACACCTGAAACCGTTCGGCGGCGCGGGCGACGGGCCAGCCGTCCTCCACGACCAGACGCGCCAAGCGCAATCGGGCACGTGGGGTCAAAACAGCGTTAGCGTGGGCCACGAGGACCTCCCGGGGTCGGTGGTGGATGCCGTCAGACAGCTCCACAACCTCCCCGGGAGGTCCTCGCCTATCAAGATCAATCAGGTCGTGTCGTCACACGACCTCGACCAACGTCTCCGGTCAGTACAGCTAGGCCAGTTGTCCAACACCATCTACGGCGCCGCCGCGGCGGCGGAGCGCATCATCGAGTTGCTCGACCAACGGCCGCTGGTGGCCGCCCCGGCGAAACCTCGTCCGCTTGAACGCGCCGTCGGCGACATCAAGCTCCGGCAGGTGAGCTTCTGCTATCCCGGGACAACTCGGGAGGTGCTCAGTGACATCACATTCGATGTGCCCGCCGGCACGATAACCGCGCTGGTCGGCATGAGTGGCGCTGGCAAGACCACGTTGACCAAGCTCTTACTCCGATTGTACGACCCGACTCACGGCGGCATCACCATCGATGGGCACGACCTGCGGGACTTGGATCCTCGGCAGTTACGCAATCAGTTCGCCGTTGTTTTGCAGGAGACCTTGCTGCTGGACGAGACGATCGCCGAAAACATTCTCGCCGGCCGGGCGGGCGCGGACCACAGCGACGTTGTCGCCGCCGCCAGGGCGGCCGACGCACACGAGTTCATCAGCGCGCTGCCCGAGGGCTACCACACCCGAGTCGGTCAGCGCGGCCGCTTGCTTTCCGGCGGTCAACGGCAGCGCATCGCGATAGCCCGGGCGATGATCCGCGACGCTCCCGTACTGATACTTGACGAACCGACCGCAAGCCTCGACGCGGCGGCAAGCGACCACATCCTCGGACCGCTGCGCCGTTTGATGGCCGGTCGCACCGCGCTGGTGATCTCGCACAACCTGCTGACCGTGACCTCAGCCCGGCAGATCCTCTACCTCGACCACGGCCGGATCACCGAGACCGGCACCCACGCCGAGTTGCTGGCTGAGGACGGACAGTACGCCCAGCTTTACCGTCTCCACGTGCCAGCTCATACGACAACCGCATAACCAGCGAAAGAGGCATCTCATCATGAGAATCGTCTGCATCGGCGGCGGGCCCGCCGGGCTCTACTTCGCGATCTCGATGAAACGCCGCGACGCTGGTCACGAGATCACCGTGATCGAACGCGATCCGCCCGGCGCCACGTACGGCTGGGGCGTCGTCTACTGGGACAACCTGTTAGACATGATGTTCACCAACGACTTGGAAAGCGCCAAACAAGTTCGCGCGAAATCCCGGTTGTGGCAGGAGCAGGAAATCCGCCACGGCCAACGGACCGCGTATCTGGCCGGCTACGGCTACAGCACCGAGCGCGCCACCTTGCTCGGCATTCTCGCTCGTCGCGCCAACGCCCTGGGCATCAAGGTCATCCACAACCGCGCGGTAAACAGCCTGGTGGACCCGGCCGGCTGGGCGGCTGACCGCACGCTGGCCGATGCCGATCTCGTGATCGGCGCCGACGGCGCCAGCAGCGTCGTGCGCGGCCTGTACGAGAACAGCTTCGGGACCCGCAAGGAAACCGGCGACAACCGGTACATATGGTTGGGCACGCCGAAGGTTTTCAACCGGTTCACTTTCGCGTTCGAACGGACCGCGTTGGGCTGGCTGTGGTTCCATGCGTACCCCTCCAGCGCCCGGAACAGTACCTGCATCGTTGAATGCACCGCACAGACCTGGCGAGCACACGGGCTCGACCGACGCGATAGCGAGGACAGCGTCCGCGAACTCGAGAAGATCTTCGCCAGCCACCTCGACGGGGCGCCCCTTCTCGACAAGTCACGAGGACAAGCGGCACGCTGGTTACGCTTCACCGAGATCAGCAACGAGGCCTGGTACCACAACAACGTGGCGCTGGTCGGCGACGCCGCGCACACCACCCACTTCACCATCGGTTCCGGCACCCGATTGGCGATGATTGACGCGGTCGCCCTCGCCCAGTCAATCTACGAGAACCCGAATCCCACCGACGCCCTGCGCACCTACGACGCCCGCCGCCGGGCCGCGCTGCGCAACACCCAGGCCTCCGCGCGAGCCAGCCAAGCCTGGTTCGAGAACATCGATCACTACCTCGAACAGGACGCGGTCGACTTCGCCTACTCCATGTCCAGCCGCCAAGGCGAACAACCGCCCTGGCGCTACCAAAAGCACCTCGCACACCAGATCACGCTGGCCCGGCTGACCCGCCGCTGCTACCACAGCGCGCAACGCTGGTACGGCGCGCGCCGCCGCGGCGAGGTGAGCACGCCGCCGCTGTCCCGGCGGATCAGGTCCGGGTGAGCACGACCCATCCATCGCGGTACCGGCAGCGGTGATCGCGGTCCGTGACCGTAGCCAGCAACAGCGACCGGCGCGATGGCTTCTCAGTTTGAGTCCGACAAGCCGGAGTGCCCGGAGCAGCGCCGGCGGCGACCGACCCGGGCGCGGCGGCCTCGGATTCAGGCGACCGCGGGTTCAAAGGTATAGAGCGCAGATTTGATGGTGATGTGATCGGATTGTGTCGTGCCTGTGGGTCCGGGCAACCGTATCCGGCTACTCGAAGCGCAGCGCTTCGACGGGTTTGAGTCGTGCCGCTCGCCAGGCCGGATAGCTTCCGGCGACGAGGCCGATCGTCAGGCAGATCCCGAACGCGCCCGCGATGGGCCAGATGGACAGGACCGGGTGGAACGAGCTCAACGGCCCGCTGGCGGCGACCCCGCCTGCGGCCGCCAGTGCTTGCTCGAGTGCCACAATCCCCGCGACGCTCACCGCGACGCCGATCAGGCCGCCGAGCGCGGCGAGGGTGATCGCTTCCATGATGAACTGGCTGAGGATGGCCGAGTCGCGGGCGCCGACCGCTTTGCGGGTGCCGATCTCGCGGGTGCGGTCGGTGACCGAGACCAGCATGATGTTGAGCACGCCGATGCCGCCGACCAGCAAGGAGATGGCCGCGACCGCCGGCACGGCGTTGGTCACCAAGGTGATCAGTCCGGTGAAGGTCTTCACCCGGGAACCGAGGTCTTGGACCTGGAAGTCGTCGTAGCGCGGCTCGATGACGTGGTGTCGCTCGCGGAGTACCTGATAGATGGCCGTTTCGGCGGCAGATACCGCCGACGTGGAGGTCGCTTTGACAGTCAGGTGGCTGACCTGGTCCGCTCCCGCGCCGAAGTTGGCCCCGTAGACGCCGGCGCGCACCGCTTTCAGCGGCATGATGAGGACGCTGTCGTTGGCCGCACCGTAGGACTGCAACACACCGATGACCTTGAACAGCGAGTTGTTCACCCGCACGACGTGGTTGAGCGCGGCGTGCGGATCCGGTCCGAACAGCGTCCGGTCGGCCATGGTGCCGAGCACGGCGACCTTGGCGCCGGCCCGGTCCTCGTCGGGGGTGAAGAACCGGCCCGCGACCAGGGTCCGCTGTTGCGCCGCCAGGTAGTTTGCGCTGGTCCCGTCGATCTGCGCGGACAGGAATTGCACGTTCGGCGTCGTGACGGTCATGGCCCGGTTGGTTTGGCCGGCCGCCCCGGTGGTCGCTCCGGTAACCGACGGCACCAGCTCGGCGACCTGCGGGATCCGGCCGATGGCGGCTACGTCACCGTCGGTGAGCGGCCGGGCCGGCGGGCCTCCCGGGACCGGCGCCAGCTTCGGCACCACCGTGATGCTGTTGGCCACTGGTTCCACGGCGGTGTTGACCGCGCCGGAGACACCTTGTCCGAGCGAGGTGAGGAAGATGACCGCCGCCACGCCGATGACCAGGCCGAGCATGGTCAGGATCGAGCGCAGCCGGTAGGACCGCAGGCTCGCCCAAGCGATAGCCAGGACGTCTCTCAGGATCATGGCTGACCACTCCCCGCCGAGTTGGATTGGCGGTGCCCGTCAGCATCCCACCGCACGGTGGGTCCTTCACTGATAACCAGCTATGAATCGGAACCCAGGCCACCTCCGAGTTGCCTACCTCGCGACGACCGCGGCCGCGCGGCCCCCGCCGCATCTCGGTTCCCGATGATCTCCCGGGTGATGGTCTGCTCCAGGATGTCGGCGCATCAGTCGACCCGGCTGGCTGTGAAGGTCGGGGCTCGTCACCGTCGGCGTACTCGGTGATCGCGTTCATGGTCCACGCTCTCATCCCGCGTTCCCGCCCGCGCAGGCAGCCCACCTGAATGTCGGACCACTACAGTAGAATATCTACATATTTGGATGTGATGCTTTCTCAGCCAGGACGAACCGCGCGGGCCAGGAGGAGGACTCGATAGGCACCCCAGCACGGGTTGGCCGGCTGAGCAGACCACACCGCGCTGGAGGACCCAGGCACGATCGCGGATCTCGTTTCGCCCCACGGGCGGCGAGACGATGGCTGGGGCGCGCGGGCCGTCGAGCGGAGCTTCGGGATCGTCAACGACAGCGGCCGTGGCGACGCGAGCTGGGCACATCGTGAGCGCTGGGTCGCAGTGGCGGCGTCTCGCACTGCTGTTGTCGGTGGTCACCTTGGTCTGTGCCGCATACCTGCAGGTCCGCGATCCGGGGTGCCCGCTGTCGGGTGGTGCGGCCCACTCCGCTCACACGAGATCGTTTCCGGTCGTGGCACGGTCGGAATGTGGGCGCACGGACGCTGAGGGTGACGAGAGCGGTTGCGCCGGCGAGGATCGCCGGTTGCCTCCCGGGTCTCCGGCGGATGGAGCGCTCCGTGACCGCGACGGCGTTGCATGCCTCGCTCCAGCGTCTGAGGCGACCTTCCGCTGACGATTCTCGTGTTCCTCGGCGATAGCGCTCCGCGGTGGGCGTGGACGCGGCCGGGATCCTGTGCTACGTCGCGGGTCACCAACTCACCCTGAGCACCCTGGCCCGCGCGCTGGCCGCGACCGAGGCGGCACCAACGCGAGGGTGGCGGCCGGGCGGCAGATGACGGTGCTGGTGAGGGCGCCGGTCACGGCCCGATGTGAGTGGGGAGTGTTGTGGGTGGCCCGTTGCGCAGCGCGGTCTTGGCGAGGGCGACCAGGCGTTGACCGTGGCGGTTGTGGCGGGCGAGGTCGTAGGCGTGCCGCGCCGGCGCGGGCGTGATGAGCTCGACCGCCGGCGGGTAGCGGTAGGTCTGGCCGCCGAAGCCGAGCTTGAACTGGTCCGGCCCGGGCAGGCTCGTGCGGTCGAAGGGTTCTCCGGACAGCAAACCGGGTTGCCGTGTCCTGGTGCAGGCCGCCGAAGTCGAACCAGTCGTAGCCGCGCACTCGTGCCCAGCGGATCGCGGCCCAGATCACCGCGGCCGACGTGTGCAACCGGGCCACTTCGGGGTGCTCGCGGTCCAGCCCGGTGATGCGGGACTTCAACACGCCCCCGCAGCCGGTGAACAGCTCGGCCGCCACGGGCCGACCACCGATCTCCGCGACGAGCAGCACGGCGCGCCCGCCCGGTTCGAGCACCTCATACAGCAACCGCAGGTAGGAGGCAGGGAAGCTGGTGAAGCCTTGATACGCGGCGGTCCGCGCGGACAACTCGGCCAACGCGGCGATGTCAGCCGGTCCGCCGATGCGGACTCGCACACCGCGGCTTTCCCACTGGCGGGTCCAGGTGCGCAGCCGCCGGCTCAACCGGGCTCGCAGTTCGGCCTCGTCGCGGTCGAGCCCGATACGCAGGGTGGCCGTGGGCGCGATGCCCACGTCGGACTCGCGGAACCCCAGTTCGAACAGCTCGTCGCTGACGTCTTCGGCCCCGGGCGGAGGCTGGACCAGCAGCGCGCGCACGCCCCGCCGTCGCAGCCCGCGCAAGGCCTCGCACAGCGCCACTCGGGCCGTGTCGCGGCCCGGGCCGTGGGTGATCAGCGGCCCGTAGGGCAGGTAGGCGACCGTGCCCACCAACGGCAGCCCGCGCAACAACAGCTGCGCGCCCCCCAGCAACTGCCCGTCCTGGTAGGCCAGCAGGTACAGCGGCCGGTACCCCACCTGAGCCCGCAACGTCGCCCACCCGGACAGCTGCGGACATCCCCGCCGGCGAACTGGCCCGCCCAGCGATCCCACACCGCACGCCGCCAAGGCTCAAGCTCGGTAAGCGTCTCGACCGATACCACGCCCGTCAGCACCCTCCGCGCGGATCCAGACGACGTGTCGACGGGCTCCATCGGCACGCACGGGGGCGGCGCGCCAGCGTCCATCGGGCTTCCCTTCACTAGCCACCAGCCACGAACGTAGAGTTCCTACTGTAGCGATGCTACCTATGCGGGTGATCGGCCCGGCCCCGTCCACGTTTCCCGGTCGGGTCCGCTCCGGCAGAGGTCTTCGCCGGTCACGGCCCCGGTCCTGACCGGAGCAGCCGTCACGCCCAAGAGTGGTTCGGTGGTCACCAGTGGCCGCGGCCGCATGGTCGCGGCGACCTGGACAGCCCAGGCCAGCACCCGGCGGGAGAGCACGTAGCCGAGCGGGCTGATCACCGCCCCGAAGCCGAGGCCGGAGATCACATCCCACGGCTGGTGCGCGCCGACACAGACCCGGGCGAACGCCATCACCACCGCCGCCCCACTCGTCCACCAGCCCAGGCGGCGACTGACCAGGAACAACCCGGCCGCGCTCGCTCCGGCCATGACGGCGTGATCGCTGGGCAACGCGGGATCCGAACTAGCGGGGACAAGCAACAGCAGGTTGGTATACAAGGCGGCGGGGCGAGGTTCGCCGACCAGCGCCACGAGCGGTTGGTTGGCTCCCACCGCCACCAGCACCCCGAGTGGCGCCCACAGCGCCGCCGCCATCCGCGCCGTGGCCCGTGGTCTACCGGGCAACGCCGGTAACGGGGTGCCCCGAGGCGGCGTGCGCGAGGAGTCGGTACGCGCGGACCACCAGCCGGCCAGCAGGAGCACGGCGAACAGCGCCACGCCGTAGACCGCGTAGGCGCGGACGAGGGGTTGCAGCCAGGGCGTGGCGCGCGCGAAGTTGTTGATGGCCAGAAACAGCGTCGTGTCGAGTCCAGTCAGGCTCATGATCCACGCCGCCGGTCCAGCGCGGGCCCCGGTGGCTGGTGCGGGCGCAGAACGGTGGCGAGCGCGAGGGCCGGGTCGGTGTAGTGATTCGGGTGCCCGATCCAGCAGGTGATCATCTTGGCGAGGGCGTCGCGCACCTGGGGGTGGATCGTGGCGACCCCGCGGGAAGCCGGCCGGGTGGCGGCCCGCAGGAAGGTCGTGGCCGGTGGGGTGCCCGTGTACTGGCCAGGGCGTGCTCGATACCGGCCGCTGGTCACGGGCCGGGTGGCGAGGGTGAGCCTCCAGCACAGGTACCTCCCGTCGATCACACGGTTCGGCAGGCCCGCTTCCTCGCCCATTGATCCGCTTACCTCTCGTGGCAGCCTGATAGATCGCGTGACCGGCCACGGGCCGGGGGCGAGACCGCCGAGCAAGATGTGGGCCTGCCTGGACATCGTGAGCAGAGCGCCCCGGATCGCGCCACGAACCGAAGCGGTCATTTCCCGGCCTGGTCGGGGTCGCGCCACCGCGTCGTCGAGCGATTCCGCCATCGGGTGCGGCGCTGGTGTCGTCATGACACCGGATGCTCGTCTGTCGAAGATGTGATGATGATGAGGCTGGCTGGCCGTGCCGAGCCGGCGCATCTGGTTCTCATCCGGTTCTCATCCGCCCTCTTTACGCTGGCCGCATGCGTGTGTTGGTGGTCGAGGACGAGCCCCGGATGGCGGCGCTGCTCAAGCGCGGCCTGGAGGAGGAGGGCTACGCCGTCGACGTGGCCGCCACCGGACCCGACGGGTTGTGGCACGCGTGTGAGTTCGGCTACGACGCGGCGTTACTGGACGTGATGCTGCCCGGCATCAGCGGCATCGAGCTCTGCCAACAGCTGCGGCAACAGCGGCGGTGGGTACCGGTACTGATGCTCACCGCGCGCGACGCGATCAGCGACCGGGTCGCCGGCCTGGACGTCGGGGCCGACGACTACCTGGTCAAACCCTTCTCCTTCGACGAACTGTCCGCGCGGGTGCGGGCGCTGATCCGCCGCGGCGCGGTCGAGCGCCCCACCGAATTGAGCGCGGCGGACCTGCGGCTGGACCCGGCGACCCGCCGCGCGTGGCGCGGGGACGCGGAGCTGGAGCTCTCGACCAAGGAGTTCGCGCTGCTGCGGCTGTTCCTGACCCACCCCGGACAGGTGCTCTCGCGTACCCGGATCCTGGAACACGTGTGGGACTACGCCTACGACGGCACCTCCAACGTGGTCGACCAGTACGTGCTCTACCTACGCCGCAAGATCGACCGACCGTTCCAGCTGCGGCAACTGGAGACCGTGCGCGGCGCCGGATACCGGCTCCGCGAGCAACCCGTGCGCGAACGAGGGCTCGAACGATCCGGCGGGCGTCCCTGACCCCGCCGACCCGGATGCCGACCAGATGCCACTGAAACTTCGGCTGACCGCGCTGTTCGCGGTCGCGACCGCGCTCGCGATCGCGGTGACGGCGGTGCTGTTCCTGCACCAGCTGCGCGACAACCTCGACGACACCACGGACAACGAGCTGCTCGCCCGGCTGTCCGCGCTGACCCAGCAGCTGGCCGCCGGCACCGCGCCGCCGGTACTCGTCTCGGGCGCGCAGCTCACCCAGGTCCAGACCGTGGACGGCGCCGTGCTGGCCAGCAACGCCAGCGCCGCCGGATTCGACCTCTCCCCGGCGCGGCGCCAACAGGCGCTGGCCGGACAGACCGTGTTCACCACCACGATCGACAGCCGCCGCACCCGGATCCTCGCCGCCACCGCGCCGGCGGACGGTGCCCGGGTGCTCGTGGTAGTCGGCGCCGGCACCGACATCGCCGATGACGCCGTCGAACGCGTGCGCGCCGCGTTCCTCATCCTGGGGCCCATAGCGGTCGGATTGGCCGGGCTGGCCGCGTGGCTGCTCGCCGCCGCGGCGCTGCGCCCGGTCGAACGCATGCGTCAACAGACCGCCGCGATCAGTGCCCACGACCCCGAGCGGCGCCTGGCCGTACCGGGCACCCGAGACGAGATCGCCGCGCTGGGCACGACCATCAACGAGCTGCTGGACCGGTTGCACGACGCGCTGGAACGCGAACGGCGGTTCGTTGCCGACGCCGGCCACGAACTACGCACCCCGCTGGCCATCCTGCGCACCGAGCTCGAGCTGGCCGCCCGCCCCAACCGCGACGCCACCCAGCTGCGCCAGGCCATCGCCGAAGCCAGCCAGGAGACCGAACGGCTGATCCGACTGGCCGAGGACCTGTTGCTGCTGGCCAGGGTGGACAACCACCAACCCATCCTGCGCCCGACCCCGGTCCAACTCGACCAGCTGTTGCGCACCGCCGCCCGCCGGGGCAACGCCCGCGACCACCAGCCCCCGGTCACCGTCGAATGCCCAGCCGACCTGCGCATCACCGCCGACGCCGACCGGCTGCTGCAGGCGGTCAACAACCTGCTCGACAATGCCATCGGGCACAGCCCGCCCACCACCCCGGTCGCTCTGGCCGCCGCCCGCCGCCCGGACGGCGCCGTCGCCATCGAGGTCACCGACCAAGGTCCCGGGCTGCCTCCGGACTTCCTGCCCATCGCGTTCGAGCGGTTCCAGCGTCCCGAACACGCCCGTTCCCGCGATACCGGAGGGACCGGGTTGGGCCTGTCGATCGTGCGCGCCATCAGCGAGGCGCACGGCGGCAGCGCCCACATCGACAACCGCCCCTCCGGTGGCGCGGTCGCCACGATCTGGCTGCCCGCGACGCTGGTGGTGGGGTGAGACCCGATCGGGGCCAGGTCCCACCCCACCCGGTGTCCCCCTTTCAGCCACTCAGCGACACCAGCGCGCCGTTGGCTCGTTCCGGCTCGCCGGTCAAGCGGTTACGGGGAGCGGGCAGCGGCTCGAGCGGATCACGACGCAGCTGAACGGTCTGGAACACGACGAACCCGACCAGCGCGGCCAGCAGGGCGACCGAACCCCACAAGGTGCCCCAACCCAGGCCGTCCTCGTCGACCGGTTTGACCAGGTAGTCACCGCCGGCTGCGCCCAGCGGGCGGGTCAGCACGAACGCGACCCAAAACAGCACCGTGCCGTTGATCGGGGTCAGATAGTGCGCGGCCACCAGCAGCACCATGATCCCGGCGATCACGAAGAACGCGCCCCGGAACCCCAGCGGGGTGTCATGGGCCAACACGTCACCACTCGAGGTGCCCAGGGTGTTGGAGATCAGGATCGCCACCCAGTACAGGATCTCGCCCTTGCGGGTGGCGATGTTCTCCACGTCGTAGGTCTGCCCGGTGCGCCACCACACCACGAACACGGCCGCCAACATGGTGGCGAGGATGATCCCGCCCCAGGTGTAGCCGATGCCGCCGCCGTCATCGCTGGCGTGGCCGAACCCCCGGTTCATGAAGTCCGAGATCTCGGTGCCCACCGTGCTGGTCGACAACACCACCGCCCAGAACAGGCCCGCGTGAAACCGGTCCGCGCGCACCTGCAGGGTCACCACCACGCAGAAGAACACCATGAAGACGATCGCGGTGGTGGCGTAGCCGAGCTGGAGGTCGATACCGAACAAATCTCCCGCGGTCTCACCCAACGTGACCGCGATGGTTTTCAGCACCCAGAACAACACGGTGACATGCGGCAGCTTCCGCATCACATACCCCGCAGCGTGCCTGGGGACTTCCATACCTCTCCGCGAATGCTTCGAAGAGGACATCGCTCTCCCATCAGTCAGGCCCCGCGACAACCCGAGGCGACGAAACCGATCACACCGACCGGCGCGGTTGGTCACCGTAGGAACCCGTTGATGTGAAGCCGATGAGAAACAACCCGGTCGTGCGGCGAGATCACCCGCGAATACCGGCCGACGCACCCCGCGAGGACGGGGGTGCACCCCGCTGGCCGCCTAGCACCGATTCCGCGGCCACCGCCCGTCGTTACGCTCCGAGCCGATCTGGTCCGCGGCGAGTGCGCTCAGCGACCGGTCCAACCCCTCAGCTCACTGATCGATCGACCAGGTGACGAGCTCACTAGTCGCGGCACGGACCGCGGCCCCCAGGGGCCTGGCGATCAACCAGCGACCGCACCCGGCCGGCCCACGCGCCTCCTCATACTGCAACGAGGCGTGCACCTCGGTGGAATGGTCAAGGTCGACACAGGCGTAGTCGAGCGTGAAGGCCGCGCCGGCGCGGCTGGCGGTGAAGGTGACCCAATGTGGCCGCCGCCGCGTCAACGTGCACTCGAGCTCTCCCGGGAGCCGAAAGCCGCCGATCCGAACCCGCCAGCGCGAGCCGACCCGGGGCACGCCAGTATCGAGCCGGGCACAGACGAGCACGGCGGGAAGCGCAGCGGCGACGTGAGCGAAGTCCGCGATGTGGTCGGTCACCACGGTGAGCGGACGCGGCACGGTCACCGAGTGCGATTCCTCCAGCCAGCGGCCTGTCCGCCGGCGCGACGCGTACCCGCTGGGCGGACCCATTCGAGGGCGAGCACCGAGCGCATCCACTCGTTCCTCCGCGCACGCTACCGTCACAACCCCGCACTCAAGTAGAACAGCTACAGTAGAAACACTACATAATGCGATCCACCCGCAAGCCCAGCAACTTTTCGGCGATCGTCAGATGCCCGGTCGAGGACACCGGCAGGAACTCCGTCAGCCCCTCCACCACGCCCAGCGCCACAGCCTGCAGCAGATTCACCGCGCCACCCTTCGACTCACCGCGCGTGTTGGTCACGCGGCCGGGTCACCCTAGGAGCGCCAGATGTGAATTCTCTGGGACCCGGATGCCCGACTGAGAACTCGGGATCCGAACTCGCGATTGCCTGTTCGTCCACTGCGGCGTTGGCCGGGGCGCGGTGAACCGCTCGCGAGACCTGACACAGCACCTGCCCCCGCCTCGCTCCCTCTTGACGCGACCGGCTCAGGCCAGCAACATTCCGGCCCACTGGCTGCCTGGCCGAATGGCT
>NZ_BAABJP010000023.1:0-31818 GCF_039543365.1 Actinospineispora eucalypti
CCCGAACCAGCCACTACCAACGCCGATTACAACTCACATAACGAAGTGCGGCTGGAGTACTAGTTCTCCCCGGGCAGCAGCTGATCGGCAAACGTACCCACGCTCGAGAGGGCGTCATCGATAAGCTCCTCAACAATGTCGACCGTCGCCAGGTCGGAACCGCCTGAGCCGCCGCCCGGCCCTGCTGAGCTCGCGGTGTCGCTCTCGGACGCGGCCGGTCTGCGGATCAGCCCGGGAGGGCGCAGTCCGGCGGCCCGGCCTGATCGCGCGCCGGATCATCGGTGTCGTGGCCCGGAGCTCGGCGACGGGTGCGGGTGCGGGTGCGGCGAGCTCATGCTCTGGGGTCGGCGGGTTTCGGCGGGCGCCGGGTTGCCGATCGGCGGGGGCCACCAATCCTGAGGGCCGCCGTCGGACACGGATGCCGGGCCGGTCACCGCGTGCGCCGGTTCCGCCGTGGAGCTCACGGGCTGCGCCGCGTCGGCGGTCGGCGCCGGGGACAGCAGGCGAAATCAGCGTGACGGCCCAGAACGTGGAAACAGGCCGCTGACCTGCGACTCCCGCTGTTTCCGGCTTGCAGGCCGTGGTCGCACGCGTTGATGCTTCTGACCTGCCTTCGCGCCCAGTACGGTTGCAGCTGCTCCGACGAGGCAGAGACCGAAAAATCGACTGGCGCCACGGCCGCCGTGGCATGGGTGTTCGTCAGTGCGTGGCTACCCCAGGCAACGGCGACTGCGGCGGCGTGCAGCGTAGCGGCCCCGGTCTCGGTGACGAGCTCGCGGACAGACATCTGGACGGACTCAAATTGGTCTTCGAGAACGCTCGTGTCGCATCTCTGCGTTGATCGGGGTGCACGTGCGAGCCGTTGCGCGGCATGGTCCGGTGGGTGGTGGTGCGGACGGATGATCTTACGAGTGGCCCATTGGGTGTGATTGTGCGGTGAGGGCGGACAGTGCGGTGGCGACGGTTTGCAGGTCGGCTTTGATGTAGGTGGTGGTGGCCGCGCCGGTGTTGTCGGTGTGTCCGGCGTAGGCGCGGGCGGTGCCGTATCCGTAGTGGCGTTCGACGCAGGTGAGGGTGGTGTGACGCAGCCAGTGGGTGGAGATGCCTTGAGGGGCGACCTAGGTGTACTGACCGGACAGGTTGGTCAATCTGGTGATGGGTGGGTGGCGTCCTGTGGCGGTGTGGGGTCTGTGATGGTTGTACTCGTGGATCCAGCCGGGTAGGGCTTTGCGGCGTTGTGACTCGCTGGTGTAGAGGCGGCGGAAGGCCCATTCGTGGGCCAGTGTGCGGTGGAATCGTTCGATTTTGCCGTTGGTTTGTGGCCGGTAGGGCCGGGTCTTTTTCGGGGTGATCCCGAGCTCGGCGCAGGTGTCGCGCCAGAGGCGGGAGCGGTAGGCCGATCCGTTGTCGGAGAGCACTCGGTGGGTCGCGATGCCGCGGGTGGCGAACCAGGCGACCGCGCGGCGCAAGACCGCGGTGGCGGCGGCGGTTTCGTCGTCGTGGATCTCGGCGTAGGCGACCCGGGAATGGTCATCGAGCACGGTGTGTACGTAAGCGGTGCCCATCTGTGGGTTGCGCTGGCGGTTGCGAGGCTTGTCTGGTGTGGCGGCGCGGTTGCGTTTGCCCTGGGCGCGTCCTACGAAGCGCCATCCGCCGTGGTCGGGGATGTTGCCGAGTTTCTTCACATCCACATGCGGCAGGTCCCCGGGAGCGGGGTGCTCGTAGCGGCGCACCGGCTCGCCGGTGGCCCGGTCGAGGTGGGCGAGGCGGTTGATCCGACACCGACGCAGCACCTGATGCGCGGTCGAGGGCGCCACCGCGACCCGTGCGGCGATAGCGACCGGTCCCAGCCGCTGCTTCCAGCGCAGGTGCACGATCTTGCGCACCACCGGCGCCGGGGTCGCACGCGGGCAACGGCGGGGCCGGCTGGAGCGATCGAGCATGCCCTCGGGGCCGAGCTCACGGTAGCGCTGTGCCCAGCGGTTCGCGGTCGGCCAGGACACTTGGAACCGTTCGGCGGCGCGCGCAACGGGCCAGCCGTCCTCCACGATCAGACGCGCCAAGCGCAATCGGGCACGTGGGGTCAAAACAGCGTTAGCGTGGGCCACGAGGACCTCCTGGGGTCGGTGGTGGATGCCGTCAGACAGCTCCACAACCTCCCCGGGAGGCCCTCACCTATCAAGATCAATCAGGTCGTGTCGTCACACGACCTCGACCAACGTCTCCGGTCAGTACACCTAGGGCAGCTGGTCACCGATGCGCCGCCGCGTCGGCAGGCGGTTCGGCGTGCAGGCGTAGTGCGTCGAGGATGGGGTCGTTGCCGCTGGTGCGGGCCCCAGACTCGGTTCATGCGCGTCCAATAGGTGCTGTAGGTGCGTCTCGCGCCCGGCCCGGCGGCCGCGATCACCTTCGGCAGGTAGTCGGCCAGCGTCGGTGGGGAGCCGGCGCCGGTGGATGCTTACGGCACGCTGGCGCGCGAGCTGCGGTTCCCGAGCTGACACCGCGACGCGTGCGCGGATCGGCCGTCACGCCGGGAGCCTCTTGCGAGTCGGGGCAAGCACGACCGGTTCTGGTAGGTCGCCGCTCAGCGTCTACTCGCCGCGATTTCGCGGAGTCCCGGGTGCGCGACCGGGCGGCATTGCATCGTCCTCGACTCGGCGACCAATGCTCGAGGAATCGCCAAGGGGAAGGGGAGCTATCCGCAAGCGTCGACGCCGTGCCTGTGCGGCGGCGCCGTCGAAGGATGTCGCGACCGCGAAGTCCACCTGTGGTTGATCATGTCGGTCTGAGGGGGGCGGCTGTAACGCCAGGGCGGCGTGTACGTGCTGGGTGCAGGGGTACTCCACGTGTTGGGTTCCGCTGCATCCTAGGCACTCGCCGTGCTCGCCCCGCTGATGTCGTGCGAGGACCCACTCGGCGGAACCGTTTGCGCGAAGGAACCTGGTCAGTGGGTGTTCCGCCAAGAAGCTGGCGAGGTTCGACGCTTGCACGGGTGCGGCTCTCAGCGCAGGCTTCCGCACTGCTGTTGTGACTGGGACGCCGATCACCGCGATGTCCGCTCGCGGCGGGGACTCGCCAGCCTCTATGTCGCGGGTGGGGTTGTCGTCGGTGTTGTCGAGGTAGCGGCTGATGCAGACGGTGTGGTCGGCGAAGCGTTCGTAGCAGCGGGCGAGCACCGTGATCTGCGTTCCGGTTCGTGCGGGGTAGGGCGGGGTGGCGCGGTTGAGGGTGTCGAGCAGGTGTTGTTGGAGCCAGTCGAGTTCGTCGTTCACCCGTTGCAGTGCGGGGAGATAGGTTCCCACCGGGGCGGCGAGGGTTTGTTCGAGATGGCGCCCGGACCGCATCGCGAGTTGGCTCATTCGGGTGAGTGGTTCGCGCAGCGCGGCGGGTATAGCCAGCTGGGGGTGACGCTCGCGCGCGATGTCGGCGACCTGGCAGGCGAGCTCGCCCATCCGCACGATCTTGTGCGCGGCGGTGACGGCGGCGGCCATGATTCGGCGCTCGACGATCGCTGGGGGGTATGCCTGTGGGGTGCAGGTGCGGCGCGCGCACTGGGTGCCTTGTTGCGCGATCTGTGCGTGTGCGGTGATGACCTGCTCGGCGAGCATCGGGTCTGTGCGTAGGACCGCGTGGCTGGCGTCTTGCATCGATCGGCACACCAGCCCACACAGGGTGGCCAGCTCGTCGCCCACATCGGCGGTGATGTCGTGACGTGGCTCACGCACCCACATACTGTAGAGGCATGCCTACCGTGTCCGACACCGACCCGAGCAGCGGTGACGGCGATGATGATCCAGCGCCCCGCGCTACAGCAGCCCACTCGCGGGGCGCGGGGTCCGCGAACAGCGGAGTCGGGGCCGCGCCACCGCAGGTCTGGATGGGCGACGAGGACCGGTCGATCTAGCGTCCCCCACCGGTAGTACGTTTCGATCAAAGATTGCTCAGCGTGAGCATTCAGCCACCCAGCGGGAGATCTCGATGGCAGCCCAGGCGCTGGCGCGTGCCGTCACGCGGCTGCTCGAGGGTGTGTGCACCCTGCTGTGGGGATTTCCGCCGCGTCTGATCGCGCCCACCGTCATCCAACTCGGTACCTGGAGCGCGCTGAGCTGGTTCCTGGGCAACATGCCGCGCTACGAGCGCACGCTGGCCAGGTTCGGGCCGGTCCGCACGCATCTGCTGTGCGTGGCCATCTCCCTGGTCAACGGCTGCCAGTACTGCACCCACGGCCACGCCCGCGCACTGGAGCTCGCCTACCTGCGCGAACATGAGCGACTGTTCCCGCTGGACGAGCTGGACTTCGCCCGGCTGTGCGGGCTGGGGTCGGCCGCCATCCGTCACGACCTGGTCCACGCCACCCAGCGGGCGGGGCTGCCCGGCGAAGTCCGCTACCTGGACCGCACCTTGACCCTGGTCGGCGCCGTGCGGCCCGGCGCCACCGACGAGGACGACCTGCGCATCATCCACCTGGTCCGCATGTTGGGGGTGCTCAACTCGGTCGGCATCCGTCACAGGCCCGCCCCCGACGAGGCGCACTCCCCGCTGAACCGGGACCACCTGCTCAAACGGCGCTATAGCGCCCTACGGGCGGGGTATGGATGATGGAGGAGTCTGGGGTTAGGTAGCGGACCCGGTTCAGCGCGCGAAGGATGCCCGACCGACTGTGCGGTTCACCGGCGCCCGTCGGGTCCGTTCTCGTCGGTGCCAACCCAAACGCGGACCCGGCTTCCAGCAGGCAGATAGCAACCCGCTCCCGGCGCCTACGCCACCGCCACATCCCGCGATCGCGGGTCGATCAGTGGAGTGGCCGGCCTCGACGGCCGGCAGCTGGGCGTCCAACCCCCCATCCTGCGCGGCACGCACGGCCAGCCCCACCAGGGCCGGCACGACGGTGAGCACTTCGCGGCATGTGGAGACCAGTGGCGCGCCGGGCATGACTCCGCGGGGGTGGCTCACCGCCTGGGCAAGGTCCGATCTGCCCTGGGCGGTGGCTTTCACGCCAGACCCGCCGCCGGTGCGAGGCATTGCCCAGGGCGGCCGCGGGAAGCTGGCGGGCGAAGGGCGGGTTCACACTGCTCGCCTTCTGTGATTGCCGCGTGCCGTTATCTCTTCGCCAGCCTGGCGCCCGCTGCGGGTACCGCAAGCGGCCACGGCAGAAAGTGCCTCAGCCCGTAGGTGAGCGGGACACCGGGTGATACCCGGATGTCGAGCACCCGACCGATCACGATCCGGTGGTCGCCGATATGGACGTCCTCGGCCACCTCGCAGGCGGCGACCGCGAACGCGTCGTGGTGCAGGAACGGCAGGCCGAAGCACGCCCACGGCTCCGACGCCACGTCGGCGAACTTGTCCACGCACCGGGAGGAGAACACCGTGGCCGCGCGGCGGCCGCCGGCGTGCAGAAGGTTCACCGCGAACCGCCGGGATGCCAGGACGGCGCGGAGGGTTCCGCCACGCTCGTTGAGGCAGACAAGCAGCGTGGGCGGCGAGAGGGTGACGCTGGTCAGCGACGTGCAGGTCGCACCCCGGGGCCGCCCATCACCGTCGATCGTGGTCACGACCGACACCCCGGTGGGAAACGAGCTCATCAGGTCACGGTAGAGACCCACATCAGCCTCTGCTGGTTCCCGGACAGCGAGATGAGAGGACTCGGTGTAGTCGTGCGGTTCCAACTCTTCCACGCTCCTTAGCTGCTTGCCCTAGCCTCGGCTTATTGCTTCTACTTTTTGTGTAGGGCGCGGAGATATTCGACCGTTGTCGGCAACTCGCTCAACATTTTGTCCTCTTTCCTCCTGATGTTCTCGAACAGGCGCGTGGCGCCGTGTTGGGCGCTGGGCCGGTTGGCCAACGAAGGCACTGGTGTGTCCGGCAGCAGCCCGAGCCCGGCGAAGACACAGTAGTAGCTGCCGTTGGTCCAAAAGTTTCGGAACTCGGCGTCGAAGTTGGTGTAGTAGGTAGACTCGTCCACGACGGGTGCGTTGATGGGTAGCCCCGCCTTGTACATCGCAATCTTCTCCTGGATCTCCGGCGTCAGATCCAGCTCTTTGGTTGCCTGCCAAAACGGGGTGTCCACGCGCGGCGAAAGATAGTAATGTGCCTGGAGGAAGTCCCTGCAGTCGTCGAACATGAACTTGATCTCGGCATTGCATCGATCGATCAGCAGCGGGTTGAAAGACTTGTCAGGGAAATGCTTGGCCAGCTGGTAGATAGCGCCCGTGATGAAATAGATACCCACCGACTCCAGCGGTTCGAGAAAGCATGACGCGAGCCCGATGCCGATACAGTTCTTGACCCACGCCCTACGGTTGCGCCCCGTGCGGAAGCGGATGTGGCTGAGTGGAAGTTCCTCGGGATCGATGTCCCACAGTCGGCAGAACTCACTCGTTGCCTCGTCTTGGTCGATGAACGCACTCGAGTAGACGTATCCGGTGCCGAACCGGCCCAGCATCGGGATCTTCCAGGTCCAGCCGGAGTTCATGGCGATCGCCGAGGTGTACGGTTCTATCCCGTCGTCGTCATTGTGTGGGACCGCCGTAGCGACCGCGCTGTCACACAGTAGTTGGCCACTCATGTCGATGAACGGTTCGCCCATCGCCTTGTTGATGAGGAGGCCACGGAATCCGGAGCAGTCGACGAACAGGTCGCCGGCGAGCTCCTGGCCGCTCTTGGTGATCAGCGCCTGGATGAAGCCTTGGCTGTCCTGGCGCACCTCCCACAGCTCGTCCTGCACGTGCCGCACCCCGAGTGTGTCGGTGGAGAACCGGCGCAGGAAGTCGGCGACGAGGTGGGCGTCGAAGTGCCACGCGTAGTAGGTCGCCGGCTGGCCGTCCGGCCAGCACGGCGCCTTCTTGGCGTCCATCGCGGCCGGTTCCCAGAAGCAGTACTGGTCGAACCGTTCCTTGGTCTCGCCCAGCAGCCGGCGGTAAGCCCAATAATGCGAGAGGGGCAGCCCGTCGTGCTCGGGAAGCAGACCGAAGGTGTGGTAGAAATGATCGAAACCTCCGTTCATTGTTCTCGAGTCGGGCCGGCTATCGCCACCGGTGCACCAATTGATGTACTTGATGGCCATCTTGAAGCTGGCGTTGCACTCGGGCATCCAGTCCTTCTCTTCGAGCCCGAGAAAGTCGAAGAACACCCTCTGCAGGTTCGGCACAGTCGCCTCACCGACACCGATCTTGGGTATTCCGGGAGATTCGAGCACGGTGACGGATGTGGTTTCACCGAGCATCTTCGCAAGGTACGATGCGGTCATCCAGCCGGCCGTGCCACCGCCGAGAATGATGACCTTCTCAACTCGGTTGCCCATCTAGATACTCCTCATGGTCGCGTTCTTTGGGCGTCAAGGAATCGTCGGTAAGCCAAGCTTAGGATTCGCCATTCGCCGAACGGTATGCCGGAGCGGGAGGGTCGCACGAATCCAACTTGCTCGCGCGGGCTGCCGGCCCCCGAACGGATTATCCGGTGCGGTCGGCCCTCGCCGAAGCGTCTGCACCGCTGTCAACGCGGGGGATGTGCCGGGTCGAGGCCGGCGTCAATCTAGACGTGGCGGCCGCGGGCAGATCCGTGGGGACGAACTCGGTCGCACCGTACCGAAGCAGTGTCGGGGCGAATCAGCCATGGCGGAAGGGCCAGTGCCGGTGGGCGGAAAAAGCTGCCAAACCGACGTATTGATCGTCGGCGGAGGCCCTGTCGGAATGTCGTTGGCTCTCGACCTCAAGAGCCGTGATGTCGATTTCTTGCTGCTCGAGGCGGGCGACGGTCACATCGACCACCCGAAAGTGGGTACGGTCGGGCCGCGGTCGATGGAGTTCTTCCGCGGTTGGGGACTCGCCAACCGGATTCGCAAGGCCGGATGGCCCGACGACCATCCCCTCGACATCGCGTGGGTGACGGCGGTCGGTGGCCACGAGATCTACCGGATCGAGTTCGGCACGACCGGTATGCGGCTGCCACCGGACCACACCCCCGAACCCGAACAGGTGTGCCCACAGCACTGGCTGATGCCTTTGTTGACCGAATCGCTCGGGACGCATCCGGATGGTCCGGTGCGCCTGCGCTGGCGGGTGGACGAGATCGATCAGCACGACGACGGCGTCACAGTGACGGCAACGGTAGGGGACACCGGCGAGGTCGCCACGGTGACCGCGGCCTATGTCGTGGCGTGTGACGGCGCGAACTCTCCGATTCGCAAAAGGTGCGGGGTGCCCGTTCGGTCCCACCACCGGACGCAGGTATTCCGCAACATCCTCTTCCGAGCTCCGCGGCTGCGCGCACAGCTCGGCGAGTCCGCCGCGTTGGTGTACTTCCTGACCTCCCCGACGATGTTGCGGTACCCGCTGAGATCAATGGACGGCGAGGCGCTCTACCGGCTCACCGCATCGGGTCAGGACGCCTCGGCAATGCGGGATGCCGAGGAACTGGTGCGGGCCGCGATCGCGCTGGACACGCCCGTGCGGGTGCTGTCCGATGCCACCTGGCACCTGACCCACCGCGTGGCGGAGCGCTACCGGACCGGTCGCGTCCTGTTCGCCGGAGATGCGGCACACACGCTCTCCCCGTCCGGCGGGTTCGGGATGAACACCGGCATCGCCGATGCCGCCAACCTCGGCTGGAAGCTCGCCGCGGTGCTCGCCGGGTGGGCGGGCCCGGGCCTGCTGGACAGCTACGAGGCCGAACGGATGCCGGTCGCGGTGGCCAGCCTCGAACAGTCGAACCACAACCTGCGCAGGACGCTGCGCCGGGAGCTCTCCCCGAGCATCATGCTCGACAACGCCGACGGTGCCGCGGCCAGAAGCAGCCTGGCCGCCCAACTGGAATCCGGTGGAGTACGGCGCGAGTTCGATGCACCGGACATCCATTTCGGCTATCGCTACCGGTCGACGCTCATTGTGGATGATCCAACGGAAAAAGACACCGAGACCTGGTCGACGAGCGCGCTACCCGGCGGCCGGGCCCCGCACGTATGGATACATCCGGGGATGTCGACGCTGGATCTGTTCGGCCGAGGATTCGTACTGCTTTCGTTCCAGTCGTCCCCGAACACCGAGCGGTTGCAACAGGCTTTTGCGGAATACCAGATTCCGCTGGCGATATGTGAGATCGACCAGGCCGATGTCGCCCAAAACTATGGACGTCCCCACGTTGTGGTCCGCCCGGACGGTCATGTCGCCTGGCGCGGCACAGACCTGCCGGTCAATCCTGAAACTCTGGCAAACCGGGTTCGAGGTGGTTGATGATGATTAGATCCGTTGTTGTTGTCGGCGGTGGAACGGCGGGCTGGATGACGGCGGCCTACCTGCGCGCGGCTTTCGGCGATCGGCTCGATGTGACTTTGGTGGAGTCCACCACGGTGGGCAGTATCGGAGTGGGCGAGGCCACTTTCAGCACGATCCGCCATTATTTCGACTACCTGGGCCTGGACGAGGCTGAATGGTTGCCGAACTGCGACGGCAGCTACAAGCTGGGAATCCGTTTCGAGAACTGGAGCACGCCGGGAGAATACTTCTACCATCCATTTGAACGGCTGCGTGATGCCGACGGCTTTTCCCTGGCGGAGTGGTGGCTCAAGCTCGGTGACCATCGGCGGCCGTTCGATCGCGAATGCTTCATCACGTCGGCGCTGTGCGAGGCCCGGCGGTCGCCGCGCTTTCTCGACGGGAGCCTCTTCGCCGGCGACCTGGACGGTTCCAGCGGCCGCTCGACGCTCGCCGAACAGCGTGCGCAGTTTCCCTATGCGTACCACTTCGATGCCGACAAGGTCGCTCGTTTCCTCGCTGGCTACAGCGTGGATCGCGGCGTGCGCCACGTGGTGGACGACGTGGTGCACACGGCTCAGGACCAACGCGGCTGGATCACCCACGTCGTCACCCGCGACCACGGGGACTTGGCCGCGGATCTGTTTGTGGACTGCACCGGTTCGAGGGCCGAGCTGATCGGCAAAGTTCTCGGCGAGCCGTTCATTTCCTTTCAGGATGTGCTGCCGAACAACCGCGCCGTCGCTATTCGAGTGCCACACGAGTGCCCGGGGCGGATGAACCCCTACACGACCGCGACCGCGATGGAGGCCGGCTGGCTGTGGACCATCCCGTTGTTGCACCGGGACGGCAACGGTTACGTCTACTCCGACGAGTTCTGCACGCCGGAACAGGCGGAACGGACCCTTCGCCGGTATGTGGCCCCTCGGGGTGACGACCTCGAGGTCAACCACATTGCCATGCGGGTGGGGCGAAGCCGGGAATCCTGGGTGAAGAACTGTGTGGCCATCGGGCTCTCCAGCGCGTTCGTGGAACCGCTGGAGTCCACCGGAATATTCTTCATCCAGCATGGAATCGAGCAGCTGGTCAAACACTTCCCGGACCGGCAATGGGACCGCGCCCTGGCGCAAAGTTACAACACCCGGATTGCCCGCGCCGTCGACGGCGTGAAGGATTTCCTCATCCTGCACTACCGCGCCGCGGGACGAGACGACAACCAGTACTGGAAGGCCGCGAAGACGAGAAAGGCCACCGATACGGCTGAGGAGTGCATGGAGGGTGCGAGGGTTCACCTGTGGGACCAGGAGACAATCTATCCCCATTACCACGGGTTCGAGTCCTATTCTTGGAACACGATCTGGTTGGGCATGGGAAACCGTCCCGAGCGGTTCCGGCCGGCACTGGCGCACATGGACCCCGCCCCCGCCAGTGCGGAGTTCGCCAAACTGCGGGCGCAGGCCCGCCGTATGGTCAAGGAGCTGCCCAGCTGCCATGAGTACTTGTCACAACCGGGGTCGTAGGCCGTGTTTCGACATTGCGCGCCCGCTCGGTGAGGGCTCGGTGCTGGTTTAAAGATCGGCTTGGACGGCCGCGGGTTTGCCGGGCTTTCGGCCTGGCGTCGGGGTGGCTGGCGCGCGACGTCCCATCCGTCACGGCCGCATCGCGACCGGCCGCGGCCGAGTCGCGGGTGTCACACCCGGCGGAGCCATAGTTCTAGCGGGCCGTGGAAAATGAGGTCCTCGCCGTAGACCAACTGTTCGCCGTCGATGCGCAGCCTCGGCAGCAGCTTCACAATGGCACCGACACCGATCTCGGTCTCCATCCGGCCGAGCGCGGAGCCGAGGCAGTAGTGGATGCCCATGCCGAAGCCGCAGTGCCGGCGGTTGCGTCGGTCGAGCCGAATGACGTCGGGGTCGGGGAACGATGCCGGGTCGCGGTTGGCCGAGCCGAGGACCACCGTGACCTTGTCCCCCCGGTGGATGTCACGGCCGCCGACGCACGCGTCGCGGTAAGCCCATCTGGTCACCATCTGGGCGGGTGAGTCGAACCGGATCAACTCGTCGACCGCGGCCGGCACCAGTCGAGGCTGGTCGAGGAGCCGGTCCAGCAGGTTCGCGTGTCGCAGGAGGAGCAAGACGATCTTGGACAGGGCGGTGCGCATCGTCTCGTTTCCCGAGGCGAGTAGATGCACGCAGGTAGCGACCAGGAGATCGTCGGCGCCCTCGCCGTCGCTCCACGATGCCGCGACGAGGGCGGAGATCAGGTCGTTCCCCGGCGCGCGGCGGCGGCTGGAGAGGATCCGGCGGAAGTACTCGTCGAAGTCGTGCGCCGCGTCTTCGGCGGCGGCGAGCCGCTGGGCTCGGTTGCCGGGCCGGAAGGTGCTGGCCTGTTGCAACGCGGCCGTCCGGCCGCACATCCACGTCCAGTCCGTCCGCGGCACCCCGAGCGCCTCGAGGATCACCAGCATCGGGACCACGGTGGCGTAGTCGCCGACCAGCTCTATCCGAGAATTGTCCGCGAGGTCGGCTACCAGCTCCCCAACGATGTCGCGGGCGCGCTCGGCCAGCCCCTCCTGTATCCGTTGTGCCAGGCAGTCCGCGACGACCGCGCGAACGGCGGTGTGCCGAGGTGGGTCCATGAAGACCAGCCAGTTGTCGACGAAGGCGCCGAGGGTCGGGCAACCGCCCGCGAGCGAGGCCGACAGCGGCGCGGAGCTGCCAGCGGCCGCCGCGGCACCGCGCCCGAAACCCCGGCCGGTGAGCACCGTCGACGCGTCCCCGTACCGCATGACCAGCCATTCGGGTTCTCGCCCGCTTCCGGGGCGCAAAACCCGATGCAGACCGGCTGACTCGCGGAATCGCTGGTAGACGGGGTACGGATTCTCGATGTTCGCCAATACCAGTGAATGGAATCGCTCGGCGTCCAGAGCTGACATGTCGGCCCTCTCCCCGTATTTCACAGCGGTCAGGAGTCAGTCCATGCTCCGCAGCTCTGCGGCTAGGGAGCGCAGCAGTTGCGGTACCGTCTCGGTCAGTCCGGCCACCTTGGTGGCATCCGCGGAAACCTCCATCAGCCGTGCGCCGATCCAGGTGGCCGCGACGTCGGGGCGAGCGATGAACTGCACTTCTCGGTCTAGCTCGAATGACGGACCGGCGGTCCGACCGGGGCGGCCGGACGGCAGCGTGACAATGTGTTCGGCGAGCGGGCGCAAGACGCCGATCATCACATCGATGGCGGCGTTCATCAGGCGGGATCTGCGCAGGCTCTGGTCGGGCAGATATCCGAAGTGCTGGGCCATCAGCTGCAGCATGAGCGAATAGGCCCGGTTGAACAGTTCCATCGCCGCCCTGGCCTCTTGGTTGGTGACCAGGTCCGCGGCCAAGTTGTCGGGGCGCAGCGTCGGGTTCCGCATCACGGGATAGGCCGGCGCCCACGGCGTCCGGCGCCCGGCCGGATCGGTGGTGTACTCCGAACTGAGCTGCTCGCAGATCTTCAGAAAGGTGTCGAAGTGCGACTCCTCCGACGGCACGACAGATTCGATCACCTGGCCCTCGCCGTGTTCGGTGACGAAGTCGATCGCGAACACAGCGCTGCTGACGTCGTCAACCTCCAGCTGGTAGTCGGGATGTGTCGCGTTGACCGACGCACGCATGAACAGGTGGTGCTCGCCGCCGCCGCGACCGGCCGGGACGACGATGGCATCGGGGATCCGCTGGATGGCCTCGCGAATGGCCGCGTAGAACTCGCTCAGCGACCCGTACGGACACGGCGCCGAGTCTCCCGCGAGCATGCCGGACTGGCCGGGCGAGAAGTCGCGAGCGAGATGGTAGGGCTGTTCCAGCGCGATGAACCGTTGCAAGCTGCCCCGTCCGAACGCCTCCAGACAGAAGTCCAGTGGCACCGGTAGCCGGCTGTTGACGGTGCGGAAGTCGATGTCCGGAAGGTAGAACGACTGGCCGGTGGCCATGATGATGTTGTTGATGACCAGAAAATGGATCATCTCTTCGCGGGTGATGTTCAGCAGCGCACCACGAATTCCGCCGTCGAGTGTGTGCGGACCGTCCCCGCACACCAACCGCAGCTGTTCAGGGGTCCACTCGCCGCGGTCGACGTGGGCCACACCCGCCGCGTACGTGGGAAGGGACCACAGCGCGAAGAGGTACTGCAGCATCGCCGCCAGCTCTATGGTGGCCGCCTGGCGCAGCGCACGGCTCAGCTCACCGAGCGTCTTGATGGGGGTGATCGCGGGTCTGCCGGCGGCCAGCAAGGGCGGCTTCGGCCGAGTCCGCTCGGTAGCGTGCATGAACCGCAACAGCAGATTTTGCTGCGCCCGGGTCATATCCCGGGTGGGCGGCATGTAGGAGGTGTTGTCCCGGTTTCGCGGGTCGCACACCAGCCAGATCAATCGGGCGTTCGTGGCAACCCTGGCCGGGTCCGCGAGACTGAAGATCTCGTTACCCATGAACGAGTACATCAGCTCGTAGTAAGCGAAGACCTCTCGATACAACAGGTCGACGGTGATTTCGTGGGACGGAATGTCATCCAGGTACCAGGTGTCGGGCAGGACCCGCACCGACAGGAACCCGGCGGAAGACCAGTAGGCGAGCCGGTCCTCGTTGTCGTACGCGAGCGCGGCGGAGCCCTCGGACTCCGGGTCGCGGGGGAGCGGGGAGCCCGGCGGCAGCAGCAGGACCTGGGTAGCCCCGGCTCGCGCACCGCGGATGGCCAGCCAGCCGGACCCGGAGTCGTCGGTGCACAGAGCACAGCCGGACGCGTACCGCGGCTGTTCACCGGGCCGCGGGGCGGCGAGCTCGACGACGGTCACCTCGGTGGACCGGGCGCCCGGCGCGCTCGTCCGGCGGTCCAGCGGTAGGCCGCGCGGGTTGAAGAACTGGTGGACCGCGATGCCCTCGACCGGCGCGGGACGCCCCCGGACGAACGAGCGCACCATGATCTCGGCGGCGAAGTCCTGCTCGCTCGCCGCGTTCGGGTGCTCGAGGAAGAGGCTGGCCTGGTCAGACTGGACGGTGACCTCCTCCTCGGTGAGCAGCACCGTCCCGTCGGAAGCGCAGAGCCGCAGCGGTTCGTCCGGGTCGTCGTGGCGCCCATCGGCTCGCGCCACCGAGAGCACGCCGCTACTGAGCCGGAACAGCGCATCCCGGTACGCCGCCCGAGGGAAGATGCCCAGCAGCCGGCCGGCGCCGGTGCGCAGTTGCAGGTCGCCCACATCCAGGCTCGGGCCGAGCGGATGGGTCGGCCGGCCATCGCCGGCGGGAGCCCGGCTCTCGACCGGGACAGCGGTGATCATGTTGGCCGTCACGTGCTCGGCGCCGACCTCGACGGTCATGGTGTGCAGGGGCGTGTCCAGGCCCCGGCGACGCGGTTCCCGCGCCGTCAACAGGCGGCCCGCCGGATATGTGCGCAGCTCCCCCGGGCGCCACGGCGCGAGGGTGCCGCGCATGTCCCACCGGTCCGGCGCGTCGTTGCTCACCGGAGTCGCCATGTTGAACAGGGCCAACTGCACCACCAGCCCACCCACGTCCCCGGTGTCCACCAGCTCGCGCAACGCCGACACCGAGGTCGACCGGTCGGCCTCGACCAGCCAGTGCAACCCGTCGGCCTTGTCCACCACGAACTGGTACACAACCGAACGAGTGAACTCCCGGCTCAGCGGATGCTCGTCCCTCTTCCGCACATGGCGCGGGTTCTGCCAGCGCGGCGGCGATATGCCGCGAACGTCACCGGTCACCATGTAGCCGACGTCGTGCGAGCGACCGGAGCGGCCGAGGCCGAGCTGGCCCACCATAACCGCGGTGGTCCAGTTGGAGGCCGGATCCACGTCGAAGACCCTGGCCCGGTTCGCGGTGGCGGC
This sequence comes from Actinospineispora eucalypti, assembly GCF_039543365.1. Classification (NCBI taxonomy): domain Bacteria; kingdom Bacillati; phylum Actinomycetota; class Actinomycetes; order Pseudonocardiales; family Pseudonocardiaceae; genus Actinospineispora; species Actinospineispora eucalypti. The sequence goes on from NZ_BAABJP010000023.1 coordinate 15,124, forward strand.
CAGGTAGTCGTTGTAGTGGCCCCACAGGTCCAGGTTCCGGCCCACAACCGCGTCGGCCGTATCCATCTCACCGGAATGCGGCTCGGTGCTGACCACCGTGGCGTCGATCCAGAAGTGCCCGTTTCCGCCGAAGTTGCACCCCTTGACCGAGCCGAACCGCCCGTCCGGCGTGAGCGTGCCGTCCGGCTCGAACCGGACGCCCTGACGGTCGAGGTAATCGTGGTACTCCCCGGCGGAGCGGGTGGGCGGGTAAGGGGCGGAGCCGGCGATCGGGGTATTCCGAGCGAGATCGAGCAGTCCGGAACGGGGGCCCGTGGGCAGCCGGGTGTAACCGACGCCGGCGAAGTGCAGTCGGGGGAGATCGAAGACGCTCACCCCGGCACCTCCGCACCGATCCGGGCGGTGGCCGGCCGGCGGGCGAAGGCATCGATCCGCGTCACGGCACGCAGCGCCGACTCCATTGCGGCGTTGATCCACGCCGGGCTGGTAGCGCAGTGCTCGCCGGCGAAGAACAGCCCGCCTTGCGGTCTCGTCGCCCGTTCGACCTCCCGGGCGCGCTGCGCGTTGGTGACGCCCCAGCGCCGCGCCACACCGCCCCTGCTCCACCGCCGCTCACCCCAGACGACGCCGATCGCGTCGCGCACCATGCCCGGGCGGCGGAGCCCGGGGTGTGCGGCCGCCACCTCGTCGACCACCGCGGTGAGCCGGTCCGACTCGCTCAGCTGTCCCAACCTGTCGGCGTCCTCGGCGATCGCGTAGCCGGCGAGCAACGCGGAGCCGCCGTCGACGACGGCGTCCGGGTAGTAGGTCTGCCGGCTCAGTCCCTCCAGCGCCGACCCGCCCCCGGTGATTCCGTCGGCGATCCAGAACGCCTCGCGGCAGTGCAACGCCACTTTCGTTGCCGAGCCGTAGTCGAGCGCACCGATGACGTCGAGTTTGTCGGCGTCGACACCGGTCAGGCGCAGTCCCCGCAGGACCGAGAACGGGATCGTGCACAGCACGGCCGGCCAGGTCACGGTGGACCGGCTGCCCGCGTGGACCAGGTGGCAGGTCACGGCGTCGGGCCGCACGTCGAGACCGACCACCTCGTGGCGAGTGTGGATCGGCCCGCGCAGCCGGGCGGCGAGCGCCACCACCAGCTGGTCCATGCCCCCCTCGAGGGTCAGCATGTGGGCACCGGACTCACGGAGGAGGTCGCCGAGAAAGCCCTCCAGCCGGCCGCCGCACGCGTCCCGCAGCTCCGGATAGGTATCGAACGCGCCGGCGAGATCAGCCCGGTCGCCCCGGAGGAACGGGGCCAGGTCCAGCCGGCCGGCCGGCCCGAAGATCCCGTTGACGTCGTCCCGGAACGAGTCCCGCAGCTCCTGAGGGGCGATGGCGTGCACCATCGCACGCAGCCAGCCGACGAACAGCAATGTTTCCCGCCGGTGGGACCCGCCGCCGGCGAACCGCTCGACTTCTCGGATCAGCGGGGCCGCCGCATCGCGCACCCGAACCAACCGAGAACCGGTCCGCAGGTAGTTGTGCGGCTCGCTCAGCACGCCGCGGAAGGGACGTAGCCTGTCGCGCAGCCCCAACTCGTTGACGTACCGAACCGTCAAGTGGTGATCGGCCGGAATCCGCATGGCGCCGAGTTCCGCGAGCGGACCGCCCGGCCCGCCGAAATGGTGCGTGAACACCCGGCCGCCGAGCCTCGAGTCGGCCTCGAGGATGACGACGTCATAGCCGAGCCGCTCGAGTTCGTACCCGGCGACCAGGCCGGCGATGCCCGCACCGAGAACCGCAATCGTGATCCTGCCGTCACGCGGTCGCGTGCCGGTGCGGGAGATCATGCCCGAACCGACGACACCCAATGTGAGACCCCTTCCCGGAATGGTTCCGCCAGGTTCCGAGTCTGGTGATCGCGCGGTCGCTCTCACATCCCGCGACCGCGGCTGCGCTGTGGCGGGTTCCGGCGGCGCGACGGCGGTTCGGGCATGTCATGGCCGCGGCCATCCACTGCACCTGAGTAGATGTCGGTATCCGGGGTGGTGGACGCCCGCCACGTCAACTTCGTTGGAGCTAGCTTCACGTCTCGTGCGTACGGCGGACCCGAATCGAGTCGGAGGATCTCAGATGTCTGTTTCACAATCGTCATTGCCGACAAAGACCATTCCGGAGCTGTTCGACGGCATGGCCGACCTGTTCGACAGTTACAGCGGCACGATGGACTCCGTGGAACGCCCGTTCAGCAAGTGGCTGCACGAGAATCTTCCGGGCGGACGGCGCGCGCTCGACATCGGCTGCGGCGCCGGCCGGTACACGACCATGTTGGCCGATCTGTACGAGGAAGTGTCGGGGGTCGATCCCGCGCCGAACATGATTGAGATAGCGAAGCGGGACCGTTCCCGGTCCAATGTGACCTACCAGGTGAACGATGCACTGAGCATGACACCGGCAAAGGACGGTGTGTTCGACCTCGTCTTCGCGTTCAGCTGCGTACTGCACATGGCCAAGCCACCGGTAATACTCCCGCATCTGGCAAACCTCGTCGCGCCTGGCGGGGCGCTGGTCATCTTCGACCCGGAGCGCCCGGCGGACCACGGTGAGCCGAACTGGCAGGTCAACTACGCTTTCAGGCTGGCCCGCATGGCCTACGAGATCACCGGGCAGGTCGAGGTGTCCGTCAACGTTCTACGCGGGTTCACGCACAGGTGCTGGCTGGAGATCAGCGAGCGCACCGTGCCGTTCAACGGTGAGGAGTTCCGGCGAGAGTACTCCGCCGTGCTGCCGGGTGTCACATTCGAGGAGAACATATTCCCGGGATTTCTCACGGCCTACTGGATGAAGCCTCTGAACTGATTCGCGCACGGAGACTGGAGTATTCCTCATGGAATCGGAAGAAATCGAGACAACCGTGTGCGTCGTGGGCGCGGGTCCGGCCGGCGCGATGCTTGCGTTACTTCTGGCTCGCGCGGGAATCGAGGTCGTCCTGCTCGAAAAGCACGCCGACTTCCTTCGGGACTTCCGAGGCGACACGGTTCACCCGTCCACCCTGGAGGTGCTCGACGAGCTCGGACTTTATGAACGCTTCCGTGCGCTGCCCCAGCGCAAGGTGGAGAAGTTCGAGTTCGTTCAGGACGGAGTCAGCTTTCATCCCATTGACTTCCACACGCTCGAGCTCCGCTTTCCCTATGTCGTGTTCGTACCGCAGTGGGACTTCCTCAACCTGATCACGGCCGACGCGGTTCGCTATCCCGGCTTCCGTCTCATGATGCGAGCGGGAGCTTCCGGCGTCGTGTGGAGAGACGACCGGGTCGTCGGGGTGCGGTGCGACACTCCGGACGGCCCGCGAACGGTACGGGCCGCGCTCGTCGTCGCCGCCGACGGCCGGAACTCTGCGGTGCGCCGCTCGGCGGGCCTGGTGCCGCGCGACCTAGGCATCCCGATGGACGTCATGGCTTTTCGGATCTCCCGGCGCGACACCGATCCGGATGAAGGACTGAGCACCAGGATCGGTAACGGGCGGTTCTTCTGTGTCATCAATCGGAACACCTACTGGCAGATCTCGTACGAAGCCGGCAAGGGTGCTTTCGACAGGTTGCGGCGGGAAGGGATCGACCGCTTTCGGCGTGACCTGGGTGAGATGGTGCCGTTTCTGGGTGACCGCACGGGCGAGGTCGGTGGCCTCGACGACCTTCACCTGCTGGAGGTCCGGGTCAACCGGCTCCGAAAGTGGCACGCGCCCGGCCTGCTCTGCATCGGCGATGCCGCTCACGAGATGTCCCCGGCGGGCGGCTTCGGAGTCAACCTGGCCGTGCAGGACGCGGTCGCCTCGGCGAACTGCTTGGTGGGTGCGCTCCTGGAGAACCAGCGTTCGGGCCGCCCGTTGGACACCCGCGCCCTGGCGGCCGTGCGGCGCGGGCGATGGTTGCCCACCGTGCTGACCCAGGAGTTCCAACGCCTGTTGCAGCGGCTCAACGTGGAGCGCGTGGGCCGAGGTGACGGCACGCTGCTCGGGCCGCACCCGTCGACCCTGTTCGAGCGGCTTCCGTTCTTGCGGAAGGTGCTGACCAGGGTGGTCGGCGTCGGATTCCGGCCCGAACACGTCCGGATTCCGCTCACCGCCAGTCCCCGTGATGTCGTCAACCGGGCGGACTGAGCTCAGGTGAGCACCCGCGGTCGGGTGAGGAGGATGCCGTCCAGGTGGGTGATCAGCGGTTCGATGTCCCTTGGTCCGCGCGGCTCCCCGATCAGGGCGATGTGCCCGTCGGGCCGGACCAGCACCACGCGGGTGTGGTGTGCCCCGTACGTCTCGTGGGCGGCCGTCTCGGCGCGCGGGATGACGTGGACGCGCACCGGCGACAGGTAGCGTTCGGGCAGTTCCGCGCCGATCCGGCCGAGCTCGCCCAGCGACGCGGTGGGGGAGATGCCTTCGAACATCAGTAGCTGGTAGCCGCTCTGGCGCAGGACGTCGAGGATGCTTCCGGAGGTGGTGGCCAGCGCCGTATGTGGCGCCCGATCACCGGCGCGCAGGCTCCCGGTGGCCGGTCCTGCGGCTACCGCGGGACTGCCGCGGTAGCTGATCCAGGTCTGCGACAGTATCCGAAAGACGATCTTGCGTACCAGAGGCAGGCGGGTCAGCGGCCGGACCAGCCTCCTGAGCAGGCGCATCCGGATCCACATCACCGCCGCGTTACCGCCGAGCTCCAGCTTGAATCCCCGGTCGGTGTTGTGCATGATCGTCCGTGCGACCCGGCGCCGCTCCGTTTCGTAGCTGCGCAGGATGCTCACCTTGGCCTCGCCGGAGGAGACGAGCGCCAGTTTCCAGGCGAGGTTCGTGGCGTCTCCGACGCCCAGGTTCAGTCCTTGGCCGCCCGCCGGGTTGTGAATGTGTGCGGCGTCCCCGACAAGGAACACGTTCCCAGTGCTGAACCGATCCGCGATGCAGCTGTGAAACCGGAACAGCGACGCCCAGACGACGTCACGCAGTTCCCCGTCGGCCTGGAAGTACTCCCGCCACCACTTCCGCAGCCGATCCCTGGCGAGTTGGGCGTAGGGATCGTGTGTGGTTTCCGACCACGACGGTGTCGGGCCGAAGCCGGGCGGAACCGCGCCGAACAGCCGATAGGTGCCGTCTCCGATGGGCACAACTCCGACGAAGCCGCCGCGGGTGAGGGTCAGACGCAGCCGGTTCGGCGGTAGTCGCGCGTCGAGCGCCACATCGGCCAGCAGGCCGATCTGCGGGTATGTGCTGCCGTTGAACGCGATGCCGAGGCAGCGGCGCACCGTGCTGCGAGCGCCGTCGGCACCGACCAGCCGGCGAGCCACGACCTGTTCCCGCTGAGCGCCGCGCCGAACCGTGGCGCCGACGTTGTGGCCGTGGTCGGTGACGTCCTCGAGGCGGGTGTTCCAATCGACGCTCACCCCGTACTCGGCCAGTGCCGTGACGAGGGTCGCTTCGAACTTCGACTGCGGCAGCGACAGCGCGCACGGGAAGCGTGTGCGTCCCTCGATGCCGCGTCCGGCAAGTGGCAGCTCCGCCGAGCCGCGGTTCTGGTCGTACACCTGCACGTGGGTAATGGGCGTGCCCTGCGCCATCGCATGGTCGGCCAGGCCGAAGTGGTCGAGGTACTCCAGGGTGCGCGCGTGCACCATGGTCGCCCTCGCCTGCTCGACCGGTCCGTCCTTGTGGTCCACGACCCGCACCCGAAGTCCGTATCGGGCCACCGCGAGCGCGGTTGCCAGGCCACTGGGTCCCGCGCCGACGACGAGCACGTCGACCTCAGCGTTCGATGATGTAGTCACGGCGATCCTCGCCAGAGGGTCGGGGGCGTCTGGTCACACCGACTCTCACGGATCCCCACGATCCCGCACATCCTCCGATTCCAGCGGAATCGAGGAGACTCGTCGCGCTCCCACGACAGCGGCACAGAAATTCTGCGCGGCAACCCGCACGCGTTGGTAGTTTCTGCCGGCCGGGCAGCCGCGCATTGCCTCTGAGACATCGTGCTCCGGGCAATTGTCGGTAGGTTCCGATGAATGAGCCAGATGAGCGAACTGGATTCACAAAATGTATTCAGTGCCCTGTACCAGGGCGATCTCGACGCGCTGAACCACAGCGAATGGGCGCGCGAGGCGGGCATCACGTTTGATTTCCTGCCGTGGGACATCGGTGGACCCCAACCGGCACTGACCGAGCTCGAGCAGTCGGGCCAGATCCGTAGCGAGATCCTCGACATCGGATGCGGCGGTGGCGACAACGCCCTGTTCCTCGCCGCGAGCGGTTACCAGGTCGTCGGCGTCGACATCGCGTCGCCGGCCGTCGACCGCGCCCGTGCGCAGGCACGGCAGCGACGGCTGGACGCCGAGTTCGTCGCCGCGGACGCCACCGCGCTCACCGGGTACGAGGGCCGGTTCGCCACCGTTGTCGACTGCACGTTTTCCCATGGACTTACCGAGCAGCAGCGAGCGGCGTACCTCGTTGCGGTCCACAAAGCCTGCCAACCGTCCGCCTTGCTGCACATGATCTGCCTCTCCGATTCGACGCCCCTGAAATACCCTTACGGGATCAGCAAGGACTACATTCACGAGCTTTTCGCCGAAACCCCCGGCTGGGTGATTCGCAATCTCGAACTCGTTCCTTTCACCACGGCGTTCACCCGCCGCTACATCGAGGAGCAGGCGGCATCAGCGGTCGGAGACGCATCGGACCGGGCCGAACTTCGATACGACGAGCGGGACAGGCTCCTTGCGCCGGCATGGATGGCTTCCGTCGAACGGCTATGACGGAAGCCGGGTGGTCCCCGTTGGTGGTCACCGCCCACGTGCTGGCGGTAACGGTTGTGGTGTTGGCACTGGCTCGGCTCGGCGGCGCGGCGGCCAAGCTGGTGGCGTCTGACAAAGTGATCGGCGAGATCGCGGTAGGCCTGGCGGCCATCCCGACGCTCTCGTTCATCGCCGGGCCGGACCTGCCCCGACTGCTGGCGCCGTCACAGGTGATGGCCGGGGTGGGGGCGCTCGCCGAAGCCGGGCTGGTGTTGTTCCTGGTCGGCCTGGCGCACGGACTCCGGTCCGGGCTCCGGGGGCGGGAGCGGCTGGCGGTTCGTCGGGTGGCCTTCGTGGGGTATGTCGTTCCGCTGTGTCTCGGCGGGTTGCTCGGGGCCTGGCTGCTGGCCCACGGGGGCGCGGAACAGCGGGGCACCGCATCGAAGACGGCGTTCGTGTTGTTCGTCGCGGTGGCGATGGCCATCACCGCGGTACCCGTGCTGAGCAGGATCCTTGCCGACCGAGAGCTCGACGACACCAGCGTGGGAAAGGTGTCGCTGGGTGCGGCAATCGTGATGGACGTGGCCGGTTGGTTGATGTTGTCCGTGGCGGTGAGCCTGACGGTAGGCAGTCCGGCGGCATCCGTTCGCTCGATGTCGATGCTGGTGGGCGGCGCCTTGCTGGCGCTGCTGCTGCGTCGGGTGTTACAGGCCGACGCGGTGGATCAGATGGCGGGAAGGTACCGGTCGCCGGCGATGGCGGTTGTCGCGATCATTGCGCTCGTCGTTGCCCACTTCACCCATCAGGCAGGACTTACCGCGATTCTCGGCGCGGTGCTGGTCGTGGTGGCGATCCCGATGAGCGGGGTGTGGCCGTCCATCGTGTCCGGTATCTCCCGCCGCGCGCGGCCGCTGGTTCCGCTCTACTTCGCCACGGCCGGTTTCTCGGTGCTGAGCGCGGCGCCGACCGTGCCGCCGTGGTCGCTGGTGACGCTGGTGCTGGTCGTGGCTGTGGTCGGCAAGGTCGGGGGCGGTTACCTCGGAGCACGGCTGGGCGGGCAGAACACCTGGGACGCGGCTCGGACCGGTGCGTTGATGAACACCCGAGGGCTGACCGAACTGTTGGTGCTACAGGTCGGATACTCGACGAACATCATCTCGGCGACGCTGTACCTGGCGATTCTCCCGATGACGTTGGTGACAACCGCATCGACCGGCCCGGCGCTGGCAATGATCGGCCGACTGGAACGGAGGAGACGAGAGAAAGACCTGGCTGCCAGGTCCACGCCGGTTGACACGCCTGCGCCCGAGCTCTAGTTCGTCGAGGGTCTCGAAGAAGGGAGCTGAAGGGGTGATCGATCGATCCCACGAGGCCTCCCAGAGCTGGGTGGTCCCGCTCGCGGTGCTGATCACCGGCATGTTCATGTCGCTGCTGGACATGAGCATCATCAATGTTGCCCTGCCCACCATGGCGCGCGACTTCGCGGTCACCAACGAGGACATCGAGTGGGTGGCCACGGCGTACACGCTGGCGCTGGGCGTGGTGGTGCCGCTGTCCGGTTGGCTGGGCGACCGGTTCGGGCTGGCCAGGGTCTACGCCGCGTCCATGATGTTGTTCGCGTTCGGGTCCGCCCTGTGTGGCCTGGCATGGGATTTGGGCAGCGAGATCGTGTTCCGGATTCTGCAGGCGGTGCCGGGCGGGGTGCTCCCGGTGGCAGCGCTGTCCATGGTGTACAAGATCGTGCCGCGCGAGCGGATCGGCACGGCGATGGGCATGTACGGGATCGGGGTGGCGTTCGCCCCGGCCGTGGGCCCGACCCTGGGCGGCTACCTGGTGGAGTACGTGGACTGGCGGCTGATCTTCTTCATCAACGTGCCGCTGGGCGTGGTCGGCGCGGTGGCCGCCCACTTCCTGCTGCCCCGGGTCGACGTCGCACAGCGGTTGGCGTTCGACTGGTGGGGGTTCCTCACCGGCGGATACGGCCTGTTCGCGCTGCTGCTGGCCACCTCGGAGGGCGAGTCCTGGGGTTGGGACTCGTACCCGATCCTACTGCTGGTGGTGTCCGCGCTGTTCAGCCTCGCGCTGTTCGTGGTGATCGAGCTGGAGGTCGAGCACCCGCTGATCGAGTTGCGAGTGTTCGCGCACTGGACGTTCGTGAACTCGCTGCTGCTGATTGGTGTGCTGTCGGTCGGCATGTTCGCGCTGCTGTTCTACGTGCCGCTGTTCCTGCAGGAGGTGCAGGGCATCCAACCGCTGCGCGCGGGGCTCATCTTGCTGCCAGAGGCGGTCGTGCTGGCCACGCTGATGCCGGTAGCGGGCAAGCTCTACGACCTGGTCGGCCCGCGCTGGCCGGCGATGGTCGGGCTGGCCATCGCCGCCTACGGCACCTACCTGCTGTGTGGCATCACCCCGGATACCCCGTCGAGCGACATCGTCCTGTGGACCTGCGTTCGCGCCATCGGGAACAGCCTCGCGCTGATTCCGATCATGACCGCCGGCCTGGCCGCGATCCCCGTCGCCTACGCCGGCTCCGGCAGCGCCGTGAACAACATCGCGCAACGGGTGTCCTCCGCGCTCGGCCTGGCCGGGCTCACCGTGATCGTCAGCAACAACAGCGACCAGCTGCTCGCCGACCGATCCGCCCTGCTCCCGGCCACCTCGGACCTTCCCGAACTGCAGGCCTTGCGCGAGCTGGGTCCCGCCGGGCTGTACGCGCTGTACCGGGAGCTACAGGGTGCCGTGATCACCTCCGCCTACGCCGACGCCTTCCTGGTCTGCACCTTCATCTCCATCGGCGGGGTGCTGCTGGCCGCGTTCATGCGCAAACCCCAAGCGCCCGCGTTGCCCGTCGAGCCATCGGCCGAGGCCGAACCGACCCCACCGCGTGAGCGGCTGGCGGTCCAGTGACGCGCGGTCATTGCGCGCGCCCTCCCCGGACGGTGTCCGCCAGCCGGCCCAGGTCCTCCGCTGGGCGGTTGCCCCGCCACGCCACGTGCCCGTCCGGCCGGACCAGCACCAGCGGCCGCTCGTAGGCGGCCGCCACCTCGGGCTCGGTGTGGTCCAGCACGCGCAGCGGCACCCGTCGCGCGGTGAACGCCCTGGTCCACGGCTCCGGGTCGGTGGCGGCATGGGTGCTGGTGGTGCGCAGCAGGACGAAGGAGTCCCCGAACAGGTCGAGAGTGGACATCCCGGGCCTGACCCAGGCGTGCGGCGCGCGCGAGCCGGGGCGGGAGTTGGGCCGAGGGGCGCCGTCAGGGGGCGCGCTCGGGTCGGCCACCACGACGGGCGAGTCCGGGTACCGGAAGCCGAGGTGGATTCGCGGGGCGTCGAACTCGTGGGCCGCGCCGTCGACGACCAGCCCCGCGCGCATCGCCCGCCGTGCGCGCTCGCCGTCCGGGGTGTCGTCGTTGAGCTCCTCGGGAATTGTGCGCGCCTGGGCGCGGTGCAGGTTGCGCTGCGCCTCTGTCAGGGCCACCAACGCGGTCGGCCGGCGTTCCGCGGTGTAGCTGGCCAGCAGGCCGGGGCCGGCCCAGCCGTGCAGAGCGGCGGCTAGTTTCCAGCCCAGGTTCGCCGCGTCGCAGATGCCCAGGTCCTGGCCGAAGCCGCCGGCCGGCGCGAGTGCGTGCGCGGCGTCGCCGACCAGGAACACCCGCTCGTGCCCGAACCGTTCGGCGACCCGGGGCGCCAGCCACCACTCGGAGTCCGCCACTATGCGCACCGGGGTCGGCTCCGCCAGGAGCTCACCGATCACGGTGGCCGCGTCGGTCTGCCGGGCGACGCGTTCGGCCGCGTGGATACTCAGCCGGTACAGCCCGGCGCCGTCCACCGCCACCAGCGGGTAGCGCGCCGCCGGCGAGGCCATCAGATAGAACAGAGCCGCATGCCGCTCGCCCAGCCGCTCGCGCAGCCGCGGCGCCCGGAACAGGATGTCCCGAAACCGTTGCGCCTTGTAACGGGTCGGTGCGGCGATGCCGCAGTTCTCCCGGACCCGCGCGTCCGTGCCGTCGCAGTCGACCAGGTAGCGGGCTCGCACCCGAAGGCCCGGCCCTGCCGCCGCATCGGACACCGTGACGGTGACCCCGTCGCCGTCCGGTTCGAACCCCTCCAGCCGGGAACGCGGCCGCACCGGACCGTCCGGGTGGCTACCCAGCTCGTCGCGCAACAGCGGCTCCAGCCAGTGCCGAGGACAGATCGCCGGCGGCTCGGGGGTGTGCCGAAACGGCGGCCGGGTGTCCATCGTGTACCGGGTCAGCCGGTACAGCTCGTGCCCGCCGACCCGGGTCACCCAGGCACAGTCCAGCGGGTGATCCCCGGGCCATCCGGCGCCGCGGATCGCACCGGCGACTCCCCACCGGCGCAACAGCTCCATCGCGCGCGGCCCGACCACACCCGGGTCGGGCGCCCCACGCTCGTCGCCTTGGTCCAACAGCACGAAGTCGATCTTTCGAGAGCGCAGTTCCAGGGCCATCGCCAGGCCGGCCACGCCAGCGCCGACGATCACCACCTCGGTCTCCAACACGACGACCTCCTCAGGCCGGGCACGGGGCGGGTCGGGTGTCGGCCGTCGTGAGCGCCCGGATCCCCACGGCCGTTACGGCTCGCGGGGGTGCGGGACCATGCGAAGCGAGCTGGGCCGAGGGTGTATGCCGTTGACCTCGTGTACGTCCTGGCGCGGTACCGAGCGAAGCTTCCACCGGGGCAGCAGGATCGCGAGCGCAATCAGCACCTGCGTCTGGGCGAAGAACTCGCCGATGCACCGGTGGCGCCCCATGCCGAAGGTCGTGAAGGCCCCGGGCGGCAGGTGGCGGGCGCGATCGGATAGCCAGCGGTCAGGGTCGACGCGCATCGGGTCGGGATACATGCACGGGTCACGGTGCACCGTGTAGGGGCTAAAGCCCAACTGGGTGCCCGACGGGATCTCGACTCCGCCGAGGAGGAGCGGCTGGGCCGCGACGCGCATACCCAGCAGGAAGGGGTGCAGACGCAGGACTTCGTCGAGCACCCTCGGCGTGTAGTCCAGCTTGTGGACAGCCTCATCAAGGGGCACGTCCGTGTCGAGGAGGCTGCCTAGCTCATCGAGTATCCGTGCTTCGACGTCCGGGTGCCGTTCCAGCTCGCGAAACGTCCAGGCGAGCGTGGTCGCGGTGGTCACGACCCCGGCAAGAAAGATGGTGATGACCTCGTCGTGGAGTTGCCGCCGGCCCATGGCTTCCCCGGTGTCGGGATGCCGTGCGCTGATGAGCTTCCCGAGCAGGTCGTCGTTGGGTGCTTTCGGCCGCTCCAAGCGCCGTTCGATAACGCTGTCGATAATGTCATGAAGGGAACGGCTGGCCATCTTGAAACGGCGGTTCGCGGGGATCGGAAGGCGTTCGAGGGACTTCGGAGTCTGCAAGTAAACTATATAGGTGTCTGATAGCGTCGGTATTATCCGGCGCACGGCCTGCGTGGCATCGTCGTCCAGGTCCAGTCCGAACATGGCACGTGTGGTGTTTATCGTGATCAGATCGGACATCTCGTGACAGATGTCGACGTGCCGGCCCGCCCGCCAGGATTCCGACAGTTTTTGCGTGTTGTCACACATAAGGCCCGCATAGGCGCCGATGTGGTTTCGGTGCAGCGGAGGCTGCATGAGTCGTCGTTGCCTCAGATGGAACTCGCCGTTCGAAGTCAGGAGTCCGTTGCCGAATATCTCGCAACCTTTGTCGAACATGCCGCCGCGTTCGGCGAGGCGAGCTTGGTTGACCATCACCTCATGGATCAGCTCGGGCCTCGTCAGCATGTAGAGCGGGGTCCGTCCGAAGTCGACCCGCACGATCTGGCCGATTGTGCGCAGGGACTCCAGGAACGTGAACGGTCGACGCAACAACGGCCAGACGTGACCGAAGCCGGGGAGCCTTCCGGGGGCGACGGGAATATCGGTGAGCCGCTTGAGGGAAACTTCTTCGGTGAGTCTGCTATCTCCCATGAGGTCCTATCCTCGATTTCCCGAAGCCACCTTGTCCAGGGCAGGATTCAGCAACCTCGATTCTGGTGGTCGCACCGCCGCGCACACATCCCTCACGGCCGCGGTCGGATGGTGGTTCATCCGACGGCATGAGCCCGTGACCAGCCCGAGTGAGGATGGTCAACCCGCGCAGGCGCGTAGCTCTTGAGCAGCCGGCGGGGCACCGCTGTGGTGTCAGTGGCTACTCCGGCCCAGTTGGACGGACGAAAGTCCTGTTCGAACCCGTGCAATTGTATAAGGGTGCGGTAACCGTGCCTAGCCGATTAACAAATTCGACGTATTGGCCTATTGGTCTGCCGTACGAAGATGTATACAGTGCACTTGAACCGACGCTACGTAGTGCGGAAATCACCCGCTTAGGTGGACGAGAACCTTCGCTGTTGGCTGCGCTAGAAATTGATGCTAGGCTTGTCATCGTTGAAAAGTGTGCCCTCGCCACTTGTCGCTGATGCATCATGCGGAGAAGATTTCGGACGCTCGATCGCCTTTTAGCTCTGGAACTCGATGGGTGGAACGCCCAATGGGAGGGACGAGAGTGCTGATGTCCGAATCTTCATCAAGTGTCGCGATGAATGGCGCCGTAAAGACTCGCTTAGCGCGTCCATTGCGTGGGCGTGAAACGCAGATAAAGCAGATAGAGTCGGCGCTTCGTCATGCGGTGGAAACGCGGCGGAGCAGGGTGCTGCTGGGGGAAGGCGGGTCCGGGGTCGGCAAGACCAGCCTTCTCGCCGAAGCGATTGACATCGGCGTGAAAGGCGGGTTCTCGGCGGTTGAAGGTGTCGCCGGCGCCCGGGGTTCCGAAGCCGGTCTGGCGCTGGGTGTCTCAGCGAGGAACACGTCGAATACCGGGATCGTTGGGCACGGTCACCGCGCGCTGATAACCACGTCCGGGCTCAAGGAGGTCAAGATCTGGCTTCTTGGCCTGATAAAGCGCGGCCCGGTCCTCGTCACGATTGATGACCTGCACCTTTTCGATACAAGCATACTGACGGCTCTGAGTAGGCTCATCATGAGTCTGGGCAACTGCTCAATAGTATGGATGGTGATGTCTAACCCGGAGCGGGACGGTGTGGATTACGACCTGCGGGTGGCTCAGTTCACCAGACTCGGCGCGGACAGGATCCAGAACCTTGGCCCGCTCTCCCGCGATGCGGTCACTCAGCTGATGACCGACTGCCTCGGCGCGGTTCCCGACCCCGCCGTCATCGAGCTGGCCGAAGGGGTCGGCAGCGCGCCACGCACGGTGATCGAGCTGGCGCACGGTCTGGTCCAGGACGGCGATCTGCAGGTCGGCGATGGCACGGCACGTCTGACGGCCGCTTCCGCTGTGCCTGGTCTCGCGGCGGCCGGTGCCCCGGGGGCTCCGCGGCGCTTCGTCGCGATGGTCCACCGGCGTCTGGAACCGCTCTCGGCGTCCGCGAAGAAGGCGCTGAAAGTGGCGGCGGTGCTGGGACCGACATTCAGCCCGAGAGACCTGTCGACGATGCTCGACGAGTCACCGGTCAATCTGCTCCCTGTGCTGGACGAGGCGATCGATCGCGGACTTGTGGTCTGCCGGTGCGAAGCCTTCGCCTTCCGCACCGCTCCGGTGTGGCGGGTGGTGCTCGACTCCATTCCGCTGCCCATACGCGTGCTGGTGCACCGACAGGCAGCGAAGACGCTTCTTGCCCAGCCCGACGGCCTGGAGGCTGCGGCCCTGCATCTGGTCCACAGCGCACAGCACGGGGACATCGACGCCGTGCGGATCATCTCGCAAGCCGCCGAACAACTGCTCATCTCCGCTCCGGCGACCGCTGGGGCTTTCGCCACCCGAGGCATGGAGTTGGTGAACCCCGATCAACCCGACTGGGTTCTGCTGGCCTGCACCGCGGTCGAGGCGTCCATCCGGGAAGGCGCGGTGGACCAGGCCGTCAGCTTGGCCAAGGACACCATGAAACAGGTCGAGTTCGACCAGCAAGTGTCGAGCGCGCACGCCAAGGCCGTCGCATCGTTGCAAGCCTGGCTGTCGGTCGCGCTGCTGTTTAAGGGCGAGGTGTCCGAAGCGGCCGCCATGTCCGGCAACGCACTGGCTGTGCTGGAGGTCGACGCGGCACATCGGTCGCGGGCCGAGCTCGCTCGCCTTGTCTCCCTCTGCCTCACCGACAACGGCGCCGCCGTCAGGCGCGCCGACGAGATTCTTGGGACGCGTGACAGCCATGCTCGCTCGGTCAACGTGTGCGCATGGACCGTCCGCGCATTGGGCCAGTGGCGGGATGGATGCGTAGACGAAGCACTGACGCTTCTGCGGAACACGGTCGAACCCAACCGCGCTACTGACAGTACGCAGCTGCTTGATCCGCGTTGGGTCCTGGCCTCGATGCACATCAAGCTCAGCGAGCTCGACGAGGCGCTGGCGGTCATCCGCGCGTGCTCCCGCGCGATAAAGGAAAGCCAGGAGGCAAAGCCGTCGTTCGCCGTGCCGAGAATTCTCCGATCCGCGCTGCATCTGGCCAAGGGGCGGCTCAACGATGCCGCCGACGACGCGAGGAGCGGCATCGAGTTGATGGCCGACGGATACATCCTCATGTTCGCCCCGCAAGCGTGGGGGGTGCTGGGGGTCGTCGCGCTGCGCCGAGGGAACCTCGTCCAGGCGAAGGAGCATCTCGATGCGCTCGAGGAGCTCTTTCCCAAGAGCTACTGCCGGCCGTGGTGGGCCATGCGCTTTCTGCTCACCGCACAACTGGCCGAGGCAAGAAGCGGCCCTCGGGAAGCGATGGCAATTCTGGAAGACGTCTTGGTCAACGCCGAAGCGCGACGCGAATTCGTGCTGGAGGATCCGATCGCGGCTCCCTGGTGTGTCCGTGCCGCCATTGCCAGCGAGATGCGCGACGTCGCCGAACTGGTCGTCGCGACCGCCGAAAAGCTCCAGGCGGACAACCCCAAGCTGGTCGCGCTTCGCGCGGGGGCCATGCACTCCCGGGCTTTGCTGGACCGTGACCCCGATGCCCTGGCCCAGGTGGCCGCGCTCCGACCGAATCCGTGGGAACAGGCGTCAACGCTGGAAGACCGGGGGCTCCAGCTACTCGCCCGTGGCGACCAGGATGCCGCGATCGACGAGTTGGTGCGCGCCATGAAGGGTTACACGACGACGGGCAGTGACCGCGACACAGCGCGGGTGAGACGTCGATTACGCCACCTCGGAGTGCGGCGACGTCACTGGCAACACGTCCCGCGCCCGGCCGCTGGTTGGGACAGCCTGACCGAGACTGAACGGAAAGTGGCCGAGCTGGTGGCGAGCGGGCTGACCAACAGGGAAGTGGCCAGCCAGGTGTTCATCTCCCGGCACACAGTGGGTTTTCATCTCCGGCAGGTCTTTCGCAAACTACAAATTCACTCCCGTATCGACCTAATCCGTTACAAACGCTGACCCCTTACTCCAGACCGGGCCTGTCGAACACCGAGCTCGTCCGCAACTCTCCAGCCGCCCTCCGCCTAATCACCCCCTGCGATCAACCCGCTGATCAGCCAGAGCGCGGCGATGGGCGCCTTGCCCATGCCGCTGACACGTCCGGGCGGGCTCAGATACGGCATCCGGCACGCCGCAGTTGCATCCCCGCGCGGCCGGGGCAGGACGACGACGTCACCCATTGGCCAGCCCGCAACGCTCGAGTCGGTCCTCGGGGCGAGGTACCAGCGGGAGCGGCACCTTGTCCACGTCAAGTCCACAGCCGGCGGCCCGGGCTACGCGATCTCGCCAAAACCAACCGAGCGCTCCGAGCGAACACCCACCGCGTCACCCGCGGCTGATGAGCTCAACCGGCGAGTCGGACCCGGGAACGTCCAGACCAGCACCGTTCTGTCCCGCCCGCTGGAGGCGAGCACGGTGCACCCGTCAGGGAGCGTCACGGGGCATACGGCGTAGACGGCGCCGGTGTGGCCGGTGAGGGGTTCGGTGGCGGGTTGGC
>NZ_BAABJP010000024.1:0-178845 GCF_039543365.1 Actinospineispora eucalypti
TGACGGTTGAGTTGCCGTTGATCGATGTGTTCGGTCGGGGTGGGGCGACGAAGTCGTCGTGGTATGGGGACTGTCTACCGTCGCGGGATTTCCCGATGTTGGTGGATTTGCATTTGCAGGGGCGGTTGCCGTTGGAGAAGTTCGTGTCCGAGACCATCGGGTTGGGCGAGGTCGAGCAGGCCTTCCACCGCATGGAACGCGGCGAGGTCCTCCGCTCGGTGGTCCTGATCTAGGGCCTCGGTTCCGACGCGTGGCGGATCACCTTGGTGACCGCGTCCGGGTCGGCCGCCGGGACGGCGTGCGGGGCACGCACCTCGGTGACCACCGCCTTGGCCCGCTGGGCCTGGAACCGCTCCGCGTCCGGGGAGATCGCCTTGTCCTCGGTGGCCACCACGGCGTACTTGGGCGTGGCGGCCGGCGCGGCGGCGGTGACCTTCTCGTCGAACGCGGCGGCTCGGATCGGGCGCTGCGCGGCGGCTTCGGCGGCCGCGTCGGCGGGATCGGCGCCGGCGTTGAAGATCTCCCGGTAGCTGGCCGGGTTGACCAGGACCTCCGGCCCGTC
Source organism: Actinospineispora eucalypti (assembly GCF_039543365.1). NCBI lineage: Bacteria > Bacillati > Actinomycetota > Actinomycetes > Pseudonocardiales > Pseudonocardiaceae > Actinospineispora > Actinospineispora eucalypti. The sequence goes on from NZ_BAABJP010000024.1 coordinate 563, forward strand.
CGGGCCGGCCACGGTGTGCGTGGTGGCCGGGCCGATCAGCGAGCCGGGGAAGCTCGAGTTGAGCTGCCCGGCCGTCTCGCCCGCCTCCGGGATGAAGGCGGCCACGTAGACCAGCGCAGTCACGTCCGGCAGCTGGCCGGCCAGCCCACTCACCAGCAGGCCGCCGTAGGAGTGCCCGACCAGCACCTTCGGCCCGGGCACCGCCTGCACCTGGCCGGCGACGGCGGCGATGTCCGTGGCCACCCCGCGCAGCGGCACCGCCGGCACTAGCACCGGGTAGCCGTCGGCCTGCAGCTGCCGGGTCACCTTGCCCCAGGAGGAACCGTCCTCGAACGCCCCGCTGAGCAGCACGACCGTCGGCTTCCCGCCGGCCGGCCCGGCCACCCGCGCGCCGGCACACCCGGTGGTCACGGTGATCACCGTGGTCGCCGCCGCCAGGCCCAACACCAGGGCGAGCACCTTGTTGACTCTCATGGGGTGGACGTTAGGAACGAGAACGCCGTCGCCGCGACCGTCAGCTGACGCCGCGTGGGTACGTCAGAGATAGGATGTTGCACAGGCAACGGGGGACGGCAGGGGCGCCGGCCGCGCGGGGGAAGTCGCGGCCTCGGAGTGGAGACTGGCTGAGGTAGAGGGGCGATGGCGCTGGAGTCGGTGCCTGGGACGGCGGGCCCGCCGATCGTGGGACACACCGCGCGGTTGTTGGTCGACCCGCCCGAGTTCTACACGCGGCGGTACCAGAAGTACGGGCCAGTTTCCCGGTTCACGCTGATCGGGAAGTACTCGGTGCTGGCGGTGGGGCCCAAGGAGGCCGAGGCGGTGCTCGGCCGCAACCACCGGGACTTCGCCAACGGCCCCGCCTGGACCACCTGGATCGGGCCGTTCTTCGACCGGGGCCTGATGCTGCTGGACTTCGACGAGCACGCCCAGCACCGGCAGCTGCTGGCCCAGGCGTTCACCCGGGACCGGGTGGACGGCTACCTCGAGCAGATGTACGCGGTGCTCGAGCAGGACCTGCCGGCGTGGGCGCCGGGGACGACGCCGCGGGCGCAGGAGTTCGTGCGGGCGACCACGCTGCGCGCCGGGGTGCGGGTGTTCATGGGCGGCGGGCTCGGCGCCGAGGCCACCGCGATCGAGCGGGCGTTCCTCGCCTGCACCGGGGCCACCGGCGCGATCCTGCGCTTCCCGGTGCCCGGCGGGCGGTGGGCGCGCGGGCTGGCCGGCCGGCGCCGCCTGGAGGAGCTGTTCCGCGAGCGGATCCCGGTGGTGCGCGCGCGGGGCGGTTCGGACCTGTTCGCCGTGCTCTGCCGGGCGCGCACCGAGGACGGCGCCATGTTCAGCGACGAGGACATCGTGAACCACATGATCTTCCTGCTGATGGCGTCCTACGACCCGGTGGCGATGAACTTGCTGACCATGATCCGGCACCTGGCGGAGAACCCGGACTGGCAGGAGCGGTGCCGGCGCGAGTCGTTGGCCCTCGGCGTGGACGAGCCCGGCCAGGACGAGCTGGCCCGGCTGACCTCGCTGGACCTGGTGGCGCGGGAGTCGTTGCGCCTGGTCCCGCCGGTGTACGCGCTGCCGCACACCGCGGTCGACGACGTCGACCTGCTGGGCTTCCACATCCCGCGCGGGTCGGTGGTCGTGGTCTCCCCGTACCTGAACCACCGCCTGCCCGAGTACTGGGCCGAACCCGAGCGGTTCGACCCGGACCGGTTCGCCCCGCACCGCATGGAACACACCGCGCACGAGTACCTGTGGATCCCCTTCGGCGGCGGGGTGCACGCGTGCATCGGCACCCACTTCGCGTTCACCCAGATGAAGGCCGTGATGCACCGGCTGCTGCGCCGGTCGACCTGGCGGCTTGCCCCCGGGCACGCCCCGGGGATCACCTGGCGGGGTCTGCCCCGGATGCGCCAGGGCCTGCCTGTCCGGTTGGGCTAGGCGCCGGGGTTACTGTCGGGCGCGTGATTGGGCCACGTATCCGCGATCTCCGGACCGCGCGCGCGATGACGGTCACCGAGCTCGCCCGGGCGGCCGGCGTCTCGGTGGGCCTGATCAGCCAGGTCGAACGGGGGATCAGCGACCCCAGCCTGGAGACGCTGCGGCGCATCGCGATGGCCCTGGAAACCCCGCTGTTCGGCCTGTTTGCCGAGGCGGACGGCGAGCGGGTGGCGGTGGTGCGCAAGGACGCGCGGATGTTCGTGCGCTCGCCGCACGGGGGCATCACCTACCAGCGGCTTTCCGCCGGCACGGGCAAGATCGAGGTGCTGGAGGGGCAGTTGGAACCGGGGGCGGCGTCCTCCGAGGAGCCGTGGAGCCACCCGTCCGAGGAGTGCGTGGTGGTGCTCACCGGCCGGTTGGTGGCCGAGGTGGACGGCGCCCGGCACGAGCTGCGCGCGGGGGACAGCGCGACCTTCGACTCCCGGTCCCCGCACCGCTACCTGAACGAGACCGCCAAGCCGGTCCGCTTCCTGCTCTCCATCACCCCGCCCAGCTACTGATTTCAACTACACTAAACAAACTTCACAAGCGGAGGGGGTCCGGTGACGCGCATCCGGAAGACCGCGAGCGCCGCGTGGCGGGGGACCGCGTCCGCCGGTGAGGGCATCCTGGACCTCGGCGAGGTGTCGCTGCCGTTCAGCCTGCGCAGCCGGGTTTCGGAAGGCCCGTCCACCAACCCGGAGGAGCTCCTCGGCGCCGCCCTGGCCGGCTGTTTCGCCATGTCGCTGGCCAACCTGTGCGAGGAGCGGTCCACCCCGGCCGAGCGCATCGACGCGCGGGCCACCGTGCACCTGGTGGGCACCGAGGAAGGGTTCCGCATCCCGACCATCGAGCTGAGCTGCGTCGCCCGGGTGCCCGGGGTCGCCGCGGAGGTGGTCCGTGAGCTGGCCGAACAGGCCGAGCGCAGCTGTCCGGTGCGGCTGCTCTACACCGCCGAGGTGAAGCTCTCGGTGGTCGTGGAATGAGCCGGGTGCGGCACTGGCGGTCCGCGCCGGGCCCGTCGAGGGGCGGCCTCACGGTGCACGCCGTGCACGAGGACCCGGCCACCGGGCTGCGCCAGTCGGTCTACCGGCTCACCGGCGAGGCCGAGCTGGCCGGGCCGGGCGTAGATCGCCTGGAGACGCTGTACGTGCTGTCCGGCCGGGGCACCCTCACCGCCGGCGGCACCGATCACCCGCTGAATGCCCAGGTCGCCGCGCTGCGCCTGGGTGAGGAGCCATGCGCGGTGAGCGCCGCCGAGGAGCTGGTGATCGTCTCGGTGGCCGCTTCGGAGCGGGCGGGAGTGGCGTGTGGCCCCCGGCGGCCGACCATCGACCTGGCCGGCCAGGTCGCCGAGGACGCGGTCAGCGAGCGCGAGTTCCGCATGCTGTTCGGCCCGGAGACCGGGTGTTCCGGCGTGACCCAGTTCGTCGGGTACGTCCCGCCGATCCGCACGCCCCGGCACTTCCACCCGTACAGCGAGATGATCTTCGTGCTGGCCGGGCGGGGCGAGGTGGAGATCGACGGCGAGGTGTCCGCGATCGGGCCCGGCTGCTGCTTCTACCTGCCGGCCGGGCTGCCGCACCAGGTGGCCAACCTGGGCGACGGGTTCCTCGAGTTGCTCGGGGTGTTCACTCCGGCCGGGAGTCCGGCGGAGAACAGTCCGGCCTGAGCCTGCGCATCACCAGGAACACCACCACCAGCAGCGCGAAGAACGGCACGCCGGCCAGCCAGGCCGCCTCCAGGCCCTCGATGAACGCGGTGGAGACCAGCACCGCGCACAGGAACAGCGCGGCCAACCCGCTGGTGTACGGCGCGCCCCACAGCCGGGCGGGCGCGTCCCGATCGGCGCCGGCTCGCCGGAAGGCCCAGTGGGTGACCAGGATCAGGATCCACACGACCAGCGCGCCGAACACCGAGACGCCGAACAGCGCGATGTAGGCGCTGTCCGCCGCCGTGGCCGACAGGGTGGCCGCCAGGGCCAGGCCGAGGGCGCTGAGCAGCAGCGCGTTGCGCGGCACGCCGGCGCGGGAGACCCGGCCGGTCCAGGCCGGGGCGTAGCGGTCGCGGGCCAGAGAGTGCAGCATCCGGGTGGTCAGGTAGAGGTTGGTGTTGGCGCTGGACAGCGCGGCTGTGATCACCACGAAGTTGGTGATGGTGGCCGCGGCCGGCACCCCGGCGTCCGCGAACACCCGCACGAACGGGCTGGCCTCGATGGTCCCGCCCCGGGCCGCGGTGGTGGTCCACGGCACCACGGTCAGCACCACGGCCATGGCCAGCACGTAGAACAGCACCAGCCGCACCACCATCCGGCGCGCGGCGCGCGGGATGTCCCGCGCGGGGTTCTCGGACTCGGCGGCGGTGACCGCGACGACCTCGGTGCCCACGTAGCTGAACAGCACGAACACCATGGCCAGGAACAGCCCGGAGACCCCGTGGGGCAGCCACCCGCCGTGCTCGGTGAGGTTGCCGAACCCGGTGGCCGGCGACCGGGGCAGCCCGACGGTGATCAGTACGACGCCCAGCAGGATGAACACCGCGATGGCCACCACCTTGACCATGGCCAGCCAGTACTCCACCGTGCCGAAGAACCGCACGGCCGCCGCGTTCGCCCCGAGCACCACCGCCGAGCAGACCACCACGGGCAGCCACAGCGGCAGCTGCGGCCACCAGAACTGCAGGTAGATCCCGCAGGCGACGACCTCGCCGCCGATGGCGATGACCTGGATCGTCCAGTAGGTCCAGCGCTGCACGAAACCGGCCAGCGGCCCCAGGTAGCGCTGCGCGACGGCGCCGAAGGAGCCGGCCTCCGGGTGCACGGTGACCATCTCGGCCAGCGCCCAGGCCAGCACGAAGGCGACCAGCGCGCAGGCCGCGTAGGCCAGGACAGTGGCCGGCCCGGCGTGCGAGATGGCCAACCCGGACCCGAGGAACAACCCGGTGCCGATCGCCCCGCCCAGGCCGATCATGGACAGCTGGCGCCCGGTCAGCGCGCGCCGCAGGCCGGTCTCCTGGGTGGTGCTCGGGCGGTCCCCGGCGGGGTGCATCGCCTGAGGGTAGTCACACTAAAGAGATTTGACCACAGTGAAATCGCCGCCTAGCGTCGGCGGCATGCGCGATGATCCGGCGCGGTTCCGCGCTCAGTTCCCCGCGCTGGCGGACACGGTGCACCTGGCCAGCTGCAGCCAGGGGGCGCTGTCCTCCCGGCTGGCCTACGCGCTGCAGGAGATCGGCTTCTCCCTGCGGGACAAGGGCGCGCCGTGGGCGGAATGGACGGCCCAGGTGGACCGCGCCCGGGAGCGCTTCGCCCGGTTCATCGGCGCCGGTCCGGGCGAGGTCGCCGTGCTCTCCTGCGCCTCCGAGGCGGCCTTCCAGGTGGCCTCGAGCCTGGACTGGTCGCGGCGGGCCGGCGTGGTGACCACCGACCTGGAGTTCCCGTCCATCGCCCAGGTGTGGCTGGCCCAGCGCGCGAGGGGCGCCGAGGTGCGGGTGGCCGGGGACAACGGCACCACCGTGGACGCGGACGGTTACGCCGAGCGGATCGACGAGCGGGTGAACCTGGTCTCCGTGCCGCTGGCCTGCTACGGCAACGGGGCGCGCCCGCCGGTGCGGGAGATCGCCCGGCTGGCCCACGAGCGCGGCGCCCGGGTGTTCGTGGACGCCTACCAGGCGGTGGGCGTGCTGCCGGTGGACGTGCGCGAGCTGGGCTGCGACTACCTGGTCAGTGGGTCGCTGAAGTACCTGCTCGGGCTGCCCGGCATCGCGTTCCTCTACGTCCGGGGCGGCCTTTCGCATCAGCGTGACCCGGAGCTGACCGGCTGGTTCGGCCGCCGCGACCCGTTCGCCTTCGACCCCCGAACGCTGGACTTCCCTTCCGATGCCCGCCGGTTCGAGGTGGGCACCCCGCCGGTCCCGTCGGCCTACGCCGCCAACGCCGGCTTCGACCTGCTGGAACCCCTGGACCGGGCCGAGGTCGCCCGGCACGTGTCCGAGCTGACCGGGGAGCTGACCGAGCGGCTGGTCGAGGCCGGCGAGCTGGTCGCCAGCCCGACCGACGACGCCGGCCGGGGGCCGCAGGTGGCGCTGGTCGACGAGGACCCGGATGCGCTGGCCGAGTGGCTGGCCCGCCGGCGGATCGTCACCGCTCCCCGGGGCCGTGTCTTGCGCCTGTCCCTGCACTACTACAACGACCGCACCGACCTGGACGCCGTCACCGAAGCGGTTCGGGACTACCGCTGTTTGGCGGCGAGTCGCTGCGCGTTGGGCCAGCGCACGTCGTAGGCCCAACCCAGTTGCTCGAACCAGCGGATCACTCGCGCGGAGATGTCGATCTGGCCGGGTAGCACGCCGTGCCGGGCGCAGGTCGGGTCGGCGTGGTGCAGGTTGTGCCAGGATTCGCCGGCTGAGGGGATGGCCAGCCACCACACGTTGCGCGACCGGTCGCGGGTGGCGAACGGCTCGTCGCCCCACACGTGGCAGATGGAGTTGATGCACCAGGTCACGTGATGCACCAGCGCCACCCGCACCAGGCTGGCCCAGAAGAACGCGGTGAGTGCACCCATCCAGGACCAGGTGATCAGGCCGCCGAGCACGGCCGGACCAATCATCGAACCGAGCACCAGCCAGGGGAAGACGCGGTGGATGCGCGCGATGTCGGCGTCGGCGAGCAGGTCGGGGGCGTACTTGGCGCGGTTGGTGCGTTCGGTGGTGAACAACCAGCCGACGTGGGCGAAGAACAGGCCTTTGAGCAGCGCCTTCCAGCCGGTGCCGAAACGCCATGGAGAGTGTGGGTCGCCCTCGACGTCGGAGAACTTGTGGTGGCGGCGGTGGGTGGCCACCCAGTCCACCACGGTCATCTCCAGCGAGAGGCTGCCGGCGACGGCCAGCGCGATCTTCAGCGGGCGCTTGGCCTTGAAGGAACCGTGGGTGAACAACCGGTGGAACCCGACGGTGACCCCGAGCACGGTGACCACGTACATCACCGACCCGATCAGCACATCGCTCCAGCCGAGCAGCCCGGCGGCCCAGGCCAACGGGACCGCGGCGAGCAGCGCGATGAACGGCAGCACGATGAAGATCGTGAGCAGGATCAGGTCGAGCCGGGACTTGGGGTGGGGGTCGGCGTCCGGCCTCTGCGCCGGCGCACTCCGCGGGGGCGTGCCGGGATTGGCGTGGCGCGGGTCGATGACGGTCATGAGTACTAGTCTGACGCTGCGGTGAAGATAAATCTTGGCCACCGAGTGTGGATGTTAATGATGAATTTGTTCGCAAAGGACAGTTGATGTCGACGGATGGAACGCATGACGAACCGGAGCTGACGTTTCAGCCGATCGTCTTCGCGGCGCTGCGCGCCAGGCTGCCCGCTGTGGCGCAGAGTGTGGTGGGTGCCGTGGTGCACGAGGTGGCCGAGTACGCCGTCCCGCTCCAGCAGGGCAACATGGCCGCCAACATTGCCAACGCCGTCCGACTGGCTCTGGACGGGTTCCTGCGAATGGCGCAGCCCGCCACCGGCGGCAAGCAGCCGAGCGGTGAGCTCGCCATCGCGCTGGACGGGGCTTACGCGTTGGGTCGAGGCGAGGCGCGTTCCGGGCGCAGCATCGACTCGCTGCTGGCGGCCTACCGGATCGGTGCCCGGGTGGCCTGGCGGGAGTGGGGGACCACCGCTGTGGAGCAGCACGTCTCTCCGCAAGAGATGGTGCGGTTCGCCGAGCGGTTGTTCGCCTACATCGACCAGCTCTCGGCGGCCAGCGTCGCCGGTCACGGTGACGAGCTGACCGAGAGCGGCCGGGCCCGCGAGCAGCAGCGCGAGCGGTTGGGGCGCGCGCTGCTGGCCGGGGCTCCGGTCGACCAGCTGATCGCCTACGCCGAGCGCGCGGGATGGGAGCCGCCACGCACGTTGACCGTCGTGCTGGTCGGAGCCGACCGTGCCCGGCTGTTGTCCGGGGTGTTGGGCGGCCGCACGCTGTCCCTCGCCGCCGACGTCGCCGAGGATCGGCAGCTGCCCGACCACGTGCGCATCCTGTTGGTCCCGAATACCGGGGACGACCGGTCGACGGTGTGGGCGGCACTGGGCAACGAGCCGGCCATCGTCGGTCCCTGCCGGCCCTGGGTACACGCCCGGCAGTCGTACACCCGGGCCGCGCGGGTGCTGCTGATGCACGGACCCGCTCCGGGTGGTGTGGACACCGAGCGGCACCTCACCGACCTGGTGCTTAACGCCGACCCGGAGGCGGTGGCCGACCTGCGCGCGCGCGTGCTCGCCCCGCTGAACGACCTGCCGGCGGCCACCGCGGGCCGGCTCGCCGAGACCCTGCTGTCCTGGCTTCTGCACCAGGGGCGGCGGGAGGACGTGGCGCGCGACCTGACGGTGCACCCGCAGACCGTGCGTTACCGGATGACCCAGCTGCGCGAGCTCTACGGCGACACGCTGCTGCACCGCGCCACCACGTTGCAGTTGATCCTCGCCCTCAGCGGCCGCACCTGACGTAACGCCACTCACCCGACCTCGCGGGCCGGCGGATGAGAGGATGGCCGGTGAGGAAAGGTGCACATGTGTGCGGGATTGTCGCCGCTTTTGCCGAGTCCGACAGCGCCAGTGACAGAGCCATCGACACCGAGCAGTGCGAGCGGATGCTGGCCAGGATCCAGCACCGGGGGCCGGATGACACGGGGGTTTGCGCCCTCGACCGGGCCTGGCTGGGCCACCAGCGGCTGTCCATCATGGACGTCAGCGGCGGCCGGCAGCCACTGGCCGACCCGGACGGCACCACCTGGATCGTGGGCAACGGGGAGATCTACAACTACCGCAGCCTGAACGCCGACCTGCCGGACGGCCTGGTCCGGACCAAGTCCGACACCGAGGCCGCGCTGCACGTGGTCATGCGCACCGGTCCGGCCGCCGTGCAGGAGCTGAACGGGATGTTCGCCTTCGCCATGGCCGGGGAGGACGGCTCCGGGCTGGTCGCGCGCGACCCGATGGGGGTCAAGCCGCTCTACTGGCTCAGCCGCGACGGGGTGACCCTGTTCGCCAGCGAGCTGCGGGCCTTCGACGCCGAGGACCGGCCGGCGGCGGAGTTCTTCCCGCCCGGCTGCCTGTGGGCGCCGGCCACCGGCGTGGTCCGCTACGCCAACCCGGTCCCGGTTGAGGTGCGCCCGGCCCACCGGGCCAGCGAGGAGAACTGGGACGAAGCGGTGCTCAAGGAGCTGCGCGACGCGGTGGTGGCCGCGGTGCGCCGGCGGATGATGAGCGACGTCGGGGTGGGGGTGTTCCTCTCCGGTGGCCTGGACTCGGCCATCGTGGCCGCCATCGCCGCCCGCGAGGCGGCCGCGCGCGGCGAGGTGCTGCCCAGCTTCGCCGTCGGCACCGCGACCAGCGGCGACCTGCGGGCCGCCCGGCTGGTGGCCGATTTCATCGGCAGCGAGCACCACGAGGTGCTGGTCACGGCCGAGGATCTGGCGGAGGCGCTGGAGGAGGCGGTCGGGGTCATCGAGCACTTCGACCCGGCGCTGGTGCGCAGCTCGGTGCCGAACCTGCTGCTGGCCCGGGCGGCGGCGCGCAAGGTGAAGGTGGTGCTCACCGGGGAGGGCGCGGACGAGCTGTTCGCCGGCTACAGCTACCTGCACGGCCCGGACTTCGCCGAGCCGGACGTGCTGCACGCCGAGCTGGTGCGCAACCTGGAGGGCCTGCACAACCTGAACCTGCAACGCTGCGACCGGACCACGATGTACTACGGCCTGGAGGCGCGCGAGCCCTTCCTGGACACCGACCTGATCCGGGTCGCGCTGGCGCTGCCGCCGGAGTGGAAGCAGCTCACCGGCGGCCGGCCGGAGAAGGCGGTGCTGCGCGAGGCGTTCGCCGGCTGGCTGCCGGAGGAGATCCTCTGGCGGAAGAAGGAGCAGTTCGGCGACGGCTCCGGGGCCGGCACGGTGCTCGCCGCGCTGGCCGGGGAACGGGCCGCCGCGGTCGGCGCCGGCTGGGTCGGCGAGACGCCGGCCGACGCGTGGGAACTGCGCAGCGAGGAAGAGGTTCTCTACTACGAGATCTGGCGCCGGCACTTCCGCGGCGTGCGGGCCAACGCCACGCTCACCCCGTTCGCTACTCCGTAGGCCCCACCCGGAAGACCGGGTGGCCGGGGGCGACGCGCAGCAGCTCCTCGTCCGAGGCGTCCGGCCCGACGCCGTCGAAGAACACGCCCACCTCGAACTTCCACCGCCGCAGGTAGGCGCGCAGCACGGCCGCCTTGTCCGCGTCGGCGATCTCGGTGGCGCGGAACGGCTCCACCCGCTTGCCCACGACCAGCTCGCCGGTGCCCTGGACGCGCAGGTTGCGCACCCAGTGGGTCTGTCCCCGGGGTGCCACCAGGTAACGCACGCCGTCGTGGGTCAGCAGGTTCACCGGGGTGGTGCGCCATTCGCCGGTCTTGCGCCCGCGCACCCGCAGGATCCGCGAACCCCAGACGCTCACCCCGGCGCGGGTGAGTCCGCCGATCACCCGGTTGAACACCGCGGTGGCCCGGCCGGGCTGGACGTAGCGGGACTCGGTGTTGTTCATCGTTCCTCCTCATTTTCGAGAGCGGCGCTCTCGCTTAAGAGCAGTGAACCATTGGGTCGCACGTTCGTCAAGAGCAGTGCTCTCGAATTTGAGAAGTGCTCTCAAGTAAGGCATGCTGGCCGTCATGAACGCGGGACGAACGGTGCGGGAACGGGCCAGGGCGGAGCTGACCAGGGAGATCGCCGACGCGGCTCGCCGGCAGCTGGCCGACGTGGGCGCCAACGGGCTTTCGCTGCGCGCGGTGGCCCGCGAGCTGGGGATGGTCTCGTCCGCGCTCTACCGGTACTTCCCCAGCCGGGATGACCTGCTCACCGCGCTCATCGTGGAGGCCTACGAGGCGGTGGCGGACGCCGCCGAAGCGGCGGACCGGGGCGGCCCGCCGGCCGACCGGTGGCGCGCGGTGTGTGCGGCCATCCGGGGCTGGGCGCTGGCCCACCCGCACGAGTACGCGCTGATCTACGGCTCGCCGGTGCCCGGTTACCAGGCGCCGCGCACCACCGTCCCTCCGGCCGCGCGGATCCCGCTCGCGCTGGTCGCCATCGTCCGCGACGCCTGGACCGCCGGCGTCCTCGACGCGGGGGACGACCCGCCGCCCGCCTCGCCGGTGCTGCGGGCCCAGTTGCGCGAGGTTGCCGAGATGGCCGCCCCCGGCCTGCCCGACGCCGTGCTGGCGCGGGCGCTGATCGCCTGGACGCAGCTGTTCGGGATGATCAGCTTCGAGCTGTTCGGCCAGCTGATCGGCAGCGTGGACCCGAGCGAGGAGTTCTTCGCGCACACCACCGAGCGGATGGCCCGCTTCATCGGCCTCCCGGCCTAGGGTTTTCCCGCTGTCGCCGGTCCTGCCCGGCTGCCAGGATCGAGCCATGCCTGTCACACACGGCTTCAACCACGTGGCCACCTGTACCCCCGACCTGGACCGCCTGATCCGCTTCTACGGCGAGGCGTTCGACGGCAAGGTCACCTTCGAGATGGCCGCGACCGACGACCACCCGCGAATGGCCATCATCGATCTCGGCGGCGGGGCCGCGCTGAACGTGTTCGAGGTCGCCGAGGACACGATCATCGGGGAGCGCCGCAAGATGGGTGGCCGCGGCCCGATCGACCACTTCGGCCTGGCCGTGGACTCCCACGCCACGCTGGAGGCGCTGCGCGAGCGGCTGGTGGCCGCCGGCGCGGAGATCGGTGAGATCCAGCGGCTGGGCGGCGAGTGGTCACTGTTCTTCCGCGACCCGGACGGCATGGAGCTAGAGGTCTGCGCTCACGCGGTCGATTAGGCGGGGGAACAGCGCCGCCGCGTTCCGCCGGTTGATCGCCGCGCCGATCGCGTTCCCGAACGGCGTGTGCGCGAGGTGCTCGTCCAGGCCGGCGGCGAAGTAGTGGACCGCCGCCGGCGGCGCGAACGGCCAGTCGCTGCCGAACACGATCCGTTCCGGCCGGGCGAAGGCGAGCAGGCTGGGCAGCGCGGCGGCGGTGGCCGAGAGCGCGGTGTCGAAGTAGAAGCCGCGCAGGTCGGTGAGGATGTCGCGCGGGTCGGCGCCGGTGTCGGAGGACATGCCGAGGGCCATCCGGTGCGCCGCGTACGGCACGAACCCGCCGGCGTGGGAGAGCACGAACCGGATGTTGGGGAAGCGTCGCACCACGCCGTTGCGGACCAGCAGGTAGGCGGCGCGGCTGGTATCCAGCAGGAAGTCGGCGGCGAACGGGAGGATGCCCGGCACCTCGGGGCCGGGCAGTTCGGCGGGGTGCACGAACACCACCGCGCGGCGTTCGTCCAGCGCGGCGAACAGCGGGTCCTGCCCCTCGGCCCCGAGGTAGACGCCCCGGCTGTTGGCCAGCAGCACCACCCCGTCCGCGTGCAGCACGTCCAGCGCGTGCACCGCCTCGGCGCGGGCGGCGGCCACGTCCGGCATGGGCAGCGTGGCGAAGTGGCCGAACCGGTCCGGGTGCCGTTCCACCAGCTCGGCGCCGAACTCGTTGACCCGCCGGGCCAGCCCGGCGGGATCGTCGGCGAACGTGGTGCCGGGGGTCGACACGGACACCACGGCGGCGGCGATGCCCACCTCGTCCATCAGCCCGAGCGCTTCCTCCGGGTTCCAGTCCGGCATCGGGCGACCGCCGGCGGCGGTGATGCCGGCCTCGCGCAGCGCCTCGCGGTAGGGCGCGGGGATGAGGTGCTGATGTACGTCGATGCGTCCGGTCATGGGTTGCTCCGATGGGTGTCGAGCTCGCGGGCGGTGGCGTCGGACAGGCTCCGGGCGTGCAGCTCGAACAGGGCGACGAGGTCGGTGTCGTCCCCGTCCAGCTCGTGCGCGATGAACAGCCCGTCGGCCCCGGCCATGGCGTAGGTGGTCAGCGCGCGCACCGAGGACTCCGGCAGCTCGGGGGTGAGCTCCCGGATCGCCTCGGCGATCCGTTCCCTGGTGATCTGGCGGACCTGCAGGAACTTGGTGCGCGCGGTCGGCTCGGCCGGCCGGCGTTCCAGGGCCAGCATCAGGCCGAGGCGCAGGAAGTCCGGCGTGTCCAGCAGCGCCTTGGCCAGCCCGACGGCCATCGTGCGCACCCGCTCGCCCGCGTCGCCCACCTCGGGCCCGGGCAGCTCGACCGCGGCCAGCCAGCGCTCGAAGCTGCGCTCGATGACCGCGGCGATCAGCTCGTCCTTGTTGGCGAAGTGCCAGTAGATCGAGCTGGCCGGCAGCCCGGAGCGGGCGCTCACCTCGCCGATGCTCGTGCCGTCGTAACCGCGCTCGCCGGCGATCTCGGCGGCGGCATCCAGGATCCGTCGCCGCGACTCCTCCCCGTCGGCGCGCCGCTTTCTCGTCGAACGCTGGCTCGTCGAACGCTGGCTCGCCGGACGTCGGGTGTTAGCCACGTCTCCTCCCTTGACCGTGCCGTTCGGACGGTCTTACCGTAGCACTCGTTCCAATTGTAGTGAACATTCCAGTTACGGGAGACGGGCATGCGGAAGCTGGGCGAGGTGACGCGGTCCGAGCGCACGGTCCGGGTCGGCGCGCGCGAGATCTTCCTGACCGAGGTGGTGCCGGCCGGCGGGGTGACCAGGGCCGAGCCGATGGTGCTGCTGCACGGCGGCGGGCCGGGCGCGAGCGGCATGTCCAACTACGCGCGGAACGTGGACGCGTTCGCCGGCGCGGGCTACCGGGTGGTCGTCCCGGACCTGCCCGGCTACGGGCGCTCGTCGAAGCGGCTGGACCAGTCCGACCCGTTCGGCGACCTCGCGGTGTTCGTCCGGGGCCTGCTGGACGAGCTGGAAACCCAGCGGGCGCACCTGATGGGCAACTCCTACGGCGCCGCGGCCGCGCTGCGCCTGGCCCTGGACCGGCCGGACCGGGTGGCCCGGCAGGTGCTGATGGGACCCGGCGGAGTCGGCACCACCCGGTCGCTGCCCACCAAGGGGCTGAACGCGCTGCTGAACTACTACCGGGGCGAGGGGCCGACCCGGGCCAAGCTGCGCACCTTCCTGCGCGACTACCTGGTCCACGACCCGTCGCAGCTGTCCGAGGACACGGTGGAGCAGCGCTTCCTGGCCAGCATCGACCCGGAGGTGGTGGCCAACCCGCCGCTGCGCCGCCCTTCCTCGCCCCGCACCGCGCTGCGGATGGACTTCACCCGGGACCGGGCGCGGCTGGCCCGCTGCGCGGTGCCCACGCTGGTCGTCTGGGGGGTGAACGACCGGGTGAACCGGCCCTCCGGTGGTCCCTACCTGGCCCGCGCCATGCCCCAATGCGACCTGCACCTGTTCGCCCGCACCGGCCATTGGGCGCAGTTCGAGCAGGCCGACCGGTTCAACCGGTTGGTGCTCGGCTGGCTGGACGGTGCGGTGTGAGCGCGCGCCCGGACATCTTCGGCGCCGCGCGGCTGGGCTACGTGGTGGTCGAGTCGAACCAGTTGACCGACTGGCACCGGTTCGGCGCGGACGCCATCGGCCTGCACGTCGACGAGCTGACCCGGGACACCCTGCGCTTGCGCATGGACCAGAGGGAATGCCGGTTCCTGATCAATCGGGGCGGGGCGGAGGACGTGGTGGCCACCGGTTGGGAGGTGGACGACCACGAGACGTTCGAGGTGATCCTGGGCCGGGTCGGGGCGGCCGGGCTGCCCGTGGCCGAGGGCACCGAGGAGGAGGCCGCGCTGCGCGGGGTGGAACGGCTGTGGCGGTTCCCCGGACCGAAGGGCATCGCCACCGAGGTCTTCACCCGCGCGCTGACCGGCGACACGCCGTCGCGGATGCGGACCAGGGAGTTCGTCACCGGCCGGGCCGGCCTGGGGCACCTCGCGCTCGTCACCCGGAACCCCGAACAGCTGCACACGTACTGGAACAACCTGCTGGACCTGCGGCTGACCGACCGGATCACCGAGCGGATCGGGCCGGCGCTGCTGCGGGTGCGGTTCCTGCGGGCGGGGGAGCGGCACCACAGCATCGCGCTGGCCAACGTGGCCGGCCTGCCGGTGGACCCGGTGCGCACGCGGGTGCAGCACATCAACATCCAGGTGGCCGACCTGGACGACCTGCTGGCCAGCTTCCACCGGGTGACCGAGCTCGGCTTCGCCATGGCCTGGTCGGTCGGGCAGCACACCAACGACCGCGAGCTGTCCTACTACTGCGTGACGCCGTCCGGGTTCGAGCTGGAGGTGGGCTGGAACCCGATCACCATCACCCCGGAGCTGGAGGCCACCTGGGAGCCGACCGACTACCGCAGCATCTCGGACTGGGGCCACACCCCGGTGGGGGAGAACGTGATGGTGCTGCTCGGACGCATCCAGGCCGCCGCGCGGTCGCTGCGGGCGCCCGAGGAGACCGTTCCGGCGCTCTCCTCGGTGGCCCGGGGGACCCGGCGATGAACGACTACCAGGTGGCGGTCATCGGCTACGGCCCGGTCGGGGCCACCGCGGCGAACCTGCTCGGGCGGCTGGGCGTCCGGGTGCTGGTGGTGGAGCGGGACGCCGACGTCTACTCCCGCGCCCGCGCGATCTCCACCGACGAGGAGGTGGTGCGGATCTGGCAGCGGGTCGGGCTGGCCGACCCGCTCGCCGCCGACATGATCGCCGAGAAGCCCATCGACTTCGTGGATGCCGAGGGCCGGACGTTCCTCTCCTTCACCCCGAAGACGTTCGGCAACGGGCACCCGCCGCAGATGTTCCTCTACCAGCCGGCGCTGGAGCGAACCCTGCGGGCCGGAGTGGGGCGATACCCGCACGTCGAGGTGCTGCTCGGGCACGAGTGCACCGACCTGCGCCAGGACGCCGACGGGGTGGAGCTGACCATCGGCGCGTCCCGGAAGGTCCGGGCGGACTACGTGATCGCCGCCGACGGCGGGTCCAGTCCCACCCGCACCCGGCTGGGCATCGGGTTCGCCGGCCGCACCTACGAGGAGCGCTGGGTGGTGATCGACACCAAGGTCCGGCGGGAGTGGCCGGAGGTCAACCGGATGCGGTTCCACTGCGACCCGGCCCGGCCCGCCGTGGACTGCCCCACTCCGCTCGGCCACCACCGCTGGGAGTTCCCGGTACTGCCGGGCGACGACGAGGCCGCACTGGTCACCCCCGACGGCGTGCTCGGCCTGCTGGCCAACCAGGGCATCGGCCCGTCGCGGGTGGACGTGCTGCGGGCGGTGATCTACCGCCACCACGTGCGGTTCGCCGACCGGTGGCGGCTCGGCCGGGTGTTCCTGGCCGGCGACGCGGCGCACGTCATGCCGCCCTGGGTCGGCCAGGGCATGGCCTCCGGCGTGCGCGACGCGGAGAACCTGTGCTGGAAGCTGGCGGCCGCGCTCTCCGGCGCCGACGTGGACGGGCTGCTGGACTCCTACGAGACCGAACGCATGCCGCACGTGCGCGCGCTGACCAGGGCGGCGGTCGCGGTCGGCCGGGTGATCACCGAGCGCCGCCGGGTGGTGACCGCCCTGCGCGACCCGCTGTTGCGCGGGCTGTGCCTGGTGCCCGGGCTCGGGTCGTTCGTGCGCGAGGGACGCTGGTTCCCGGTCACCCGGTACCGGCGAGGCTTCCTGGCCGAGGCGCCCGGGCTCCGGGGTGCCCGCCGGGCGGTCGGCCGGCACATCCCGCAGCCCTGGGTGCTCGACTCTCTCGGTCGGCGGGTCCGGCTGGACGATGCCCTGGGCAACCTGGCCTGGGCAGTGCTGCACACCGGCACCGGCGTCGGCACTGCCACGGGGACCGGCGCGGGCTTCGAGGCGTGGCGGAGCGCGGGCGTACGCGTGCACGAGCTTCGCCCAGCCGGCGAGACCCCGGGGTCCGGTGCGCTGGTCGACGTGGAGAACGTCCTGGTGGACTGGATGCGGGCACATCGGGCCGGTGCGCTGGCCGTGCGGCCGGACGGCGTGGTTTACGGCGCCGCCGCGCCGGGCTCGTCGCTGACGTCTTCCGCTCGCCCCTTGTCACGGTCTATTATCAGTTTAGACCGTGACAAGGAGGAGCCATGTCGATCTACTCCATCTGGGAGCACAGGTTCCCGGCGGACCGGGCGGCCGACGGCCGCGCGGTGACCGAGGCAATTTGGCGGGACATGCTAGGTTTCGAGGGCTATCTGAGCCACGAGCTGCTGGTGGACGACGACGACCCGGGACACCTGGTGGTGGTCAGCCAGTGGGCCAGCCGGGAGCATGCCGACGAGACGCTGCGGCGCTACGCCGACCACCCGAACGCGCGCGCGGCGAACGACCTGGTCAGCGAGCCGCGCCGGCGGATCGTTGCCAGCCGCGCCCGCTGACCCGGTGCCGCCGACCGCGCTGCTGCTGCTGGCCAACCTGGGCCGCCCCCGGCGGCCGGCCGGGGCGCGTGCGGCGCGCGCCGAGCCGGCGCTGCCGGATGCCGAGGTGGCGTCCGCGCAGTTGGCGGACGTTCTGGACGGACCGATCACCACCGCCGACCTGGACGACCTGCGCCGGCTGCACCGGGCCGCGTTCGACGCGGCCGAGGCGCTGGCGGCGGGCGCGGCGCCGGACTGCGGCCCGATCAACGCGCTGGCCGCCGCCAGCACCGCGCGCCCGGAGCTGACCGTCGACCAGGGGGTGCCCAGGCGGCGGCTGGTGTGGGTCGACCCGTCGCCGGCGGCCGCGCTGGCCCGCCGGCTGGTCGACGAGCTGGACGCGCTGGAACCCGCGCGCCTGCGCCACTGTGCCCGCCCGGAGTGTGACCTGCTCTTCTACGACACCACCCGCTCGCGCACCCGCCGCTGGCACGCTGAGGACCCCTGCGGCTGGCGAGCCCGCCAACAGGCGCACCGAATGTGACCTGCGTTGATAGTCGTGGGACATTGGTGATCACAGAGCCATGCATTTGACGTAACGACGGTGGCGGCGTACCAACCGTTGCCATGCCATCCACCACGCGCAACCCTGCCGGGCGGGCGCGGATCGGCGCACGGACGCTGCGCACGGACCGCTGGTGGCTCTCCCCGCTGCTGGTCGCCTGCGTCCTGGGCGTGTTCATCGTCTATACGACCGTGCGGCTGTTCATGCGGGACCTCTACTGGTTCCCCGAGGGCGGCTACCTCACGCCCCTGTTCTCGCCCTGCCTCAGCCGGTCCTGCCTGCCCGGTTCCGCGCACTTCGGCACGCCGCTGCCCGCGCTGCCGCTTGCGATACCGCTGCCGATGCTGGTCTTTCCGGTGATCGGGGGCTTTCGGCTGACCTGCTACTACTATCGCAAGGCCGGCTACCGCGCGTTCCTGCGCTCACCGGCGGCGTGCGCGGTGCGCGAGCCCGCGGCCCGCTACCGGGGTGAGAGCGCGTTCCCGCTGATCCTGCAGAATTCGCACCGGTACTTCTTCTACCTGGCCTCGGTGCTGCTGCTGGTCAACACCTACGACGCCGTGCTCGCCTACTTTCCTCCGTCCGGCGGGTTCCGGATCGGCGTCGGCTCGCTGCTGCTCACGGCCATGGTGATCACGCTGTGGCTGTACTCGCTGTCCTGTCACGCCTGCCGCCACCTGTGCGGCGGCCGGCTCAAACACTTCTCCCGCCACCCCGCCCGGTACTGGCTCTGGACACGCCTGTCCGCGCTCAACGCCCGGCACATGCAGTTCGCCTGGATCTCCCTGGTGCTGGTCATGGTCGCGGACCTGTACATCCTGAGCGTGTCCGCCGGCTGGATCCCTGACCTGGCCTGGCGTGCCTAGCGACCGAGATGCTCGACTCCTCGAGCCTGTCCCTAGAACGGTGGTGCTTCGGGTTCTGGGTCGGTGATGGGTTCTCCTCTGGTGTGGTAGCGGCGGCCGAGTGGGCTGATCCAGATGAACCTCCCTGGTTGGGGTTGGGTGACGGTCCAGCCTCCTTCGTGTTTGAGTCGGTGGTCGTGTTTGCAGCCGGGTCCGAGGTTGGTGTGGGTGGTGGGGCCGCCGTGTTGGTGGTCGTGGGTGTGGTCTTGTTCGGATTGGGTGGCGGGGCGTCGGCAGCCGGGTGCGGTGCAGGTGCGATCGCGGATCTGCACATACCGGCGCAGCCCACACCCGGGCAACCGTCGCCCCGGTTGGGCATTCGGGTCGGTGCTCGGCGTGGTGCGGGTGTGTTGGTATTGGGTGGCGATGTCGCCGATCACCCCGGCCCAGGCTGGTGGTGGGTCTTTCGTGAGCCGGGCCAGGACGGTGGCCGGGATGGCCAGCTCGACGATCCCGCCCTCGGCGTGGTGTCCGGGTGGCCCGGTGGTGGGTCTTCGGCGGGTGAGGCCTTCGGCGAGCAGGTAGCCCTCGTGGTCGGTGACCGCCCACCGCCACTGGCCGCGGTGTTGGCGGGCCGCTGCCCGTCGCGCGGCCTGGGCGGGGATCGGACCCCAGCCGGGTAGTTCGCCGGGCAACTCGTTGACCCCGGCGAGGCTGTCGAGCCGGGCACGGACCTCGATACCGGTCACCGACCCGACTGGTTCGCGCTCGCTGCCCGCCGGTCCAGGGATGGGAGCCGGCTGGTGGTCGCGCGGGCTGCCCTGGTCTGGTTCGGCGTGGTCTGATCCGGCACAGATCGGCTCGGCACTGGCCGGCTCGGCACTGACCGGCTTGGCACTGGTCGGCTCGGCACTGGTGGGATCGGCGCTGTCCGTGTGGCCCCGGTCTGGCTCGGCGTTGTTGGCCTTGGTGGTGCTCGGCTCGGTGGTGCTCGGCTTGGCATTGCCCGGCTCAGTGCTGTCCGACCTGACGCTATCCGCCCCAGGGAACCTCGGGCCTTCGGTCGCCACAGCGGCGTCCGTGGAGACTTCGGCCGGTGGGGTTTGGGTTTGTGTGGCTTCGGCGAGTAGGGCGGCGATCATTTCCGCCCGGGTCAGGTGATGGAAACGGCCATCCAGCAAGCGCAGGTAGATATCCGCGCGCAACTGATCCACCCGACCCGGATGCCCAGCCCGTTTCGCCGCCCGGGCCAACCCGGCGATCCGCTCGGTCGCCGCGGCCGCCTCATCCGGCGGCAAACCCGACGCGCTGATCACCGCCGTGCCGTCCGGGTTCAGATAACCCACCACCGCCCGCTCGGCCAGCGCCCGCTCGTAAGCATCCTGGGCGTGGTCCGGATCCGCGGTGATGATCAGTTTCAGGATCCGGGCACGCAGCTGCCCCGTGGTCAACCCCGGCGCCGCCACCAACACCGCGTCCAGCACCTTGGCGACCAACTCGGCCGGCAGGCCAGCCAGGTGCTGGACGAACACCAACGCCCGATCCCGATCGACCCGACCGACCAGCATCTCCGCATGCACCACCGGCAAACCCCGACACAGCAGGTAGGCGAACTCGGACTCGTTCCACCCCTGGCGCCGCGTCATCACCAACGCCGCCCGCACCTCATCCGCCGCATAACGATCCGGCTCGGCCAGACACGCCACCGAATCCGGCCCGGCGGAAGCGTCACGCTCCAGCGTCGAGGCGACCGCCCCGAGATACACCCCGTCGGTATGCGCCCGCTGCCGCGCGGACGCCTGCAGATAATCGATCACCGAACCGTTCGGCACCGCCGTCACATCGATCGAGGCCAACAGCGCGCCCAGCGCTGGGCCGGCGGGGGTCCCCGCCAGCCGCTCACCCAGCCCGCCGTCCACGTATTCGATTATATGTTCGACCACCGACACTTTGGGCGGTTCAGGCGACCGCGGCTCACTGGTCCTGGATGCGCCGCCAGGGGGTCTCGGCCTCGAGGGCGAACGCCAGCTCCAGCAGGGTCCGCTCGTCGCCGTGGGCGGCGGACAGCTGCACTCCGACCGGTAGACCCTCGTCGGTCGATCCGGTCGGGAGCGAGATGGCCGGGCTACCGGCGACGTTGTTCAGCGGCGTGAACGCCACGTACCGGGTGAGCCGGTGCAGCAGTTCGTCGAACGGCACGGTCGGGCTGATGTGGCCGAGCTCCGGGGTGGTGTGCGCGAGGACGGGGGAGAGCACCACGTCGTGGCGCAGGAACATGCGCCGGTACGCCGCCTTCACCCTGGCCAGCCGGTAGAGCGTGGCCGGGGTGTGCGGGAACCGGCGCCGGTAGAGCGCGCGCAGCCCGACGGTGAGCCCGTCCAGCCGGCTGGTGTCGAACGACGGGTCGAACGTCCGCCGGCCGAACGTCCCGGCCAGGAACGCGAGCAGTCCCCAGTACAGCGTGAAGTCGCGCATGAACTCGTCGCCGACCGGCAGTCGCGTCGGCTCGACCTCGTGGCCCATGCCGACCAGCGCCTTCGCGGTCCGTTCCACCACGGCGCGGGTCGTGGCGTCGCTCCGCACACCACCGACCGAGTCCAGCAGCAGCCCGATGCGCAGCCGCCGGCTCGCCGGACCCTCCACCAGGCCCAGCGGCGGCAGCGCGGGGTTGCGGTGGTAGCGCTCGGCGGCGGCCCAGAACGTCGCGGTGTCGCGCACCGAGCGGCTGACCACCCCTTCCGAGATGATCTTGATGGGAAGCTGCCGGGCCTGCGCGCTCTCCAGGTGCCGGCCCCGGGTCGGCTTCAGGCCGACCAGGCCGCAGCAGGCCGCCGGGATCCGGATCGACCCGCCGCCGTCGTTCGCGTGCGCGATCGGCACCACGCCGGCGGCAACCAGCGCGGCCGCGCCGCCGGAGGAGGCCCCGCTGGAGTACGCGGTGTGCCACGGGTTGCGGGTCGGTTCCTCGGCCATGAACTCGGTGGTCGCGTTGAACCCGAACTCCGGCATGCGGCTCTTGCCCAGGTTGACCAGGCCGGTGCCGAGCAGCTGCGCGGCAAACGGGCCGGTGGCGGGCGCCGGTTTCGCGGTGAACGCGGCCGAGCCGTGGTTGGTCGGCATGTCCCGCACGTCGGTGTTGTCCTTGACGAAGGTGGGCACGCCGGCCAGCGGGCCTTCGGCTCCGGGGCCGGACGGCGGCTCACCCCAGAAGGCCACGCCGCGCAGCACCGGGTCGACCTGCCTTGCCCGGGCGAGCGCGGCCTTCGCCGCCTCCGCCGCGCTGATCTCACCGCTCCGGATCAGCCCGGCCAGCGCCACCGCGTCATGGTCGGCGAGCGCGTCGTCGGTGAAGGCATGCACTCCGCGTTCGGACATCCCGCTCCTTACCCGTCGCTCGGACACCGCTCGCGACGGTAGCCGAGCCGGACGCCGAGGGCGGCTTCCGCCGGTTCACCCCGTGAGGTTCGCGCCGTGAGGTTCGCCTCCGTGAGGTTCACCCCCTGAGCGTCACTCCGTGACGGCCCGCCGCAGCAGGTAGCTGTCCATCACCCAGCCGTGGCGCTCCCGCAGCGCGCGCCGGGTGTCGGCGATCTCGTCGATCACCTTGTCCAGCGGGCCGGCGATCAGCACCTCGTCCTCGGTGCCCAGGTAGGCGCCCCAGTAGATGGTGATGTCCTGGTCGCGCAGCGCGGCGCAGGCCAGGTCCGAGTCCAGCATCACGACCACGTCGTGCACCTCCTCCGGCATCCCCCGAGCCAGCCGCCGGCCGGGTGTGATCAGCACCGGGCCGGCCACCCGGTTCAGCGTGACCCGGTGCCGCGCGGCCAGCGCGGAGACGCTGCTGATCCCGGGGATGACCTGGTAGTCGAGGTCCAGCGTGCTCCGTTCGACCAGAGACTCGATGATCCGGATGGTGCCGTCGTAGAGGGCCGGGTCGCCCCAGACCAGGAAGCCGCCGCACTCGCCGTCGGCCAGCTCCTCGGCGATCGCCCGCTCCATCACCCGGGTGCGCTCGTCCCGCCAGTCCCGCACCGCGCCCCGGTAGTCGCGGGCGGCCCGGTCGCGGGGCGGGTCGGGCACCTCGACCACCCGGTAGTCGCCGCCCCGGATGTGCCGGTCGCAGATCGCCCGCCGGGCCGGCCCGAGGTCGCCGGTGGTCTCGGACTTGTCGAACACGAAGAACACGTCCACCGCGTTCAGCGCCTCGACCGCCTGGATGGTGACGTAGTCCGGGTCGCCGACCCCGATGCCGATGGCCAACAGGGTGCGCGTCACCGCCGCAGACTACCCGTGCGCCAACACCGCCGACCCGAGCTGGTCGCAGGCCCGCAGCGCCAGCTCCAGGTCGGCCCGCCGTTCGGTGATCGGGCCGGGCAGCAGCTCAGCCGCCTTGTTCAGCCGGTACTGCACGGTGTTGCGGTGCAGGCTCAGCGTCTCGGCGGCGGTGGAGTAGCTGCCGCCGTGCTCCAGGAACACCCGCAGCGTCTCGCGGAGCACCGCGTTGTTCCTCTCGTCGGTGCCCAGCTGGCCGAGCACCTTGCGCACCCAGGCCCGGGTGGCGTCCAGCTCGCCGCACATCAGCGCGATCGGGCCGATGCGCTCGGAGAGGGTCACGCGGTGCGGCGGCCGGGCGGTCAGCGCCACCCGCCGGGCGACCGCGGCCTGCTGGTGGCTGGTGCGGAAGCCGTCGGTGCCCTGCTCCAACTCGCCGACGGCGACGTGCGCGGTCGGGTCGATGCCGGCGATGTCCAGCCGCGACCAGCGCACTTCCGGCCGGTTGCCGAACGGCAGCCAGAACCAGGCGACGGCCTCGTCGAACGGCACGAACAGCGGGCGCCCGGTGCAGCCCAGCTCGGTGGCCAGGGTCTGCCCCACCCGGTCCAGCCGGACCAGGCCCTCGCCGGCCTTGGTCGGCTCCGGCACCCAGCCGATCACCGCCACGTGGAACTGGGCCAGCCGGTAGCCCAGCGCCGACACGTCGACCTCGTCGCCGGCCAGCAGCTTGCGCACCCGTGACGCCCGCACCGCGGTCTGGGTGAGCAGCCACCGGTCGCGTTCGGACTGGTAGGCGGTGACCACCTGCTCGGAGACCCGGTCGATGTAGTCGAAGCTCAGCCGCATCACCCGCCGGGTGATGGCCTGGGACATCGCCTGGTCCTTCTCCTGGGCGGCGATCTGGTCCATGGACCAGTCCAGGAAGCTGGCGTGCCCGAGGCGGTAGGCCCGGACCAGCGGGATCACGCTCACCCCGCGCTGCGCCAGCCGGCGGGCGTACTCGGCGGCGGCCCCCGGCACGGCGATGCTCTCCACCGGCACGCGCAGCCCGAGCAGGCTCAGCATGGCGCCGACGTTCTCCTCGACGCTGGCGTTCAGCAGCCCCTCGACGATCTCGTCGCCGCGCAGCTCGGGGATCTCCGCCAGCAGCAGCTCGGTGATCCCCCGGCCGACGCCGCCGAAGCCGTCGGAGATCGCCGCACCCAGCTCGAACAGGCGCGCGTCGATCGCTTCCTCGTCGATCGGCTCCACCGGATCCCCCAGTTTGGGCACAGCGCATAACAAACGTGGACATCTTGGTACCGCAACCCGATGTGCGCCAGCACCGGTCGTTCCTAGGTTGACAGCGAGGCAAAGGAGCTGGACATGGACCGGGAACTGCTGTGGATGCCCGGGGAGCGGCCCACGCGGATGGGCGACTTCCGGGACTGGGTCAACCGTGACCGCCAGAACGACTGCCAGAACTATGACGAGCTGTGGCAATGGTCGGTCACCGACCTCGAAGGTTTCTGGGGCTCGGTCTGGTCGTACTTCGACGTGATCGCCTCCGCGCAACCCCACGCCGTGCTGGCCAGCCGCGCGATGCCCGGCGCGGAGTGGTTCCCCGGCGCCCGGCTGAACCTGGCGGAGAACATCCTGCGCGACCCGGGTTCGATCATCGGGGTCAGCGAGGGGGTGGACCCCGTGACGATCACCGGCGAGGAGCTCACCCGGAAGGTGGCCAGCCTGGCCGCGGCCCTCCGCGAGATGGGGGTCAAACCGGGAGACCGGGTGGCCGCCTACCTGCCGAACCTGCCGCAGGCGGCGATCGCGCTGCTGGCCACCGCCGCCGTGGGTGCGGTGTGGTCCTGCTGCGCGCCGGACTTCGGCACCGACGGCGTGCTGGACCGGTTCCGGCAGATCGAGCCGACCGTGCTGATCGGGGTGGACGGCTACCGGTTCGGCGGCCGGGACGTGGAGCGCCTGGACGTGCTCACCGAGCTGGTCGCCGCGCTTCCCTCGGTCGAGCACGTCATCGTCGTCGAGAACCTGCGCCGCGAGGCGGCGCCCGTGAGTGATTTGTATGGCTATAGCAACACTCGCCACTCACGGGTGCCGCTGTCCTTCGACGTGCTGACCGCCGGGGACGTCGAACCCGTCTACACGCAGGTGCCGTTCGACCACCCGCTGTGGATCCTGTACAGCTCGGGCACCACCGGCGTGCCGAAGGGCATCGTGCACTCGCACGGCGGCATCCTGCTGGAACACCTCAAGTCGCACGCGCTGCACTTCGACAGCGGCCCGGGCGACCGGGTGTTCGTCTACGCCAGTACCGCGTGGATGGTGTGGAACGTGCTGGTCACCGCGCTGGGGGTGGGGGCGACGATCGTCACCTACGACGGCAACCCGACCAAGCCCGACGTCGACCAGCTCTTCCGCATCTGCGCCGAGCACGAGGTGACCAGGTTCGGCACCGGTGCGGCCTACCTCACCGGTTGCCAGGCGGCGGCGGTGCGGCCGGTGGACCGGCACGACCTGTCCGCGCTGCGGGCCATCTGCAGCACCGGATCGCCGCTGCCCCGGTCCACCTGGCACTGGGTCTACGACGCGGTGAAGCGGGACCTGCTGCTCGGCTCGGACTGCGGAGGCACCGACGTGTGCGCCGCGTTCATCGGCACCAACCCGTTGTTGCCGGTGTACGCCGGCGAGATGCAGGCGCCCTACCTCGGGGTGCGGGTGGAGGCGTGGTCGCCGGAAGGAAAGCCGCTGGTCGACGAGGTGGGCGAGATGGTGATCACCGAGCCGATGCCGTCCATGCCGGTGCGCTTCTGGAACGACCCGGACGGCGAGCGCTACCGGGACGCCTACTTCGACACCTACCCGGGCGTGTGGCGGCACGGCGACTGGATGACGGTCACCCGCTACGGCGGCTACGTGGTGCACGGCCGCTCGGACTCCACGATCAACCGGGGCGGCGTGCGGATGGGCTCGGCGGACATCTACGCGGTGGTGGACCGGGTGCCCGGCGTGGCGTCCAGCCTGGTCATCGGGGCCGAGCAGCCGGACGGCGGCTACTTCATGCCGCTGTTCGTGACCCTGGCCCCCGGCGCCGAGCTGACCGACGAGCTGCTCGGCCGGATCCGCACGGAGATCAAGAGCCGGGTGTCGCCCCGGCACGTGCCGGACGAAATTGTCGCCGTTCCCGAGATTCCGATGACGATCACTGGTAAGAAGCTGGAGGTGCCGATCAAGCGGCTGCTCCAGGGAGTGGCGCCCGAGCGCGCGGTGAACCGGGCCACGCTGGCCAACCCCGGTGCGCTGGACTGGTTCATCGACTACGCCGACCAGACCAAGGCGGTCGCGCGATGAGCAGCGACGTCTACGACCGCGCCGACGAGCACGCCGCCGCGCTGGACATGCTGCTGGTGGACGGCGCGCTGTCCCCGCTGGCCCGGATGCTGCCGGCGAACGCGCTGCTGCGGCTGGCCCGCGAGCTGGCCCGCCACCCCGGCGGCACGGCCCGCCGGCTGGTCGAGCTCCTCGAGGAACTGGGGAAGATCGTGCAGGGCAGCTCCGAGCTGGCCGCGCACCCGAAGGACCGGCGGTTCGCCGACCAGGCCTGGCGGGACAACCCGGTGCTGCACCGCGCGCTGCAGGCCTACCTGGCCGCCTCCGCCACCGGCAAGGACCTGGTGGCCGGGGCGGACCTGGACTGGCGGGACCGGGAGCGCCTGGTCTTCGCGCTGGACAACCTGATCGCCGCGTTGGCGCCGAGCAACAACCCGCTGCTCAACCCGCTGGGCTGGCGCGCGGCGGTGGAGAGCAGGGGGGCCAGCGCGCTGGCCGGGGCGCGGAACCTGCTCTCCGACCTGGCCGAGGCGCCCCGGGTGCCCAGCATGGTGGATCCCAACGCGTTCCGGGTGGGCCGGGATCTCGCGGTCACCCCGGGCGCGGTGGTGCTGCGCACCGAGGTGTTCGAGCTGATCCAGTACACCCCGCGCACCGCTACCGTCCGGTCCCGCCCGCTGGTCGTGGTGCCGCCGGTGATCAACAAGTACTACATCGCCGACCTGGCGCCGGGCCGCAGCCTGATCGAGTATCTGGTGGAGAGCGGCCAGCAGGTCTTCATGATCTCCTGGCGCAACCCGGCGGCCAGGCACCGCGCCTGGGACATGGACACCTACGGGGAAGCCATCGTGCGCGCGCTGGACGCGGCCAGGACGATCACCGGCGCGGACGCCGTGCTGCCGCTGGGCTTCTGCTCCGGCGGGATGCTGCTCTCCATGGTGCTGTCCGCCCTGGCGGCGAAGGGACAGAGCGACAACGTGGCCGCGTTCAGCCTCGCGGTCTGTGTGCTGGACCAGAGCCGGGCCGGCACCAGCGGGGCGTTCATGGACCGCCGCACCGCCACCCTGGCGAAACTCGCCTCCTCGGTGCGCGGGTACCTGGACGGCCGCGCGCTGGCCGAGGTGTTCGCCTGGCTGCGCCCGGACGACCTGGTGTGGAGCTACTGGGTGAACAACTATTTGCAGGGCCGCAAGCCCCCGGCCTTCGACATCCTGTACTGGAACGCGGACACCGTGCGGATGGCCACCGGCCTGCACCACGACTTCGTGGACGTCGGCCTGGAGAACGGGCTGACCAAGCCGGGCGCGGTGCGCATGCTCGGCGCCCCGGTGGACCTCTCGGCGGTCAAGGCCGACGGGTACATGCTGGCCGGGATCGCGGACCACATCTCGCCCTGGCAGAACTGCTACCGGGGCGCCCAGCTGTTCGGCGGGGACGTCACGTTCGTGTTGTCCAGCAGCGGACATATCGCCTCGATCGTCAATCCGCCGGACAATCCCAAGGCGAACTACCGCGCGGCCCTCGCCGGGAGCGACCCGGCCGAGCAGTGGCAGGCGGGCGCGCCGACGACAAAGGGGTCGTGGTGGCCGAGTTTCGTGAGCTGGCTGGGGGAGCGGTCCGGGCCGGAGCGGCCGGCCCCGGCCGAACCGGGCGGGCCGGACCACCCGGCGTCGGACCCGGCCCCGGGCCGGTACGTGGTGGCCCGGTGACCGCCCAGCTCAACCGGTTGAACGCGGTGGTCCGCCCGGGCGACCAGGACCGCACGCCACTGCTGCTGATGAACGGCATCGGAGCCCGGCTGGAGGCACTGCAACCCTTCGTGGACGCGCTGGACCCGGCGATCCCGGTGATCCGGTTCGACCCGCCGGGGGTGGGGGGTGCGGTGCCCTCGCGGGTGCCCTACCGGTTCACCACGCTGTCCTACCGGCTGGCCCGGCTGCTCGACGAGCTCGGCCACGACCAGGTGGACGTGCTGGGCATCTCCTGGGGCGGCGGCCTGGCGCAGCAGTTCGCGCTGACCCAGCGCCGCCGGGTCCGGCGCCTGGTCCTGGTGGCCACCGGCACCGGTTCGCTGATGGTGCCGGCCCGGCCCGGGGTGCTGCGGCACATGCTCACCCCACGCCGCTACCTGGACACCGGCTACCTGCGCGAGGTGTCCGGCTCGCTGTACGGCGGCAGCGCCCGGGCCGACCCGGACATGGTCGAGCGGCTGCTGCACAAGGGCCGCCCGTCCGGCTACGCCTACCAGCTGCTGGCCGGGGCCGGCTGGACCAGCCTGCCGCTGCTGCCGCTGATCACCCAACCCACCCTGGTGCTGGCCGGCGACGACGACCCGATCATCCCGCTGGCCAACTCGTGGCTGCTGCGCACGCTGATCCCGCGCGCCGAGCGGCACATCTACCCGGGTGGCCATCTCGAGCTGGTCTGCGACCCGCCCCGGCTGGTCCCGGCGATCGAGCGCTTCTTCGCCCAACCCACCGAACCAACGCAAAGGAGCTGACCAATGGGCTTCACCAAACCCGACTTCCCACCGGTCGACCCGCCGACCTTCCTCCAGCAGCCACTCATGGAGCGGCTGAGGACGCTGGCGCTGAACTGGGTGGAGAACGGCTTCGGCACGCCGAAGGTCATCCACGTGATCTACATCCTGAAGCTGCTGTTCTTCTACATCCTGGGCGGCGTCGTCCTGGCCACCGCGACCTCGGGCCTGCGGTTCTGGGAGGTCTCGACCTGGTGGGACGAGCCGATCGTCTACCAGAAGGCGGTGCTGTGGACGGTCTTGCTGGAGTGCATGAACCTGGCCGGGTCCTGGGGGCCGCTGGTCGGCAAGTTCAAGCCGATGACCGGCGGGGTGCGGTTCTGGGTGCGGCCCGGCACCATCCGGCTGCGGCCGTGGCGGCGGGTGCCGTTCACGGCGGGCGACCGGCGCACCTGGTTCGATGTGGCGCTCTACGTGGTGCTGCTGGCCAGCCTGGCGTTGGTGCTGGTGATGCCCGGGGTCGCCACGGAGGCATTGCTGGCCGCGCTGCCGGACAACACCTCCGGGCTGGTGAGTCCTTCACTGGTGGTGGTGCCGATGGTGCTGCTGATCCTGATGGGACTGCGGGACAAGACGATCTTCCTGGCCGCCCGGGGTGAGCAGTACCTGCCGGCGATGTTCTTCTTCGCCGTGCTGCCCTTCACGGACATGATCATCGCGCTGAAGCTGCTGATCGTGGTCGTCTGGCTGGGCGCGGGCTTCTCCAAGTTCGGCAAGCACTTCGCCAACGTGGTGCCGCCGATGGTGAGCAACAGCCCGGCCATCCCGTTCAAGTGGCTCAAGCGCGCGCACTACCGCGACTACCCTCGGGACATCCGGCCGTCCCGGGTGGGCGACTTCATGGCGCACGTCGGCGGGACCACGGTGGAGATCCTGGTGCCGCTGGTGCTGCTGTTCTCCCACAACCGGTGGCTGTCGCTGGCGGCGGTGGCGATCATGGTGGTCTTCCACCTGTTCATCGTGTCCACGTTCCCGCTGGCGGTGCCGCTGGAGTGGAACATCCTGTTCGCCTACGCCGCGATCTTCCTGTTCGCCGGGTTCCCCAACGAGGCCGGCTACGGGATCACCGACATGTCCTCCGGCTGGCTGCTCGCGGTGCTCGTGGCCGGGCTGCTGTTCTTCCCGGTGCTGGGCAACCTGCGCCCGGACCTGGTGTCCTTCCTGCCCTCGATGCGCCAGTACGCGGGCAACTGGGCGTCGGCGGTGTGGGCGTTCGCGCCGGGCGCCGAGGAGAAGCTGAACTCCGTGGTGCGGGCCGCGCCGAACCAGATCGACCAGCTCAAGGCGCTGGGCTACGAGCCGGACGTCGCCGAGGTCACCATGCAGCAGACACTGGCCTGGCGCACCATGCACAGCCAGGGCCGGGGCCTGTTCTCGCTGCTGATCAAGCACCTGCCCGACCTGGACCGGCGGACCGTGCGGGAGGCCGAGTTCCTGTGCAACACGCTGATCGGGTTCAATTTCGGCGACGGGCACCTGCACGACGAGGACCTGGTCAACGCCGTGCAGCGGCAGGCCCGGTTCGAGCCCGGCGAGCTGGTCATCGCGTGGGTGGAGTCGCAGTCCGCGCACCGCAACTACCAGGAGTACAAGGTGATCGACGCGGCGCTTGGGGTGATCGAGCGGGGCAGCTGGAAGGTGGCCGACGCGGTGAACGAGCAGCCCTGGCTGCCCAACGGGCCGATCCCGCTGCACGTCACCTGGTCGCGCAAGGGCCCCGACCGAGAGCCGGCTGCATGACCACACGAGACCTGCTCGCCAGGGTCGAGTCATGAGTACAGCCGTAGTGGTGGGCGGCGGGCCGAACGGGCTCGCCGCCGCCGTGGCCCTGGCCCGGGCCGGCGTGCAGGTCACCGTGCTGGAGGCGGCCGACGAGGTCGGCGGCGGGGCGCGGTCCGGCGAGGCGATCGTGCCCGGCCTGCTGCACGACAACTGCTCGGCCATCCACCCGATGGCCGTCGGGTCGAGCTTCCTGGCCTCGCTGGACCTTTCGCGTTATGGGTTGTCCTGGCGGCTGCCGGAGATCGACTGCGTGCACCCGCTGGACGGCGGGCAGGCCGGCGTGCTGCACCGCTCGGTGGACGAGACGGCGGCCGGGCTGGGCGCGGACGGCGCGCGCTGGCGGGCGTTGTTCAAGTGGCCGTCGGCGAGGTTCGACCAGCTGGCCGAGGACATCATGCGGCCGCTGGTCGGGATACCCCGGCACCCGCTGGCCATGGCCCGGTTCGGCGCGCCGACAGTGCTGCCGGCCTCGGTGTTCGCCCGTCTGTTCCGTACGGAGCGGGCGCGCGCGCTGTGGGGCGGGGTGGCCGCGCACGCGTTCCGGCCGCTGCACCTCCCGATGACCTCGGCGATCGGGGTGGGCATCG
Organism: Actinospineispora eucalypti; assembly: GCF_039543365.1. NCBI lineage: Bacteria > Bacillati > Actinomycetota > Actinomycetes > Pseudonocardiales > Pseudonocardiaceae > Actinospineispora > Actinospineispora eucalypti. Next base: position 31,738 of record NZ_BAABJP010000024.1, read on the forward strand.
TCACCGCCGGCCACCGCTACGGCTGGCCGGTCGCGGCCGGCGGCTCCGGGACGATCACCTCGGCGCTGGCCGCGCTGCTGGTCGACCTGGGTGGCAAGATCGAGACCGGGGTCCGGGTGACCGGTCCCGCCGAGCTGCCGCCGGCCGACGTGACCATGTTCGACCTGGCCCCCGGCGCGGTGGCGGACATCCTGGGTTCCCGGCTGCCCGCGCGGGCCGCCCGTGCCTACCGCCGCTACCGGCACGGGCCGGGCGCGTTCAAGGTCGACTTCGCGGTGTCCGGCGGGGTGCCGTGGACCAACCCGGAGGCTCGCCGGGCCGGCACGGTGCACCTCGGCGGCCCGTTCGAGGAGATCGCCGCGACGGAGCGGGACGTCTGTGCCGGGCGCATGCCCGAGCGGCCGTTCGTGCTGGTCGGGCAGCAGTACCTGGCCGACCCCGGCCGGTCGGTCGGCGACGTGCACCCGGTGTGGAGCTACGCGCACGTGCCGAACGGGTACACCGGCGACGCCACCGAGGCGATCATCGCGCAGTTCGAGCGGTTCGCCCCCGGGTTCCGGGAGCGGGTGGTCGGCATGGCGGTCCGGTCGGTCACCGAGATGGCCGTGTACAACCCGAACTACGTGGGCGGGGACATCCTCACCGGGGCCAACGACATCCGGAAGCTGGTGTTCGGGCCCCGGGTGTCGTTGTCGCCCTACGAGGTCGGTGTGCCCGGCATGTACATCTGCTCGGCGGCCACGCCCCCCGGCCCCGGCGCGCACGGAATGTGCGGCGCCAACGCCGCCGAACTCGCCCTGCGCCACCTCCGCTGACCCCAAGCCGTTGAGTCGACGCTAGACCGCCACGGACGGCGATCACCCCGGCCGGGGCGGGCACCCCAGCCGAGGCGCGCCGGCATTGACGACAGGCCCAGATCCGTAACTGAACGGCCTTGCCGCCCGGGTTAGAGAAGTCCTATGGCGGGCTTAGCGATGCGTTAACCGTTGATCGGGATAGCGTGCCGCAATTGGTTCACAGCTTGCCAGGAAAGGGACGGAACTAAATGCGGCGTATCACGATGATTGGGTTGGCCGGTGCACTGGGTGTGGCCGGAACACTGGTTTTCACCGCGCCGAGTTGGGCGTCGGACAACTGGTTCGACTTCCCGCACGACCACGGGCCGGATTTCAACCGGGTGGTGGCGTGCGAGGACGGCTACTACTCGGTGACCGGTGAGAAGGACTCGGACGACGACGACGGCGAGTACTCGGTCCACCGGCGTGACTACCGGAAGCATGACGACTGCTGGGTCGTCCGCAAGTAGAACGTAATGTTATATCGCGAGGCGGCGGGGAGACGTCGGTTGGCCTGCCATATAGTGCGAATCATGCCGCCAACCTGGAGTGTTGGGCCCGCGGCCGAGCAATCGTCGCGGAGCAGGCGCCGACCGTCTCTCGCCGTCCCCGTCGACCAGGTGGTCGACCAGGTGAGGGCGACGGCGCGCACGGACCGGCTGGGCGTCGTGCCCATAGCCGGGCAGGCTGCGTGGCAACGGGACCGGACGCGTCACGCGGTCGGTTCCACCGCACCGAGGAGCCTGGTCAGGTACGTGTTGCTGGCCGGGGTGTTCGGTCTTTTCGGGCTGGCCATCGTGTTGCTCGCGCTGCTGCTGAGCGACGACCGGGGGGCGGCCCCGCTGGTCATCCAGGCCCCGGCGAATGTGGTGACCGCCCCGCCGCCGCCCGCGCCGGTGGAAGTTCCCCGCCCGTCGGCCGCGGCCCCGCCCGCGCGCCCCGCTCCGGCCAAGGCCGGGTCGAAGGAGAAGGACGACGACTCCTCCGGCGACAGCGGCCGGTCGTCCTCGACCGAGGAGAAGCGGTTGCCCGGCGAGGCGGGCTCCGAGTTCGCCCGGGACATGACGTGCGACTGGACCGGCTGGTCCGGCCGGATGCCCGGCTTCCCGGGTGCCGGTCTGCCGTGAGCGCCCGCCGGGGAATCGGGCAGGGGTATCAGCTGACAGACATCCAACGGCGCTAGGCTACGCCGGTGCCCCATGTCCTTGTGATCGAGGACGATGCCGACGTCCGGCGCGGATTTCTGCGCTCGCTCCAGGAGAGCGACTTCGCCACCTCATCGGCCGCCACCGGGGTGGCGGGCCTGGAGACGGCGATCGCCGGCCGGCCCGACCTGATCGTGCTGGACCTGGGCCTGCCCGACTTCTCCGGTGAGGAAGTCCTGCGGATGGTCCGCGCGGTCAGCCGGGTGCCGGTCATCGTGGCGACCGGGTTCGACGACGAGAGCAACATCGTCGCGGTGCTCGAGGCGGGCGCGGACGACTACCTGGTCAAGCCGTTCGGCGGCGCCCAGCTGGTGGCCAGGGTGCGGGCGGTGCTGCGGCGCAGCCAGGAGATGCGCGTCCGTTCCGACACCAGGCTGGTGGTGGGGCGGCTGGCGCTGGACGGCGCGCGCCGCACCGCCGAGCTGGACGGCCGCCCGCTGTCCCTGGCCCCGAAGGAGTTCGACCTGCTCTACTACCTGGCCGGGCGGCCGGGTGAGGTGGTCGCCAAGCGGGAGCTGCTCACCGAGGTGTGGCGGGTGCCGTACAGCGGCACGGACAAGACGGTCGACGTGCACGTCTCCTGGCTGCGCCGCAAGCTCGGCGAGACCGCCAGGGACGCCCGCTACCTGCACACCGTCCGGGGCGTCGGGCTGCGCCTGGAAAGCCCGGGCTAGCGCATGCGCCGGCACCTGGCGGGTGTGGTGCTTGCGGCCATGGGCCTGGTGTTGATCGTGTTCCTGGTACCGCTGGTGGTACTGGTCCAGCGGGACGCCGAGCACCGGGCGATGGCCATGGCGACCGAGCGGGCCGAGGCGATCGCCGCGCTGGGCGGTTCACTGGCCACCCGGTCGCTGCCGGCGGCGCCGGTCGACGGGTTCGCCACCTCGGTGTTCCTTCCGGACGGCCGGGTGCTCGGGGTCCCGGCGGAGCGCACTCCCGCCGTCGGGAAGGCGGCGCGCTGCGAGCCGGTCCGGGGCGTGACGGCGAGCGGGGCCGAGGCCCTGGTGCCGGTCCCCGGGGTCGCGGGCTGCCCGAGCGTGGTCCGGGTGCTGGCCACCGACGAGGCGCTGCGCGGCGAGAGCACCAAGCTGCTGGTGCTGCTGTTCACGCTCTCGGCCGGGTTGCTGCTGATCGGGGTGCTGCTGGCCGAACGGCTGGCCAAGGGGCTGATCGGTTCCGTGCGGGACCTGGCGGCGGTGGCCGACCGGATGGCGGCCGGCGAGCTGGACGCCCGGGTCACCCCGGACGGGCCCGGCGAGATCCGCCGGGTGGGCGCGCAGCTCAACCGGCTGGCCATCCGGGTGGACCACCTGGTCGACGAGCAGCGCCGGCACGCCGCCGACCTCGCGCACCGGATGCGCACGCCGCTCACCTCGCTCCGGCTGGACATCGACGCGCTGCCGCCGGCTCACGCGCCCCGCCTGGTGCACGGCTACGAGGCGCTCGTCCGCGCGCTGGACGAGCTGATCCGGGCCGCGCGGCGGACGGCCAGCCAGAGCCGGGGCGCGGGCGGCGACCTGACCGTGGTGGTGCGCGAGCGGGTCGCCTTCTGGTCGGTGCTCGCCGAGGACACCGGGCGGACCATCGGCAGTGATCTGCCGCCCGGGCCGGCGTTCGTGGGCGCCGACCCGAAGACGCTGGCGGCGATGCTGGACGCCCTGCTCGGCAACATCTTCGCGCACACCCCCGACGGCGTCCCCATGCGCCTGGCCGTCCGGGTCGCCGGCGGTGAGGTGACGCTCACCGTGGACGACGGCGGGCCGGGTTTCCCCGATCCGGGCGTGATCCAGCGCGGCCGCTCGCACGGCGCGTCCACCGGCCTCGGGCTGGACATCGCCCGCCGGACGGCGGAGGAGTCGGGCGGCCGGATGCGGCTGGCCCGTTCGCCGCTCGGCGGTGCCCGGGTGGAGCTCGTGCTGGGCGGTGGCGAGGGCGAATCCGGGCGGCGGAAGCGGCCTTATCGTTGGCTTAACCGTTAGCCAACGTTGGCTTAGTGTGTTTTCTCTTGTTTATCTTAGGCCTCGCGGATAACGTTTCGACGTCGTAATCGAAAGAGCTTTCCGGGGGATTGTCGTGGTTTCGTCCGAAGGTCGGGACAAGAATGTGTCTGATGCCTCGGATGCCGATCCCGAAAAGCTTATGACGGTGCGCGAGGTAGCCCAGGCGCTGCGGTTGTCCAAGATGACGGTATATCGTCTGATACACGAGGGCCAGCTCGCCGCCATTCAGCAGGACGGGCGTTTCCGAGTGCCCCGAGAATCGGTTCGCGCCCTCCTGCGTGCCGGTGCGCAGGGCAACTGGACGGTCCAGTTGCCCGAGCCCGGCGCCTGAGGTGTGCCCCGTGGACCCGCGCGGCGGCGTTCCCGCAGCTGCGCGGCGAGATAGGTCAGCGCCATGCGGGGATGTCCGATGAGCATGCGCAGGGCGGCCGCCGGGTTGGTCGGCGGCTTGGCGTCCACCGCGCTGTAGATCACGTTGTGCACGACCCGGCCGTGCTCGTCGAACCGCCAGATCTCGGTGCCCCTGGTCACGTGCCGGCCGTTGAACAGGCGGCCCTCCACCTCGTTGACGATCGTGTCGGGCGAGGTGCCGATGAGGGTCTTGGCGACCCGGCCGCGGGAGGCGGCGATCCAGTCGTAGAGCGCGCGCACCGCGGGCCCGGCCTCGGCGATGCCGTGGCAGACCTGGTGCACCCCGTCGCCGATCAGCTCCAGGCGGACCTCCGGCGCGTAGGCCTCGGTGAGCGGCCACTCGGGGTCGTTGCTGTTGGTGGCCAGTTCGGCGCGGGCGATGAAGGCGCGCGCATCGCGGGGGATCATCGCCTGCTCCGGACGAGGTCGGTGAGCAGCGCGGCGGCGGCGCGGGGCCACAGCCGGGGCGTGCGTGCGAGGGCGCGCAGCAGCGGCGCCGGGTTGGCGCGTAGGTGACCCGGGTGGCGGCCCGGCCCTCCCGCAGGGTGATCCGGTCGCAGCCGGGCATGACCACCCGCCGGCCGCCGATGGTGCCCTCGACCAGGACCTCGACGAACAGCGTCCCGCCGCGCGCCGCCCAGTCCCGCACGGTCAGGCGGAGGTCGGGGACCAGCGCGAACAGTGGTCGCGCGAACCGTTCGGCGAACTCGTCGATGCCCACGCCGGCGCCGATCAGCGGCTGGCTGAACCGGTAGTCCGGTTGCAGCCAGGGCCGGAAGTGGTCGACGAACTCCTCCGCGCTGGCCGGCGCCCGCCACCCGTCGGCGAACACACTCACCCAGGCCTCGGCGCTCGGTGGCGCCGCGCTGTCCGTGCTGCTCATCTGACCCTCCTCGGCTTTGACATAGCTCAAACTATTCAGATAGCTGAAACTATGTCAAGGCTGTTTGTATAGTTCGGGCTATGTCAGTTCCGGGTGAGGCGCCGCGCCGGTTGACCCGGGCCGAGGCCGCCGAGCAGACCCGGGAGCTGCTGCTGGGGAGTGCCCGCGAGGTGTTCGTCGAGCACGGCTACCAGAACTCCTCGATCTACGAGATCGCCAAGCGGGCCGGCCGCACGATCGGCGCGCTGTACTCGCAGTTCGGCGGCAAGGAGGGCGTGTTCCTCGCGCTGTGGGACCGCGACTTCGCGCGCCTGCTGGAGGGGTACACGGCCCGGGCCCGGGGCGCGGCCGACCTGGGGGACGTGCCGGCCGAGGCCGGCGAGTTCTGGATCGAGTTCCTGCAACGGGATCCGGACCTGTTCCGGCTGTTCATCGAGTTCTGGTCGCACGCGTTGCGCGAGCCCGAGCTGCGGCCCCGGTTCGCGGACTCGCTGCGCCAGCTGCACGCCGCCGTCGCCAAGGTCATCGAGGAGTACCAGCGGGCCTACGGACTTTCGGTCGCGGCGTCCCCGGCCGACGTGGCCCTGGTGATCGAGTCGCTGGTCGACGGCTTCTCGCTGCACAAGCTGGCCGACCCGGAGCACGTCGACTCCGCGCTGCTCGGCCGGGCGCTGGGCTGGCTGGTGCGGGGGCTGATGGCCGAGTCGGGGTTCTGAACCGGGAGCTTCTCCGGGTTGAGCACCGCGTACACCGCCGCGACCCGGTCGTCCTCGTCGTACTCGAGGGCGAACACCAGGAACGGGGCGTCCCCGCCGAGGACCAGCGCGCCGGGGGCGCCGTTCACCGGGACGACGCGCACGGTCAGCGGGTCCGGCCAGAACGGGGCGGCGGTGCGGAACCAGGCGGCGACCTCGGCCGCGCCGAACATCGGCTCGCGTGGGGTTTCCCGCCGGCCGTCCGAGTCGGCGCGGAACTCCACCCCGGGCGCCAGCAGGCGCACCAGCGCGGTCACGTCGCCGTCCACGGCGGCCGCCACGAACCGCGCGGTCAGCTCGCGGTGCTCGGCGCGGCTGGGGCGCCGGTGCGGGCGGCGGGCCTGCACGCGCCGGCGCGCCCGGTAGGCCAGCTGGCGGACGGCGCGCTCGGTGCGGCCCAGCATCTCGGCGATCTCGGCGTGGGCGAAGGCGAACGCCTCGTGCAGCACGAACACCGCGCGTTCGTCGGCCGACAGGGTCTCCAGCACCACCAGCAGGCCCACCGAGACCGCCTCACCCGGCGCCGCCGCCTCCACCAGCGGCTCGGGCAACCACGGCCCCAGGTACTCCTCGCGCCGCGCCCGCACCCGCCGCAGCTGGTCGATCGCCTCGTTGGTGACCAGGCGGAACAGGTAGGCGCGCGGATTGCTCACGGTCGCCCGGTCCACCCGCCCCCAGCGCAACCAGGCCTCCTGCAGCACGTCCTCCGCGTCGGCCCGGATGCCGAGCATCCGGTAGGCCGCACCGAACAGCTCGGCCCGGTGCGCCTCGAAGGTGTCGTCCATCGCCCGCGAGCGTATTGACCGCGTGACGCGAGCACCTCCGTCCTTCGTCGTACCGGTATGAGCACTCCTGAACAGCACCGGAAGGTCGTCGAAGAGCTGCTGCGCCGCCTCTTCGAAGCACGGGACGTGGACGCGGCGCTGGAACTGCTGCACGACCGGTTCGTCTCGCACAACCCGCTGGTGCCGCACGACCCGGCCACCACCAGCGGCAAGCTGGCGTTCGGCGAGTATTTCCGCACGCCGGCCGGGCGGCGCCTGATGGCCGCGCACAGCGAGGTCCGGCGGATCGTGGCCGACGAGGACCACGTGGTGGTGCACAGCCGGATCAGCCGGCCGGAGCCGCCGGACGTGGCGGTGGTGGACATCCTGCGCCTGCGCGACGGCCTGGTGGCCGAGCACTGGGACGTGGTGCAGCCGATCCCCGACCGACCGGCCAACCCACACGGCATGTTGTAGGCGTCTCACGACAAAACAGAGCGCCCCGGCCCTGCCTTTGGCGGCGGGACCGGGGCGCTCGGTTGTCGGGCGGTTCTAGCGGGTTCTAGCGGGCAACGCCGCCGGGTCCGCCGTAGGGGACCGGCGGGGGGGCCAGCGACGCGGGGACGCTGGGGCCGAGCGGGGTGCACTTCTTGGGTGCGACCCCGGTCGGGGCGTCAACGGTGCCGCCGCTGCACCTGAACTTCTGGATGTCGCCGGTGCGGTTGACGAGGGTGTAGGACTTGTCTTCGGGGATGTAGCCGGTCGTCTGCATGCCGCCGAAGGCTTCGCAGTTGGTGGTGGCGACGACGCCGGGCAGGACCGACACGAGGATGTCGCAGATGTAGGCCGGCGTGGTCGGCGGGGGCGGGGGAGCGGGGTTCTGCGCCGGGGCGGCCATGGCCACCGCCGGGATCAGTACGGCCACCGGCACCGCGGCGGCCGCCGCGGCGAGGAGCCTTGAGGTGATGCGCATTTTGGTTCCTTTACCTGAGGCCGGGGGTCAGTTCGAGGGTCCGGTGATCGACCCGTTGCTCGCACCGTTGTTCATCGGCGCGAACGGGTTGGTCCCTGCCGTTCCGGCGTTCGGGTCACCCGGTACCGCGGACCCCATGTCGCCCGGCTCGGCGGGGAGCTCACCGGGGTCGCCCGGGAAGGTGTTGCCCTCCGGCATCGGCAGTGCGGCGGGTGGCGCGGCGGCGGGCACGGCGGCGGGCACCGCGAGCTTGGCCCGCTCGGCGGCCTTCTGCTCCGGGTCCTTGCTGTCCACGGTCAGGGGCTGCTCGGCCGGCACGTCCGGGACGTCGTCGCTGGCCGGCAGCGGCAGGGTGCCGCTGTCGGGGACGAAGACCTTCTCGTCCTTGTTCAGGCCGGAGAGCACCTGGGTGTTGTCGTCACCGGCCTTGCCCCGGGTGAACTCCTTCATGACCGGCTTGCCGTCGGCGCCGGGCACGTGCACGAAGGTCTTGCCGTCGTCCTCGGTGACCGAGGAGGTGGGCACGACCATGGCCTTGTTCTCCACGGTGTTGGTCACCACGGAGACGTTGGCGGTCAGGCCGGCCTTGAGCTCCTTCGGGGCGTCCTTGAGCAGGATCGTGGCGTAGTACACCGGTGCCGCGTTGACGCCCGGGGAACCGACCGGGGCGATGGAGGCGACGGTGCCGTCGGTCTCCTTGCCGGCCAGGGCCTCGTAGGTGACCTTGGCCTGCGCGCCGGAGGTGATCCGGACCGCGTCCTTCTCCGGGAACGCGGCCACCACGGTGAAGGTGTCGATGCCGCTGATCTGGATCAGGGTGCTGCCGGCGGGGAGCACGGCCTGCAGGCCCGCGTTCGGGGACTGGCCGCCGGTGAGCGCCTTCTGGTCCGCGCTGGCCAGGTCACCCACGTTGGGGATCCGGCCCTGGCTGCCCGGGCTGTTCGGGGTCACCGAGCTGTCGCCGCTGGACGGCGGGCTGAACTCGCCGACCGCGCCGTTGACGGCGGAGACCACGCCGTCGGCCGGGGCGTAGACGAAACCGTCACCCAGTGAGCCGAGGGCGTTCGCCACGGCCACCTGCGCGTTGGCCACCTGGGCGCGCGCGGCGAGGATCTGGTTCGGCCGGTTGGTCTTGGCGATGTTCCAGGTGTTGTACGCGGTAACCGCCGAGGTCCGCGCGGCCCGGTAGGTCGACCGCAGCACGCCGCGGTTCACCTTCAGGCTGTTGATCGCGTTGATGTAGGTCGTCTTGTCGGCGTAGTACTTGTTCTCCGCATCGGCGACGGCCTTAAGGGCAGCTGAGCACCCCGGAATGGTGTCGGCGAGCGGGCTGCCCTTGTGGCAGCCGGGGATCGCGTCGCGCGCATCCTTCGCCTTCTGCACCGCGTCGCGGTCCTGGCGCAGGCCGCGCTCCTGGCGCTCGATGATGTCGCGGTCGGCCTCTTCCTTGAGGTCGATGTTCTTGCGGGCCTGGTCGACCGACTTCTTGTTGTACTCGTAGATCTTCCGCAGGCCGTCCGGGTTCACGTCGTTGAGAATGATGTCCAGCGCGGCCTGCTGCTGGGCCAGCGTCTGCTGGGCCTGGAGCACCGCACGCTTGGCACCGCCGTTACCCAGCTCGGCGACCTTCTGGCCCTTCTTGACCTTGTCTCCGACCTTCACGTCGATGCTCTTGACGTTGCCGCCACGGTTGAAGGTGAGGTTCGCCGACTTAGCCGCCGACACCGCCCCCTTCGCGGTAACCATGTTGGACACCTGGCCTTCGCGCACCGATGACGTCAACGTCATGGGTGCGTCGTAAGCGCCGTGCACGGCAACGAGGGCGCCCGCGCTCACTAGCACGACGAGCGGTATCGATACGAAAGCCGCTCGCTTCAACGCCCACCGCCCGCCTGTACCCGCCTCTGACACTCCGACCCCTCTTTTCCTAATCAGCCGAAATCGCCCGAGTGCAACTCGGTTCCGGATCGTCCAACGAGAAAAAAGTGGCCGAATACGGCTTGGAAGATGAACAGCAGGTGAACTCTAAGAAAACGGACGGGGGACGGCCCGCAACAAGTGGATGTCACGATAGGCGATGACGAACATGAGAAGAACCTGATAGGGCACTACCCACAGGGGGATTTCGATTACGAAAAGTTGACTCAAAAAAATGGCCGAATGGGTTGACAGCGACACTTCGTTGATCGGAAAGGTAGTTCCAGGGCTCTGACCTGCGGTAAAACGATTGAGCGGCGGCGGCGACCCGATCAAGGAGAAGGTTGGTATCCGCAACGACCGGTCGACTGTGATTCACTCACGTGGGTGGCAAGATGTTTCGGCGCGCCGCCTGCCGGGTGAAATATCGACTCACGGCATGTCGATGGTTGCGCCGGGCGGCGTTGAAGATGCGTCAGAAGTGATTAAGTTCCTTCGCAATGCGAAGGAACTTAGGACGAATTGACGGCGACCTCCAGGTGTCGCATCCCCCAACGCCTCGGGTTGCCTTCGCCGGGGTCGGCCGAGGGGTTCGACTCGGTTCGACACCGGAATCCTCGGACAGGATTCTGGCGGACCGCCGGTGCTATATCGAAGTGATTAACGTGAATGCCGGTACGGCGTAGGTTGAAATACTTATCGAATGACGTTTAGAACGGGCTGCCGGGCCGGCGCACGAAAGCCTCCGGGGGCATCGGCGCCGCCCGGCCGGCCCGGCTTGCCTCGGGTCCCGCGTGCGGACTCCCCGACGTCGGGGATGGGCGCCCGGCGCCGGCTCGGGCGTCGCTCCGGCCCGGGCGTCGCTCCGGGCCGGCGGGCCGGCTAGGGCCGGCCGCCGATGTCGGGGCCCCGGTAGTCGCGGCGCGAGCTCGCGTCCATGCCGATCTCGTACTTCACGCAGGGGGAGATGTCGTTGCCCTCGATCACTGCGCCGGTCGAGTTGTTCTGGAAGCTGAACGCCTTCCGGACGCCGGCGTTGATGTCGTTGTCGGTGATGCGGACATTCTGGACGTCGTCGATCTGTACCGCCTGTGAGGCGTTGGCGTCGCAGAAGTTGTTGCTAAAGGTGATGTCCTTTGTCACGCCAATGCCGCTGCCGTCACCGGCGGACGAGTGCGGGCCTTCGACGATCAGGCACTGGTTGTCGATTTCCAGGCAGGCATTCCCGTCGATGAGGACATTCTGGCTTGCCGGGGCGTCGGGGCCGGTGGCGAAGCTCTGCATGCAGTCGGCATGGGCGTCCGTGCGTTCCGGGTCGATATAGCTGATCGTGTTGTGCAGGATTTTCAGGTTCGCGCCGAAGAATCGCAGGCCGTCGTGGTCCTCGCCGGTGGGATGGGTGACGGTGTTGTGCTCGACGGTGATGTTGTTGCCGCGCATCAGGATGCCGGGGGCGATCCCGCCGACCACGTTGAAGCCGGAGAGAACCACGTTGTCGGCGGTGATCGTGATCCCCTTGACCTCGCTCTTCCCATCGCCGAAGATCAGCATCGGCCACTCCGGGGTGCCCCCCTTGGCGATCACCAGGCGCGCGCCGCCGAAGTCGCCGAAGGCGCAGATCCGGTCGCCCGGATAGCCCTTCTCCAACGCGCGCCCCAGCCCCACCTGGTCACTCACGGAACTGATGCAATCGCTCGGCGCGGCATAGGGCCGCTGTGCGCCGGGGGTCGCGCCCTTCGGCCAGAAGTAGACGCCGGCGGCTATTGCTATCACGAGTACGGCGCCGATCGCGATCCAGCGGGGGCGCGGACTTCTGGGCACTCGTTTGAAGACGTCCACAGCGGTCCTTTGCACAAATCGGGGAATTTGTGGACCGTAGCATGTGATATCGAAAGATTTATCCGGTCTCCTCGAACACGTTGGTGCCCGATCCGGCCCGCGAGGTCCAGGCGAATTCCTCGGTGAGTCGGCGGGTCTGATACATTGTGTCAATCGTGACATCGTGTCACAGCTTGGGGGCATGGGTGGAGCTGCGAGAGCGGAAGAAGGCGCTGCTGCGGGACGCGATCGTGCGCAACGCGGTCGACCTGTTCGAGCGGCGGGGCTTCGACGCGGTCAGCGTGGAGGAGATCTGTCAGGCCTCCACCTGTTCGCGCAGCACCTTCCACCGGTATTTCGGCAGCAAGGAGGACCTGCTCTTCCCGACCGCCGCCGAGAAGCTCGAGACGCTCGCCGCCACGCTGGATGCGGCCGACGCCGGCTGGGACCCGTGGGAGGTGGCCCGGGACGCGGTCTCGGTCGGCCTGCGCGGGTTCCTCGACGACCTGGAGCCGGACCTGCAGGCCAGGTGCATCCGGCTGTGGTTCTCCGAGGCCCAGCCGCGCCGGCGGTACCTGGAGATCGTGCTGGAGTGGGAGACCGTGCTGTCGCGGTTCTTCGGCCCCCGGCTGGGGGTGGACCCGGCGACCAGCCTGGAGTGCCAGTTGCTGGCTTCCTCGATCAGTTCGGCGCTGCGGGCCGCGCTGGGCACCGCAATGGCCACCGGTGACCCGGTGGAGGCGCTGATCCGGCGGGCCTTCGAGATCGTGGAGACCGGGCTGTCGGCCAACCTCTTCGCCCTGCGCCAGACCGCCGTGTAGCCGTGTGAAGGAGACCGGGATGCCGCCGCTGAACCAGCCCCTCCCGCCGTTGGAGACGACGGTCATGCCGGCCGGCGCGCAGCTGATGTTCACCTTCGTCACCGGCGTCCCCATGCTGGCCGTGCTGGCGGTCGCGGTGGCGCACCTGGTGCGGCGCCGGGACGCCCTGTTGCTGCTGTGCTTCCTGGGCGGGCTGGCGGCGGTGATGGCCGAGCCGGTGGTGGACGTGCTGAGCCACCTGTACTTCCCGGTGATCGGCCAGCAGACGGCGTTCACCGCGCTGGGCCGGCCGATCCCCTGGGCGCTGGTGTTCGCCTATCCCTGGTACGTCGGCGGCCAGGGCTACCTGGCCTACCGCCTGTTCGCCTCGCGCCCCTCGGCCGGGCGGATCTGGCGGCTGTGGGGGCTGTACGCGCTGTCCAACATCGCGGTGGAGACGCCGGGAGTGCTCACCGGGTTCCACGTCTACTACGACAACCAGCCGCTGAACCTGTGGGGCTTCCCGCTGTGGTGCGCGGCGGTGCAGGCCATCATGCCGATGGCCGCCGGCGCGCTGATCCACGCCACCCGCCCTCGGCTGGGCAACGGCTGGCCCCTGCTCGCGGTGGTCCCGCTGGTGCCGATGGCCGACGGGATGGTCAACGCCGGCCTGGACCTGCCCATGTGGATCGCGCTCGGCTCCGGGGCCTCGTGGCCCGGCACGTACCTGGCGGCCGCGCTGACCATCGGCATGGCGGCCCTCGGCGTCTGGGTGCTCACCGTGCTGGTGGCCCGCCCGCCCGAGGACGCCCCGCAACCGGCGGCTCGAATCGAGGCGGCCCGGTGACCAGCTACGACCCCCGGGCGACGCTGGACGCCATCTCCGCGAACGCCGTCCCGGTGGTGCTGGTCGGCGGGTTGTCGATCGTGGCCATGTTCGTGTTCTTCGTGGAGGCGGCCCGGATGGGCGCCCGCGACCGCGTCTACCCGATGGCGCTGTGGATGACCGCGCTGTGGTGGCCGCACGACGGGTCCTACCTGCTGCACCTCGGCGACTGGTGGGGCCGCTACGACCACTGGTTCATGCAGCTGTTCTGGTTCGCCATCGTGGTCACCTTCCTGGCCGAGACCACGTTCTTCGTGCAGACCGTGCGGTTCGGCCGCGACGAGCTGTCGCCGGGTCTCACCGCACCGGCGCACGCGGCGCGGATGCTGGGCGCGCTGGCCTGCGGGGTGATCAGCTGGACCCTGCTCAAGGGCGCCCTGGACGACCCGCTCTATCTGCTGTCCTTCATGGCCACGCTGCTGTGGGGCGGCCCGTCGGGCAGCGCGCTGCTCGGCCGGCGCCCGGACGGCCGGGGCCAGTCGGTGCTGGAGTGGATCGGGTTCACCGTGATGGCGGTGCTCTACTCGGTCGCCTCGATCGGCTTCTTCGGCGGCGGGTTCTTCCACTCCTGGGCCTACCTGGCGCTGTGCGTGGCCGCGTGCGCCTGGGCGGTCGTCCACCTGCGCCAGGTATGGCTCTCCGGGGCGCCGCTCACCTCCCGCCACCCGCACCGGAGGAATTTGCTAGCGTCCGAAAAATGACGCCGAAAACCATTCTGCTGCTAATGGTGTTGTTGGTTACGACAATTGCCTGCGGCTCGCCTGCTCCGAATGCGCCGCCGCCGGACCTGGCCCCGGCCACGCCTCCGGAAATAGCCGCGCCGGACCCGGGAGCGGACCGGTCGAACCGCTATCCGAGTGACGTTCTAGACCTGAAGAACTGGTACCTCACGCTGCCCACCGGCAAGCCCAAGGACCCGGACACCGTGGAGCAGCCGGCGCTGGCCCGCTACCGGAGCGAGTACTTCCGCCTGGACGGCGCCGGCACCGGCGTGGTGTTCCGCGCGAACGCCGGCGGGGTGACCACCAAGGGCAGCAAGTACCCCCGCTCAGAGCTGCGCGAGATGGCCGGCGAGGAGAAGGCGTCCTGGTCGAACGGTGACGGGACCCACACCATGACGGTCCGGCAGGCGGTCACCCGGCTGCCCCCGGCGAAACCCGAGATCGTCGCGGCGCAGATCCACGACGCCGACGACGACGTGCTGCTCGTGCGGGTGGAGGGCAACCGGCTGATCGTCCGCTACGACGACGGGGACAGCGAGGCGGTGCTCGACCCGGCCTATCGCCTGGGCACGGTCTACGAGCTGCGGATGGTCGCCGCCGGCGGCCGGGTGGAGATCTTCTACAACGGCGTGCGCAAGGCCGAGGTGCCGAAGAGCGGGTCGGGTTGGTACTTCAAGACCGGCGCGTACCTGCAGTCCAACCCGGACCGGGGGGACGCCCCGGACGCGGTGGGCGAGGTCGTGATCTACGGCCTGCGGGTGGAGCATTCCCGGTGAGCAAATGGCGTTTCCCGAAATACTCCGTTCGGGCGCAAATAAGTTTTTCGGAATGTGCTAGGGCAAGTTGATATGTAACGGTTCGGCAGATTCTCACGAAAGTCGGGATACCAACCCCTCCCAGCTCCCCAGGAGTGGAAACGTGGAATCCTTCATGCATTCGTCAAGAATCTTCATCGTCGGTTCCGGTGTGGTCGGAACCGCCACCGGTGAAGGTTTTCGGGCCTTTGGCCACCGGGTCAGTTTCGTGGACATCTCACCGTCCCGGGTACGCCAGCTGCAGGCCCGGGGCCTGGACGCGAGCACCAAGCTGGACCTCACCGACGAGCCGGCGGACGCGGTCATCTTCCTCACCCTGCCCACCCCGAACGACGGCCTCGCGTACGACCTGCGCGCGCTGACCGAGGGCACCGCGGCCGTGGGCCGCGCGCTGGCCGCGACCGACCGGCGGCACACCGTGGTGGTCCGCTCGACCGTGCCGCCCGGCACCACCGACGGCCTGGTCCGGTCGGTGCTCGAGCACTCGTCCGGGCGGACCGAGGGCGAGGGCTTCGGCCTGGCCGCGAACCCCGAGTTCCTGCGCGCGGCGACCGCCGGGGAGGACTTCCGCAACCCGTGGATGACCGTCATCGGCAGCCGCGACCTGCGCGCCGTGGCGCAGCTGCGGCACCTGCTCACCCCGTACGGCGGCAAGCTGCGCACGTTCTCCGACCCGGCCGAGGCCGAGCTGGTGAAGTGCGCGAACAACCTGTTCAACGCGACGAAGATCAGCTTCTGGAACGAGCTGTGGCTGGTCGCGCGCCGGGCCAACCTGGACCTGGACGACATCGCCGCCACCGTCGCCGACGCCGCCGAGGGCTCCTGGAACCCCCGCTACGGCATCCGGGGCGGGGCGCCCTACGGCGGCGTCTGCCTGCCCAAGGACACCCGCGGCTTCCTCGGCTACGCCGAGGAGATCGGGGTGGAGATGCCGCTGCTGCGCGCGGTGGTGGAGACCAACGACCGCATGGTCGAGGTGGTCGACCAGGAGGCCGACGTCGCGGTGTCCATCCCGTTCGCCCGGGCCAGCACGCCGGCCACGGTCTGAGGTCATGTCCCTGCCGCTCTACTACTACGTACTGGGTACGCCGCTGGGCGTGCTCGGCCTGGTCAGGTGGGGGTGCTGGCTGGTGCGGCGCATCCCCGCCGTGCTCTACCGCCCGTTCACCGAGCCGTACCGGCTGCCGATGAGCATCGTCGTGCCGGTCTACCAGGAGGACCCGGTGGTGTTCGCCGCCGCGGTCGAGTCCTGGCTGGCCAACGACGTCGCCGAGGTCATCCTGGTGATCGACGAGTCGGACGCGGCCTGCCGCGAGGTGGCCGCCCGCTACCCGGTGCGGGTCCTGGTCACCGACGTCCCGGGCAAGCGGGACGCGCTGCGCCGGGGGTGGAACGCCGCGCGCACCGAGCTGGTCGCGCTGGTCGACTCGGACACCGTGTGGGCGCCGGACGTGGCAGCGGAGGTCTTCAAGCCGTTCGCCGACCCGCGCATCGGCGGGGTGGGCACCCGGCAGAACGTGTACGGCTCGAAGGGCTTCCTGGCCCGTATCACCGACATGTTCCTGGACCACCGCTACTTCGACGAGAACGCCAGCCAGAGCCTGCTGGGGAAGGCGATGTCCTGCCTCTCCGGCCGCACCGCGGTCTACCGGCGGCGGCTGCTCCTGGAGGTCGAGCACGAGTTCATGAACGAGACGTTCTGGGGCGTGCCCTGCCTCTCCGGCGACGACAAGCGGCTCACCACGCTGATCCTGGAGCGCGGCCACCTCACCTACCTGCAACGCACCGCGCAGGTCTGGTCGACGTTCCCGGACACCTGGCGGGTGTTCGGGAAGCAGCGGCTGCGCTGGGCCCGCAACACCTGGCGCTCCGATCTGCGCGCGCTGTCCCGGCGGTGGGTGTGGCGGCACCCGTTCCTGGCCTACACCATGGTCGACAAGGGCATCAGCAGCTTCACCCTGCTGTTCGGGCCGGCGTTCATGATCTATTCGCTGGTGGTGCAGAACTGGGTGTTCTGCGCGGTGCTCGCCGCCTGGTGGCAGATCAGCCGGTCGGCCAAGATGCTGCCGCACCTGCGCCGGCGGCCGTCCTCGTTCTTCTTCATCCCCGGTTACGTGGTGGTGTCCTGGATCATGGCGTTGATCAAGCTCCAGGCGCTGCTCACCGTGCGCCGGCAGCGCTGGCTGACCCGGCAGGTGGCGGTGCGCGACGGCGAGGTCGTGCGGACCACCACGGAGCCGGACCCCGGGCCGGCCGCCTTTGCGGACGCCGAGGCGACCGTTTCGGACGCGGAGGCGACCGTCGAGCTGCCGGCGATCCCGCCGATCCCCCGGCAGCGGCGCGGACCGGCCCCGATGTGGCACGAGCGGGAGGGAGCGGCGTGAGCCGGCTGGTCATTGTCCTCGTGGCGGTCACCGGCCTGGCCGTGACCGCGGGCCTGCTCGCCGGACCGGCGCTGGCCGCCGACCCGGCCGGGCCGCTGCCGGCGGCCGGCCGGAACGGGCCGGCGCTGGCGGCCGACCGGGTGGTACTGGCGGCCGGGCGGGCCGGGCCGGCTCAGGTGTTCCCGGCCCAGGACCCGGCCCCGGAGCCGGACCCGCCCTCGGAGCCCGAGCCCACCGGCAACCCGGAGCCGACCTCGGAACCCGAGCCCACCCGCGACCCCCGGCCGGACCCCGAGCCGCCGAGGGCCACCCAGCGGCCCGCACCCGATCCGGCCGCCGAGGCGGCCGAGGCGGCGCGGGAGGAGGCGGCCCGGCTGGCCCGCGAGCGGGCGGAGGCCGAGGCGAAGGCGGCGAAGGCGGCCGCGAAGGCGGCGGCTCAGGCGGCCAAGGCGGCCGCCGAGCTGGCGGCGGCGCAGCGGCGGGCCGCCGAGGCCTGGGACAGCCACGGCCGGCCCCGGCGGATGCTGCTGGTCCGCGAGCTGACCGTCGACGTGGTGAGCGGCGGCCGGCTGGCCGCGCGGGTGCCCCGGGGCGGGGGAGTGATGACCCTCGGCGCCCTCAACCGGCTGGCCCCTTCCGGCTGGGTGGCGCTGGCCGGCGACTCCGCCCGGCTGTCCTCGGCGGTGGTGCTCGGCCCGGGCACCGCACTGGACCTCGCCGGGGTGCGCACGCTGCGCCTGGACGGCGGGGCGACCCTGCCGGAGGCGGCGTCGATCTACACCGGCGGCGGCCGGCTGTCCGCCCGCTCGGTCACCGTGACCTCTGCCGTGCCCGGCACGGAGAACCCCATGCCGCCGGCCGCCGGGCGCCCGTTCATCGTGGTCACCAACGGCGGCCGGCTGGACGCCACCGACGCCACGTTCAGCGACCTCGGAACCCTGCCCGCCGACGTGGAGCCGCGCACCGGCGTGCAGCTCAACCAGGGCGCCTCCGGTTCGCTGGTGCGCACCACACTGGCCCGCAACACGGTCGGGCTGCGGCTCTCCGGATCCCGGTCGGTGCGCCTGGACGGGCTGGCCCTGGCCGAGTCGGCCGGTGACGGGCTGGTGCTGCTCGGTGACCTCGCTACCACGCTGCGGGGGGTGCGCGCGGAGCGCAACGGCGGCAACGGCGTGCTGGTCCGGGGCGCGGAGGCGGACCGGGCGATCAGCGAGATCAGCACCGCCGGCAACAAGGCCTACGGGTTGGCGGTGGTCGGCCTGGTCCGCGCGCGGATCAGCGGCATCGCCACCGAGGGCGACGGAGCCGGCGGGTTGCGCCTGGCCAACGTCACCCAGCCCGTGGTCACCGACTTCACCGCCACCGACCAGCCGGTCGGTATCTTCACCCACGTCGGCAGCAACGGCCTGGTGGTCGACCGGGCCCGGATCGCCGGCGGCCGGCGCGGCATGCTGATCGAGAAGTCGACCACCGGCCTGCAGGTGCGGGACACCTGGATCGACCGGACGGCCGGCGTGGGCATGTCCGTGGGCGGGCGGGACGTCTCGCTGACCAAGGTGTCGGTCACCGGCGCCCGCACCGCGATCAAGTTGGAGCGCGGCGCCGCCGGGTTCACCGCCGCCGGGCTGTCCCTCTCCGGCGGCCGGGACGGGCTGGTGGCGAGCCCGGGAAGCACCCGGGTGGTGCTGCGCGACCTGGTCGCGGACAACGTCGGCAACGACGCCGTGCGCACCTTCAGCCCGGACACCCAGATCCTCGGCGGTCGGATCACCGGCGGCGACACCGGGATCGTCGCGGCGGCCGCGGTCAGCGTCACCGACACCGCCGTGACCAGGGTGCACACCGGCCTCCGGTCGCGCGGCGCCGCACCGGTGACCGCCGAGCGGCTGGGCGTGGCGGCGCTGGCCGTCGGGGTGGACGCCGCGCCGGGCAGCCCGGTGCACCTGCGCGACTCGAAGGTGCACGCCCTGGAGGCGCTGCGGGGTGAGGTGCTGCCGGTGGGCTTCAACGACCTCAGCCTGCCGCCGCTGAACGTGCTCGGCGCGATCGGCGTGCCGCTGATCGCCCTCGCGCTGCTGCTGGAACTGGTGCACGTCGCGCGCCAGCGGCGGGTGCGCGCCGGCGGGACCGGCCGCGGGCGGACGCCCCCGATGCCGCCGCGGCCGCCGGTGCCGCCGCGGCCGTCGGTGCCCGTCCCGGCGGGTGCCGGATGACCGGCCGGATACTGCGCGCGGCGGCGGTCGCCCTGCTGCTGCTCGTGCCGCTCAACGCCTGCACGCCGGACCGGCCGCCGTTCAGTCCCCGGGAGGTGGCCGCGCCGGGCAAGATCGACCCCGTCCGGCCGTGCATCCGGCAGCCGGAGCCGGCCGAGCTGCCGGAGTCGACGCGGGCGCGGGCGACATTCGCGGGCGGCCGGATCCGGCTCACCGACGGGCGGAACGTCACGCTGACCGCGCTGAGCCGGGCGGTCGGCAACCCGGCGGCGCTGCGCCAGGTGGCCCCGGGCGAGTGGCTGCTCGGTGCCGGGCTGGACATCATGCCGGGCGCGTCGGTGTACCTGGCCGCGCCGGAGGTGCGCTGGCTGAAGCTGCGCAGCGGCCCCGGGGCGTTCGTGGCGGTGAAGGCACTGGGCGGTGCCCTGCGGCTGAACGGCACCTGCGTCACCGGCTGGGACCCCGCCGCGCAGCGGGCCGACACCGAGGAGGCCGACGGGCGCGCCTTCCTGCTGGCCCGCGACGGCGGCCGGATGGAGGTGGACGGCTCGGAGCTGCGCTTTCTCGGTTACGGGGAGAACGAGTCGTACGGGCTGTCCTGGCGCACCGAGGGCAGCGGCGGGCACGTCCGGCACAGCGTGGTGTCGAACCTGCACTTCGGCTTCTACAGCTACGGGGTGACCGGCCTGACCGTGCAGGACAGCGAGTTCCACGACAACACCCTGTACGGCATCGACCCGCACACCGGCTCACGCAAGCTGTTGATCGAGCGCAACGTGGTGCACGACAACGGCAAGCACGGGATCATCCTCGCCGAGGACTGCACCGACAGCGTCATCCGGGGCAACGTCCTGTACCGCAACCACCACCACGGGATCGTGCTCTACCAGGGCTCGAACCGGAACACGGTGGAGGACAACGAGTCGTTCCGCAACACGGCGCAGGGGATCAACATCAACGAGTCGGCCGAGAACACCGTGCGGGGCAACCGGGTGTACCAGAACGGCGAGTCCGGGATCGGCGTCGGCGCCACGTCGGCCACCAACCTGGTCGAGCGCAACGAGGTGCGGGCCAACGAGCAGGACGGCATCCGGCTGGTCAGCGACGCCACCCAGACCCAGGTGCGGGCCAACATCATCGGCGACAACGCGCGCTACGGCGTGTACGTGGACGGCGGCGGACCGTTCGAGATCACCGGCAACACCATCTTCGGCAGCCAGGTCGGGATGATGCTCAAGAACACCGACCAACAACCAGCCGGCGACAACACCATGCGGGACAACCGGGAGGGCGACCTGCTGGTCCGCTGACCCGCGAGCGTCGTCAGGCGGCGTCGGCCATTTGGAGGTACAGGCGCCGCTCGAGGAGCCGGTCGATGTCCGCGCGGGCCTTGGCCTTGCGCTCGTCGGTGGTGTTCGAGTCGGGCCCGAGGAACCGGTGGCGGAGGTCCACGAGGTGCGCATCGAGGGTGGCGACGTCGGGGCACTCGAAGTAGTAGCCGTCGACGACGCTCGCGACCATCTCTGCGTTGTCGGGGGCGACGGTCTGGTAGTGCATGAAGTACAGAATGCATCAGCCGATGAGTGAGAGTCCGCGCTGGTGAGGGGTATCACGGTGTCGAGATGAGCTGTTCGCGCAGGATGTCGCCGTGCCCCGCGTGCCGGGCGAACTCTTCGATCATGGCCAGCAAGGTGAAGCGCATGCTGATCGTTCCCTCCCGGGGGATGTCCTTGGTGTCGTCGAGATCGAAGCGGGCGGCGATCGCCCGCGACCGCTGGCTGGCGCGCTCGAACTCGACGATCACGTCGGCCAAGGACTCGTCGTCCGCGACGGCGAAGGTGCCCTCGTCCCGGGCCGAGTAGCCGTCGCACTCGGATTCGTCGAGTCCCGCCCAGAACCGTTGGAACCAGATCCGTTCCGCGGCGGCGGCATGCTTGATCAACGAGATTGGTGTGGTCAGTGACGCAACGAGTCGCCGGCGGGCGTCGGCTTCGGAGAGGCCGCGCGCGGTCTCGATCAGGGCTTCGCGATTGCGGTCGAGCATGTCCTCGATGAGCGCTCGCTCGGCGCCGTTGGTGATCCGGTCGGTGCTCATGGGCTTTTCACTCCATTCTCGTGCGTGGTTTGCCTGGTTGGCGATTTGACCGCGGACGATGCGTCCAGAACTGGGAACGACCTGGTAATGGCGGGGCTTCCGATGGGCTCGCCGCTTTGAGGCGCGGATCGCATGCCGATGCGGGCAGATTGGCACCGCATCCGAAGTCAGCCGCCGGACAGATCTGGCGACGATGTCGCGTCGATTATTCCACGGTGGCGTCGAGCGCGCGCCTTCGAGGGACACATCCGGGTAAATATCGACAGAAGCGCGGAATTATGGCTAGCCTACGCGGATGCCGGCCCAGCGAACAGCCACGGAACGGAGCGGGAGCACCCGCACCGAGGAGGTCTTCGACCAGCTGCGGGCCGAGCTCCTGGACCTCAACGGCGGGTACCAGCCCGGCGACCGGGTGAAGCTGGCCGAGCTGACCGAGCGGTTCGGGGTCAGCATCTCGGTGGTCCGGGAGGCGCTGACCCGCCTCGCCGAGCAGGGCCTGCTGGTCGCGTCGCCGCAGCGCGGGTTCCGCGTGCGTGAGCTGTCCGTCGAGGACCTGGCCGACCTCACCCAGGTGCGGGTGCAGATCGAGTCGCTCGCGTTCGGCCAGGCCGTACGGAACGGTGACGTGGCGTGGGAAACCGCCATAGTGGCGACCCACCACACGCTGGAGCGCACGCCCGCCATGCTCCCCGACGGCAAGTTCAACGAGGGCTGGTCGGTCGTGCACCGGGCCTTCCACCAGGCGTTGCTGGCCGGGTGCGGCAGCCCCCGGCTGGAGGAGATCGCCACCGCGCTGCGGGACAGCGCGGAGCTGTACCGGCGGTGGTACTGGGCGCTGGCCGACGACCGCTCCCGGGACATCCCGGCCGAGCACGCCCGGCTGCGCGACCTGGCGGTCTCCCGGGACGCCGACGCCGGCATCGCGCTGCTGACCGAGCACATCGAGTGCGCCCCCCGCGAGCTGATCGCCTACGCCGAGCGGAACGACCTGACCGCCCGGCGGCCCGCCGTAGACTGAGACGACCAGCCGAACCTTGGTCAGGTGCCAGATGGACGGGGTTGACCCGAGGGCCTCCGACGCCGACCGGCAGAGCACGGTCGACCGACTGCGTCGGGCATTCAGCGATGGCTGCCTGACCGCCGACGAGTTCGACCAGCGGGTGGCCTCGGCCTACCAGGCGAAGACGTATCGGCAGCTCACCGCGCTGATTCGGGATCTTCCCGGAGGTCTGTGGTAACCACTGCCGGGGCGGTGCCGGTGGCGTGCTCGAAGAAGCGCAGCATCTCCACCGGGAAGGGCATGACCAGGGTGCTGTTCTTCTCGGTGGCCACGTCGGCGACCGTCTGCAGCAGCCGCAGCTGCAGGGCGCCGGGGGTGGCGGACATCGCCTGCGCGGCGGCGGCCAGCTTGGTGGATGCGCGCAGCTCGGCGTCGGCGGCGATCACCCTGGCCCGCCGCTCTCGCTCGGCCTCGGCCTGCCGGGACATGGAGCGGCGCATCCCCTCCGGCAGGGAGATGTCCTTCACCTCCACCCGGTCGATGCGGATGCCCCAGTCGTCGGTGGGGGTGTCCAGCACGCCCTTGAGCTCGCCGTTGATCTGTTCCCGGTCCGACAGCAGGGTGTCCAGGTCCGCCCGGCCGATCACCGAGCGCAGCGAGGTGCGGGCCACCTGCGAGGTGGCCTGCAGGTAGTTCTCCACGTTGATCACGGCCTTGACCGCGTCGTCCACCCGGAAGTAGACGACCGCGTCCACCCCGATGCTGACGTTGTCCCGGGTGATCGCGCTCTGCGCCGGGATGTCCAGCACCACGGTCCGGCGGGACACCTTGATCATCTTGTCCGCGAAGGGAACGATCATCCGCAGCCCCGGATCGCGGACCTGGGGCATCAGCCGGCCGAATCTCAGCACCACCCCGCGCTGGTACTGCTGTACCTGCCGCAACGAGGCGCCGGCGAGTACCACACCGGCCAGGGCGATGATCGCGATCGCGGTGAGCAGGATGGCCACGGCGGGTGCCCTCCTCGGTCATCGAGGTGTCTTGCTGGGCTGACCTCGAGTGTAGCCCCGCCGAGGGGTGGGGTAATGCTGTTCTCGGGAGGAACTGAGATGCACGCTTTGTCGTTCGAGCCGTTGGCCCCGGTTTCCTACCTGGACCGGGCGGCGGCCGCGCACGGTGACCGCACCGCGGTGGTGGACGGCGGGCGGCGCTTCAGCTACGCGGAGCTGCACGACCGCTGCGGCCGGCTGGCCGGTGTACTGGCGCCGCTGGCCGGCGGGCGGCCGGTGGCGGTGCTGGCGCCGAACACCCACGTGCTGCTGGAGGCCAACTTCGGGGTGCCGTGGGCGGGGGTGCCGCTGGTCGCGGTGAACACCCGGTTGTCGGCCGGCGAGGTTCGCTACATCCTCGAGCACTCGCGGGCCGCGGTGCTGGTGCACGACCCGGTGTTCGACGAGCTGGTCGACGCGGTGGTGGACGGCATGGCGCGGCCGCCGCGCCGGGTCCGGGCCGGCGACGAGTACGAGCGACTGCTGGCCGGCGCCTCACCGCTGCGGGTCACGCCGGAGGACGAGCGCGCGCTGTTGTCGATCAACTACACGTCCGGCACCACCGGCCGGCCCAAGGGCGTGATGTACCACCACCGGGGCGCCTATCTGCAGGCGCTGGCCATGGTCGGGCACACCGGGCTGACGCCCAGTTCGGTGCACCTGTGGACGCTGCCGATGTTCCACTGCAACGGCTGGTGCTTCCCCTGGGCGGTCACCGCCGCCGCGGCCACCCATGTCTGCCTGCCCAGGGTGGAGCCGGGCGAGGTCTGGCGGCTGATCCGCGAGGAGGGCGTCACGCACCTCAACGGCGCGCCCACGGTGCTGTCCATGCTGGCCTACGCATCCGAGGCCCGCCCGGTGTCGCCACCGGTGCGGGTGGCCACCGGCGGTGCTCCGCCGTCGCCGGCCATCCTGCGCCGGATGGGGGAGCTGGGTTTCGACGTGACCCACCTCTACGGGCTCACCGAGACCTTCGGCCCGGCGATGATCTGCGACTGGCGCCCGGAGTGGGACGGCCTGGACGCCGGTGCGCAGGCCAGGCTCAAGGCCCGGCAGGGCGTGGGCAACATGATCTCCTGCCGGGCCAGGGTGATCGACGAACGCGGCGCCGACGTGCCGGCCGACGGGGCTTCGGTCGGCGAGATCGCGCTGCGCGGCAACAACGTGATGCTCGGTTACCTGGACGAGAACGGCGGCATCGACGCCGAGGCGACCGCCCAGGCGGCGCCCGACGGCTGGTTCCGCACCGGTGACCTGGGCGTGGTGCACCCGGACGGCTACGTGGAGCTGCGGGACCGGAGCAAGGACGTGATCATCTCCGGCGGGGAGAACATCGCCAGCGTGGAGGTGGAACAGGCGATCATGGATCACCCCGCCGTGCTGGAGGTGGCCGTGGTCGCCGCGCCCGACGAGAAGTGGGGCGAGACCCCGGCGGCCTTCGTCACCCTCCAGGAAGGCGCCGAGGTGGACGCGGCGGAGATCATCGAGCACGTGCGCGGCCGGCTGGCGCGGTTCAAGGCGCCGAGGACGGTCACCTTCGGCGAGCTGCCGAAGACGTCCACCGGGAAGGTCCAGAAGTACGTGCTCCGGGACCGGCTCTGGGCCGGCACGCAACGCCGGATTCAGTAGCCGCTCAGGCGGTGACCATCGAGATGCCCAGGTCGCGCAGCCTCTGCACGGTGGGGTCATCGTCCCGCGCGTCGGTGATCACGCCGGCGACCTCGGACCAGGGGAGGACCGTGAACCGGGACGCGGTGCCGATCTTCTCCGAGCTGGCCAGCACGTAGGTGTCGGCGGCCCGCCGCGCCAGCGCCCGTTTCATGGCGGCTTCCTCGGCGTCCCCGGTGGTGAGCCCGGCGTCCGGGTGCACGCCAGTGACGCCGAGCAGGAACAGGTCGGCGTGCACGGTTTCGGCCGCTTCCACGGCGGCGGCCCCGCAGGCCACCACCGAGTGTTTGAACAGCCGTCCACCGATCATGAACACCTCGACGTCGCGGTGTCCCACCAGGGCGGCGGCCACGGTCGGGCTGTGCGTGACCACGGTTGCCCGCAGGTCCGCCGGCAGCGCGTGCACCACGGCGAGCGCGGTGGTGCCGCCGTCCAGGATGGCCGTGCCGCCGGGCCGGATGAGCTCGGCCGCCGCCCGCGCCACGCGCTGCTTTCCAGGGACCGAGATCTCCCGCCGGGCCGCGTAGTCGTTGACGGCGGGGGAAACCGGCAGTGCGCCGCCGTACACGCGCTGGCAGTGGCCCGAGGCGGCCAGGTCGCGCAGGTCCCGGCGGAGGGTGTCCTCCGATACGTCGAGCTCAGCGGCCAGATCCTTGGCGACCACCCGTCCTTCCGTCCGCAGGCGGGTCAGGATCACGTCTCGACGCTGGGCCGCGAGCATGCACGTTTCTCCTTGTTTATGCGTGTTTCTCTACGTTATCGTGCCGAGTGTGGATGAACCAATGATGATCCTGATTGCCGGGCCGTATCGATCCGGTACCGGCGACCGTCCCGAGCTGCTCGCCCGGAACCTGTCCCGGCTGGAGGAAGCGGCCTGGCCGATCTTCGAGGCCGGGCACCTGCCGATGATCGGCGAATGGGTCGCGCTCCCGGTGCTGCGCGGCGCCGGCGGCACCGGGGTGGCGGACCCCATCGCCGAACAGATCATGTATCCCACCGCGAACCGGCTGCTCCGCCGCCACTGCCAGGCCGTACTGCGCCTGCCGGGCGAGTCGACCGGTGCGGACCAGGACGTGGCGCTGGCCCGCGAACGCGGCCTGCCGGTCTACCACCGGCTCGAGGACATTCCACGAAGCCGCTGAGGCAGCGCTCCTACCAGGTCAGAAGTCGAACCGGGGCGCGGTTCGGCTGAGCACGGTGGTGGGCGGGTCGATCGACCAGATCTTGGTGAGGCTGTCCGCCAGTTCGGAGGTGAGGTCGGCGAGGTCGTCGGCCGCCGAGGGGTGCAGGCCTTCGGCGACGATGAGCGCCCGGCCGGTGCCGGCCCGGATGGCGGACCGGCCGCTCTGCCGGTTCGACCAGCGGCGCGCGTGGGCGTACCCGGCGCCGTCCGCGAAGATCACCTCGCCCGCCCCGGGGCGCTCGGCGGTTTCGCCGAACGTCACGTAGGTCTCGTCGCCGACGGCGTACCGGACCTCCAGGTGATCGGTGACCGCCGCCAGGTCGAAGGCGGCCACCGGGACCGCGTAGGCCAGCGACACCGCGTTGCACAGGTCCACCAGCGGGTGGATCCGGGGCAGCGACCCTTCCTTGGCGAAGCGCCGCAGCAGCGACTCCGACGCGCACCGGTACTGCGTGGGCTTGAGCCCCATCCGCGTGAACACCCGGCGCCAGGCCTGGATCTCCGGCAGTTGCCCCGCCGGAGTCGTGGCCAGTCGCGCCGAGGCGCGCTGCTCGAACCGTTCGATGATCTCTTCGGGGCGCGGGTCGCCGGTGATGCGCTCGGCCAGCAGGGCCACCGGCACCAACTGGGGGAAGTCGCGCCAGACCTCGTCGGCGTGCTGGAAGTACACGCCGGCCAAGGTAGACCATCTGGCAGGGTGAAGCCCGTGCCTGACCTCACCGCGCGGCAGGCGGAGTCGATCGCCGAGCCGGAGGAGCACGACGGTTCTGAAGATCGGCTTGGACGGCCGCGGCTGGGTGGTCTGCCGCGGCTCCGGCGCGGCCGTTGCGTCGGTTCGGACTGACGGTTACGGAACGTAGCCATTGCTCGGTCGGGTTTGGCGGGCGTTCGTTCACGGCATCCACCTCAGCGGGGTTTGATCTCCGGGTTGACCCCGCTCAGGTGGATGTCGACGACCTGAACCGGCCCGAAGCCCACCGGATCCCTTCTCGGTCGTCACACTGCGTACCCGAGCCCCGCCCGCACCCCACGCAACGGCCGAGCCGGAGCCGCGGCGGACCGCCCAGCCGCGGCCGTCCAAGCCGATCTCTAAACCGTCACCCGCGCACCTGCCGGACCGGGGCCGACCTTCCCGTTCCGCCAGGCCGGGCCGAGGCGCGCGACCCGGCCGAGGCCTCCAGCTCGCGCAGGCGGCTGGCCAGCATCCGGTCGGTCATCGCCGGGATCGCGTCGCGGATCTCGGCGAACCGGCCGGTTCCCAACAGGAGCTGGCGGAGGATGACCCCCGTCCACCTCCGCCCGATCAACTCGATGGCGTGGTGGTAAGCGGGGCAGAAGCTGGCCCCGCCGCCGGCCCGTACCCGCGGCGGCGTTTGCTCTTTACGCTGGTGAGGAATGTTCGCCGCCGATCCGAGGAACGGTTTCGATGAGCGAGTTGATCCTGCACCGCCCGAAGACCCTCGCCTCGGGCGTCGGCCGCAAGATCCACATACGTCTCGACGACCGCCAGGTCGCCGACCTGGAGCTCGGCGCCACGGCCCGCGTGCCGGCCACGCCCGGCCCCCACCAGCTGAAGGCCCAGTGCATGCCGTTGACCAGTGGCGAGTTCACCTTCATCCTCGCCGCCCGGGAGACGCTGCGCGTGCTGGTCTACGTGACCGCGCTCGACGAGCTGGAGATCCAGCTCGACGAAGATCCCGATCGGTCCGCCCCGCCCCCGTGATCAGGGCGCCGGCGGTTCGGGGACGCCGGCGAGCATCGCGGTGGTTGCTTCGGAGATGATGTCCGCCATGGCGGCCCGGGCGGCCTCGGCGTCCCCCGCCCGCACCGCCTGCGCGACGTCGCCGTGCAGCCGGATGGCCAGCGGCTCGGGGTTGGCCGGCATGAGGTGGTGGTGGGTGCGCCCGACCAGCACCTCGGCCAGGACGTCGGCCAGCGCGGCCAGCATCTCGTTGCCGGAGGCTTCCAACAGCGCCCGGTGGAAGCGGATGTCGGCTTCCAGGTAGGCCTCCAGGTCGCCGGAGCGGCCGTGCACGGCCATGTCCATCACGGCGCCGGTGAGGTCGCCGCACTGCTCGGGAGTGGCCCGGGTGGCGGCGAGCGCGGCGGCCACCGGTTCGATGCCGCTGCGCAGCTCGGACAGCGAACGCAGCTGGGCGGCGCGGTCCCTGCCCCGCAGGCGCCAGCGGATGACCCGGGGGTCGTAGACGTTCCACCGGGCGCGCGGCTCGACGGTGAGCCCGACGCGGCGGCGGCTGCTGAGCATCCCCATCGACTCCAGGACGCGCACCGCCTCGCGCGTCACCGTGCGCGACACCCCGAACTCGCGGGCCAGCTCCTCGGTGCGCAGCACCCGCCCCTCCGGCAGGGCGCCGTCGACGAGCTGTTGCCCGAGGGCGTCCAGTACGTCGCCGTGCAGCGCGCTGACGGGGGTGGTCACGGGTCAATATTGGCATCTCCTGAGAGTTAAGTACGATCTATATCGATACAGACTTGAATAAGTCATATTTATTGCCGCATCCTCGAGGGCACCCCGGTCGGGGTCCACGAGAGGACCGCAACGATGCCCGTCCGTTCTTTTGAAGCCAGCCCACCGCTGCTCGTCGTCATGGGCGTCTCCGGCTCCGGCAAGTCGACGGTCGGCGCGGAGCTCGCCGCCCGCCTGCGGCTGCCCTTCGCCGACGCCGACGACTTCCACCCGGCGGCCAACATCGCCAAGATGTCCGCCGGCGTGCCGCTCGCCGACGCCGACCGGCGCCCGTGGCTGCGCCTCCTCGGCGACTGGTTGGCCGGGCGCGCGGTCACCGGCGCGGTGCTGAGCTGCTCGGCCCTCAAGCGCCGCTACCGGGACCGGCTGCGCGCCGCCGCGCCCTCGGTGACCTTCCTGCACCTGGCCGGTCCGCCCGAGGTGATCGCCCGCCGGGTCGCCGGGCGCCTTGACCACTTCATGCCGTCGTCGCTGGTCCGGTCGCAGTACGCCGCGCTCGAGCCGTTGCGGGCCGACGAGGCCGGCGTGACCCTCGACCTGGGCCTGCCGGTCGAGGAGCTGGTGGGGCAATGCCTCGCCGCGCTGGACGGCCACCCGGTCCGGATGGGGGCGTGATCACCGTGCTCACTTCGGTCCTGGCCCAGGCGGCCGCCGCGCCCGCCCCGGGGGCCCGCGTGATCGTCGCCGCGCTGGTGGGCATAGCGATCATCGTCGTGCTGATCACCCGGCTCAAGATCCACCCGTTCCTCGCGCTCACCCTCGGTTCGCTGGCCGTCGCGCTGATCGCCGGACTGCCCATCGCCACCGCCGTGGAGAGCTTCAGCAGCGGGTTCGGTTCCACGGCCGCCGGGGTCGGCACGCTGATCGCGCTGGGCGCGATGTTCGGCAAGCTGCTCGCCGACTCCGGCGGCGCCGACCAGATCGTGGACACCATCGTCGGGCACGCCGGCCCGCGCACGCTGCCGTGGGCGATGGCCGCCGTCGGCGCGCTCATCGGGCTGCCGATGTTCTTCGAGATCGGCCTGGTGCTGCTCATCCCGGTGATCTTCCTGGTGGC
Organism: Actinospineispora eucalypti; assembly: GCF_039543365.1. Lineage (NCBI taxonomy): Bacteria > Bacillati > Actinomycetota > Actinomycetes > Pseudonocardiales > Pseudonocardiaceae > Actinospineispora > Actinospineispora eucalypti. The sequence continues at coordinate 61,660 of NZ_BAABJP010000024.1, forward strand.
CCGCCGGTCCGGGCTCTCGCTGATCCGCGTCGGGGTGCCGGCGCTGGCCGGGCTGTCGGTCATGCACGGCCTGGTGCCCCCGCACCCCGGCCCGCTGGTGGCGATCACCGCGCTGAACGCCAACCTCGGCATCACGCTGCTGTTCGGCGTGCTGGTCGCCATCCCGACCGTGGTGATCGCCGGGCCGTTGTTCGCCCGCTACGCCGACCGCTGGGTGCCGGCGCCGCCTCCCGAACTGTTCAGCGCCCCCGCGCCGGACGACGAGCCGCCGGCCGGTGGTGGCGGCACCCGGACCGCGACCCGCCGGCCCACCTTCGCGGTCACGCTGACCACGGTGCTGCTGCCGGTCGTGCTGATGATGGGCAAGGCGCTGGCCGACATCTTCCTGGCCAAGGGCAACGGCGTGCGGAGCGTGCTCGACTTCCTGGGTACTCCACTGATCGCCCTGCTCATCGCGGTCGTGGTGGCCATGTACACGTTCGGGGTGGGCCTCGGCGCCGACCTGAGGGAGGTGGCGGGCTCCATCGAGCGGTCGCTGCCGCCGATCGCCGGGATCCTGCTCATCGTGGCCGCCGGCGGCGGTTTCAAGCAGATCCTGGTCGACTCGAAGATCGGCAACCTGCTGGCCAGCTGGGTGGACGGCACCGGCGCCACCGTGCTGGTGCTGGCCTGGCTGGTGGCGGTGGGCATCCGGCTGGCCACCGGCTCGGCCACGGTGGCCACGGTGACGGCCTCCGGCCTGCTGGCCCCGCTGGCGGCGAACCTCGACCCGGCGCACACCTCGCTGCTGGTCCTGGCCATCGGCGCCGGCTCGCTGTTCTTCTCGCACGTCAACGACGCCGGATTCTGGATGGTCAAGGAGTACTTCGGGCTCAGCATCGGCCAGACCATCAAGACCTGGTCGCTGATGGAGACCATCATCTCCGTGGTCGGGCTGGTGTTGGTCATCCCGCTCGCCCTGTTGCTCTGAACCTCGATCAGCACGTCTCCTGCGCGCGGGGGGCCGGAACCAGTAACGTCTGGCGAATGATGGGCTACCTGGTGTGGAACCGGCCGGAGTTCGCCGACCGGGTCTGCCTGCGCGACGAGGCCGTCGAGCTGACCTACGGGGAGTTGGCCAGCCGGGTGGACGCGGCCGCCGAGCACTTCGCCACGCTCGGCGTGCGGCGTGGCGACGTGCTGGCCATCGTGCTGCCGAACCGGGTGGAGTTGCTCATCGGCCTGTTCGCCGCGTGGCGCCTGGGCGCCACGGCCAGCCCGGTGAACCCGGTGTTCACCCCGCGCGAGGCCGGCTACCAGATCCGCGACTCCGGTGCGGTGCTGCTGCTCACCGAGCAGCCCGACGCCGACTACGACGTGCCGCTGGTGCTGGCCGACGACCTGCCCACCGAGCCTCGGGGCACGCTTCCCCCGCCGGAGGTGTCGCCGGAGGACCTGGCGCTGCTCATCTACACCAGCGGTTCCACCGGGCGGCCCAAGGGCGTCATGCTGGACCACGCCAACCTGGTCGCCATGGTCGGCACCATCGCCGAGGCGCTGGACCTCGGGCCGGACGACCACGGGCTGCTGGTGCTGCCGTTGTTCCACGTCAACGCCATCTGCGTGAGCGGGTTGGCGCCGATGCTGGTCGGCGCCCAGGTGACCATCCTGACCAGGTTCGCCCCGGCGACCTTCCTCGACGCCATCGAGCGCTACCGGCCGACCTACTTCTCCGGCGTGCCGGCCATCTACGCGCGGCTGGCCGGGCTGCCGGAGGACGTCCGCCCGGACGCCTCCTCGGTGCGTTTCGCGGTGTGCGGTGCCGCGCCGGTCGCCAAGGAACTGCTGGAGCGCATGGAGGCGCGGTTCGGCTTCCCGGTGGTGGAGGGCTACGGCCTGACCGAGGCCACCTGCGCGTCCACCTTCAACCCGCTGTACGGCGTGCGCAAGCCCGGCACGGTGGGGCCGGCGCTGCCCGGCCAGCGGGTGGCGGTGATGGCGCCGGACCGCACCCCGCGCGGGGTCGGGCAGGTCGGCGAGGTGGTCGTGCGGGGCGCCAACGTCATGCGCGGCTACCTGAACCTGCCGGCGGCGACCGAGCAGACGCTGGTGGACGGCTGGCTGCACACCGGGGACGTCGGCTACCTGGACGAGGACGGCTACCTCACCCTGGTGGACCGGATCCACGACATGATCATCCGAGGTGGGGAGAACATCTACCCCAAGGAGATCGAGTCGGTGCTCGGCAGCCACCCGTCGGTGATGGAATCCGCCGTGATCGGCGCGGCCGACGAGGTGTACGGCGAGGTCCCGGTGGCCTACGTGGTCCTCTTCCCGAGTGCCCTGATCACCGCCGATGAGCTGACCGAGTACTGCCGGGGCGCGCTCACCAAGATCAAGCTGCCGGTGGCGGTGCACCTGGTGGACGAGCTGCCCAAGAACTACGTCGGCAAGATCGACAAGCCGGCCCTGCGGCACGCGCTGCGCGCCCCGAGCGTGGGGCGGGCGCTCTAGGGCGCTCCGGTGGAGCGGCGGCAGTTGGAGTACTTCCTGGCCGTGGTGGAGCACGGCGGGTTCACCAACGCCGCGCGGGTGCTTCACGTGGCGCAGCCGTCGCTGTCGCACGCGATCGCCGCGCTGGAGTCGGAGCTGGGCGGGGCGTTGTTCCACCGGCTCCCGCACGGCGCCGTGCTGACCGCGGCCGGGGATGCGCTGGTGGCGCCGGCGCGGCAGGTGGCGCGCGACCTGGCGACGGCGGCCTCGTCGGTGCGCGAGGTGCTGGGGCTGTCCGGCGGGCGTCTGGACATCGTCGCCCAGACGACGCTCGCGGTGGACCCGCTGGCCGGCCTGCTGGGGGAGTTCCTGGGTAGGCACCGGAACGTGGAGGTGCGGGTGACCGACCCGGAGCAGGGCGCCCGGGTCAGCCACCTGGTGCGCAGCGGCGCCTCCGAACTGGGGCTGCTGGACGCCCGCATACCGGTGCCCGACCTGGCCGGGATCCTGCTCGCCGAGCAGGACCTGCACCTGGTGCTCCCGCCGGCGCACCCCGACCCCCCGGAGGAGCCGGCCCGGCTGGCGGACCTGGGCGCGCTGCGGTTCGTCGCCCCGCCGAAGGGCACCGCCACCCGCGACATCCTGGACGACGCCCTGCGCGAGGCCGGGGTGGAGCCGGTCATCGCGGTGGAGACCGCGCACCGGGCGATGATCGTGCCGCTGGTCCTGGCCGGTGGCGGGGCCGCGCTGCTGCCCCGGTCGATGGCCGCCGACGCGGCCACCAAGGGCGCGACAGTGCTGCGCACCGAACCGGCGGTCCGGTTCCGCGCGCGCCTGGTCTGGCGCCCCGGACCCCTCTCCCCAGCAGCCGACCGATTCGTCTCCCTGGCCCGCCCCGCCCCCATCCTCCCGATTCAGTGACTTCAGCACGCTGATTCAGTGACTTCAGCACGTCGGTTCAGTCACTTCAGCACGCTGATTCAGTCACTTCAGCACGTCGGTTCAGTGACTTCAGCACGGTGATTCAGTCACTTCAGTAGGGCGGTTCAGTGACTTCAGCAGGGGCGGCGCGAGGATTGCCGCGACGGGCTCGGCTGGGTTGGGTGCCGGGTTTGGGCGCGGCCTGTCGCGTGGGGTTGAGGCGGGGCGTCGGGCGGCGACGGCCAGGGCGGGCCAGAGGAGAAATACTTGCCGTTCCGGGAGCTTAGCGATCTTGAGTTGGGTTCGCGACCCACTGCCGATCGCTCGGGGCGGGACCGACCCTGAGCGCGCTGGTCACGCGGCGCGTCACGGCCGGCCACCCCGTCCCAGCGCCCTTGGGTCGACCTGCTGAACCGCCCTGCTGAAGTGACTGAACCGACGTGCTGTAGTCACTGAATCAGCGTGCTGAAGTGACTGAATCGGCGTGCTGAGGTCACTGAATCGCGGGGGAGGGGTATAGACGGGTTGAATGGGATCGATCGGATATTGGTCTCGGTCCGGGCGCGCCAAACGTTGTCGCGGGCCGAACCGGCTTGCGAGTGTGGTTTGCGACACATCGACCGCCAGCCACCCGGAGTCTCGCCATGAGTTTTACCGCCATCGACGATGCTCCGGTCGGCCGGTTCCATCGCAAGCTCGCCATGGCGTGCAGCGGGGGGCCGCTGCTGGACGGCTATCTCCTGGGCATCGTCGGCATAGCGCTGACCGGGATCAGCGCCGAGATGCGGCTGGACACGACCACGGCGGCGGTGGTCGGGGTGGCCGCACTGGTGGGGATGTTCTTCGGCGGCCTGGTGTTCGGCCCGATCACCGACCGGGTCGGCCGCAAGACCATGTACACCCTGGACCTGCTGGCGTTGATCATCGCCTCGGCGCTGTCCATGTTCGTCACCGAGACCTGGCAGCTGATCGTCCTGCGGTTCGTGATCGGGGTGGCGATCGCGGCGGACTACCCGATCGCCACCGCGCTGCTCACCGAGTGGCTGCCCCGCCGGCACCGCGCCCGGATGTTCACCTCGGTGATCATCATCTGGTACGTCGGCACCGCGTTGGCCTACCTGGTCGGCTACCTGGTCATCGAGATCCTCGGGGACGCCGGCTGGCGGTGGATGCTGGGCAGCTCCACGATCCTGGCGGTGGCGGTGTTCCTGCTGCGGATCGGCACGCCCGAGTCGCCGCGCTGGCTGGTCGCCTCCGGCCGGGCCCAGGAGGCGGCCCAGGTGGTGGAGAGCACGCTGGGCACCCCGGTCGCCGAGGCCGAGCTGGCCGCGCTGGCCCCCGAACCCACCGCCTCGCGGGGCAGCATCGCCGCGCTGTTCCGGGGGATCTACCTGCGCCGGATCACGTTCGTGGTGATCTTCTTCAGCTGCGCGATCATCCCGCTGTTCGCGTTGCTGACCTTCGGGCCCCAGCTGCTGGGGTCCCTCGGCCTCGGGCACGGGAACCTCAGCAACCTGGGCACCGCGGTCATCAACCTGGTGTTCGCCCTGGGCTGCCTGCCGGCGATGCGCCTGCTGGAGACGGTCGGCCGGCGCAAGACGATCATCTGGTCGTTCGCGCTGATGGTGTTGCCGCTGCTGGTACTGGGCGCGTGGAGCCACGCCCCCGGGGTGATCGTGGTCATCCTGTTCTGCCTGTACGCGCTGTTCTCGGGCGGCCCGGGAATCCTGGAGTGGGGTTATCCCAACGAGCTGTTCCCCACCCACGTCCGCGCCGCCGCGGTCGGCATGGCGGTCGCGCTGACCCGGTTCGGCGCCGCGATCGGCACGTTCCTGGTCCCGATCTCGCTGGTGAGCCTGGGCACCTCGGCGACGATGTACATCGGCGCCGGCATCACCTTCGTCGGCTTCCTGGCCTGCGTGGCCTGGGCGGAGGAGACCCGGGACCGCTCGCTGGAGGACACCGGCGCCAGCGTTCCCGCCCCCAGACCCGTCCCGTTGACCCGGGGGGAGACCGCGTGACCGGCTTCCGGGGCGACCGCCACGTGCTGCCCGAGCCCGACCCGGTGACCGTGGTGACCACCGCGCTCGGCATCCACGAGCAGACTGCCCCGTTCACGGCGGTGGCCCCGACCCAGCCGCCGCCGGGCGCGCCCAACGTGGTGATCGTGGTGCTGGACGACCTGGGTTTCGGCACCTCCAGCTCGTTCGGCGGGCCGTGCGAGATGCCCACCGCCGACCGGTTGGCCGACGACGGGCTGCGCTACACCCGGTTCCACGTGACCGCCCTGTGCTCGCCCACCCGGCAGGCGTTGATGACCGGGCGCAACCACCACTCGGTCGGCATGGGTGGCACGACCGAGATGGCGACCGCCGCGCCCGGCTACAACGGGTTCCGGCCCCGCAGCGCCGCCACGCTGGCCCAGATCCTGCAGGGCAACGGCTACAGCACCGCCGCGTTCGGCAAGTGGCACCAGACCCCGCCGAGGGAGATCAGCCCGGTCGGGCCGTTCGACCGCTGGCCCACCGGGGAGGGGTTCGACACCTTCTACGGGTTCATGGGCGCGGAGATGAACCACTGGTACCCGCTGCTCTACCGGGGCACCACGCCGGTGGAGCCCACCCGGAGGCCGGAGGACGGCTACCACCTGTCCGAGGATCTCGCCGACCAGGCCATCGACTGGGTGCGCACGCAGCGCGCACTCACCCCCGGCCGGCCGTTCTTCACCTACCTGGCATTCGGCGCCTCGCACGCCCCGCTGCACGTGGCCCCCGAGTGGCAGCGCCGCTACCGGGGCCGGTTCGACCACGGCTGGGACGCCCAGCGCGAGCTCACCCTCGAGCGGCAGAAACACCTCGGCGTGGTGCCCGAGGAAGCCGAGCTCGCCCGGTGGGCCGACGGGGTGCCGCACTGGTCCCAGCTCTCGGACAACCAGCGCGCGCTGGCCTGCCGGTTCATGGAGACCTTCGCCGGGTTCACCGAACACGCCGACGCCCAGGTCGGCCGGTTCGTGGACGCCCTGGCCGAGCTGGGCGAGCTGGACAACACGGTCTTCCTCTACCTGCTCGGGGACAACGGCGCCTCGGGGGAGGGCGGCATCGAGGGCACCACGGTCGAGCACCGGCTCGGCCACGGAGTGGTGGACGACCCGGAGGCGATGATCGCCGACCTGGACGCCATCGGCGGCCCCCGCACCTACCCGATCGCCCCGGTCGGCTGGGCGCTGGCGCTGAACACCCCGTACCAGTGGACCAAGCAGGTCGCCTCGCACCTGGGCGGCATCCGGGACGGGCTGATCGTGCACTGGCCGGCCGGCATCGCCGAACGCGGCGGGCTGCGCCACCAGTTCCACCACGTCATCGACGTGCTGCCCACGGTGCTCGACTGCGCCGGCATCCCCGAGCCCACCAGCGTGGCCGGCGTGGCCCAGAAGCCGGTCGAGGGCGTCAGCATGCGCTACACCTTCGACGGCCCCCGGGCCGCCGACCGGCGCCGGACCCAGTACTTCGAGATGTGCGGCAACCGGGGCATCTACCACGAGGGCTGGATGGCCGTGACCCGCCACGGCATCCCCTGGCAGATGGTGCCCGAGGCCGGGCGGAGCCTGCGCGCCGACCGCTGGGAGCTGTACCACCTCGACCGCGACTGGACCCAGGCCCACGACCTCGCGGACCGCCATCCCGACCGGCTGCGTGAGCTGCAAGAGCTGTTCCTGATCGAGGCGGCGAAGCACCAGGTGTTCCCGCTCGACCCCCGGGTCACCGAGCGGGAGAACCCGACGCTGGCCGGGCGCATCGACCTGCTGGGCGATCGCCGCGAGGTCACCTACTCGGCCGGGATGCGCCGGTTCACCGAGGAGACCACGCCCAACGTGAAGAACCGGTCGCACACCATCGCCGCCGACGTGGAGATCCCGGCCGGGGCCGGCGGCGTGATCATCGCCCAGGGCGGCCGGTTCGGCGGCTGGTCGCTGTACTGCGTGGACGGGCGGATCCACTACGACTACAACTACTTCGACCTGGAGCACTACACGGTGCGCACCGCCGAGGCGCCGCCCCCGGGCCGCCACGACGTGCGCGTCGAGTTCCACTACGACGGCGGCGGGTACGGGATGGGCGGCACGGTGGTGGTCACCGTGGACGGCGTCAAACGGGCCGACGGCCGCGTGGAACGCACGATTCCCTACTACTTCTCCTTCGACGAGACCCTGGACGTCGGCGTCGACCTGGGCACCCCGGTCACCGACGACTACCCGCCCATCGACAACGCGTTCACCGGAACCGTGCACACCGTGCGCATCGAGCTCGACGGACTCGCCCCGGACCCGGACCCGTCCGCCGAGACTGCCAGGGAACGCCGCATCCTCGCCGCGCAGTGACCCGGGCGGAGCGGGAGGTGCTCCGCGGGATGGTGCTCATCCCCGGCGGGGAGTTCCGCATGGGTGCCGAGGATTCGGAGGCCTCACCGGCCGACGGCGAGGGCCCGGTACGGGTTGTGCGGCTGGACCCCTTCCACATCGACGCCTGCGCGGTGACGAACCGCCAGTTCGCCGGGTTCGTCAAGCACACCGGCCACCGCACCGACGCCGAGCGCCACGGCTGGTCCTACGTCTTCGACGGGTTGCTCATCCCGGCGGGCCGGGCCCACGTCCGGCCCGGCACGGTGCCCGGGGCGACGTGGTGGCGCCCGGTCGACGGCGCGTTCTGGCGGTCCCCCGAGGGCCCCGGTTCCTCGGTCGCCGAGCGCCCGAACCACCCGGTGGTGCACGTGTCCTGGAACGACGCCGAGGCCTACGCCGGCTGGGCCGGCAAGCGGCTGCCCACCGAGGCCGAGTGGGAGAAGGCAGCGCGGGGCGGCCTGGACGGCGCCCGCTACCCGTGGGGCGACGAGCTCACCCCGCGTGGCCGGCACCGCTGCAACATCTGGCGGGGCGATTTTCCCGCGCGCCACACCGGCCACCTCGGCACCTGCCCGGTCAACGCCTTCGGCGCCAACGGGTACGGCCTGTACAACGTGGCCGGCAACGTGTGGGAGTGGACCTCGGACCGCTGGTCCACCGGCTGGCACCGGGCCGACACCCCACGGACCCGGGTCAACCCGCGCGGCCCGGACGACGGGGACAGCCGGGTCATCCGGGGCGGCTCGTACCTGTGCCACCACAGCTACTGCAACCGCTACCGGGTCGCCGCCCGCACCTACAACACCCCGGACAGCGGCACCGGCCACATGGGCTTCCGCTGCGCCGCCGGCTGACCCGCCCCGGTCAGCCCAGCACTCCCAACCGGAACGTGATGCGGGACCGGTACAGCTCGCCCGGGCGCAGCACCGTGCTGGGAAATCCGGGCCGGTTCGGCGAGTCGGGGAAGTGCTGCGGCTCGATGCAGAAGGCGTCGCCCTGGCGCACGGTCCGGCCGCCCCGGGTCACGATGCTCCCGTCGAGGGCGTTGCCGGTGTACAGCTGGAAGCCCGGCTGGTCGGTGAGCACGGTCAGGGTCCGGCCGCTGCCCGGTTCGTCGACCCGGGCGGCGAGGCGCATCCCGGACGGCGGGCCGTCCAGGACCATGGTGTGGTCGAAGCCGCGCGCGCGGAGCAGCTGTGGGTGGTCCCGCCGGGTCCGGGTGCCGAGGTGTCCACCTTCGCGCAGGTCGAACGGGGTGCCGTCGACCGGGGCGATCTCCCCGGTGGGGATCAGCCGGTGGTCGACGGGCAGGTAGTGGGCGGCGGGGATGTGCACGAGGTGCCCGTCGGTGGACCCGCCCCGGCCAGTGAGGTTGAAGTAGCTGTGGTTGGTGAGGTTGACGACGGTGGGCCGGTCGGTGCGCGCGGTGTGCTCGATGTCCACCGCGCCGGTGCGCACCGTGTACGTGACGGCCACCTCGAGGTTTCCGGGGAAGCCGTTCTCGCCGTCCGGGCTGGTGCGGCGGAAGGTGACGGAGCGGCCCCCGCCGGGGAGCGTGCGCACCGGGTCGGCGTCGAAGATCTGCTGGTCGAAGCCGTGCGGCCCGCCGTGCAGCGCGGCGCCGTCCTGGTTGGTGGGGACGGAGTAGCGGTTGCCGTCGATCTCGAAGGTGCCGCCGGCGATGCGGTTGGCGTAGCGGCCGATGGTGGCGCCGAGGCGCGCCCGGTCGCCCCGGTAGTCGTCCGAGTCCAGGCCCAGCACCACGTCGGCCGACGTCCCGGCCCGGTCGGGGGTGCGCAGGCGGGCCAGCCGGGCGCCGAGCGGGACGACGGCCGCCTCGATGCCCGGTGCGCGCAGCTCGATCACCGGATGCTCACGAGCACAGGGTAGCGGCCGAGCCGTCACGCTATCGGGCTGATGACCAGCGCGATCGTTGCCGACCTTGGTATAAATGTGACCGGTGAGACGAGAGTGACTCAAGCGTGAGTCGTGCTCACCCCGGGTAAAGGATGGATCGGCGGTCTCTGATGAACGTCAAAAGGCTCGTTGGATGGGCCGTGGTCATTTTCGTGCTGTTCTGGATTATTTCCGCCCCGGGCAACGCGAGCGGTTCGGTGAACAACCTGTTGTCGAACCTGAATGACGCCGGGACCTCGATGACCAACTTCGTGGGCGGCGTCATCGCGACCGACGGGAGCCGCTCGTACGACCGGGACCGCGACGACCGGGACCGCTCATGGGGCCACGACCGGGACCGCTCCGACCGGAACTAAGGCGCGTCCCGCGGGCGCGCCCGATTGATACCCGTTCCGGCGGTAATGAGTGCCGATTCTGGTCTTGGACGAAACATTTTCGCGCTCTCTACGGTGAACGTCATCACAGGCGTGATCCAACGAGGGGTTGATTCATGTCGACATCGCGGTTCGCCCCGGACGAGACCATGGCGAGGAAGGCGGGCCTTGCCGCCTTTGTCGGCACGACGATCGAGTGGTACGACTTCTACATCTACGCCACGGCATCGGCGCTGGTGTTCGGGCCGTTGTTCTTCAGCAATGCCGATCCGGGCGTGGCGACGCTGCTGTCGTTCGCCACCTTCGCGGTCGGGTTCCTCACCCGGCCGTTGGGCGGGATCGTCTTCGGCCACCTCGGGGACCGCTTCGGCCGCAAACGCGCGCTGATCGCCACACTGTTGCTGATGGGCGTGGCGACCTGCTGCATCGGGATGCTGCCGACCTACTCGGCGATCGGTGCGATGGCGCCGGTCCTGCTGATCGTGCTGCGGCTGCTGCAGGGGCTGGCGGTCGGCGGTGAGTGGGGCGGCGCGGTGCTGATCGCCACCGAGCACACCACCAGGGAGCGGGGCTTCCTGTTCGGTGCCTTCGCCCAGCAGGGCTCGCCGGCCGGGCGGATCCTGGCCACGCTGGGATTCCTCGCGGTGACCGGCGCCCTGCCGGAGGAGGCGCTCCTGGAGTGGGCCTGGCGGCTGCCGTTCCTGTTCTCCGCCGTGCTCGTCGTGGTGGGGCTGGTGTTGCGCCTGAGCCTCCGGGAGACGCCGGAGATGCTGCGCATGCGGCGGGAGAACCGGACCGCCCGGGTGCCCGTGGTCGACCTGCTCCGGCACGGGCGGACGGAGCTGCTGCTCGGGGTTTTCGGCATGCTTTGCGTGTTCGTGGTGGTCTACGCCCGCGACACGTTCGCGCTGTCCTGGGCGACGTCCTCGCTCGGCTTCGCCAAGGAAGAGTTCCTGTCGATCATCCTGATCGCCAGCGTGGTCCAGTTCTTCGTGCAGCCCTTCGGTGCGGTGCTCGCCACCCGGGTACCGGTGCGCCGGCTGGTCACCATCCTGCTGGCCCTGGAGATCCCGGCCCTGGCCCTGATGTTCGTGCTGATCTCCACCGGCAACTGGGTGTTGGCGATGCTCGGCGCGGTCCTCGCCACCGTTCCCGACGTGATGTTCTACGCGGTCATGGCGGGGATGCTGGCCCAGGCGTTCCCCGCTCCGGTCCGCTACACCGGCATCTCGGTCACCTACGGACTGTCCGGGGCGCTGTGCGGCACCACCCCGATGATCCTGCAGTGGCTGTTCGACTCGTCCGGCTCCATCGTGTGGCCGGTCGTGTTCGGCGTGGTGACCACCGCGGTCTCCCTGTTCTGCTCGCGGGCGCTGCTCACCCGGACGGCCACCGCCGACGACGCGGCCGTGCCGGCCGGGACGGCGAGTCCCCTGACCCCTGGGTAATAGTGGTGGGGTGGAGCTGTACCAGGTGCGGGCCTTCCTGGCGGTCGCCGAGGAGCTGCACTTCGGCCGGGCCGCCGAGCGGCTCCACATGGCGCAGCCGCCGCTGAGCCGGATGATCAAGAGCCTGGAGCGCGAGCTGGGCGCGCGGCTGTTCGACCGCACCACGCGGAGCGTGCGGCTGACCGCCGCCGGCGACGCCCTGGTGGTGCCCGCTCGGGCCGTGCTGGAGAGCATCGAGACCGCGGAGCGGGCCGTCCGCTCGGCGGGGCGGGGGGAGACCGGCCGGGTCCGCATCGGCTTTGCCGGGGCGTCCTCGCACCTGCTGATCGCCGCCCTCGGCCAGCTGGTCCGCGAACGCCATCCGGGCATCGAGATGGTGCTGCGGAGCAACACCTACAGCCACGCCGCCCTGCGGGGGGTGATCGACGGGAACCTGGACCTCTCGATCGCCCGCTGGCGCACGCGGCCCGAGGGCATCGCCTATCGGGCGGTCGCGGAGGAACACTTCGTGCTGGTGGTGCCCACCGGCCACCGGCTGGCCGGGCAGCGGCGGGTGGCCATGGCCGACTGCCGGGACGAACCGTTCGTCACGCTGCCGCACGACCCCGGTTCCCGCGCCCGGGATGTGCTCATGGAGCTCGCGGCCACCGCCGGCTTCGCGCCCATGATCGCGCAGACCGCCCCGGACACCTGGACGTCGCTGGCCCTGGTCGCCGCGGGCGTCGGGATCGCGTTGACGTACGACACGGCGGTGGCCAACGTCGTGCAGACCGGGATCGTGATGATCCCGCTGGCGGAGGGGCGCGACCCGACCTACCAGTACCTGGCCTGGCGCACCGACGACGGCAACCCGGCCCTCGCCGCCGTTCTGGCCGCCTCCGAGGTGGCCCTCCCGACCCCGGAGCTGCCGGCCGACGACTAGCTCACTCGGCCGGCTGGGGCTTGCGGTGGATCTGGCCGTGGCTGTCCTGGCAGTGCGCGAGGTTGGCGACCGGGAGCTGGAGCGCGGGATCGGTTGCCGGGTGCTCGCCGGCGCCCACGTGGTCGACCTGCAGGGTGGTGTGGGTGATCTCGTAGTCCCGGGCCAGCATCGCCTCGAGCTCGCGGCGCACCGCGTGGCAGTCGGCGGACCGGTCGACCAGCACGTGCGCCGACAGCGCGGGCTGCCCCGAGGTGATCTCCCAGACGTGCAGGTCGTGCACCTCCTCGACCCGGGCCAGGCCGACCATCCGCTCGCCGATGTCTCCCGGGTCGACCCCGGCCGGCGCCGCCTCCAGGAAGATCCGGCCCGACTCCCGCACCAGGCCGACCCCGGCGCGGACCATCAGTACCACCACGACCAGCGACGCCACCGCGTCGAGCTGGGTGATGCCGGTCAGCATCACCGCCGCGCCGGCCACGGCCGTGGCGATGAACGCGAAGAGATCGTTGAGGACGTGCTGGAACGCCCCCTCGACGTTCAGGCTGGACCGGTTGGCCTTGCTGATCGCCCAGGTGGCCGCCAGGTTCACCGCGATTCCGACCAACGCGGTGACCAGCACCAGCAGGCCCTCGACCTCGGGCGGGTCGAACAGGCGCCGGACCGCCTCGTAGGTCAACCACGCCGCGAGGAGCAGCAGCGTGAGGCCGTTGGCCTGCGCGGAGAGGATCTCCGCGCGCCGATAGCCGTAGGTGAACCGGCCGCGCGCGGGCCGGGCGGCCAGCCGGAGCGCCACCAGGGCGAGCACGATCGACGCGGCATCGGTGAGCATGTGCGCGGCGTCCGAGAGCAGGGCCAGCGAGTTCGCCAGCAGGCCCACGACGACCTCGGCGCACATGAACGCCGTGATCAGGACCAGTGCGATGACCAGCCAGCGTCGGTCCGAGTCGGCGGACACCCCGTGCCCGTGTCCATGCCCGTGCCCGTGTTGCTCAGCCAACGTGCACCTCCGGCGGTGAAGCATTCACGCATGCGCAACTGTGCATGCTTTGGTAATCGTAGCGGTGCCTCACCCCATGCCGGTGGCGCGGGGTCCGGCTCTGCTAGCGTCCCGGACCTGCTTGCCGGCGCTCCCCTGCCCCTCCCGGCGGATGGACCCAACGATGAACCTGGACGACCACGGCGGAGTTCGCGTGCGCCCCGAGCCGCGCGGCCGCGCCCGGCGGGTCGGGGCGTTTCGTCCGGATCTGCCGATACCTCGGCGAACTCCTCCGCGCGCCGCCGAGGGCGTTTCCGAGGGCGGGGCCAGTCCTTGGCTGGGGTGGCTGCTCGCGCTCGGGGGCGGCCTCGGGCTGCTGACCGCGCTGGTGCGGGGCGCCGAGAAGATCGGCCTGTTCGGCGGCCCTCCGCCGGTCACCGACCCGATGTCCTCGCTGAACCCGCTGATCGGGATTGCCGGCTTTGCGCTGGTCACCGCGGTCGGGATGATCCTCACGGCGGGAGTGGCGCTGCCTCGGCGGCTGTGGCTGGGCCTGCAGGCCACGATCACGGTCGGCGTGGTGTTCACCCACTGGCTGATCTTCCGGAACCTGTACCTGCTCGACGCCTTCTGCACGTACTGCCTCATTGCCTGCGCGCTGATGGTCCCGCTGTTCTGGGGCACGACCGTGCACACGGTGAACCGAGGCTGGCTTCCGGTGCCGGCGCCGTTCCACGGCATCGCCCGGGCGTTGACCGAGAACCACCGGACCGTGCTCGCGGCCTGGTACCTGCTGATCGCGGCGCTGCTCTACTCGGACAGCGACTGGTACGAGCGCAACCCGCCCGGCGACGGTGCGCTGGCCGCCGTCGCGCTCATCTGCGGGGCCACCGTGATGGGCGCCTGGCTGGCCAACCGCTACGCCGACCGGATGGGCCTGTGGCTCTCCCTGGCGTCGGCGATGATGATGGTGACCGCGCTGACCGACATCGTTCCGGACGTGTGGCACGACGCCGAGGAGTCCGGCCTGGCGCTGTGGATTCCCGCCCTGGCGATGGCGTTCGGCTTCCTGGTGATCACCTACTTCACCCGGGGGAGCTGCGGACATGGCCACGGTGACGACCCCCGGGACGACCACCGACCCGCCGCCGGCCGCCACCGGCTGATCAAGGCGACCGCCACCCCCGCCGCTTTCGGCGGCGTGGGCGCCGCGGCGGCGTTGACGGTGCACCGGGTCATCGAGGGAACGACGCTGGCACTGACCCCTTCGGCCGCCGTGATCGCCGCGCTCGCCGTCCACTCGGCGAGCGAGGGACTCGCGCTGGCCGCGCTCCTGCGCGAGTCGAGGGAACGGGTGGCGCCGTGGCTGGTCATCTCGGTCGCCGGACCGGTCGCCGGAATCATCGCCGCCACCGTGAGCCCGCTGCCCGAGACGCTGGTGCCGGTCCTGCTCGCCGTGGTGGGCGGCGTGCTGCTGCGCACCGCGATCGTGGGCGTCAAGCTCGCCGCCGCCAAACGCCGGGCCGGGGAACTGCGGGACTGGCACATCGCGGTCGCCGCGGTTTCGGCGACGGCCTTCGGCGCGCTGATGCTCTTCGCCCACTGAGCGGCTCGGCCCGCCGCGGGAAATGGCGTGTCGGGTGGCCGACCGGGTGACTTGCCGCGTCGGGGCCGTTAAGGTGCGGGAACGTTCTGGTCGGTCTTGGTGTGCGGCCGGCGATGGGGACCGCCGGCTCGTCTGCCAGCGAGCCGCCGTGGGGGCCTTCTTGGGTGACATGACGCGGCCCGGTGATTCCACCGTGGTCCGGTTGGTGCTGGGTGCACTGCTGCGTCGCCTGCGTGAGGCCCAGGGAATTTCCCGCCGGTGTGCCGGTGACTCGATACGGGTCTCGGAAGCGAGGATCAGCCGGATCGAGCTGGGCCGGATCGGCCATCACCACCACCGCGACGTCGCCGACCTGCTGAGCCTGTACGGCGTGCACAGCGGCCGGGTGCGCGAGGCGTTGCTGACGCTGGCCAAGCAGGCGTCGGAGCCGGACCGGTGGAACCGGTACAACGACGTGCTGCCGGCCTGGTTCGGCACCTACATCGGGCTCGAGCAGGCCGCCAGCACGATCCGCAGCTACCAGGTCCACTGCGTGCCGGGGCTCTTGCAGATCGCCGACTACGCCCGGGCGGTGATCGGTCTCGGGCACCCCGACGCCTCCGACGACGAGATCGGCCGGCGGGTGGACCTGCGGCTGGCCCGCCAGGACATCCTTGTGGGGCCGAAGGCGCCCAGGGTGTGGATGGTCGTGGACGAGGCGGCGCTGCGCCGGTCGTTCGGCGGCCCCCGGGTCATGCGCAACCAGTTGACGCACCTGCTCAAGCTCAGTGAGCTGCCGAGCGTGACCCTGCAGACGGTGCCGTTCAACGCCGGCGGGCAGGCCGCGGCCGACGGCCCGTTCATCCTCCTGCGTTTCCCCGACCCGCACGTGCCCGACCTGGTCTACCTGGAACAGCTGACCAGCGCGCTGTTCCTGGACCGCCCCGCCGACGTGGACATCTACACCATGATGATCGACCGGCTCTCCGCCGTGGCCCTGTCCGTGGCCGAAACCCGCGACTTCCTGTTCGAGCTCATGAACGAGATCTAGGTCCCCTCATGTGCTGATGGACCGTGTTCGCGGCCGGACGCCAGGGCGGCCGTCAGTTCGCCGAGATCTACCTCAGCGGGGCCTGGCTCAAGATCGAAGCCCGCTGAGGTAGAGCTGAGCGTGGGAATGCCGTCCAGGCCGTCTTTCGAACGTAGGGCACCCACCCGAGCGACAGGGCGTGCTCGATCGGCGTAGCGCTCGATGACATCGGGTCCGCGCGCAACGACAAGGCGGGTACGGCCGGCGGCGAAATACTCCCGGGCCATGGGCGGATCCGGTTTAGCGGAGAGCGTGGCTGCGCCGGCACCGGCCGACGTCTACCGCGCGCTGCGCACCGACCGGGAACGCGAACCCACCCCGAGGGAGGGGGCCACATGACCGACCTGTCGGACACCTCGAACTGGCTGCCGCTGGACGGGCTGGCGCCCGGGTTCGACGCCTACAAGGCGGCGCCGTCGAGCGCGCTGGCCGACCGGGAGGTGGTGGTCGTCGACGACCGGGGCACCCGGATCGTCCACCGCTTCGATGCCGACACGGTGGCCTGGACCTATTCGCCCGGCACCGGCGACCCCGTCCCCGAGTCGGCCGGGCGGGACCGCTACGAGGCGTTCGACGTGGCGGACGGGCTGGTCTACGCCCAGTTCCAGCACACCGACCGGCCCGAGGAGACGGTCGGCCTGCTGCTGGACTTCGGCACCGGGCACACCCTGGCGGTGCTCACCACGATCGGTGCCCCGGAGCCGGGGCGGACCCGGGTTCGCCAGCTCTTCGCCCCCGGGCGGATCGAGGGGGTGGCGGTGCTCGGCCCGGCCCCCGCGCCGAGCACCGCGCTGGTCGGCCGCCGGGTGATGTGGACCTACAGCGCGGAGCACACCTACGAGCACGTCTACCTGAGCCCCCGGTGGTACACCTGGCAGTGCCTGGCCGGGCCGGAGCGCGGCCTGGCCGACACCGACGAGCAGACCACCTACCAGCTGCGCCCCGGGATCTACGTGTTCTGCTGGCGGGAGAAGGTCATCCCGTGCGCCTCGCTGACCGTGGCCGACCACCGTGACCAGCGGGCGCTGCGTTCCCACGGCGTCCTGTTCGGCCTGGACCAGACCGGCCGGCGGCCCACCCACTTCACCTTCGGCGCGTTCGGCCGGCTGCTGAGCAACACGGTGCACCCCGCCGGGCTGGACCCGGCCGACGGCGGCGCCGGAGAGGGAAACGACGCATGAGCCCGGCGCCGCACTGCGGCTACTGAGATGGATCTACAGCTGCGCGGCCGGGTGGTCGTGATCTCCGGTGCCGCCTCCGGCATCGGCCGGGCCTGTGCCTGGGCATTTGCCCGGGAGGGCGCCCGGCTCGGGCTGCTGGACATCGACGTGCCGGGCGGGCACGCGGTGAAGGAGGAGCTGACCCGGGCGCTGGACGCCGAGGTCGCCTTCGTCGCCGCCGACGTCGCCGCCGAGCCGGAGGTGGCCGCCGCCGTGCAGTCGGTGGCCGCCCGCTACGACGGGCTGGACGTGGTGGTGGCGTGCGCGGGCATCTCCGGCCCGTTCGGCCGCTCGATCGACGAGATCACCGGGTCGCAGTGGGACGCGGTGCTGGCGGTCAACGTGCGCGGTCCCTTCCTGCTGGCCAAGCACGCCCGCCCCTACCTGGCCGGGTCGGCGGTGGCCGCCGTGGTGCTGCTCGCCTCGGACTCCAGCTTCGTGGCCGCGCCCGGCATGCTGCCGTACAACGCCTCCAAGGGTGCCGTGCTCCAGCTGACCAGGGCGCTCTCCGTGGACCTCGCCGAATGGGCGATCCGGGTCAACTGCGTGTGCCCTTCGGTCGTGGACACCCCGATGGCCCGCGCCGACCTGGGCGGGCTCGCGGGTTCGGCGTTCCCGGTGCAGACCGCCGCCCAGGTCGCCAACCACGTGCTCTACCTGGCCTCCCCGTGCTCCGCGCCGGTGAACGGCACCAGCCTGGTGTCCGACTTCGGCTACCTGAGCCGGTCGGCGTTCCCGGCCTGACCCACCGAAGGAGTCCCCATGTTCGACGGCAGGAAGGTCCTCATCACCGGCGGCGGCACCGGCATCGGGGCGGCGGCCGCCGCCCGGTTCCGGGCGGAGGGCGCGCGGGTGGCGGTGCTCGGCCGCCGGCCGGCCCCGCTGGACGAGGTAGCCGCGCGTACCGGCGCGTTGCCGCTGGTCGCCGACGCGGCGGACCGCGCGGCGATCGAGGACGCGGTGCGAACCGTGGTCGCCCGGTACGGCGGGCTGGACGTGGTGGTGGCCAATGCCGGCGGCCACGGCCTCTCGGCCGTCGGCGACACCGACGACGCGGACTGGGAGCAGAGCCTGCGCTCCAACCTGACCAGCGCTTTCGCCACCGTTCGGGCGGCGCTGCCGGAGCTGGTGAAGAGCCGGGGGAGCGTGGTCGTGGTCTCCTCGCTGGCCGGGTTGTTCGCCGGGCCGTCGGTGGCCGGCTACACGGTCGGGAAGCACGCGCTGATCGGGCTGACCCGGAGCCTGGCCCGGGACTACGGCCGCCACGGGGTACGGGTGAACGCGGTGTGTCCCGGCTGGGTGTGCACCCCGATGGCCGACGAACAGATGGACGCGCTGAGCGCGGCGGCCGGGCTGGCCGACCGGGAGGCGGCCTACCGGCGGGTGACCGAGAACGTGCCGCTGGGCCGCCCGGCCCGGCCGGAGGAGATCGCCGCCATCATCCGCTTCCTGGCCTCGGACGACTCGTCGTACATCACCGGTTCGGTGACCGTCGCGGACGGCGGGGCGCACGCGGTGGACCTGCCCACGATCGCCTTGGCGACGACCTAAGCGCTATCACCCGGAAGTGGGCTATAACATACCAGATCATATACGATGCCCGGCGCCCGCAATGTCGCGGTCTAAGGAGGTGCGTCGTGGCCGACGGAGTCATCGCCTCGGTAGCCGAGACCTTCGCCGACTGGCATGCCCTGGTCTCGGCATCCTTCGTCCCGCTCGAGGTCAGCACCGACCGGCCCGACGGCTTCCGGGCCGGCATCCGCACCCAGGTACTGGACGGGGTGTCGCTGTCCGAGATCACCGCCGCCGGCCACAGCGTCCAGCGCACCCCCGCGTTGATCGCCCGGGGCGGGCCGCACATGCTCAAGCTGAGCCTGCAGCTGTCCGGCACCGGGTTGCTCGTCCAGGACGGCCGCGAGGCCGTGCTCTCCACCGGTGACCTGGCCGTCTACGACACCAACCGGCCCTACACGCTGGCCTTCGACGACGACTTCCAGGCGATGGTGGTGATGTTCCCGCACCACTTCATCGCGCTCCCGCCCGAGGAGATGGGTCAGCTGACCGCGGTGCGGATGGCCGGCGATGCCGGGCTCGGGCGGGTGATCAGCCCGTTCCTCGTGCAGCTGGCCCGCAACCTGGACCAGCTCTCCGGGGGCAGCGGCCTCCGCCTGGCCCACAACGCGCTGGACCTGCTGACCACGATGTTCGTCGACGAGCTCGGAGCCGGCGGGCACCAGGCGCGGGGGCGCAACCACGAGCTGCTCGACCGGGTCCGGCACTACATCGACGCCAACCTCGGCGACCCCGGGCTGAACCCGACCACGGTGGCCGCCGCGCACTTCATCTCCGCCCGCCACCTGCACACGCTGTTCCGGTCGGAGGGCACGACCATCGCCGCCTGGATCCGGGCCCGCCGGCTCGAGCGGTGCCGCCGCGACCTGCGCGACCCGGCGCAGTGCGCGCGGCCGATCGCCGCGCTGGCCGCGCGCTGGGGTTTCCTGGACGCGGCGCACTTCAGCCGGGTGTTCAAGGCCACCTACCAGGTGCCGCCGAGCGAGTACCGGGCCCGGGTCCTCGGCGTTCTGCTCTAGCCCGGCTTCGGGATGGGTTGGCCGGTGCCGGCGGTGATGAGGCCCTTCAGGCTCTGGTTGATGTAGAAGTCCCAGCCGCGCGTGCAGGCGTCGTAGCACTCGACGGCCGGCCGCAGGCCGTGGTGGGTGAACCGGAGGCCGGCCCCGTCCGGGGTGCGGGTGATCTCGAAGATCACCCGCGTTCCGGTCCACTCGTCGTGGTCCTCCACGAAGCTCAGGTGGCTGTCCAGGACCTCCCACACGACCCTCGCCCCGGTGACCTCGGTGAGGCGGAACCGGCACCACAGCGAACCGTGGTCGGTGAAGGTGAACTCGTCACCCACCTCGGCGGTCCCGCCGTCGATTCCCTCGTTCCACCATCCCCGGACGTCCGTGACGGCGTCGAAGACCCGCTCGGGGGAGTTGGGTACGGAGATCTCGTAGGTCGCGCTGTTGTCGCTCATGGCTGCTGCTCCGTTCTATCGGCCGGCCGTTGCGGCCGGTTCGGGGTCGGTGACCGGGTTGTCGGCCGTGGGTGGCTGGAGGCGGCCGGTGGCCCAGGCGACCGGGATGGCGGTGAGGGCGATGACCAGGCCGGCGAGGATCGCGGCCGAGGCGGTGAAGGCGCCGACGGCGACGCCGCCGGCGAAGGAGCCGAACGCGATGCCCAGGTTGATCGCCGACGCCGGCAGCGACTGGGCCAGCGGGGCGCCGGGGCCGGCCAGGGCGACCACGCGGTACTGCAGCGACGGCCCGGCGCCCATGGTGCACACGCCCAGCCCGAGCAGCAGCAGCCCCACCAGGACCGGGTTGGCCCCGAACAGGTAGAGCGCGGCCAGCGACCCCACGGTGCCGGTGGCCGCCACGACCAGGGTGCGAGCGGCGTTGCGGTCGGCGAACCGGCCGCCGCCGAACGAGCCCACCGCCGTGGCCACGCCGTAGGCCAGCAGGAACACGCTGACCAGCGCGCCGGAGATGCCGGTGACCTGCTGCAGGAACGGCACGATGTAGGTCAGCGCCGCGAACGTCGACCCGAACAGCAGGGCGCACAGGGCCAGCACCGCGAGCACCCGGGGGGCGAAGGCGTACCTCACCTGCCCGCCGACTCCGCTGTCGCCGCCGCCGGGCACCGACGGGACCAGCGCCACCGTGGCGACCAGCATGACCGCGACGAGCACGACGATGGCGATGAAGGAGGCGCGCCAGCCAACCACCTGGCCGAGCAGGGTGCCCAGCGGCACGCCGGCCGCGGCGGAGACGGCGAAGCCGGAGATGACCACCGCGAGGGCGCGGCCGGCCCGGTCGGGCGGGACCACGGCGATGCCCACCGTGAACGCGGCGGCGTCGAACAGTCCGGCGAAGGCGCCGGTGAGGGTCCGGGCCGCCAGGGTGAGGTCGTAGCTGGTGCTCAGCGCCACGACCAGGTTGCAGCCGATGGCCAGCAGGAGCGTGCCGCACAGGATCGTGCGGCGGTCCAGCCTGATCGTCAGTGCGGTCAGGATCGGGCCGCCGATGCCCAGGCCCAGTGCGAAGCCGGTCACCAGCGTGCCGGCGGTGGGGACGGAGACCCCCAGGTCGCCGGCGACGAGGTCGAGCACGCCGACGATGAGCAGCTCGGAGCTGCCCATGACGAAGGCTCCCAGGAAAAGCACGGCCAGAGCTCGGGTGGCCCTTCGGGGGCTCACCGCTGCTTGTTGGGTACTCATGGGGCTTCCCTCCCGATTTGGTGGAATGTGCCCCACCGACGAAGGAGGTCGCCCGGAATCGACATCGGGCGGAAAAACTTTCCTCAGACCTCGCGGAGGCGTTCGGAGAGGTAACGCCGCTCGGCCTCGGTGGGCGCCAGCCCCAGGGCCTGCTCGTAGGCCGCCCTGGCCTCGGCGGCCCGGCCGGCCCGGCGGAGCAGGTCGGCCCGGGTGGCCGGCAGCAGGTGGTACCGGTCCAGCCGGCCGGACGACGCGAGCTCGTCCACCAGGGCCAGGCCGGCCGGGATGCCGTCGGCCATCGCCACCGCGACCGCGCGGTTGAGGTCCACGACCGGCGACGGCGCCAGCCGGGCCAGCTCGGCGTACAGGGTGGCGATCTGGGGCCAGTCCGTGCTCGCCGCGTCGGGCGCGGTCGCGTGGCAGGCCGCGATCGCGGCCTGCACCTGGTAGGGGCCGCTACGCCGGGCCGTGAGCGCCTGGTCGAGCGTCCGCACGCCCTCGCCGATCAGCGTCCGGTCCCAGCGTGACCGGTCCTGGTGCTCCAGCGTGACCAGCACACCGTTCCGCGTGCGGGTCGTCCGGCGGGCCTCGTGCAGCAGCATCAACGCGAGCAGTCCGCGCGGCTCGGGTTCGGGCGGCATCAGCCGGACCAGGACCCGGTTCAGGCGGATGGCCTCGGCCGCCAGTGCCCGCCGCAGGTCCCCCTCGTCCGCATCGTCGTAGCCCTCGTTGAAGATCAGGTACAGCACCGCGAGCACGGAAGCGAGCCGCTGGGGCAGGAGCTCGGCCGGCGGGACGCGGTAGGGGATGCCGGCCTCCCGGATCTTGCGCTTGGCCCGGACCAGGCGTTGCGCCATCACGGGCTCGCCGGTCAGGAACGCGCGGGCGATCTCGGCGGTGGTGAGGCCGGCCAGCGTGCGCAGGGTGAGCGCGACCCGGGCCGGGAACGGCAGCGCGGGGTGGCAGCAGGTGAAGATCAGCCGCAGCCGGTCGTCCGGGATCTCCTCCACCGGCGGCTCGTCCGGGGTGCGGTCCAGCACGGCCAGCTGGCGGAGCTTGGCCGCGCCGGCGGTGTCGCGGCGCAGCCGGTCGGTCGCCCGGTTGCGGGCCGTCGTGGTGAGCCAGGCGCCGGGGCGCTTCGGGACGCCGTCACGCGGCCAGGTCGCCATCGCGGCGGCGAACGCGTCCTGCGCGCAGTCCTCGGCCAGGTCCCAGTCACCGGTGAGCCCGATCAGGGTCGCGACCACCTGGCCCCACTCGTCGCGGTAGGCGGCGTCAACGGCGGTGCGAACGTCGTCCGGTGCGGTCATTCCCAGACCGGGCGGATCTCGACCCCACCCCGGCGCGTGTACGGATGGCCGGCGGCGATCTCGATCGCCTCGTCCAGGTTCGCGCACTCCACCATCACCACGCCACCCACGAAGTCCTTGGTCTCGGCGAACGGCCCGTCCGAGACCAGGGTCTCGCCGTCGCGGAACCGGACGGTGGTCGCGTCCACCACCGGCCGCAACCGCTCGCCCATCAGCTCGGCGCCGCGCCGCGCCAGGTCCGCCTCCCAGGCCTGGTGCACCGGGTCGGCGGCCATCTCCTCGTTGCTCGGCGGGTCGGTCTCGTCGTCGCAGATCAGCAGCACGTACTTCATGCCGCCGATTCTGCTCCTAACTGTCCCGCCAATTTGGGTGGTTGCCGCTGGGTTGGGTGGCGGCTGGCTTGACGGACGGCTTGGACGGCGCGGCTTGGCCGGTCTGGCGGGGCTTCGAGTGCGCCGGTGACGTTCCAGCCGGGTTGCCCTCCCCACCGATGCCACGGTGCGTGACGATCGGGTCGCCGCGCGGGCCCGGTGCGCCGCCGACATCGACGTCAGTCTGGTTCGATCATGCTACTGACCAGATTGGTGTCGATGTCGCGGAACGCTTTCCGGTCCAGCTTTCACCACGGGGTCATCCAAGGCGCGGTAGGCCGGCCCAGCCGTGCTGTCCAGGCGAACTTTGAAACACGTCCTACACCGGCTGGATGTCGGGGTAGGTGACCGAGCCGAGGGGGTAGATGTAGCCGCCGGCCCGGCTGTGCGCCACCTCGCCGGTCCCGTCCAGGCCGAGGAAGATGCCGGTGGTCATCAGCTGGTAGCCCAGGTCGTGCAGCCACACGCTGGCCACCGGGATCTTGAACTCGCGGAAGCAGAACAGGTAGAGCCCGCCGTCGAACCTCCACACGGTGGACAGGTCCACGTCCCCGTGCCCGCGTTGCACCCCCTGCAGGCACTGCCAGGCGTAGCGCTGCCCCGACAGGTAGACGTGCTCGTAGAGGTGGCTGGGGCTGTAGCGGTACACGTTGCGCCGGCCGATCAGGTCCCGGGAGGGGCCGGGCTCGGGGCCGGACACCGCCACGCCGTCCACCGTGCCGGCACAGAAGCGCTGGCCGACCTGGGGCACGTCCGGCTCCGGGTGGGCGGCGATGGCCGAGTGCACCGCGACCGCCCGTCCGGTCTGGCCCGACCACACCAGGGTCAGTGCCTCCCGCCGCCGGGCCGGGAGCGGAACGTTCACGAAGTGCACGTCCGGGCGGACCGCGACCGCGTCGTAGGGGTCCCGGGAGCCGGGTCCGGCATCGCGCTCCCACTCCACGGTCTCGGCGTCGTGGAAGCGCAGGTCCAGGCGGCCGCCACCGTCCAGCGTGAGCCGCAGCCGCCGGCCGGTGAGGTCCTCGGCCGGCAACCGGTAGGTGTCGATCCCGGCGGCGAACTCGTCGTAGGTCCGCCATTCATCCTGGTCGAGCCGAGGGTCAGGCGTCATGGCGGCACGTTAGGCACGCGGCCGGGCCCCGCCTTGACTGTCTCGGCACACCGCTTGCCGGTGCGCGCACGGCATGACCGCGTGCACAGTCAACAGCCGCGCAGCGGATGACAAGGCGGTCCCACCCGGCGTCCCTAATCTGCCGGAACGCCACGAGCCCGGCGAAGGGGACCCATGAAGAGACACCTGCTCACCGCCCTCGCACTGCTCGGCCTCACCGCCTGCGGCGGGGGCGCCACCGGACCGGACGCGCCCATCGTGGTGGGCTCGGTCAGCGCTCTGAGCGGCGGAGCGACCTTCCCCGAGGCCTCCCAGGCCGCGAAGGCGGTGTTCGACCGGGCCAACGCCCAGGGCGGCGTGAACGGGCACCGCATCGACTACCAGATCGTGGACGACAAGGGCGACCCGGCGACCGCCGCCTCGGCCGCGCGCCAGGTGGTCAGCGGCGGGGCGGTGGCCCTGGTCGGCGGGGCCAGCCTGATCGACTGCCAGATCAACGCCCGGTACTACGAGCAGCAGAAGATCCTGTCGATCGCCGGGATCGGGGTGGACGCCACCTGCTTCGACAGCCCGAACATCGGGCCGGCCAACGTCGGCCCGTTCCACGACATGACGCTGACCCTGCTCTACGGCAGCCAGGTGCTGCACCTGAACAACATCTGCGCGCTGATCGAGGTCGCCGGCAACACGCTGCCCGCCTACCAGGCCGCCATCCAGCGCTGGTCGGACATCACCGGGCAGAAGCTGCACTACCTGGACGCCACCCTGCCCTACGGCGCCTCCGACTACACCCCGTACATCGTCAAGGCCCGGCAGGCCGGCTGCAAGGCGGTCACCGTCAACCCGGTGGAGCCGGACTCCATCGGCCAGCTGAAGGCCGCCGAGGCCCAGGGCTGGAACGACGTCACCTGGTTGCTGCTGACCAGCGTCTACAGCACCAACTACGCCGAGGCGATCACCAACGCCGGCGCCGGGGTGTACGTGCCGGCCGAGTTCTACCCGTTCACCGACGCGAACAGCCCGCAGACCAGGGACTGGCGCGACCTGATGACCCGGAACAACATCCCGCTCACCTCGTTCAGCCAGGGCGGCTACCTGGCCGCGACCTACTTCCTGGAGGTGGCGCGCGGCATCAGGGGCGACATCACCCGGGAGAGCGTGACCACGGCGCTGCACGAGATGCGGCCGATCAGCAACCCGATGGTCGGCACGCCCTACGTGTTCGGGCCGGGCCGGGCGCACAACGAGAACACGGCGGGATGGCCGGTGAAGCTGCTGACCGGAACCAACCGGTGGCAGCTCGCCGCGGACGACTGGCTGCGGATCCCGGGGAAGTGAACCGGTGCTGCAGGGCGCGGTAGCCGGCCTGGCCGCCGGCGGGCTCTACGCGGTGCTGGCGGTCTGCCTGACCTTGATGTCCCGGCTGGTCCGGGTGGTGAACTTCGCCCAGGCGGCGGTCGGCATGTTCGGCGGGTACGTCGGCGTGTGGCTGGTCGGCCGGCACGGCGTGGGCATCTGGCCGGCGATGCTGGTCGGGGTGCTGATCGGCGGGGCGCTGAGCGCGCTGATCGGCGCGATCATCGCCCGGTGGCTGCCCGAGGCGGACACCAGCACCCGCTCGGCGGTCACCGTCGGCCCGTTGCTGCTGCTCATCTCGTTGTCGTTCATCCTGTTCGGCAACAAGCCGCAGCCGTTCAGCCCGGTCATCCCCGGCCCGGCGTTCACCGTGGGCGACGTGGTGGTCAGCCAGCTCACCGTGGTCACCGTGCTGCTGGCCGTGCTGGTCGCGGTGGCCTGCCGGCTGGTGCTGGCCCGCACGGCGGTGGGCATCCGGCTGCGCGCCCTTTCCGAGCGCCCGACCACCGCCGAGCTGCTCGGCATCCCGGCCCGGTCGCTGAGCGTGGCGGTGTGGACGGCCAGCGGGGTGATCAGTGCGGGGGTGATCCTGATCGTCGCGCCGTCGCAGTCCAACGACGCGACCTCGCTGGCCATGCTGATCGTGCCGGCGGCCGCGGCGGCGCTGCTCGGCGGGTTCCAGCGGCTGGACCTGGCGGTGCTGGGTGGCCTGCTGCTCGGCATGTTGCAGGGCGCGGTGGCGCAGGTGGCGGCGGTGTCCTTCGTGCGCAACTTCCTGCCGCTGTTGTTCATCGTGGGCTTCCTGCTGTGGACGCGGCGCAAGGAGGTGTGGGATGACGCGCGCTGACGTCCGGCTCACGGTGCCGGCGGGCGTCGCGGCGGCCGGCGTCGCGATTGCCGGCGTCGCCGCCGGGTACCTGCTGAGCCTGGGGCTGAGCGACTACCTGGTGTACCTGGGCACCACGGCGGTGGCCGCGACCATCGCGGTGCTCGGGCTCGGCGTGGTGACCGGCAGTGCGGGCATGATCTCGCTCTGCCAGCTCACCTTCGCCGCGGCCGGCGCCTGGGTGGTCTCCGGGCTCAACCAGTTGGACGCGCCCGGCGGGTTCCTGGGCTGGCTGGTGCTCGGCGGGCTGGCCGCCGGGGCGCTGGGCGTGCTGGTCGGGCTCCCGGCGCTGCGGCTGCGCGGGGTGAACCTCGCGGTGGTGACCCTGGGCCTCGCGGCCGCCGCCGACGTGACGCTGGTGCAGGTCCAGTTCCCCGGCGCCGCCCGGGGCGAGGCCGTGCCGCGCCCCGACCCGTTCGGCGACGACCGCTCCTACTTCTTCTTCAGCGTGCTGGTGCTGGCCGCGGTCTGCCTGCTGGTGCACCTGCCGCGGCGCGGCCGCCCGGGCAGCGGGTGGCGGGCGGTGGCGTTCTCCGAGCGGGCAACCGCCGCGGTGGGGGCCAGCGTGGGCGGCGCCAAGCTCTCCGCGTTCGCGGTCAGCGCCGTCCTCGGCGGGATCAGCGGCGGGCTGGTGGCCGGGCAGGTCGGGCTGGCCTTCCCGAGCAGCTTCGCCCCGATCCAGTCGCTGGCGCTGTACGTGCTGGCCGTCATGTCCGGGGCGCACCTGATCGACATGGCGGTCCTGGGCGGTGTCCTGTGGGTGCTGGTCCCGGAGCTGCTCAAGCGTTGGGGGGTACCGCAGGACTGGGCGTTCGTCGTCTTCGGCGTGCTCGGTGTGCAGGCACTGACCAGCGGCAACAACCTCGGCGAGACCATCCGCGCCCTCTGGTGGCGCCGCCGGGCCCGCCCACCCGCGCTCCGGCCCCACGGGGATGAACCGGACCCGCCGCCGCCCGCCGATCCGGGCGGCGCGGTGCCGGTGCTGGAGGTCCGGGACCTTTCGGTGGCGTTCGGCAACGTCACCGCGCTGAACGGGGTGAGCCTGACCCTGGGCGAGCGCTGCATCATGGGCCTGATCGGGCCGAACGGCGCCGGCAAGTCCACCCTGGTCGACGCGCTGAGCGGGTTCCTGCCCCGGCACGGCGGGTCGGTGGTGCTGGCCGGGCGGCCGCTGCGCGGCCTGCCGCCCCACCGGCGCGCCCGGCTGGGCCTGCGCCGCACCTTCCAGCAGGACCGGGTCCCGCCCGGCCTGACCATCCGGGCCTACCTGCAATTCGTCGCCGGCCGGCGGACCGGTGCCGCCGAGATGGCCGAGGTACTGGATTTCCTCGGCTGCCCGCCGGCCGCGACCCGGCTGGCCGGCGTGGACGTCGGCACCCGGCGGCTGGTGGAGGTCGCAGCCGGCCTGCTGTCCCGGCCCCGGGTGCTGCTGCTGGACGAACCGGCGGCCGGGCTTTCCCACCAGGAGCATCTCGAGCTGGGCCGGCGACTGCTGGAGCTACCCGGCCGGTACGGGGTCGCGGTGCTGCTCATCGAGCACGACCTGGACCTGGTCCGGCGGGTCTGCCCGACGTTGACGGTGCTGGACCACGGCGAGGTGCTCGACCAGGGGCCGCGCGACGAGGTGCTGGCCAACCCGGCGGTGCTGCAGGCCTACATGGGCGATGCGGAGATGCTGTGAACGGGCTGGAGCTGCGCGGGGTGACGGTCAGCCGGGGCAGCGGGCCGGTCATCCGGGACGTCAGCCTGAACGTGCGGCCCGGCACCATCACCGCACTGGTCGGCCCGAACGGCGCCGGCAAGACCAGCCTGCTGGAGGCGGTGTCCGGGGTCCTCGCGCCCAGCGGCGGCCGGGTGGAGCTGGACGGACGGCCGCTGACCGGGCTGTCCCGGGTCCGCCGGGCCCGGCTGGGGCTGGCGCACATCGAACAGGGCCGGGCGGTGTTCGGCTCGCTCACCGTGGCGGAGAACCTGGCCCTGACCGCCCGCGAACCGGGCCGGGCGCGCGCGGCGCTGGAGCTGTTCCCCGAGCTGGAGCGGCGCCGCGACACCGCCTGCGGGCTGCTCTCCGGCGGCGAGCAGCAGATGGTCGTGCTGGCCAGGGCGTTCGCCGGCCAGCCCCGGTACCTGCTGATCGACGAGCTGTCGCTGGGCCTGGCCCCGGTGGTGTTCCTGCGGCTGCTGCCGATGATCCAGCGGATCAGCGCGACCGGCGTGGGCGTCCTGCTGGTCGAGCAGTTCACCCACCTGGCGCTCGGCGTGGCGGACACGGCGCTGGTGGTATCCAGCGGCCGGGTGACCTACCAGGGCGGTGCGGCCGCCCTCACCGAGTCACCGGAGATCCTGCACCGGGCCTATCTGGGCGGATAAAACGCCAGTACAGGCGGGGTTGGCAACACGCGTAACCTTTTTTACAAACACTCGTTCGTTACGGTATACACCGCCGCGTGCCCCGTCCGGCAGCGGCGCGGCGCTAGGGGTGCTCATGAGATACACGGCTCGCAACGTTGCGGCGGCGGTCATCGGGCTTGCTTCGGTGCTCACGCTGGTCGGCGGACTCACCGGGCTCGCCGGGCTTGCCCACGCGGACGAGGACGGGTTCGGCGAGCAGGCGTGCCGGGACGAGGTCGACCGGACCGAGGACGTCCGCTACGACTACCAGTACGCCGGCTGCGACCCCACCCGGTACGGCAACCGGGGCAGCAACGGCAACAGTTCCCGGACCGTGAACGGGCACCCGACCGACGAACCGCTCGGCCAGGGCCTGACCCGTTCGCTGTTGTAACGGCTGACCACCGCTTCGCGGTCAGCGGGGGCACCGGCGCGCGTGCTCCCACCATCGTGATCCCAAGGGGGCGACGTGAGTTCGATGCGGAACTTTACAAATGTTTGTTCCCGGCGATGTGCCGTGCGGGGGGTGTGCCGGGCATGAGCGTGGATCCGTCCGCCCCGGTCCGGTCGCCGGGGCAGCCCGACCAGCGCCGGCGAGGCGCCGACTGGATCGAGTTCGTGCCCGGCGGGATACGCCGGGTGGTCGTCGACGTCGGGCAGATCGCCCAGCTGTTCAGCCGCCTCGTCGTCGGCGTGGTGCGCAACCCGCGCGGGTTCTGGGGTGCGTCGTTCGAAGAGATGTACGCGATGCTGCGCTTCGCCTGGATCCCGGTGCTGCTCTCCACCGGGGGGTTCAGCTTTGCCATCGGGACCTTCGGCTACGACCTGCTGCGCGTGGTCGGCGCGGGGAACCGGGTGGGCACCTTCTTCGTGATGGCCGGCCCCCGGGAGATCGCGCCCTACACGGTCGCCATGGCGATCGCCGGGGTCATGGGCACCTCGCTCACCGCCGACCTGGGCGCGCGGAAGGTGCGGGAGGAGCTGGACGCCCTCGAGGTGCTGGGGGTCGACCCGGAGCGCACCCTGGTGCTGCCCCGGGTGGTGGCAATGACGATGATGGTATTCGGCTTCAATCTGGTCGGTGTGGCCGCCGTCGTCGTTATGGCCGGCGTCGCGACCACCATTATCGGCAGCACGTCCATTGCCTCGTACATAGCGGGCTTCTTCACCATCATGAACATGACCGACCTGGTCGGAACGGTGCTCAAGTCAATTCTGCTCGGCCTGATGATCGGCATTGTGTGTGCCGCGAAGGGCTTGAGCGTGAAAGGCGGCGCGGAGGGTGTCGGCCGCGCCGTGAACCAGGCGGTCGTGCTTTGTTTCGCCTGGGTCTGGATCATTACCTTCACGTTCAACTCGATCATGCTGGGCCTGAACCCCAACATGGCCGTCACGCGGTGAGAAAGGCGGACCCGAAATGACTGCCGCGGAGCAGGAAGTCCGGCCGGAACGGGGCGGGGCGGGGGGTTACCCGGAGACGAGGACATCGATCGTCCAGGAGGTCGGCGGGGTCGCCCGGTTCGCGGTCCGGGTGCTGCGCAGCATTCCCGGCACCTGGAAGTACAGCTCGGAGGTCGTCCGCCAGGTCGGCATCCTGGTGCTGAGCACCTCGCCGATCATGATCTTCCTGCTGGTGATGCTGGCCGCCGAGGCTTCGCTGGAGGGCTACTACCTGCTCAAACAGCTCGGTGCGAGTGGCTACACCGGGATCTTCACCGCGTTCGCCCACTACAAGGTCGGCCCGATCTTCTGGGGCTGGATGCTGTCGGCGAAGGTCAGCTGCGGCCTGGTGGCCGAGTTCGGCTCGATGCGGATCAACGAGGAGATCGACGCGCTCGAGGTGATGGGCATCGACTCGGTGTCCTACCTGCTCGGCACCCGGGTCGTGGCGATCACCATCTTCACCCCGTTCTGCTACGTGCTGGCCATCGGCCTCATGGCGACGACCAGCTACTGGTTGAACGTGTTCGCGTTCCGCGGCGTTTCCCAGGGCGGTTATCTCCAGGTGTACTGGACATTCATGTCGCAGTACAACGTCGTCATGTCACTGGTCAATTCGATGTGTCTCGGCATGGTGATCATCCTGGTGGGTTGTTACTACGGTTACAACGCGCGCGGTGGGCCGGTGGGTGTCGGAAATGCCACGGCGAAGTCGATGATTCTGAACATGATTATTGTCAGCGTGGTGGGTGCGGCGTTCATGCAGCTCTTCTTCGGTGGCAACCCCCGGCTCCCCATCTCCAACTAGAAGGCTCGGGAATGTCTAAAGCAGTGAAGATATTCGCGGCGTTACTCGCCGCCGTTGTCGTGGTCGGTGCCGGCGCCTATTTCATATCGACCAGCGGCAGCTACCGGGTGAAGTTCCTGATGCCGTCGGCGGCCCAGCTGGCGGACGGGTCACCGGTGCTGATCCGGGGCTTCGACGTCGGCGGCATCGACTCGCTCGAGGTCCGGGACGGCAAGGCGCTGGTCACCGTCACGATCTCGGGCGACGATGTGCCGCTGCACGA
This sequence comes from Actinospineispora eucalypti, assembly GCF_039543365.1. Taxonomy (NCBI): domain Bacteria; kingdom Bacillati; phylum Actinomycetota; class Actinomycetes; order Pseudonocardiales; family Pseudonocardiaceae; genus Actinospineispora; species Actinospineispora eucalypti. The sequence goes on from NZ_BAABJP010000024.1 coordinate 93,195, forward strand.
GGGCACCACGACGATGGTCGAGTGGGCGTCCACTCTGGGCGAGCGGGTGCTGACCATCTACCCGGGGCCGGAGAGCAACCCGGTGATCCCGGAGGACGCGCTGGTCACCGCCCCGGCCCGGCAGATCGAGGTGGACCAGGTGGTGTCCGCGCTGGACGCGCCCACCCGGGCGAAGGTGACCTCGCTGATCCAGCAGATCAACGCCACCGTGGACGGCCGCGACCAGGACATGAAGGCGACGTTGAACAGCGCCGGACCGACCGTGCAGGCGCTCGGTGAGGTGCTCGCGGCGGTCGGCAAGGACGGCCCGGCGATCAAGCAACTGGTCGGCCAGCTGCACGGCCTGGTGCAGACCGCCGTGCAGCGCCAGGACCAGGTCGGCGGCACGATCAACAACCTGGCCGGGTTCACCGACGCCACCGCCGCGCGGCAGGAGAAGTTCGCGGACGGCCTCAAGGAGCTGCCCGGCACGCTGCGCACCGCGCGGGACACGCTGGTGAAGGTCCACCCGGCGACCGAGGCCACCGTGCCGCTGCTGGAGGACCTCGAACCCGGCATCGACCGGCTGGTCGGGGTGTCGCGGGATCTCGCGCCGCTGACCCACGACCTGCGGCCGGCCATGGACCGGCTGGTGCCGACGCTGTGGGCGGCGCACGACCTGCTCGGGCACGCCCCCGGCCTGCTCGACGCGGCCAGCGACGACCTGTCGGTGATTCGGGAGATCCTGCGGGACTACCGGCCGGCGGCGGCCTTCATGCGGCCGTACGCCCCGGAGATCGCCGGCTTCTTCAGCAACTGGACGTCGGCGTTCGGCTCGTACGACTCCCAGGGCAAGTACTGGTCCGGGATCATCGCCGAAGGCATCGACGGCATGCACGAGTACCCGTTCCGCGTCCCCGGACAGGTCCCGAACCCCGGCCCCCGGCCCGGCGAGTTGGTCGGCCAGCCGTGGGACGACCCCGACGCGACCGGGAGTGAACCGCGATGAGCAGCAAGAGCCCAATCCGCCTGGTACTGATCGCGCTCGGCGTGGCGGCGGTGCTGGTGGCGGGCGGCCTGACCTACGACCGGGTCGGCAGCGACGTGGGCACGGTCAAGGTGTCCGCCATGTTCGCCGACGCCTACCCGATGGTGCCGGGCAGCCGGGTCCGGGTGGCCGGCGTGCAGGTCGGCACGATCGACGACGTCGTGCCGGAGAACGGCATGGCCAAGGTCGTGATGAAGCTGAACCGCGAGGTTCTGCCGATCCACACCGACGCCCGCGCCGACATCGTCATCCAGGACCTCCTGGGAGAGCGGTTCGTGGCGCTGGACCGGGGCAGCCCGAACGCCCCGGTGCTGCCCGAGGGCGGCACGCTGGCCGAGACCCAGACCAACCGGGTCACCGACCTGCAGGACGTGCTGAACTCGCTGGACGACCCGACCAGCGTGGCGCTGGCCGGCCTGGTCACCACCACCGGCGAGGGCCTGCGGGAGAACGGCCAGCGCACCTCCGACACGATCAAGGCGCTGGCCCCGACCATGCACCGCACCGACCGCCTGGTGAAGGTGCTGAACGAACAGAACGCGCAGCTGAACCGCCTGATCGAGATGGCCCAGCCGGTGGCGTCGGCGGTGGCCTCCAACCACGGCCAGGACATGGACAAGCTGGTCGACTCGGCAACCAACCTGCTGGGCGCGGTCGGCGAGCAGCAGCTCCAGCTGCGCGACACGCTGGTCGAGCTGCCCGGCGCGCTCGGCAGCACCCGGCGCACGCTGCACGAGCTGGCCGGGGTCGCCGGGCCGGCCGCCGAGAACCTGGAGGACATCCGGCCGACCACGGACAACCTGGTGGAGATCAGCGACGAGATCCACGAGTTCGCCGACGCGGCCGAGCCTTCGGCCGAGGCGCTGGCCAAGCTGCTGCCCAAGGTCGACGAGCTGCTCCGCGAGGCCCGGCCGGTGGTCGGGGACCTGCACCGCGCCGGCGGCGACGTGCGGGACATCACCGCCGGCTTCAAGCAGCTGGACCGCACCGCGCTGCCCCACCTGACCGGCATCCTCGAGCTGGCCAAGGGCTGGAGCCTGTCCACCGTGGACTACGACGCGGTCGGCCACTACTTCAAGGCGATCCTGGACCTGAACCCGGCCGCGCTGAGCACCGTCGGCTTCGGGTCGATCCCGGGCGCGCCGAGGAACACGCCGGTGCCGGCGCTGCCCTCGATGGCCGAGCCGCCGTTCAACCAGCTCGGCAAGCAGCTGCAGCCGGAAGGCCCCGGGGACCCGCGCACCTCGAAACCGACCGGCAGCGGCAAGAACGGGGCCACCGGCCTGGACCGGAAACAGGAGAGCTCGCTGGTGCGGCAGATGCTCGGGGGAGGTTCCTGACATGACGGTCCCACGCATGAAGCCGGAACGCCGGAAGATGGGCCGGTCGTTCACGGCCGGCGCCATCGTGATGGTGATCCTGGCCGGGATCACCGCGCTGACCTTCAGCGCGGTCAACGGCATGCCGTTCGTGCCGCGCAAGACGGTCCGGGCCGAGTTCAACAACATCCACTCGCTGGCGGTCAACGACGACGTGCGGCGCAACAGCGCGCGCATCGGCCGGGTCTCCGGGGTCGAGCTGCGCGGCGACCACGCGCTGGTCACCATGGAGCTGGACGGCGACCCGGCGGTGTTCTCCGACGCGGTGGCCCGGGTCTGGGACGTCTCCGCGCTGGCCGCCAAGTTCGTCGAGCTGGAGCCGGGCACCCCGACCGCCGGCCCGATCGGCGACGGCGACGTCCTGCCGGCCGCCCGCAACGAGGACTCCGCCGACGTCTGGCGGGTGCTGAACATCTTCGAGCCGAAGACCAGGGCCGAGATGGCCGGCTTCCTGCGCGAGTTCGGCGGTGGGTCGCTGGGCCACGGCGGCGACCTGAACGCGTTCCTGCGCTCCGGCCCGGGGATGCTGGACGACCTCGGCACGGTGTCCGAGTCGCTGGCCTCGCCCCGGTTCAACCTGCCCCGGCTGATCAACACCAACACCACGCTGGCCGGCCGGTTCAAGGGCCGGGAGGCGCAGATCTCCGAGCTGCTGCGCCAGACCGACGAGACCTTCCGCGGCTTCACGGTGGGACAGAGCGCGCCGCTGAAGGCGGTGCTGGCGAAGACCCCGGACACGCTGCGCGCGATCCGGCCGGCGATGGACGAGATGGGCCCGACGCTGGCCGAGACCCGGTTGGCGATGGTCGACCTGCGGGGCGGCGCCAAGGGGCTGGGCGACGCCACTCCCGACTTCCGCGGCTTCCTGCGTGACTCGGTGCCGGTGTCCCACCAGGTGCCCGGCTTCACCGACGACGCGCGCTCCCCGGTCGGGAAGCTGCGGCACACCCTGGACGACGCGCGGCCGCTGGTGAACCGGGCGGTCGACACGTTCGACTACCTGCGGGACCCGGTGCACGTGCTGGCGCCCTACGGGCCGGAGGCGGGCTCCCTGTTCACCCGGATGCACAGCTTCGTCTCCCGCGGACCCGAGCCGGGCAAGCGGTACGCGACGGTGACGGCCAACTTCGGGCCGACCACGCTCACCGGCAGTGCCCTGAAATCCGGCGGAAAGCGGTTCGTCGACGCCTACCCGGCACCCGGTGAGGCGGAGAACCAGCGGCTGCGCCTCGGCGAGGCGCCGGCGGGTATCGGTGTTGGAGGCCGCAAGAAATGATCAAGCGTTTGCTGCACGCCAAGCGGAGCACCAAGGTGCTCGGCGCGGTCGTGCTGACGGTCCTGCTGGGGCTGTTCCTGGTCGCGTACGGGAAGGAGCGGCTGGTCTCCGCGCTCAGCCCCGGCGACACGGTGACCGCCACGTTCAGCCGCCAGTTCAAGCTGGACGAGTACCAGAGCGTGATCAAGCTGGCCTCGGTGCGGGTGGGCGAGGTGACCGGCATCAGGCAGGTCGAGGACGGCAGCGCCGAGGTCACCATGCGGCTGGACAAGGGGGTCAGCGAGACACTGGGCGGCCAGCCGTCGGCGGCGATCCGGCCCACCCTGATCGTCGGCGGCGTCTACTACATCGAGCTGACCCCCGGCGGCCGGGGCGGGGTGTTCGACGGGCACATCCCGATGGAACGGACCACCGTGCCGGTGGAGCTGGACCACGTGCTCTCGGCGATCAACACCGACGCCCAGCGGGGGATGCGGGGCTTCGCCCGCAACTTCGACGAGACGCTGCGCCAGGGCGGGCGGGACGCGATCCGCCGGTTCCTGCACGAGACGCCGCCGGCGTTCAAGCCGACCGGCGAGGTGCTGCGGGCCTTCCGGGGGACCGACCCGAACCAGGACCTGACCCGGCTGGTGAGCGGCTTCGAGGGCTTCGCGGCGGTGTTCAACCGCAAGCAGGGCCAGTTCGCCGACATCATCGAGTCCTTCGACCGCACCTCGGCCGCGTTCAACGCCCAGCGCGGCGCGGTGGCCGACACGCTGGGCACGCTGCCCGAGACGATGCGGACCACCCGGGCCGGGCTGGAGGACCTGCAGGGCTCGCTGGACCGGTTGACCGAGACCGCGCCCCGGTTCCGGGACTCCGCGCGGGAGCTGGACCCCCTGATGCGGGAGCTCGGGCCGCTGGTCAGCGACGCGCGCCCGCTGGCCGAGGACCTGAAGGACGCACTCGGCGACGCCGAACCGGCGCTGCGCCGGCTGGTCGGGGTGGCGAAGAACGGCGAGGAGATGTTCCGGGACATCCACGGCCCGGTGCTGGACCGGATCAACGGGCCGGTGAAGCACGCGGTGCTGAACCCGTGGACCGGGCACGGCGTCTACGCCAACGGCGGCAACGACCACCCGATGTACAAGGAGCTGGCCTACCTGGTCACGGTGCTGGACGGCGCCTTCAAGGACAAGGACCAGAACGGTGGCCTCGGCCGGCTGGCGGCCGGCGAGGGCGGCAGCATGTTCACCGGCGGAAGCCAGTTCCCCCGGCCGCTCGAGGAGTACTTCTTCGAGCACATGCTCGGCCAGAAGCCGTACGGGCCGCAGGACTCCAAGGAGAGCGACCGGGGCCTGTCCCGGATCGGTACCCAGAAGCCGGTCAACGAGGGCATGAAGCCGCTGCCCGCGCCGGGTCCGGTGCCCGGCCCGGGTCCCCTGCCCGGCGGCAACCCGCTGATGCTGCCCCTGGGAGGTGGTGACAAGTGAGCCGATTCCATCCGGTGCTGGCCCTGCGGCGGGCCATGACCATCCCCGGCATGGGCCGCGACCTCACGGCGATCGTGTTCATGGTGGTGGTCGCGGTGGCGACGGCCGTGGCCATCATGCTCAACCTATCCACGGGCGTGCCCTGGGCGCCGCGCAAGCACGTGAACATCGAGTTCCAGGCGGTGCCCGGGGTGAACCCGGCGGCCGGCAGCCCGGTCACCATCGCCGGAGTGAACGTCGGCGCCATCACCGGCGCTCGGGCCACCGACCACGGCACCGCCGTCCTGGAGCTGGAGCTGACCAAGATCCAGCCGATCTACTCCAACGCGCGGGCCGTGCTGCGGCCCAAGAACCCGCTGAACGAGATGTCGGTGGAGATCAACCCCGGCGGCCCTCCGGGCCACCCGCTGGGCGAGGGCGAGGTGCTCCCGGCCAGCCAGACCATGCGGCCGATCCAGGCCGACGAGGTGTTCCAGAACCTGGACGCCCAGGCCCAGGCCGCCCTCACCGACCTGCTGGTCCAGTCGGACGTCGCGCTGGTCCGCGCGCCGGCCGACCTCGGCCCCGGCCTCGACGCGGCCACCAACACCACGGTGGCCGTCCGCCCGGTGGTGGAGGCGCTGCAGGCCCGGCGGGAGAAGATCAGCCAGCTGGTCAGCGCGATCTCCCAGATCGCCGGGGCCCTCGGCCAGAACACCGAGCGGACGGCCCGGCTGGCCGACGGCGCGCAGCAGACGCTGCACACCCTGGCGGCCAACGACGCGGCCCTGCGGGACAGCCTCGCCCAGCTGCCCGGCCTTTCCAGCGGCCTGCGGGAGGCGATGACCAACACGCGGGACCTGACCGACGAGCTCAACCCGACGCTGGACAACCTGGACGAGGCCGCCGACGACCTGCCCTCGGCGATCGACCGGCTGGAGGACACCATGGGGCCGCTGGACGACCTGGTGGACGAGGCGCGGCCGGTGGCCCGCCACGCCAAGGAGCTGCTGCGAGACCTGCGGCCGCTGTCCAAGGACGTGGACGAGGCGCTGGACGACTTCCTGCCGGTCACCGACCACCTCAAGCGGCACACCGAGCTGATCACCTCGTACCTGACCGAGATCAACGCGTTCGTCTACAACACCAAGTCGGTGTTCGGCGCCGGTGACGCCCAGGGGCCGATCATCCGGGGTTACGTGGTGGCGCCCCCGGGCGGCGGGGTGTTCCCGCAGCCCGGGTTCAAGCCGGACAAGAACGTGAACCCGGCCGGCCAGCCGGGCGCGAACCCTGGGGGCAACCGATGAGGCAGATCTTCTCCGGGTTCGTCGGCCGGGCGCTCGCCCTGGTGGCGTTCTTCGCCTTCGGCCTCGCGATCTTCTCCTACCTGTACCTGGGCATCGGCGGTTACGTCCCGTTCGTCACCCCGAACCAGTACACGCTGGCGGTCAAGATGGCCGACGGCGACAACCTGGTGCAGGCCAGCCGGGTCTCCATCGCCGGCGTGAAGATCGGGGACGTCCGCTCGATCGAGCGCGAGGGCAACGAGCTGAAGGCGACCTTCATGGTCGAGGACAGGTTCGCCCCGCTGCACCAGGGCGTGCGCATCCGGCTGGGCGAGCGGTCGCTGGTCGGGGAGGCCTACTTCGACGTGGTGGACGGCACCGGCGCCGAGCTGCCGTCCGGTGCGATGATCCCGTCGAAGGACTTCCAGCCCAGCACCCAGCTGCACGACGTGATCGCCAGCTTCGACCCGAAGACCCGGGCCGACATGTCGAGCATGCTGCGCTCGCTGGGCGCCGGTACGAAGGAGACCCACGAGGAGGTCTCCGGGATGCTGGCCGGCATGGGCGGGCTGGGCCGCGACGGCGCCACCGCGCTGGACGCGATCGCCGCCCAGTCCGAGGACTTCACCGCGCTCGGCCGCGACCTGTCCACCCTGATGCAGACGCTGGACACCGGGGAGGGGCGCATCGCCGACCTGGTCACCAGCGCGAACCGGCTCACCAGGGCCACCGCGAGCCAACGCGGCGCGGTGGAGGCCACGATGAACGAGCTGCCCGACACGCTGGACGTCGCCCGGACGGCGTCGTCCGACGTCAAGGACCTTTCCCGGGCGCTGCGGCCGGTGGTGTCCGACCTGAAGGACGCGGCGCCGTTCCTCTCCGACGCGCTGGACGACCTGCCGGAGATCAGCGACGATCTGCGGAAGGCCATGCCGCCGCTGTCCAAGGTCATGGACCGCGCGGACGGCACCTTCGACCGGATTCCCCGGTTCCAGGAGAAGAGCGCGGATACCATCCCGGAGGCCCGCGAGTTCCTCCGCGACCTGAACCCGCTGCTCAAGTACCTCAAGCCGTACGGGCCGGAGATCGGCGGGTTCTTCGGCAACCTCAACGCCAGCTGGCAGTACACCAACGGCAACGGCCTCAACCACGTCCGGGTGTTCGCCATGCTCAACGACCGGGCGCTGGGTAACACGCCGGTCGCCTACAAGGGGCCGCTGACCTACTCCAACCCGTATCCCAAGCCGGGCTCGCAGCCCCGGCCTGGGCCGTGGGACGGCAAGTACCCGAGGGTGGAGCGCCTGCCGAAATGACCAGCGCGTTACCGCCGCGCCGCCTGGCCGTGCTGCTGCTCGCCGTGCTGGTGTGCACCGGCACGGTGATCGGGCTGGCCCGGCTGCGCACGGACACCGCGCCGACGGCGTTCCTGCCGGCCGGGGACCCCGCCCTGACCGCGTTGGAGGAGACCGCGCGGGCGTTCGGCGGGGACCCGGTGGTGGTGCTGGCCGAGTCGGCGCGGCCGCGCGAGCTGATGACCGGGGCCGAGCTGGGCCGGCTGCTGAGCCTGGAAGGAAGGCTGGCGGAGCTGCCGGACGTCGCCGTGGTGTACGGGCCGGGGACCGCGCTCAACCAGATAGTCGCCTCCACCCGCAACCTGGTGGCCGCCATCTCCGGCCGCCGGGACGCCATCCGGGCGACCGGTGACCCGGCGCTGGCCGAGTTCGACCTGCGCTACGGCCCGCTGGTGGTGCAGGCGATGCCGGCCGGGGTGCCGAGCGTGCGCAACCAGGGCTTCGTCGACTCGGTGGTGTTCGGGCCGGACGGCGCAACCCGGGCCTCCTGGCGCTACCTGGTGCCGGCCCCGAACGCGGTGGCGATCCTGGTGCGGCCGCGCGAGGGGCTGGACGAGGCGGGCACCCGGCGGCTGGTCGCCGCGACCCGCGACCTGGTCGCCCGGGCCGGCCTGACCACCACCCGGACCACGGTGACCGGCACGCCCACCGTGTTCGCCGACCTCGGGCAGCGGGTGCAGCGGGAGATCCCGCTGCTCGGCGCCGTCGCGCTGGCCCTGATCATCGCCTGTTACCTGGGCATCGGCTGGACCGGGCGGCGGCGGGACCGGCTGCTGCCGCTGGCCGCGACCCTCGGGTCGATGGCGGTGACCCTGGCCGTGTTCGGCTGGTTGGGCATCGAGCTGTCGCTGGGGGCGGTGGCGTTCCTGCCGATCCTGATCGGCATCGGCAGCGACTTCCCCGCCTACCTGGTGCACGGCGCGCCGGTGCGCAGGGTGCTGGTGGCGGCCGGGGCGAGCGCGGCCGGGTTCGCCTCGCTCGCGCTGTCCCCGCTGCCGTTCGTGCGCGACCTCGGCCTGGCCCTGGGCCTGGGCGTGCTGCTCGCGGTGGCGATCGCGTTCCTGATCCGGCCGAAGCGGGCTTCCCCGGCCGAGCCCGCCCCGGTCCCCGTGGTGCGCCGGGGGCTGCCCCGGCGCACCCGGGTGGCAGTGGCGGCGGCGCTCGCCGCGGTGGCGGCGCTGGGCTGGGTGATGCTGCCCCGCCTGGAGGTCCGGGCCCAGCCCGACGAACTGGCCGCCGGCCTGCCCTCGGTGGCCGACGCGCGGCACGCCGAGGACGTGATCGGCTCGTCGGGCGCGGTGCAGGTGCTGCTGCGCGGCGAGAACGTGCGCGACGTGGCGGCGCTGGACTGGATGCGCCGGGCCGAGGAGGGCATCGTCCGCCAGTACGGCGGCGCGCTGCGCCCCGCGGTGAGCCTGCCCGACCTGCTGGCGTTCCTCGGCCCGAACCCCACCCCCGAACAGTTCCAGGCCGGCGTCGGCCTGTTGCCGCACTACCTGGTGTCGGCGGTGCTCAGCGACGACGGGCGGAGCGCGGTGTTGAGCCTGGGCATCTCCCTGCAGGACCTGCGCGAACAGCGGGACCTGCTCGGCGGCCTGCGCGCCGCGCTGCCGCCGCCACCGCCCGGCATGACCAGTGAGGTGGTGGGCCTGCCCTCGGCCGCCGCGCGCGGCTACGAGCTGGTCTCCGAGCACCGCTACCTGGCCAACCTGGTCGGCATCGCGGCGGCCGGGCTGGTGCTGTTCCTCGGCCTGGCCCGGCGATCGGACGCGGTGCGCGCCGTCTCGGCCGCCGTGCTGGCCACCGGCTGGGGGCTGGCCGGGGCGTGGCTGCTCGGCATTCCGCTCAGCCCGCTGAGCGTGGCCCTCGGCTCGCTGACCACGGCCACCGCCTGCGAGTTCAGCGTGCTGCTCGGCTACCGGGGCTCTGGTCGCAACCCCCGCAACTCCCGGAACACCCGGCGCACGGTGGCGGTGGCCGCCCTGGCGGCCGCGCTGGGCTACCTCTCGTTGACCCTGTCGGAGCTGGCGATCCTGCGGCACTTCGGCCTGCTGCTGGCGGCCAGCGTGGGCCTCTCGCTGCTGGCCGCCATCGCCATCGTCCGGCTGTTCCCGCCGGGTGCGCTGGCGCTCCCCGGCGTGGCGGCCGAACCGGATCGGAAGGTTGCGGTATGACCCTGCGCTACCCGTGGAAGCTGGTCGCCGGCCTGGTCGCGACCCTGCTGTTGCCGGTCGCGGTGATGTCCGGCTCGGTGCTGGCCGTGCGGGCCGCCACCGGCCTGCCCGCCGACGCCGCGCTGCGCGTCGCCGGGGTCACCGTCAGCAAGACCGAACTGCGGCAGCGGATCCGGGTGCTCGGCGCCCTCTACGGGTTGCGCGCGCCGGCCGACCCCGGCCTGACCGACCAGTTCAACCGGGCCGCCGCGCGGGCGGTCGCGCTGCGCATCGTGATCGACAAGGCCATCGCGGAGCGCCGCCTGACGATTTCCCCGGAGCGTTCCGGGCAGCTGCTGGCCGACTTCGTCGCGCGCGGCGTCAACCCGCCGGGGCAGGCCGGGTTCCTCGCGTTGCTGCGCGACGTGGGGGCATCCGAGGCCGAGGTGGTGGCCGAGCTGAATCGCCGGGAGGGCACCCGCGAGCTGTTGGGCCAGGTCACCGCCCCGGTGGCCGCCCCGTTGACCGATGCCGAGCTGCATGCCTACTACCGGGACCACCAGGCCGAGCTGGTGTGGCCGGAGCGGCGGCACCTGCGCAACATCGTGGTCGCCACCCAGGAACAGGCCGCCGCGCTGCACACCGACCTCGGCCGGGGCGCCGACTTCGCCGCGCTGGCCCGGCAGAGCTCGCTGGACCGGCGCACCCGCGACGCCGGCGGCGACCTCGGAACGCTGCGCGCCGACCAGCTGGACGAGGCCTACCGGGGGCCGGCGTTCGCCGCCGCGCCCGGAGCGGTCTTCGGCCCGGTCCAGACCTCCGAGGGCTGGAACCTCGGGCAGGTGCTCGAGGTCAGCCCGCCGGCGCCGGTCGGTTTCGACGAGGCGCGCGGGCGGCTCGGCGAATGGCTGCGCCAGCGGCGGGTCGAGCAGGCCTGGCAGGAATGGCAGGACCGCCAGCTGGCCGGCGCCGACGCGAGCTACGCCGACGAGTACCGCCCGAACCCGGCCGGCCCGGCGGAGTCGGCGGGGCTGCCCCAGTGACCGACGTACTGTTCACCCTGCTGTTCGCCACGATCCTGTTCCTGATCGGCATCTGGGGCCGCCGCAACTTGAACGGCCTGGTCCCGTCGACCCTCAGCGCGGAGGGCCGGGCGAAGCGAGCCCGCGAGCTCCGCCTGGGCACATCCGTGCTCATCGCCTTCGCCGTCCTCATCGCCCTCGCCACCCTCGCCCGCATCGTGGTGTCCCTGGTTTCATGATCACCGTCAGCGTGATCATCAGGACCTGACGGCCGCATCGAGTGCCTGAACCGGCCATGGTCAACTAACCACCAGAGACGTTACTCGCCAGTAGAACGTCTCCCACGGTAAATTGACCATGAAACCCCTCGCTAGCCGCCCCGAAACAGCGGTTACGCAGAGTGGGTGTGGCGCTGTCGACCAGCGCAACGGGCCGCACCTAGGCCACGGGAGACATCCGGGCCGCGCCGTCCAAGCTGATCTTTACACCGCCGCCCGGGTCGGAGCCGGCACCATCGCGATGGTGGCCCGGAACGGTTGATCCGTCCCGGGCCACCGGAGCCACCGACCGAAAGAGTCAGGTCAGGTCAGCGACGGCTCGCGGTCGGGGGTGACCGGAGCCGAAGTGCTCAGCGTGCGGAGCTTTCCGCGCAGGTAGCGCATGATGTAGAAGTTGTCGATCGCGAACCAGGTCACCCAGGCGGTCCAGACGGCCCAGAAGTTCCAGATCCCGTTCCACGCGAACGGACCCTCGGTGACGTGGGCGATGACGGTCAGCGGAACGTACGACAGGCCACCCGCGATGGCCCACCAACCGGTCCACCTCGGGAAGACCGGGTTCCCGCTCCGGTCGGTCAGGGCGTAGATGCCGGCGCCGACCATCTGCACCGTGGTGATCATGTAGGTCAGGTCGAAGATGAACCAGGCCTCTCGCCAGGTCATCTCGGCCAGCACCGGGTTGGTGGCGCTGAGGTGTGCGGCGTGCGCCCAGATCGCGGCGCACTCGGACAGCAACCATGCGGTGATGGCCCCGCCGAGCAGCTCGATGTTGGACAGGACCGGCATGTTGTGCTCGTCCCGCCGCATGAGGTGGGACAGCTGACACGACCACGGCAGGTAGAGGATGCCCACCGCCGCGGCGCCGACCATTCCGAGCAGGATCTGGTCGTAATGCGGCCCGAAGTAGTTGGCCATGAGGCTTTCGGTGGTGTTGGCCGGCGAGGGCGGCGGGATGTTGTGGCCGAGAATGCCCCAGAACACCAGGTACAACAGGATGCATACCGGGCCGCACCAGGCCGCGAGGATCTGGACCCGTACGCCGAGCCTAGTTTCCATTGCCGAATACCTCCATCGTCGGATCACTCATTGCATAGGCACTTGCGGGTCACTGAGCGGTCATGCCGCCGTCCACCGAGATGACCTGGCCGGTGATGAAGTCACTGGTCGGCCCGAGCAGGTGCACGATCATGGTGGCGATGTCGGCGGGCACGCCGAGCCGGCCGACCGGGGTGTTCGCGGCCACCAGGGCCCGCAGTTCTTCGGTGATGTCGCCGAGGATGGGCGTCTCGATCACGCCCGGTGCGATCACGTTGACCTGGATGTTCCGCTTGGCGTACTGCATGGCGACCTGGCGGGACATGGCGATCACGCCGCCCTTGGCGGCCGAGTAGGCCATCACGTCGGGCATTCCGATCTGGCCGGCGACCGACGCCACGTTGACGATCTTCCCGCCGCCGGCTTCGAGGAAGTTGGCCAGCAGCGCACGCATGCCCAGCCACGGCCCCTTCAGGTCGACCGTGATCAGCCGGTCCCAGCCCTGCTCGGTCTGGTCGGCCAGGTTGTCGGTGTCCGAGGCGATCCCGGCCACGTTGGCCAGCCCGTGGATCCGGCCGTGGGTCCGCACCACCCGGTCGACCACCTCCGCCCAGGCGGCGGCGCTGGTCACGTCGAGGGTGTGCTCCTCGGCCTTTCCGCCGGCGTTGCTGATCGCCTCGGCGGTGGCCCGGTGCCCGTCCAGGTCGGTGACGATCACGAAGGCGCCCGCCTCGGCCGCCAGCTTCGCGGTTGCCTCACCGATACCCCGGCCGGCGCCGGTGACCAGAACTGTCCGCCCCGCGAGGGGCGCAGGTGCGCGCATCATCAGCTCCAAGCTTGCAAACAACCATTTGTTTTATGAGCCTGACAGGTATGCCCTCCACGGTCAACAATGCGGTATTCTTATATCTGTCGGCAGTCGGGAAAAAACGCCTTTGACCTGGGGCTTTGTCGTCGGCGGGCGGGCGTGCTGGGAACGTAGCACAAGGTACCGGCGGGCGTTGTCCGTGTTTTATCCTGACAACGCCGCGGGGCACTCCCGTAGTTAGCGCGGTTGGTGCCGCCGGGCCCGGGATGAAAACTGGGCCGCGCTTGAGAAAGCGACTCTTTTCGGCGTCCTACCCCTAAAAAGGGGGCTCCCCTGATGACTCCCCGGTTCGAGCACTCCCGGTTCGAGCACAGCGTCGCGTTGACCGGGATCGGCAGGTCGGTCACCGGCCGGCGGCGGCCGCCCGGCCCTTCCGCGCGGGCGCTGGAGGCGACCCAGACGGCGATCATCGACGCGGGCCTCGAACCCGCCGACATCGACGGGGTCTGCGGAGTTCCCGGCGCCACCGGCCTGCCCGGGATCTCCACCGGTGGCTTCCGCGAGCTCGAGCAGTCGCTGGGACTGCGGCCCACCTGGCACTGCACGGGGCGGGAGGGCGCCGGACCGGCCGGCGCGGTGGTCGACGCGATGCTTGCGGTGGCCACCGGGCTCTGCCGGCACGTGCTGTGCTTCACGGTGACCTCGGCGGCGACACCGGACCGGCTCTCCGTCCGGGGCACCGACGGCGGCTCGCTCTCGCCGGCCGGCCGGGCCGCGCTGGCCGCATCCGAGTACCTGGCCCGGTACGGCGCCGACCGGAAGGCCCTCGGCTGGGTGGCGATCGCGGCGCGGCGGCACGCCGGGCGCAATCCGGATGCACTGTGCCGCGAGCCGATCGACATGGAGGGCTACCTGTCGGCGGCTTCGGTCTCCTCGCCGTTGGGGGTGCTCGACTGCGGGGTGGCCTCCGACGGCGCGGTGGCCTTGGTGATCTCGGCGGCGGACCGGGCCGAGGACGGGCGGCACCGCCCGGTCTGGGTGGACGCGGTGGGTACTCGGCACGCCCCGGGACCGGACCGGGAGGCCGGCCTGGACCGCCACCGGCGGGTGCTCGCGGAACCGGCCGAGCACCTCTGGAGCCGGGCCACCATCACGCGCCACGACGTGGACTTCCTGACCGTGGACGACACCTTCACGCTCGACACGCTGTGCTGGCTGGAGGCGTTGGGCTTCTGCGAGCCGGGCGAGGCGCCCGAGTTCGTGGCGGGGGCCCGGCGGATCGGCCCGGACGGGGTGCTGCCGGTGAACCCGCACGGCGGGCAGCTGTCCGGCGGTCACGGCGGCGCGTTCGACAACCTCTACGAAACGGTACTGCAGCTGCGCGGCGGGGCCGAGGTCCGGCAGATTCCCAGCGCGCGGGTAGGCGTCGCGTGCAGCGGTGACGGCCGTTCGGCCAACGCCATGCTGCTGCACACCGCGAGGTGAACGGCGGTCAGCCGGTGAGACCGCCCAGGACGATGTCCGACAGCTGTTCGGCGATATCGTCGGCGCTCAACGCTCCCTGCACCGAGTACCACTGCGCGGTCGAACTCAGCAACCCGACCAGGCTGATCGCCACGACGTGGGGATGCCGCACCGAGTTGAACTCTCCGGCGGCGATGCCGTCCGTGACGACGCGCACGAATAGTCCGTCGATCTGATCGCGCAGCTCGAGGATGCTCGCCAGATTCTCCCCGTTGAGATACCGCCACTGGAACATGGCAATCTTGGTGATGTCCAGGTTTGCGTCGAGTAGGCGCAGATAAGAGGATATTACGTCGCGGATTCTGTCCTGCGCCGGTTTCTCCGATTCGACTATCGGGGTCAACGCGCTCAGGTAGATCCCGATGCCCCGCTCCACGATCTTCAGGAGCAGGTCTTCCTTGCTGGTGATGTGCACGTACAGGCTTCCGGGCAGCAGCTCCACCGCATCGCTGATGTCCCGCATGCCGACCAGGGGATAAGTTTTCTCGCTGAACAGCCTGATGGCTTCGCGCTCGATCTGCGCGGGCGACACCGGGCCGGAAGCGGCTCGAGCGCGAGCTCTCCGGGTACCGGCCAATGTGTGCCCCCTGCCCTGGTCAGTGCCCCACTAGCGTACGTTTGTTTATATCGGGTCGGTCCTGTCCGGCACGTACCGTGCAGTGGCCGGGAGTCTACCCGAGGCCCGCCGTGACCGGCGGCTCAGGGGCGGGCCCGCGATCGCGTGTCGCGCAAATGTCCGGCCGGCAAATGCGGCCGAAGTTTTGGTGCCCGCGTCCGTATTTTCCACCACCGCCCCGGTGGTGGAGTTTCGTAGTTGACCCGGTTCCTGCGCCCGGCACCCGTGGCAAAGCTGTAGCTGTTCGCTCGCAAGCCTGAACCCGCCGGCGTGATGGCCGTGGTGATGACTCAGGAGAAATTGATGCTGGATGCAACGGAGCAATCCCGGGAGCTCGTGGCGCGGGCGGAGAAACTCGTTCCCCTGCTGCGAGAAAATGCCGAACGGGCGGACAGCGAGCGGCGCCTGCCGGACGAAGTGGTCAATGCGCTGATCGAGTCCGAGATCTTCCGGGCGTGGGTGCCCCGGCGCTACGGGGGCCACGAGATCGACCCGGTCTCGCACTTCGAGATGACCACCCACCTGTCCCGGGGGTGTTCGTCCACCGGTTGGACGGTCGCCATGATGACCACCACCAGCTGGATGGCCTGCCAGCTGCCCGACAAGGGCATGGACGAGATCTTCGGGGACGACCCGGACGCGCGGTTCGTCGGGCTGTTCACCCCCAGCGAGGAACCGGCCAAGAAGGTGGACGGCGGCTACCTGATCAGCGGGTCCAAGCCGTTCGCCACCGGCTGTCTGTGGGCCAACTGGGCGGAGATCCCGATGGCCGTGATGGGCGACGACGGCCAGCTGGAGAACGTCTACTGGATGTTCTTCCCGATGTCCGAGACCACCATCGAGGACACCTGGCACGTGATGGGCATGCGCGGCACGGCCAGCCAGACGGTGCACTTCAAGGACGTCTTCGTGCCCGAGCACCGGACCATCGCGATGCTCGGCCCTCAGGGCGCGATGGGCGGCTACACCCGCAACGAGCACCCCGAGGAGGCGCTCTACCGGGGGCAGATCAGCATGATCGCGCGGGAGTGCTTCGTCGGCTCGGTGCTGGGCATCGCCAAGCACGCGCTGGAAGTGGTGCTGAAGAAGCTGCCCAAGCGGAGCATCCAATACGGCCCGTACACCAAGCAGGCCGAGGCCGTGCCCACCCAGCTTCAGGTGGCCGAGGCGGCCAACATGATCGACACCGCCGAGCTGCACGCCCGGCGGGCGGCCGAGGACACCTGGAAGGTCGCCCAGTCCGGGGTGTACCCGACCGACCCGATGGTGCGCATCCGCTGCGGCCACGACAGCACCTTCGCCATCCGCACGGCCAAGGAGGCGGTGGACCGGCTGATGTACGTCACCGGCGCCTCCAGCATCGCCCAGGGCAACCCGCTGGAGCGGCTGTTCCGGGACGCCGCCGTGGGCACCCTGCACGGCATCGCCCGGGTGGATGCCACCACCGAGCTGCTGGGCAGCGCGCTGTGCGGCCAGGAGCCGCACGGCTCGATGATCTTCTGAGCCGGAGGACGCACCGATGACCCTCGATCCCCAGGCGAAAGGCCTGCTGGACCAGCTGCGCGAGCAGGGAGTACCGGACTTCGCCGACATGGGCGTCGACCAGGCCCGCGGCTTCATGGCGGCGTTTCTCGACCTGGAGGGGCCGAGCCGGCCGGTGGCCGAGGTCCGCGACCTCGACATCCCCGGCCCGGACGGCAACCGGATCCCGGCCCGGGTGTACCGGCCCTCCGCCGAACCCCGCCCGGTGCTGATGTACTTCCACGGCGGCGGCTGGGTGCTCGGCGGCCTCGAGGTCGCCGACAAGCCGTGCCGCCAGCTGGCCCTGGCCACCGACTGCGCGGTGGTCTCGGTGGACTACCGGCTGGCGCCCGAGCACAAGGCGCCGGCCGCCGCCGAGGACTGCTACGCCGCCACCGCATGGGCCGCCGAACACCCCACCGAGGTGGGCGGCAACGGCCGGCTCGGCGTGGCCGGGGACAGCGCCGGCGGGAACCTGGCGGCGGTGGTGTCGCTGATGGCCCGCGACCGGGGCGGCCCCGCGCTGTCCGTGCAGGTGCCCATCTACCCGATCACCGACGTCCGGTGCGGCCACCCATCGCGCACCGAGAACGGCGAGGGCTACCTGCTCACCAAGCGGTCCATGGAGTGGTTCGAGGAGCAGTACCTCGCCACCGGCTGGGACGCCGACAACCCGTACGTGGCGCCGCTGCGGGCCAAGGACCTGTCCGGGTTGCCCGCCGCCGCGGTGATCACCGCCGGCTACTGCCCGCTGCGCGACGAGGGCCAGGCCTACGCGGCCCGGCTCTGCGAGGCCGGGGTGCCGGTGCTGCACCTGCCCAACCCTTCGATGATCCACGGCTTCATGTGGATGTCCGGCGTGATCGATCACGCCGCCGGCGTGTACCAGCGGCTGGGCGGCTACGTCAAGGAAGCGATGAGAGGGGAGTCCGACCGGTGACCGCACACGGCAACGGGACCAGGCCCGACTTCGACGCGGTAGTGATCGGCATGGGCTTCGGCGGCCTGCGCATGCTCTGGGAGCTGCACCAGCTCGGCCTGTCGGTGCGGGCCTACGAGCGGGGGTCGGACGTCGGCGGCACCTGGTACTGGAACCGCTACCCGGGCGCGCGCACCGACAGCGAGGCCTGGGTCTACTGCATGTTCTTCGACGAGAAGCTCAAGCAGGAGTGGGACTGGCCCGAGCGGTTCCCCAAGCAGCCCGACATGGAGCGCTACCTCCAGCACGTGGCCGACCGCTTCGACATGCGCCGCGACATCCGGTTCGAGACCGTGGTGACCTCGGCGGTGTACCAGGAGGGCACCGGTCTGTGGGAGGTCGGCACCGACCGGGGCGAGACTGTCACCTGCCGCTACCTGATCAGCGCGACCGGCCTGCTGCACGTGGCCTACGAGCCGCCGTTCCCCGGCCTGGAGAGCTTCGAGGGCGAGTCGTA
This sequence comes from Actinospineispora eucalypti, assembly GCF_039543365.1. NCBI lineage: Bacteria > Bacillati > Actinomycetota > Actinomycetes > Pseudonocardiales > Pseudonocardiaceae > Actinospineispora > Actinospineispora eucalypti. The sequence goes on from NZ_BAABJP010000024.1 coordinate 111,359, forward strand.
CCTGACCTCCCGCTGGCCCAAGGAACCGGTGGACTTCGCCGGCAAGCGGGTGGCGGTGGTCGGCACCGGCGCGACCGCCGTGCAGGTCATCCCCGAGGTCGCCCGGGAGGCCGAGCACCTGCGGGTGTTCCAGCGCACCCCGAACTACGTGCTGCCCAGCCGCAACCACGCGCTGGAGAAGGCCCAGCGGGACGAGATCAAGCGGGACTACCCCGAGATCATCGAGAAGCTGCGCAAGCAGCCCTTCGCGTTCCCGATGGACCCGGCCAACCGGATGTACGACGAGAACCGGAGCCCGGAGGAGGTGCGACGGATCCTGGACGCGGCCTGGGAGGCCGGGGGCTTCTACTACCTGTTCACCGCGTTCGACGACCTGCTCATCGACGAGCGCAGCAACCGGTTCGCCTCGGACTTCCTGCGGGAGAAGATCCGCACGATCGTCCGCGACCCGGAGACCGCCGAGAAGCTCACCCCGAAGTACCCGTACGCCGGCAAGCGGCCGCCGCTCGGGCACTTCTACTACGAGACGTTCAACCGGGACAACGTGGACCTGGTCGACGTGAAGGCCGACCCCATCGCGGAGATCACCCCCACCGGGATCCGCCTGGAGAGCGGCGAGGAGCACGAGGCGGACATCATCATCTTCGCGCTCGGCTTCGACGCCCTCACCGGCGCGCTCACCGAGATGGACCTGCGGGGACGCGGCGGGGTCAGCATGCGGGACAAGTGGGCGGACGGCGTGCACACCTACCTCGGGCTGTGCGTGGACTCGTTCCCGAACTTCTTCATGCTGTCCGGGCCGCAGTCGCCGTTCGCCAACATCCCGGCGGTGCTGGACCAGTCGGTGGCGTTCGTCGGGCGGCTGCTCGGCTACCTGGGCGAGCACGGCGTGGACCGGATCGAACCGACCGGCGACGCGGTGCACGGCTGGGGCGAGAAGTGCCAGGCGCTGCTCGACATGGCGCCTCCGATCAAGGCCGGACTGGCCGTCAGCTCCTGGTTCCTCGGCGCGAACATTCCGGGCAAGAAACCGAGCGTGTTGTTCTACTTCGGCGGCGCTGCCGCGTATTTCGACGATCTGGAGAAAGTCGCGGATCGTGATTTTGACGGGTTCGCCATGGTCAGTCCGGCCGGCGTCTGATAACGGCTCACCGAGGAAGGTGACAAGAACATGCACTTCGGAATGCTCTTGCTGCTGGCGAACGCGAGGTCTGGAAAGACCGACAGCCAGCTGTGGAAAGAGGAAATGGAGCTCGGCGTGTTCGCCGAGGAGGTCGGTTTCGACTCGGTGTGGGTGCCCGAGCACCACTTCGACCGCCCGTACTGCGTCTCGCCCGACCCGCTCCAGGCGCTGACCTACCTGGCCGCCAAGACCAGCCGCATCCAGCTGGGCACCGGCGCGATCATCCTGCCCTGGTGGAAGGGCGACAACGAGCCGATCCGGCTGGCCGAGCGGATCAGCATGCTGGACGCGCTCTCCGACGGCCGCCTTCAGCTCGGCTTCGGCCGGGGCCTGGCCAAGGACGAGTACGAGGGCTTCGGCGTCAGCATGGAGGAGTCGCGGGACCGCTTCAACGAGGCGGCGACCATGATCCTCGACGGGCTGGACAACGGCTACATCGAGCACGACGGCAAGTACTTCAAGCAGGTCCGCCGCGACATCTTCCCCACCCCCGAGCGGGGTTTCCGGGACCGGTTGTTCAACATCGCCATGTCACCGCCGTCCACCCTGGCGGCAGCCGAGTTCGGCGGCACCCTGATGTGCTTCAACTACCAGTATCCCATCGAGAAGCAGACCGAGCAGTTCAACGCGTGGCGGGACCGCTACCGCGAGGTCCACGAGACCGAGCCGCCGCCGCCGGTGCTGCTCGACTTCACCTACTGCCACGAAGACCCCGAATTGCAGGACAAGACCCTGCGGGAGCACCTCTTCCCGTTCTATCACTCGATGGTCGATCACTATGCGTTCGACGGAAAGCACTTCGGCAACACCAAGGGCTACGAGCACTACGCCGGCGCCGTCTCCGATCCGCTGAACGATCTCGGCCGAGGCGCCGCGTTCGACGGCTTCCTCGATCTGCAATGGCATGGCACGCCGGAACAGATGATCGAGAAGATGAAGCGGCGTATCGACCTCATCGGCGATTTCCGGCAGATGCTGTTGTGCTCCTACGGCGGAATGCCGTTGGAAACCGTCAAGGACAGCCTGCGGCTCATTCGGGAACAGGTTCTCCCCGAGGTGAACAAGTACGCCGAGTCGGTCAAGGCGAAGGCCTAGAGCTGGTAGGAGGGCGGCACCGGTGCGCGATCTGTCATCGCCTTACTGGAATCCGGAACGCGAACTGCGCGACCCGGAGGAACGCGAGCGGATGACGCTCGTCCAGCTGCGCAAGCAGCTGGCGCGCGCGTACACGCTGCCCTTCTACCGCCGGCACTGGGACGCCAACGGCTTCCACCCGGACCAGGTGAAAAGCTTCGACGACTTCACCAAGCGCTGCCCGGTCATCACCAAGAAGATGCTGGTCGCGGACCAGGCGGAGCACCCGCCGTACGGCTCCTACCTGGGCATCCCCCGGGAGGAGATCTACCGGATTCACGGCTCCAGCGGGACGTCCGGGACCCCCACGGTGTACGGGGTCTCCCGGAAGGACTGGGAGCACGCCAAGGAGATCTTTGCGCTGACCCATTGGGCCTCCGGGGTGCGGCCGACCGATGTCGTGCACTTCGCGTTCCCGTTCGGCATGTTCTTCGGCGGCTGGGCGATGCTGATGGCCGCCGAGGAAACCGGCGCCGCGATCTTCCCGATGGGTGCGGCGGACACCCGCCGGCGCATCGAGATGATCGACCGGTTGGGCTGCACGGTCATCGAGGGCACCCCGACCTACATGCTGCACATGGCCGAGGTGGCCCGGGAGATGGGCTACGACACCGTGAACTCGCCGCTGAAGATATTCCTCTCCGGCGGCGAGCCCGGCGGGTCGATCCCGAGCACCCGGAAGCTGCTGTTGGAGACCTGGGGCCTGGACACCGTCTGCGACGCGGGCACCACCTCGGAGATGTTCCCGTTCGTGACCAACGCGGAATGCCGCGAGATGAACGGTACGCACGTCTACTACGACGAGGTGTGGACCGAGATCGTGCACCCCGACGACCCGGCGAGCCCGGTTCCCGAGGGAGAGGTCGGCAACATCGTCTACACCCACCTGTGGCGGGAGTCGCAGCCGATGATCCGGTTCGCCTCCAACGACCGTAGCTACCTGACCCACGAGCCCTGCCCGTGCGGCCGGACCTATCCCCGGATGCCCCGGGGCCTGATGGGCCGGGCGGACGACATGCTGGTCATCCGGGGGGCGAACGTGTTCCCCTCCGGCGTCGAGCACGCCCTGCGCGAGGTGCCCGGCATCGGCCTCGAGTTCCGTATCCGGGTGTTCCGGAAGGGGCAGCTGGACGAGATCGCCGTCGCCGCCGAGGTGGCGCCGGGCTTCACCGGCTCGGGGGACCAGCGGGAACAGCTGCGCCGGCGCGCGGAGGAAGAGGTCACGCGCCGCTGTCTCATCCGCATCCCGGTCACGCTGGTCGAGCCGGACACGTTCGAACGCGCCGAGCTGAAGTCGCGCCGGGTCATCGACGAGAGGCCGAAGGCCAACTGAGGGGAGTCACATGACGGCGCCGGCGACCGGTTCCGACCTGATCGACGTCAACATTCTCGGCCCCGAGGCGCTGCGCGACCCGTACGGCTACTTCGCGCCGATCCGCGCCGAGCACCCCGTGCTGTGGGACGCGCGGTACAAGACCTGGCTGCTGACCAGCCACGAGATGGTCACCGCCGCGCTGCGCGACCAGCGGTTCTCCTCGGACCGGATCGTGCCGTTCATCCGGGCCAAGCTGTCCGGCCCGGACACCGACCCGCTGATCTACCAGGCGTTCGACCTGCTGCGGAACTGGATGGTGTTCCAGGACGAGCCGGGGCACCGCCGCATGCGCACGCTGGTGGTCAAGGCGTTCACCCTCCGGGCGGTGACCCGGATGGAGGAGGAGGTCCGGTCGATCTCCCACGACCTGCTGCGGGAGATCGACCCGGCCAGCGAGTTCGACCTGATCGAGAAGTTCGCCTACCCGCTGCCGGCCATGGTGATCGCCCGGATGCTGGGCGTGCCGGAGCGGGACCAGGACCGGTTCCGCGCCTGGTCGGACGACATCGGCGCACTGGTCTCCGGCGGGCTGGACGACCCCGGCCGCTACCACCGCTCGGCGGCGGCGATCGCCGAGATGATCGAGTTCTTCCGCGACCTGATGCGGCACTACGCCGCGCACCCGGCCGAGAACCTGATCAGCGACCTGATCGCGGCCCGGGAGGCCGACGACAGCCTCTCCGAGGCCGAGGCGATCGCCACCTGCACCCTGCTGCTGTTCGGCGGGCACGAGACCACGGCCAACCTGATCGCCAACTCCATGCTGGGGCTGATCCGCCACCCGGACCAGCTGGCCGCGCTGCGCGCCGGCACGGTGCCGATCAAGGGTGCGGTGGAGGAGTTCCTGCGCTACGACGGGCCGGGCAAGGCGGTGGTCCGGGTGCTCGCCGAGGACGCCGAGTACGGCGGGCAGCGGATGCGCAAGGGCCAGCGGGTGTTCCTGGTGCTGGCCTCGGCCAACCACGACCCCTCGGTGTTCGACCGGCCGGACGTGCTGCGCCTGGACCGGGACACCAAGGCGCACATGGCGTTCGGCGGCGGCGGGCACTTCTGCCTCGGCGCCGCACTGGCCCGGCTGGAGGCGGCGGTCGCGCTGCCCATCCTGGTCGACGCGCTGCCCGGGATCCGGCTGGCCGGCCGCGAGCTGCGCTGGCAGCCGGTGTTCCTGACCAGGGGCCTGCGCGAGCTCTGGGTGACCGCGGATGGGCCCCGGTGATGACCTCGGTCCGGGGGCAGCCGTCCGACACCTCGCCGGACGGCCTGAGTGGCCGGCTGCTGCCAGTGCTCGGCGCCTTCTGGACGTCCGGCGCCGACGGCGTGCTGCGGGTGGGGCAGTGCGCCGTCTGCGGACGGCTGCTGCATCCGGCCACGGCGGTCTGCCCGAGCTGTGAGAGCACCGAGATCGGGCTCGCGCCGGTCTCCGGCCGGGCCACCGTGGTCGCCCGGACGGTGAACCACCAGCGCTGGCTGCCCGAGCTGGTCACGCCGTACTGCATCGCCGTGGTCGCGCTGGTCGAGGACCCCCGGGTCCGCCTGACCACCAACATCGTCGGCATTCCGCCGGAGGACGTAGAGATCGGGACGGCCGTGCGTGTCCAGTTCCGCCCGGTGGCGGACGTGTGGCTGCCGGTGTTCGTGCCGACCGGGGAGCCGCCGGGGCGGGCCGTGTGGAACCTGGTGCCCGAACCGAGGACGGTGGTCCGCCAGCCGCCGGCGACCCGCCGGTTTGAGCACCGGACCGTCATCTCGGGCATCGGCCGGTCCCGGTTCGGCCGGCGGCTGGACGAGCCCCACGACCGGCTCACCCTGACCGCCTGCCGCGCCGCGATCGCCGACGCCGGCCTCACCCCGGCGGACATCGACGGGGTGTGCGCCTACCCGGGCGCCCCGGTCGGCGACGAGGCCACCGGGGTGGCCGCCGTCGCGCGGCGGCTGGGCATCGCCTCCAACTGGCAGCGCGGGGCACACGAGGTGCCCGGCCAGACGGGCGTGGTGATCGCCGCGATGCTGGCCGTCGCGGCCGGGCTGTGCCGGCACGTGCTGTGCTGGACCACCGTCCGCACCCACGAACGCCCGGGCATCTACACCGACCCCGGCGACCGTCGGGTGGCCGGCGAGCAGGCCTGGCAGGCCCCGTTCGGCGCGATGGGGCCGGCCAGCTGGGTGGCGTTGACCGCGTCCCGCTACTTCGCGCACTACAACGCGCCGGTGGAGGCACTGGGCTGGGTGGCCATCTCGTCCCGGCGCCACGCGGCGCGCAACCCGGAGGCGGTGTACCGGTCGCCGCTGGACCTGGCCGGCTACCGGGCGGGCCGGCCCATCTCCAGCCCCCTGCGGATCTTCGACTGCGACGTGCCGTGCGACGGCGCCATCGCGGTGGTGGTGTCCGACGCGGCCGTCGCGCCGGACCTGCCGAATCCGGCGGTACGGGTGGACGCCGTGGGGACCCAGCTGTCCGAGCGGCAGTCCTGGGACCAGGGCACGCTGACCCACCAGCCCAACGTGTTCGGCCCGGCCCGGCAGCTGTGGAGCCGGGCGAGCGTCTCGCCGGCCGATGTCGACCTGGCCAACCTGTACGACGGGTTCACCTTCAACGTCCTGTGCTGGCTGGAGGCCCTGGGCTTCTGCGGCCTGGGCGAGGCCGCCGACTTCGTCGCGCGCGGTGATCGGATCGGCCGGTCCGGCGAGCTGCCGGTGAACCCGCACGGCGGCCAGCTCTCCGCCGGCCGCGGCAACGGCTTCGGCCAGCTGCACGAGGCGGTGGTCCAGCTGCGCGGCCAGGCCGGGGAGAGGCAGGTCGCCGGGGCGCGGGTGGCCGTGGTGACCAGCGGCGGCGGAATCCCGGCCAACTGCATGATCCTGACCAGCGACCGATGAGGGCGGAAAGATGATCAGCGCGGCGGACGACTTCCTGATCCACCAGACCCCGGAACCGATCCGGTTCGCCGGCACCAGCGACCGCCGGTTCTACGACCGGCACTTCTTCACCGGGCACTGCCGGGAGAAGAAGATCTTCTTCCTGCTCGGCGTCGGCGCCTACCCGAACCTGGGGGTCATCGACGCGTTCGCCTCGGTGGCCACCGACCGCGCGCAGTTCACCACCCGGGCCTCCCGCGAGCTGGGCGCCGACCGGTTGGACACCGCCGGCATCGGGCCGTTCGGCCTGGAGGTGCTGGAGGGCCTGCGCCGGCTCCGGTTCACCGGCGCGGCATCGGGCCACGCGGTGGGGCTGGACCTCGAGTGGTGTGCCGCCGCCGAGCCGCTGGCCGAGCCGCCGCTGTTCAGCCGGGTGCTGGCCCGGGTGATGGAGCAGGGCACCCGGATGATCCAGACCGGCCGGTACACCGGCCACCTGGTCGTCGACGGGGAGCGGCACGAGGTCACCCCGGACACCTGGTGGGGCGCGCGGGACCGGTCCTGGGGCGTCCGCTCGATCGGCCTGGAACGGGAGCCGGCCGGCATCGCCCAGGCGAAGAAGCTGGGCCGGGAGCGCACCCCGCTGTGGATCTGGTCGCCCATGCAGTTCGAGCACCGGACGGTGCACTTCAGCCTGTCCGAGCACGCGGACGGCCGGCGCGAGGTCGAGGTCGTCCGGCAGGCCGCGGAGCTGGGTTCCGGCACCGATGCCGTCGAGTTGGGGGAGCCCGAGCACGAGCTGAAGTTCGACCCGGCCACCCGGGAGCTGCTGGACGGCTCGAGCGTGTCGTTCCGGGACCTCGACGGCACCCGGACCACGGTGCGGCTCACCCCGTTGCACCGCGCCTACCTGCGCGCCGGCACCGGCTACGGCGGCCCCGACCCGTGGCGGCACGGCGCCTACCGGGGCCAGAACTGGGTGGACTCGGTGTCCTTCGACATCACCGATCCGGCGGTCACCTCGGTCATCGGCCCCACCCACGTGCTGTGCCGGATGGAGGCCAGCACCGGGGAGATCGGGTTCGGCACCTTCGAGACCCAGGTGTTCGGGGCCTATCCCCGGTACGGGTTCGTCTCATGAGCGTGCTGAGCGCCCGGGTGGACACCGTGGCGGAGCTGCACGGCGCGCTGGCGGAGTTCGTCGGGGAACGCGTCGGCGCGGACGTCTCGGTGAGCGAGCCGCGCCGGATGGCCGGCGGCACCGGCAACGAGACCTGGGCCTTCGACGTGCTGGACCCGGCCGGCCTGGTCCGGGACCGGCTGGTGCTGCGCCGCACGGTCGAGCAGGGCATGCTCGACGGCGACCCGGGCACCGAGTTCGAGCTGCTCACCGCGCTGGACCGGGCCGGGTTCCCGGTGCCCCGCCCCCGGTGGTGCGTCACCGAGGACTCGCCGCTGGCCCGCCCGTTCATCGTGGTGGAGCGGCTGTCCGGCACCGACCTGCGCAAACACCTGGCGCGGAACGCGCCTGCCGGGCGCGCGCCCAGTTCGGCGCGCGCGGGGGATACAGCGCGAAACGCGCCTGCCGAGCGGGTGCCCGGTTCGGCGCCCGCGGGAGATGCAGTGCGGAACGCGCCGGCCGAGCGGTTGCCCGGTTCGGCATGCGCGGGAGATACAGCGGCCCGGCCGGATGTGGACCGCCGACGGCTGGGCCGGCGCCTGGTTCGCCTGCAGGCCGGGCTGCACCGCCTGGTGCCCGTGCCGGGGCTGGACGACTCGCCCCCGCTGGACCGGTGGGCCGAGGCGATCGAACGGGCCACCGGCGACCCCGGCCCGCTGCTGGCCACCGCGCTGGACTGGCTGCGCGCCACCCCGCCCGAGCCCGGGCACCGCTGTGTCGTGCACGGCGACTTCAAGACCAACAACCTGGTGCTGGGCGCCGACGACACCCTGACCGTGCTGGACTGGGAGCTGGCGCACGTCGGCGACCCGGTCGAGGACCTGGCCTGGACGATGCTGTGGACCACCGGGTTCGACCTGGTCGGCGGCCTGCTCGGGGTGGACGAGTACCTGGCCGCCTACCAGGCCGAGGCCGGCCGGCCGGTGGAGCCGGCCCGGCTGCGCTACTGGCGGATCTTCGCGCTGGTCAAGCTGGCGGCGATCTTCCTCACCGGGGTTTCCCGGTCCACCGACCCGACGCCGACGCTGATGGGCCGGGCGGTGCACCACATCGATGCCGAGCTGGGCTCCCTGCTACCGGAAGCGCTGGTCGCGTCGTGACCGGGTCCGTGGACGGGCTGGCCACCCTCGAGAGGGTGCGGGTTTTTCTCGCCGAGCGGGTCGCGCCCTCGGTGCCGGGCGAGCTGGCCGGCGAGTTCCGCGCGGCGGTCAAGCTGCTGGAGACCACCGGTGCCGAGCTGAACGAGCGGCATGTGCGGCTGAGCGCCGAGCTGGCCGACCTGCTGCGCCACGCCGACCGGATCATCCGGCGGTTCGGCCTGGAGCCGCACGGCCCGGTGCTGCTCGCGCTGTTCCGGCGGGCCGAGGAGCTGGACCTGCTGGATCTGCACGGCCTGGACGCGCTCTGGCGGGACGCCCGGGCGCTGGGCTCCGCGCTGCTGGTCGAGCTGCGCGGCTACCGGGACCTCCCGGACACCCCGGCCGATGCCCGCGCCGAGGCCACCGAGCTGGCCGCCGACTTCTGCGCCTGCCTCGGGGAACACGCCCGGGCCCGGCTGCACTGGCAAGCGGTTTTCCCGGCTATTCGAAACCCGCCCCTGGAGGACGATCGATGACCGCACTGTCCCCGTCCGGCCCGCTGGTCGACGGCAAGCTGGTGGAAACGCCGCACACCATCACCGTGGTCAACCCGGCCACCGGCGAGGCGTGCGCCGAGTGCCCGGCCGCGACCCCGGAGCTGCTGGAACGGGCGGTCGACGCGGCGGTCCGGGCCGCCCCGGCCTGGGCCAAGGAACCCGGCGCACGCCGGTGGACCCTGGAGACCGTCGCCACGGTTCTCGACGAGAACCGCGAAGCGCTGGCCCGGACGCTGTCCACGGAGACCGGGATCCCGGTGCGGGACGCCGCCATGGAGGCCGCCGGCGCGGCGGCGTTCGCCCGCCACCGGGCGGCCGGCCCGCTGCCCGTCGACTCGGTGCACGACGACGAGCGCCAGCGGGTGCAGGTCCGCCGAGCCCCGATCGGCGTGGTCGGCGCGATCATCCCGTGGAACGCGCCGCTGCTGATCAGCGCGGAGAAGATCTCCACCGCGTTCGCCACCGGCAACACGGTGATCGTCAAGCCGTCCCCGCTGGCCCCGCTCACCACCGCGCTGCTGGGCGAGCTGCTCGCGCAGAGCGTCCCGTCCGGCGTGCTGGGCGTGCTCCCCGGCGGCGACGAGCTGGGGGCGGCGCTGGTCGCCCACCCGGCCGTCGGGATGATCTCCTTCACCGGCAGCATCGACGCCGGCCGGGCGATCATGGCCGCGGCGGCCCCCCGGTTGAAGCGGCTGTCCCTGGAGCTGGGCGGGAACGACGCGGCCATCGTGCTTCCGGACGTCTCCGGCGGTGCCGTGGCCAAGACGGCGGCCAAGGTCTACGCGGGCGCGTTCTACCGGTCCGGCCAGGTGTGCGCGGCGATCAAGCGGCTGTACCTGCCCCGGCCGGTGTTCGGCGAGTTCACCGAGGCGCTGGCCGCGCTGGCCGGCCAGGCGGTGGTCGGCGACCCGTTCGACCCGTCGGTGACCATGGGGCCGGTGTCCAACCGGGCACAGTCGGACCGGGTGCGCGGGCTGGTGGAGGACGCGGTGGCGGCCGGCGGCACGGTGCTGGCCGGTGGCCCCGAGGTGAGCGGTCCCGGCTACTTCCACCGTCCGACGCTGGTGACCGGGTTGGCGGCCGATACCGCGCTGGTGGCCCAGGAGCAGTTCGGCCCGGCGCTGCCGGTGCTGCCCTACGACGAGGTGGACGAGGCGGTGGCGGCCGCGAACGACACGGACTACGGCCTTGGCGCGTCGGTGTGGACCACCGACCCGGAGCGCGGGGCCGAGGTGGCGGCGTCGCTGGACGCCGGCTCTGTCTGGGTCAACCGGCACGGCGTGGTCTCCCCGGAGATCCCGTTCGGCGGCATGAAACAGAGCGGCTACGGGCGCGCCAACGGCGCGGCCGGGCTGGACCAGTACAGCGAGCTCAAAACGGTCAGCGTGCGGAGGTAAGGGCGATGGAGAAACTGCTCGGCGAAGGCCACTTCTTCGAAGGCCCGCGCTGGCACGAAGGGGCCTGGTACGTGTCCGACCTGTACGCCCACCAGGTGCGGCGGGTCACCGAGGACGGCAAACCGGAGGACTGGGCGGCGGCGCCCGGCCAGCCGTCCGGCCTGGGCTGGCTGCCGGACGGCTCGATGCTGGTCGTCTCGATGCTGGACCGGCAGGTGCTGCGCCGCCGGCCGGACGGCCAGGTGGTCCGCCACGCCGACCTCTCGGTGGCCTCGGCGCATCCGATCAACGACATGGTGGTGGACGCGCACGGCCGGGCCTACGTGGCCACCTTCGGCTTCGACCTGTTCGCCGGGGGCCAGCCCGAGCCGGGCGAGGTGCTGCGGGTCGACCCGGACGGCACGGTGTCGGTCGCGGCCGGAGGCCTGTGTTTCGCCAACGGCATGGTGGTCACGCCGGAGAACGACACGCTGATCGTGGCCGAGACCTTCGGCAGCCGGTTCACCGCGTTCACCATCGCCGACGACGGCACGCTGACCGACCGGCGGGTGTGGGGGCAGCTGGGGCGCGCGCCTTCGTACGAGTCGATCGAGACCATCGTGGACACCGACTTCGCCCCGGACGGCTGCGTGCTGGACGCCGAGGGGCACATCTGGGTGGCCGACGCGCTGCACGGCCGGGCCTGCCGGGTGGCGCCCGGCGGGGCGATCGTCGACGAGGTCCGGGCGCCGGGCGGGCTGGGCCTCTACGCCTGCACGCTGGGCGGCTCGGACGGGCGCAGCCTGCTGCTGTGCACCGCGCCCAGCTTCGCCGACCACGAGCGCAAGGCGGCCCGCGAGGCCGAGCTGTACGTCCACCGGGTCGCCGTGCCGCGCAACGACTCCCGGCCCTGATCGGAGCGAGAAGATGGTCGAACTTGATCCCGTGACCGCCGACCCCACCGACCTGCGGCGGCTGTACGGGTACTTCCCGAGCGGGGTGACCGCGGTCTGCGCGCTGTCCGGCGAGGTCCCGGTCGGCATGGCGGCGAGCGCGTTCACCGCCGTGTCGATCGATCCGCCGCTGGTCTCGGTGTGCGTGCAGAACAGCTCCACCACCTGGCCGAAGCTGCGCAGGCTGCACCGGCTGGGGGTCAGCGTGCTCGCCCAGCACCAGCACCGGGAGTGCCGGACGCTGGCGATGAAGGAGGGCGACCGGTTCGCCGGGATCGACTGGGTGGCCACCCCCGGCGGCGCGATCGTGGTGAGCGAGGCGACCGCCTGGCTGGAGTGCTCGCTCTACTCCGAGCTGGTCGCCGGCGACCACGCGATCGCCCTGCTGGAGGTGCACGCGTTCCGCATCGACCTGGAGCGGTCGCCGCTGGTGTTCCACGAGAGCCGGTTCCGCAAGCTGGCCAACATCGTGGAGGGGGCGCCGCGATGAGCACCCTGGCCGCGGTGTTCCGGGAGCTGCGCGCCGGCCGGCCGGTCGTGGTGGCGGGCCCGCTCGGGCAGCCCGGTGACCTGGTGGTGGCGGCCGAGTCGGTCACCACGGAGTCGGTGGCGTTCCTGGTGCGCCACACCTCGGGGTTCGTCTGCGTGGCCCTGCCGGGGGCGGACTGCGACCGGCTCCGGTTACCTCCGATGTACCCGTTCTCCGACGACCCGGCCCGGGGGCGCTTCACGGTCACCGTGGACGCGGCGGCCGGCGTGTCCACCGGCATCTCCGCCGGCGACCGGGCGCTCACCATCCGCCTGCTCGGGGGTGCGGCGACGACGGCCGCCGACCTGGTGCGCCCGGGGCACGTGGTGCCCTGCCGGGTGGCCGAAGGGGGCGTGCTGGCCCGTCCGGGGGCGGCCGAGGCGGCGAGCGACCTGGCGGCCGCGGCCGGCCTGCGGCCCTCGGCGGCGTACAGCGCGGTGGTCAGCACCCGGTACCCGGGCGAGCTGGCGCGCGGCGCGGAGCTGGCCCACTTTGCCGCCCGCCACGGCCTGGCCGCCACCTCGGTGGACGACCTGACCGCGCACCTGCGGGGTGTGGCCGCCGCCTGAAGGCCGGTCATCAGACCACTTCCAGCCAAGGGTGGCCGGGGTGCACGCGCGACAGCTACTCGGACAGCCGGGCCCGGCGCGACCGGTCCATCGCGGGGAGTGCCTGCGGGAAGTCCGCCACGTCCTTGGCCCGCGGTGATTTCGCCTTGAACAGCAGCGCGACCTCCGGGATCACATAGGGGATGCCGTCGCTGGTACGGAGGATCAGATCGTCGTAGGGCAGGGTGATCGAGGCGTCGCGCCGGCACACCCACCAGTCGCCCCGGTGCGGCTCGCGGAACACGTCGAGTCGGTATTGCCCGGTCGCCGGTTCATGCAGCCAGGTCTGATGCTGGTTGTCCGCTTCCTCGGGGAACGGCCAGGCGTGTCCGTCGCCGACGAACAGATCCAGTGCCCACCCCGCCGCGACGTACCAGTGCAACCGGGTGCTCCGCAGCCGTTCGGTCAGCGCCGCGCTCAACCAATGCGGAGTTCGTCACGGTCTTCGGCTGGGGCACCTTGAAAAAGGGCATCCGGCGCACGCCCCGATGATCGGGCGCCTCCAGGGCGACGGCGTCATCATCGAGGTCGTCGCTGTTGAGCGGGAGCCGCCGGTAGCCGGTCACCTGTGACCAGAACGCGGCCATTCGCTCGGGGTCAGAGCAGTCGAACGTGACACTGAAGATGAACGAGCTCATGGAGCGTCCTGATAGACGTGATCGTGGAACTGCCTGGCGGCGATCATCATCGCAACGATCGCCTACCCGGCGCAGCGACCAGGCTTGCTCACGGGTCAGCTTCAAGCCAGGACCAGCTCGCAATCTTGTTTTATGCGGTGAGCGGTGTTCGGGGTTTTCGGCGTGGTGTCTGGCTGGCGTCTATCCATTTCGGGGGTGTGAACTCGGGCCATCCGTTGTGGATGCGGATTTCCCATCCGGCGTGGTGGATCATCCGGTGGTGCGCCCAGCAGAGCATGACCAGGTTGTTCAGGTCGGTGCGGCCGCCGTGGGCCCAGGGAATGATGTGGTGCACCTCGCAGTGGCGGGGTTTTCTGTTGCAGCCCCGCCAGGCGCAGCCTTGGTCGCGGGCGGCGATGGCGCGGCGTTGGTAGTGGTCCACGGTGCGGCGGATCCGCCCCACATCCACGACCGTGCTGTCGCCGTCGAGGACGACGGGTAGGACTTTGCAGTCACACGCGAGTTGGCGGATGTGCGCGGTGGTGGCCCAGCCGAGTCCGAGGGTTGCTCCGCGGACCCGTTCCCGCAGGTCTTTTTCCTGCACGATCACGGTCAGGTGGGGTCGTTCCCCACCTTGAACAGGTAGGTCTGCCTGGTTGAGTGCCTGGACACATAGGGCGCCGAGGGCATCGGCGTCGCGTTCGGGCAGGGACTTGTCCTCGTCGTCGTTGCCGCTGGTGCGGTGGCCTTCCAACGCCAAGGACAGGGCGGTGAAGGTCGGGGTGTCGAGTTGGCCTGTGATCCGGCCGCCGTGGCCGTCGCGGCAGCGGTACAGGTACAGCTCGTTGAGTTGTGGTTTCTCGTCCTCGGGTTCGGGGCCGTCCTGGTCGAGGGTGTTCAGTAGTTGGGTGCCGAGGCGGCGTAGCTCGTCGGGCCGACACGTGGTTGCCCACTCGGCGAGCTGTTTCTCCGCTCCGCCCCACACCCCGGGGTCCAATCGCCGTCCGGTGGGGGAGTTCAACAGGTTCTCGATCACGTCGGCGTGCGGCTGGTCGATGGTCAGCGCACCCAACGCGGCGGCGGTGGCGGGCATGGCCGGTTCAACCGGTTGCCCATCCAGGGTGGTGGGGAACACGGCGCGGGCGACCGCGACCATGCGTCGGGCGCGTTGTGGGTGGTAGCCGAGTAGGTCGGCGATCGCGGCGCGGGTGGTGACACAGCGCTGGTCGAACTCCCCCGAGCGGTCCAGATCGGCGATCTCTGACAGCCTCAGGTGCGACAGGTCCCGTATTAGCCGTTCGACGGCTTTGAGTCCTTCGATCTTGGTGGCGCCATCGGCGGTGGCGAGGTACGCGCGGAGGGCGGCCACCGCGGCGGCCGCTTCTTCAACGCGTGACTCGAACATGCGTTCATGTTATCGTAGATTGCGCCTGGGAGCAAAATGATTGAAGATGGAGGTGTGCGTCGTGTGCCGTACCCGGCCTGTAACGCAAGGCAGGACCCGGGGCACCGGCTTTCAGAGCGGGTTTCCCGCTGTGGTCCCGTCCAAAGAGAATCAAAAAGGGGAGGGAGGTTTTCGATCCGTCGGATGTCGGAGACATCCGAACGGCTCGGCGCTGCGGCGCCGAACCAAACGTCCGTAGTAACTACTGTCCCGCCGGCGAGACGAATGCGCAGGTGACCCGGACCACGGCCGGTCGCCCGGGCGATAGCATGCGGCGCGGATCGACGGCGATTCGAGGCTGGAGGGTGCATGCAGAGCGCGCCGACCGGCCCGAGGGCGCTGACCGCCTACAAGGTCCTGCGGGTGTTGAAGGAAGGGCAGGCGTACCGGACGCTGCTTGCCCTGGACCGGCAGACCGGCGTGCGGGTGGTCATCAAGGCCATCGATCTGGCCACCCTGTCCACGGAGAGCCGCGACCGGCTGGAGCGGGAAAGCTCCCTGCTCCAGGGCCTGCGTGCGGCCAGCATCGCCACGGTCATCGACATCTTCCGGGAGGCCGAGAAGCTGTATGTGGTGGCGCCGTACGTGGCCGGCGTGACGCTGCGCAGCCGGATGGCGGCCGGCCGGCTGTCGGTGCCCGAGGCGCTCACCGTGGCGGCCGACCTGTTGCGGTCGCTGGCCGAGCTGCACGAACGGGGACTGATCCACCGCGACGTCCGCCCGGCCAACGTGATGGTCAACGAGCGGCCGCCGGTGTACAGCGCGACGCTGGTCGACTTCGGGCTGGTGTCGGAGTCGTTCCTGAATCCGACCCGTCCGACTCGCTCGCCCCGGTACATGTCACCCGAGCTGGCCGGGGTGCTGGAGCGCGCGGTGGACTGCCGTTCGGACCTCTACTCGGTCGGCATCGTGCTCTACGAATGCCTGGCCGGACGGCCGCCGTTCGACAGCGAGGACACCCGGGAGGTGCTGCGTCAGCACCTTTCGGCGGCACCGTCGCGCCTGCGCACCCTGGGGGTGCCGATCCCGCAGGCGCTCGAGGAGATCCTGCACCGGCTGCTGCACAAGGACCCGGACGACCGCTACCACTCCGCCCGGGCCGCGCTGGCCGACGTCGAGGCCGTGGGATCCGCGTTGCGCAGCGGGATCGCCGAGCCCGGTGTCGCGGTGGGTGCGCACGACTGGCGGCAGACGCTCACCGAACCGTCACTCACCGGGCGGGAGGGCGAGCTGGAGTTCCTGCTGCGCCGGCTGGCCGACGCGGCGCGCGGCTCGGCCGGGCTGGTCATCGTCGAGGCGCACTCGGGCGGCGGCAAGACCCGGGTGCTGGACGAGTTCTGCGAGCGCGCGTCGGCACTGGACGCGAGGATCTTCCGGGGCCGGGGGATCGAGCGTTCCGCGCGGCACCCGCTGCACATGCTGGCCGGCGTGGTCGGCGACCTGGTCGAACAGGCGGGCGCGGACCCCGGGTTCGGGCCCGAGCTGGCCCGGGGACTGGGGGGAGCGGTCGGCCCGCTCAGCGACGCGCTGCCCGAGCTGCGCCAGGTGTTCGGCGGCGACGACCAGCCCACGCCGCGCATCCCCGAGTCGCAGGTGCAGAGCCGGCTGGCGTCGGCCCTGATGTGCCTGCTCGAGGCGCTCGGCGGCGGCGAGCGCGCCGCCGTGGTGGTGCTGGACGACTGCCAGTGGGCGGACGAGCTGACCCTGGGCCTGCTTACCGCGTGGGCGGAGTCGGTGGCCGGCGGCTCCGACGCGAGGCACCTGCTGGTGGTGGCCGCGATGCGTTCCGAGGAGGTCGGCCCGCACCGGCGGCTGAGCTCGCTGGAGGGCGCCGAGGTGCTGCCCCTGCCGCCGCTCGAGCCTTCCCAGGTGGGCCAGGTCGTCGAGTCCATGGGCGGCAAGATCCCCGCGACCGCGACCAGGGTGGTGGCGGAGCTGTCCCGGGGCAACCCGTTGATGATCTCGGCCGTGCTGCGCGGGCTGGTCGAGGTCGGGGCGTTGGCGCCGAGCGGCGACGGGTGGCGGTTCACCCCGGTGTCCGGCGGCTGGCAGGCCTCCCGGGAGTCCGCCGCGTTCCTGGCCAGCCGGTTCGCCCTGCTGGCCGCGCCGACCCGGCGCCTGCTGGATGCCGGTGCGGTACTGGGCCGGGAGTTCGACCTGGAAATGGCCGCCGCGCTGGCCGGCCAGGACCCGGCGGAGGCCGGCGAGGCGATCGGCCAGGCCGTCGAGCGGCACCTGGTCTGGACCGGAAACACCGGCCGCCTGACCTTCGCGCACGACCGGCTGCGCGGCAGCCTGCTCGGCGAGCTGGATGCCGCCGAGCTGGCCGAGCTGCACCGCCGCGCCGGCTACACGCTGGAGACCCAGGCCCCGGACCGCGCGTTCGACATCGCCTACCACTTCGACGCGGCCGGCGAACCCGAGCGGGCGTTCCCCTACGCCATCCGGTCGGCCGCGCAGGCGCGCGAGCGGCACGACGTGGAGCTGGCCGAGCGCCAGTACCGCATCGCCGAGCGCGGCATGGCCACCGCCGACACCGGCGTGCGCTACGAGCTGCTGGAGGCGCTCGGGGAGATCCTGATGCTGCGCGGCCGGTACGACGAGGCCGCCGAGCGCTTCGAAGGGGCGCGCGGGCTGGCCACGGACAACATGCAGGTCGCCTGGATGGAGGGCCAGCTCGGCGAGCTGCTGTTCCGCTGGGACAACCTGGACGCCGCCGCCGAGCACATCGAGTCCGGCCTGTCCGTGCTGGGGGAGTGGGTGCCGACCGGCGGGCAGCGGAAGCTGCTGTTCCGGCTGCTCTGGGAGCTGGTGCGGCGCCTGGCGCGCGGCGTGGCCCGGCATCGCACGGTGGCCAGCGCCGACCCGGCGGTGGACCGGCTCAAGTCGCATCTCTACACCCGCCTGCAGTACCCGAGGTGGTTCCACGCCCGGCGGGTCGAGGGCCTGTGCATGATGGTTCGCCAGGTCAACGTGGCGGAGCGCTGCCCGGGCAGCGCCGAACTGGCGCACGCCTACTCGGTCTGGGGCGGTTCGCTGGCGCTCACCTTCCCGTTCCTGTGGCGGCGCGGGCTGCGCTACGTGGACCGGGCCAGCCGGATCTACCGCGACCGGGGGGACTCGCGGGGCGAGGGCCACGCGGCCAGCATGCGCACCTGCGTGCTGCACGGCGCCGGCCGGTACCGCGAGGCGGTCGAGTCGGCCGGCGAGGCGATCCGGATCCTGAGCCAGTTCGGCGACCGGTGGGAGGTGGGCTTCGCGGCGCGCAACCGGGCGGTCTGCCTGTACCGGCTCGGCCGCCTGCGCGAGGCGTGGGAGCAGGCGCGCCGGGTGTACGAGATCGGGCTCGAGGTCGGTGACGCCAACGCGCAGGTCACCGCGTTGGACGTGCTGGCCAGGACGACCGGCGGCCAGGTGCCGGCGGCCCAGACCGAGGCGGCGGTGGCCCGCCACGGCGACGACATCGAGGTGGCGGTGGCGGCGCTGCACGCGGATGCGCTGCGGCTGCGCCACGGCGGGCGGCTGGAGGAGGCCATCGACAGCCTGGAGCGGGCGGCCCGACTGGTCGGCCGGGCGCAGCCGACCAGCACCCACCTGGTGCCGGTGTTCGCCTGGCTGGCCACGCTGCACCGGGAGGCCGCCGAGCGGCCGCTGCTGCCCCAGGATCGCCGCCGCCTGCTGCGCCGGGCGCGTGCCTCGGCCCGCCGCGCGGTGCGCTACGGCCGCATCTACCCCAACGACCTGCCGCACGCCCAGCGCGAGCTGGGCGTGGTGCACGCCCTCGCCGGCCGGCGACGGCGCGCGCTGCGCCGGCTGAAGCGGGCGGGAGTGCTCGCGCGCCGCCGCGAGGCGTGGGCCGAGCTGGCCGAGGTGAACCGGCAACGCGAGCGCCTCGGGTTCGCCGCCGAGGACGTCTCGGACGTGGCCGGCCACTTCGAGGCGAGCTTCTCGGCCGACCGGGAGGGCCAGCTCAGCTTCGGCCTGGCCGACCGGTTCAGCGCGCTGCTCGAGGCGGGCGCGCTGCTGGCTTCCTGCGACTCGGCGGCGGCCACCGTGGCCGCGGTCCGCCAGGTTGGCCGGTCGCTGCTGCGCGCGGAACGCTGCCGGGTGGCCGGGTTCGTGCCGGACTGGCGACCGGACACGGCGGCCATGCCCGCCGGCGTCCGCCGCGCGATCCGGGAGGGCCGGCCGCTGGTGATCACCGAGTCGGCCGACTGCGCGGACGACTTCTTCGACGAGCGCAGCCCCATCGGGGCCCGTTCCGCCCTGTGCGCCCCGGTATTCACCGACGACGAGCTGGCCGGATACTTCCTGGCCACCCACTCGCGGGTGGACAAGCTCTTCGGCGACGAGGAGTGCCGGCTGGCCGAGTTCGTGGCCCGCCTGGCCGGCGCCGCGCTCGAGCGGCAGCGGCTGCACCGGGACTCACGCGCGCGGGTGATCTCGGCCCAGGAGGCCGAGCGTTCGCGGGTTGCCAGGGACCTGCACGACGAGATCGGCCAGGCGCTCACCTCGGTCCTGTTGGACGTCCGTTCGGTGGAGAGTGCGGTGGCGGGCCATGAGTGCTTCGGGAACGAGGTCGAGGAGGTGCGCCGGCGGGTGGCCGTGCTGCGCGGCGGCATCGGCGGGGCGCTGGACTCGGTCCAGCGCCTGGCGTTCGACCTGCGGCCGGCCGTGCTGGACGACCTCGGCCTGGTGGCCGCGCTGCGCCGGCTCACCACCAGCACGATGACCGGCGACGTGAACGTCGAGCTGGAGACGGTCAACCTGGACGACGGCGACCGGCTGCCCGCCGACCTGGAGACGACGGCGTACCGGCTGGTACAGGAGGCCGTGACCAACGTGGTGCGGCATTCGCGCGCGTCGACGTGCGGGGTGATCCTCGGGCGCGCGCAGGGGAGGTTGCGGGTCATGGTCGAGGACGACGGGATCGGCTTCTCGCCGGAGTCACAGGCGAGCGTCGGGCTGATGGGCATGCGGGAACGGGCCGCGCTGGTGGGGGGCACGTTGTTGGTGAGCTCCGTGCCCGGGCAGGGCACTTCCGTCGTGTTCGAGGTGCATCTCGATGGCTGACCAGCTGCGGGTACTGATCTGTGACGACCACAAGATCGTCCGGGGTGGCCTGCGCCGGATGCTCTCCGAGGACCCGGCGATCAAGGTCATCAGCGACGTCGGGACGGCCGCCGAGGCGGTCGCGGCCGCGGCGCGGGCCAAGCCCGACGTGGTGGTGCTGGACGTCGGGCTGCCGGACCAGAGCGGGCTGTCGGCCATCGGCCTGATCAGGGAGGCCAGCCCGGCCACGAAGATCCTCATCCTGACCATGCACGACGACGTCGCCTACCTGCGCGAGGCGTTCGCCGCCGGGGCGCTGGGCTACGTGCTCAAGGCGGCCGCCGACGTCGAGCTGTTCCAGGCCGTGCACGACGTGGCGCGGGGCATCCGGTACGTGCATCCGGCGCTGGGCGCGGCGTTGCTGGAGAAGAAGTCGGCGGCGGTGACGCAGACCTCTCGCGTGGAGTCGCTCTCCGAGCGCGAGGCGGAGATCCTCCGGCTGCTGGCACTGGGGTACACGAATCCCGAGATGGCCGACATGATGCAGCTGTCCGTCCGCACCGTGGAGACCTACCGCGCGCGGCTGCAACAGAAGGTCGGCCTGCGTTCGCGGGCCGAGCTCGCGCGCCTGGCCCGCGACGCCGGCCTGGTCAGCTCCGAGCGCTAGCGCGGAACGCGCTTGCCGAGCGTGCGCCCAGTTCGGCGGACGCGGGAGACAGGAGCGTCCACCGGCGCCCCGGGGTCTCCGGGGGGATGCTCGAGGAACCAGTCCACGATGCCGGGCATGTGCGGCTCGAAGCCCCCGGGAACGGAGATGTTCAGCGCCCCGGTCGGTGCGCCGGTGCGGTTCTGGAAGTCGTGGGGGGTGCCGCCGGGCGCGAGGACGAACGACCCCTTCGGGGCATCGAACCAGTGGTCGCCGACGAGAAAGGTCATCGTGCCGTCGAGGACGTAGAAGACGTCGTCCTCGGGATGGGTGTGCGTGCCCGGGCCGGTGGTGTGCGGCTCCAGCCACCACTCCGAGATCGAGTAGCGGTTGGCCGTCTCCGCCCCGTCCGCCTTGAACACCGCGTTGATGCGCCCCATCCCGTACTGGCGCCCTTCACCGGGCGCGAGCCGTACGGGAGGTCGCCGTGCCAAGTCCGTGGTCATCGTCCGACGGTATCGACCCGACGGTCCCCGGGGCTTGGACGAATGGGAACCGGCGGTCAGGTCGGTGAGCACCGGCCGCCGGCGCGGCGCGCGCCTCGGGTCGATCGTCGTCCGCATGATGGCCGGATCCCACCAGCCGGAGTGGGCGCTGGCCGGCAACCTCGGCGGGATCGAACCGGCCGAGATACGTTCCCACGGGGGGTCGATGGCCGGTCGGCCGATTGGAGGGACCGTGGGGTCGGACGCAGAGCGGTTGCCAAGCTGGCTCATCTGGCAGCTCCGGCCGTTCCCGGACGCCAACCTGTTGCTCGTGCCCGGGCGGCAGCCGGCACTCGTGGACAGCGGGTTCGTCGGTCACGCGGCCGAGACCGCCGAGTGGGTGCGCGCGCACACCGGACGGCTGGGCCTGGTGGTGAACACCCATTGGCACTCCGACCACGTGGGCGGGAACGGGCTGCTGCAGGCCGGCGGGGCCGGGATCGCCGCGAGCGCCCCGGACGCATCCGCGCTGGCCCGGCGGGATCCCGGCTGCTGCCAGGCGGAGTACTTCGACCAGCCCGTCGCGCCCTACACCGTCGACGAGGCGCTCGAGGACGGACAGGTGGTCCGGCTCGGTGACTCGGACTGGGAGGTCATCCGCACCCCGGGGCACACGCCCGGCCACCTGGCGCTGTGGCAGCCGGAGGAGCGGCTGCTCGCGGTGGGGGACGCCCTGTCGGACTACGACGTGGGCATGGTGAACCTCGCCCTGGACGGCCCCGAGGTGGCCACGGTCGCGCTGGACTCGCTGCAACGGCTGGTCGATCTCGCGCCGAGGGTCCTGCTGCCCTCGCACGGGCCGATACCCGCCGACACCGGCGCGGCACTGGCCGCCGCGCTGCGCCGGGCCCAGCGTCTGGTGGACGATCCCGACGGGGCCGTGTGGTACAGCTCGCGGCGGATCTTCGCCTACGCCCTGATGATCCGGGGCGGCATCCCGGCCGACTCGGTGGAGCCCTACCTGCACGCCCGGGCCTGGCTGCGCGACGCGGCCCGGCTGCTGAGCCGTACCGCCGAGGACTTCGCCGCCGAGCTGATCGAGTCGATGTTGCGCGGCGGCGCCGTCGCCCTGCGCGAAGGGCGGCTGCACGCGGCCCTCGAACACACTGCCGTCGAACCCTCGGCGCTGCGGGTGCCCATGCCGCGCGAATGGCCGGCCGCGCCGGTCGGTGTGGCGCCGTGATGAGCGCTCCTGACGCCGCGAGCCAGCCGCCGGAGGGGTTCGCGCGGCACTCCCGGTCCAGCCCGTTCGTGGATCTGATCGGCCCGCTCTACTCCCGGGGCCGGGGTCTCGACCTGCGCCTGGCCCTGCGCATTGACTCCCGCCACCTCAACGGGACCGGCACGGTGCACGGCGGTGTGCTCGCCACGCTGGCCGACCTGGCCATCGGCTACGCCGTCGCCTCCAGCACCGACCCGCCCACCCCGCTGACCACCAGCTCGATGACGGTGAACCTGTCCGGCACGGCACGCCCCGGAGACGTCATCACCACCAGGTCGAGGCTCCAGCACCAGGGCTCGCGGGTGGTCCTCGCCCACTGTGAGCTGATGGTCGGCGAGCGCACGGTCGCGCAGGCCAGCGCGGTCTTCGTCCCCGGCCGCCGGCCCAGCTGAACCGTCGGTCCGACCAGAGGAACGGCGCGCGGATCTTGGCGAACTTCCAGCCGCCGGAGGAAATCGGCCTTGTTCGGATCGGCGGGCGTTTGGTCGTGCCTGGCGGCGGGTATACGGCGATCACCGGGCTTCGGTTCGCCTGACGCTCCCCGCTAGGCGCCGTCGGGCGGCTCGGGACGCGGCTCGGGTGCCGACGTGAAGAAGGCAATATCGTGACTTCCGTAAATTCTGAGGCGGTGGAATTCGTTCACCGCTCGTGGCCCGCGGACGCGAGACAGCTGCCCGTGATTCGTCGTGCCGTGCGTGGCTGGCTCCAACGACTCGGCCTGGACACCGCCGCCACCGCCGATCTGGTGCTGGCCGTGGACGAGGCGGCCACCAACTCCATCGAGCACGCCTACGGCCCCGGTGAGCAGGACGTCGTGGAACTGCTGCTCTGGACCGAGCTGAACGTGTTGTACGTCGAAATCGTCGACCACGGAACGTGGAAACCGCCGTCCCGTGCGGCCTCCTTTCGCGGGCGGGGTATCCAGCTCATGCGGGCCATCACCGACTCGGTGCTGATCCACTACGACGCGCGGGGCACGCGCGTGCTGCTGTGCCAGGCACTGCCGTCGTGACGGCCGACCGGTCACATTTCGCCCGTGCGGACGGTCATCGGAGTGTCGGCGTGATCTCGTCGACGCACCGTGGAAGGAGTCAGCACGTGGTTGAGGGCATCGAAACGGTCATCCACCCGGTCAGGGATCTCGCGCGGGCGAAGACGCTCTATCGCGCCTTCACCGGGATGGAGCCGGTGAAGGACGAGCCGTACTACGTCGGGTTCGAGACCGACAGCGGCCGGCTCGGGCTGGACCCCAACGGCCACCGAGCCGAGCATGCGGTGGGCCACCGTGCGCAGGTGGCCGCGGTGGGCCTCGAACCGCTCGGCCAGCGCGTCATCCTGGTTCATGCCCACCCCCTCAGTCGCGACTACTCAATAGCAATGACCGCCTCGGGCGCGCCGATGTGACGACGCCGCCCGGTCGTACTCGTTGAAAGGCGTCGGGTAGCGCGCTGAAAGGCGGAGTTGCTTGGATGTGGCCATGAGCGACAGGCAGCCCTCGCCGGAGCGGATCCTTCAGCTGGCGACCGGGGCATGGGCAGCATCGATCCTGGGGGCGGGCGTCACCCATGCGATCTTCACCCACATCGAGGCCGGCGCCATCACCGCAAAGGCGGTCGCGGAGCGCGCCGGCATCGCGGAAAGGGGCGCCCAGTGCGTGCTGGACGGCCTGGTGGGACTGGGGCTGATCGAGGTGGTCGACGGGGCCTACCGCAACACGCCCGAGTCGGCCGAGTTCCTGGTCGAGGGCAAGCCCACCTACTTCGGCGCCTTCGCCAAACTCCAGGGCAGCGACATGACCCGGCACGCCGTCCTGGCCGAGGTCGTGGCGACCGGGGTCCCGGTCACCACGGAGACCAACGACGTTCCCGACAGTCCTTTCTGGGAGAGTCTGGTCCCGGCCATCGCGCCCCTTTCGGTTCCCTCCGCCCTCACCGCGGCCGAGGAGCTCGGACTGGCCGACGCGGGCCCGGTCTCGATCCTGGACGTGGGCGGCGGCTCGGGGATCTACTCGGCGGTGTGGCTCGGCATGAACCAGCAAGCCCGGGCGACCCAGCTCGACTGGCCGACCGTCAACCGCGTCGCCACCGGCTTCGTGGCCCAGCACGGGGTCGGTGACCGGTTCCGGACCATCGACGGCGACTTTCACACCGTCGAGTTCGGCACGGACGAGTACGACGTCGGGGTCTACTCGCACATCGCCCATCAGGAGGGCCGGGACGCCAACGTGGCGGTGTTCCGCAAGTTCCTCCGCGCCCTCAAGCCGGGCGGCACGCTGGTGGTCAACGATTTCGTCGTCGACGACGACCGTTCCGGCCCGCCGTTCCCGCTGATCTTCCACTCCGAGATGCTGCTCAACACCACCAGCGGCGCCACCTGGCGCAGAGCCGACTTCCAGGCCTGGTTGGCCGAAGCCGGCTTCAGCGACATCCGGTTCGTGCCGACGCCTTCACCGGCAACGCTGGTCCTGGCCCGGTAGGCCACAACGCGGGTGTGGGAGGCGCGGTAGCGGGGTAGCCATCGCCCATGCCGGCGACTGACCTGCCACTGTGAGCGGCCGGCCCCGGCCGCTCGGCGCGCCGGCCGACGAGGTCGACGCCGTTTTCCGGACCCTGGCCCCCGACCGGCTGCTGCATGCCGGCATCCCGGTGTGGTGGCTGCGGATCAACGCCGACCGGCCGGCCAACACCTGCCTGGACAGTGCCCTGATCCTCAAGGCCGCGTTCGAGGCATTCGACGTACGAGCCGAACCGGCGTTCGTGCGGCTGCGCGTCGATGACACCGCGCGGGCGACATCGTCGGTCTTCGGAGCGCTCCACCCGTCGCTCGACGGCGGCCGGCTGAACGGCCATGCGGGGTTGTGGCTGCCCGGACCGGCCCGATTCATCGACCAGACGGTCCAGCAGTTCGAGGTGGTGCGGCGGCACGGATGGATGCCGGCACTGATCGACGCGCCCCCGGGCGGCGAACCCTGGCCGAGGGTGGTGCTCACCACCCGGCGCGGCCCGCTGCGCCTCGAGTACACCCCGGCCTCCGGACCGGACAGCGCCCGGATCATCGACCACCCCGCGACCCGCGCCGCCTACGCGCGGCACCATCGGCGCGCCGGGATCAACCTCGCGTCCGCGGTCCTTGATCTGCTCCGCCGGGAACCGTATCTGGACCAGGTGATGGCCAGCCCGCATCCCCGGCTCCGCCGGCTGGTCCGCGCGGTCGGGGACGCTCGGGTCGGCATCGACCGGCGACGGAACATGCGGTTCGAGTTGGCGGGCACGAACGGGGTGTATCTCGACGAGATCGCTCGAGCGACGCGTACAGGACCCGGATGAGCCGCCGCCTGACGTCGGGGGAGATACCAGGGGGCAGCTCATCCGGGCTCGAATACGCTACATGTATACGCAACTAAGTCGCAGCAAAACACGCGGACAAATTATTAGTGATCAGTGCCCTTAATCTTTGCACTTCCCCGTCGGTGTTATATTTCCGTTCAACGATGGAATTCTGGGCGGCGGTACTCTACGTTTGCCGGACGGCTCGCCCAGGGACAAGTGGGCCGGTCGGGGGAGGAGCTGTCGCCCGGAGCCGGAAACCCGGACGCCGGGCGACAGCTTCCCGGGCATCGTTGATCAGCATGTTCGCGTCGCGCGGCGTTATGTGTGACCGTATGCAACCCCGTTTGTTTGAATAGGGATGAATTGGGTTCGGTCTTGTTGTCAAGTATGGAGTTACCGCTCGACGCCGCGTAGGAAATCGTCACGCCGCATATGGCGCGGACTTTGCGCCGTGACGACCTCGACCGGGCACCGCGAGGGCGGTAACCGCACCGGCCAGCACGAGGGCGGCACAGACCGCCATCGCGGCGGTGAACCGGGTTCATCGTGCCGGCGATCATAGGCGGAACATCACGTTGATCGCCTTGAGCTCGGTGTAGCTGAGCAGCTCTTCGAGGCTCTCCTCGCGGCCGACCCCGGAGCCCTTGACCCCGCCGAACGGGACGTTCGGGAAATGCCGGGAGGAGCCGTTGATCCAGGTGTGGCCGGCCTCGAAGGCGCGCACCACCCGGTGGGCACGGTCCAGGTCGCGGGTCCACACGCTGGCGGTCAACCCGTAGTCGACGCTGTTGGCGATCTCGACCGCCTCGCGCTCGGAGTCGAACGGGATCACCGAGAGCACCGGGCCGAACACCTCTTCCCGGGCGATCCGGGCCGAGGGTGTGACGCCGGTGAGCACGGTGGGCCGCACGTACAGGCCGCGCTCGAACCCCGGGCCGCTCGGAGGCCCGCCACCGGTGGCGACCTTCGCGCCTTCGCCGGTGGCGATGTCGATGTAGCGCAGGGACTTGTCGTACTGCGCCCGGTTGATCATGGTTCCCTGTTCCGACCACTCGGCCAGGGGATCGCCGATCCGGCGGGCCTCGACCAGCTCGACGACCCGGGCGACCAGCTCGTCGTGGATCTCCCGCTGTACCAGCAGCCGCGAGTTGGACCCGCAGGACTGGCCGGACCAGGTGAAGTTCATGCCGAACACCGCGCCCTCGGCGGCGGCCGGCAGGTCCGCGTCGGAGAAGACCACCATGGCGTTCTTCCCACCCAGCTCCAGCGTGACGTCCTTGACCCCGGACTCCGCGGCCGCGCGCTGGATCGCCCGCCCGGTCGGCTCGGATCCGATGAACCCGATCCGCCGCACGCGGGGATGGCGCACCAGCGCGTCCGGGACCTCGGGCCCGTCGCCGACGACCACCGACAACACCCCGGGCGGGAACACCCCCCGGGCCAGCTCGGCCAGGCGCAGCGCGGACAGCGGCGCGGTCTCCGGCGGCTTGAGCACCGTCGGGTTGCCGGCCACCAGCGGGGCCGCGATCTTGCAGGCGAACATCAGCGGGTGGTTGTACGGAACGATCCGCGCCGTCACGCCGACCGGTTCCCGCACCGTGAGGTGCAGGGCATTGCTCGCCGGGATGGTGTCGCCCTTCAGCTCCAGGGCCAGCCCGGCGAACATGCGCAGCTGCGACACCGCCACGGCGACGTCGGCCCGGGAGTTCGAGATGGGGGAGCCGGCGTCGATGGCGTCCAGCAGCGCCAGTTCCTCGGCGTGCCGCTCCACCAGGTCGGCGAGCGCGCGGACGGCGGCGGCCCGTTCGGGCGCCGGGGTGTCCCGCCACACCTCGCGGGCCTGGTGGGCGGCCTCGACGGCATCCTGCACATCGGCCACGCCGGCGTCGGGCACCCGGGCGATCACGGTCTCGGTCACCGGGCTCACCCGCTCGAACGTGCGGCCGGACCGGCTGCCGCGAAGCCCTCCGCCGATCAGCAGCCGCCACTCCCGGTCCAGCGCCTGGGCCACTGGAGCGGGCAACCTCGCGGACTCGGTCATTCCTGGCTCCTTCGCGCGGCACCGGTCATGCCCGCACACTGCTCGCACCCGCCGCCCAGCTCCACAAGATTCCAGCGTGCAGAAAAGCGAGGGGGCTCAGTGGAGGACGGTGAGCAGGCCCTCGACGCCTCGGTGGAACGCGGCGCCGACGCTGTGGACCCCGTCGAGGTGGGCGCCGGTCATGGCGCCGTCGCGCATCATGACGAAGTGCCGCGCGGCGTGCTCCGGGTTGGGGCGCCGCGGTGAGTCCTCGAAGACCTGGGTGAACAGTTCGGCGAGCGTGGTCACGTACCAGCTTCGGTGATCGAGGATCACCTGGCGCACCGGGTCGCTGGGGTCGGGGTACTCGGCGGCGGCCTTGAGGAAGGCGCACCCTCGGAACTCCGGTCTGGCCAGGTCGTCGGCGACGGTGGTGCCGATCGCGCGCAACGCGTCGGCCGGCGCCGGCGCGGCATCGACGGCCGCTTGCACCTCGGCGCGGATGTGGGCGTCGACGCCGCGCAGGTAGGCGAGGACGAGGTCCTCCTTCGAGGGGAAGTGCCGGTAGAACGTCGCGCGCGTGGCCGGGGCCTCGGCGAGGATCCGCTCGACCCCGACCGCCCGGATCCCCTCGCGATAGAACAGCCCGCTGGCCGTGGACAACAGCCGTTCCCGGGCCTCGGAACGCCCAAGTGCCGCCATGGGGCAACCGTAGCAGAAAGAACGATCGGTCTTGCAGTCGTCGGCCCCCGTGTGTCAGACTCGGCACGGTTGCAAGAGAGAACGGTCTTTCTACTAACTGCCTGCTCCACGGAGAGGAATCGCCATGACCACGACGACCGCCCCGGCCATCGCCGCGCCGGCGCTTCGCCGGCTCTATCTCGTCCGTTTCGGGTTCGCTCTGACCTGGGCCGCCGGGCTCTTCTCGACCGCGTCCGGGATCGGGCCGGTGAGCGCGGCCCTGCTGGTGATCTACCCGCTGTTCGACATGGGTGCCGCCGTCGTCGACGCCCGTTCCTCCCGGGGCAGCCGGTCCGTCCAGGGCCTCTACGTCAACATCGCGATCAGTGCGGTCGCCGCCGCCGGACTGGTCTTCGCGGTCACCTCCGGCATCCCGGCGGTGCTGCGGGTATGGGGGGCCTGGGCCGTCGTGGCGGGCCTCGTCCAGCTCGTCGTCGCCCTGCGGCGTCGCAAGCTCGGAGGCCAGTGGGCCATGATCGCCAGCGGCGGCATCTCCACGCTGGCCGGGATCTCGTTCTTCCCGCAGGCCGCCGCCCCGGGCGCCTCGCTGGGCAACCTTGCCGGCTACGCCCTGCTCGGCGGCGTCTTCTTCCTGGTCTCCGCGCTGCGCCTCGGCCGCCCCCACTAGAGCCCGTTCCGCCGTCCACGTGATCGTTGAACGCGGGCCGCGTCCGGGCTGGACTTCCTAGGTGTCGCCGAAGGCGGCGAGGGCGAGGGGCTGCCATCGGTCCCATTCGGCGAGGCGGTCCGTGTAGTCGCGGCGGACGTTGTCGAGACACTTGCCGAAGAAGACCCGGCGCGGGGGCGGGTCGGCGTCCACGACCCGCAGGATGGCGGCTTTCGTAGCCTCGGGGTCACCGGTGTCGAAGGTCATGGGGGTGTCCCGGAGCCGGGCATAGGCGGGCAGGGCCGCGCTCTGGCGGGCGCCGACGTCGAGCCAACCGGTGCGGTAGGGGCCGGGCTCGACGCAGGTGATGTGGATGCCGAACGCCGCCGTCTCCTGGGCGAGGGAGTCCGACAGCCCTTCCAGCGCCCATTTGGACGCGTGGTACGCCCCGATCCCGGGGAAGGCGCGCACGCCGCCCTCGCTGGTGACCTGCAGGATGTGCCCGGACCCTTGGGCGCGCATGATCGGTAGTGCCGCCTGGGTGACCCAGACCGCGCCGAAGAAGTTGGTCTCGAGCTGGTCCCGCAGCTCGGCCTCGGTCAGCTCCTCGACGGCGCCGAAGTGGCCGTAGCCGGCGTTGTTGACCACGACGTCCAGCGAGCCGAACCGCCGCGCGGTGTCGCGCACGGCGGCGACGGCCCCGGCGCGATCGGTCACGTCGAGCGCGACGGGCAGCACCGATTCGCCGAAGCGGTCGACCAGCGGGGCGAGCGTGGAGATGTCGCGGGCGGTGGCGGCGACGCGGTCTCCTCGTTCCAGCGCCGCCTCGGACCACAGGCGTCCGAACCCGCGGGAGGCGCCGGTGATGAACCACGTCGCCGGCCGGGCGGGTGCGGAGGTCATGGTTGTTTCGTCCATGTCCTCGACGGTGGCAGGGGCTCAGGGCATGATTCAAACGGTGATCCAGCATCCCAGCGATGAGTGATAGTCATACTGGCGGCATGTCCGAGTTCACGATGGCGGAGGTGCGGGCGGTGCGGGCGGTCGCGCGGCTGGGGTCGTTCAGTGCGGCGGCGGCGGAGCTGGGCTACACGCAGTCCGGGGTGTCGAGGCTGGTCGCGGCGGCGGAGGCCGCGGCGGGGACGGCGCTGTTCGTGCGTGGGCCGCGGGGGGCTCGGCCGACCGCGGCGGGGGCGGTGGTGGCGCGCCGGGGCGAACGGCTGGTGGCGGAGATAGACGGCCTCGCCCTGGAGCTGGCCGGCCTGCGCGACCGCCTCGCCGGCCGGCTGGTCGTGGGCGCGTTCCCGACGGCCGCGGCGTCCCTGGTGCCGAGGGCGATGGCCCGGCTGGCCGATCAGCACCCGGACCTGCGCGTGGTCCTGCTCGAGGGGTCGAGCCCCGCCCAGCTGCGTCAGCTGCGCGCGGGCCGGGTCGAGGTGGTCGTGGTCGCGACCGGGGACGGGTTGCCCGACCACGACCTGCGGGGTCTGCGAAGCCAGCGGCTCGAGCTGGGCCAGGGCGGCGGGGTGGCGGTGGGGAGAGGGCACCGCCTTGCCGACCGCGAAGCGCTCGTGGTCGCCGACCTGGTGGAGGAGATCTGGGTGGTCGGGGCGGGTGAGCCGGGCGAGCCGCAGTTCGGCGCCTGGCCCACCCTCGCCCGGCCCAGGATCGGCTACCGGGTGCGCAGCTGGCCGACGCGGTTGGGACTGGTCTCCGCCGGTCTCGCCGTCGCGGTTGTCCCCCGGCTGGCGGCGGACATGCTGCCGGCCGGGGTGCGGTGGCTGCCCGTCCGCGACGAAGCGGCAAGCGGCCGCGCCATCCTCGCTGTCACGGCCGTCGATCCCTCACCGGCGGCATCGGTGATGACGGATGCCCTGCACCATGTGGTGGCCGATTGACGGGGCATCCGACGGGTCATGCGGATCTACCGTGGCCAATCCGGCGCGCGCCCCAACGCGGTGAGGATCCGGTGCAGTGGGTCCGCATCGTCGCTCGTGTCCAGCGCGGGCCGGAACGCCGCGCCGGGCGCCAGCCGGTTGTCACCGTTGGGCACGGCCAACGCGATCCGCAGCGCCGGTCCGGCCAGTTCCGGGGGCAGGTGGTACCGGAGGTCGAGTGCCCGCGCCACGTCCCAGCCGTGCACCACGTAGTCGATCAGATGGAAGCCGATCGCCCGGGCGGCGGGAAAATGCGACACGGGGTGGAACTCCGGCAGGTGAAACTCCCGGTGCGGCACCCCCGGCTCGGCGAACGCGGCCAGGACGTCCTCGGCCGCATCGGCATATTCGGCCGCCGGACTCGGGCCGGCGGGTCGGACCCGCCACGGCGTGCGGTCACCTCCACGGCCTCGGGCGGCGGCGGCGAAGCCGTGGTGCTGAGCGGTCATGTGGGCCAGCAGGTCGGCCAGGGTCCACTCGGCACAGGGCGTGGGCCGATCCAGGTCGTCGGCGTGGATCTCGGCGACGACGGAGATGCTGGTGCGGATCGCGGTGCGGTGATGATCCAGCAGCTCATTGATATGCACCTGCTTACGATAAGCTGACGCTTATCAACTGGTCAAGGTCGTTATTATGCTGATCATGGCCAGTCAGCGACGGGATCTCGCGGCGATGGTCGCTCCGCTGCAACGGGCGCTGATCGCCGCCGAGCAGCCGGTGCTGCGGGCCCACGGACTGAGCATGTGGGGCTACGTCGTGCTCAACGCCCTGGACGGCCACCCGGTCCGGACCCAGGTCGCGCTCGCGGAGTCCATCGGCGCGGACAAGAGCCGCATCATCGGCGTGCTGGACGAACTCGAGGACAACGGTCTGCTCGAACGAACACGAGACCCGGCGGACCGGCGCGCCCGTTTCGTCGGCATCACCGAAAACGGCCGCCGGAAGCGCCGTGAGGTCCAGGACGACATCCAGCGCGGCGAGGAGCGCGTGCTCGCCCATCTCGCCCCGGCCGACCGCGCGGCGTTCCTGCGGGCACTGGCCGTGCTCTCCGCCCTGCCGGCCACCGAACTCATCGGCGAGAAGTAGGCCGACGGGCCGCATTCGCGCTGGTCCTCCGCGACCGCGCGGCGCCTCGAACCGCTCGACTTCGTGGCTAGTGCCCCACGCCGCTGAGCACCCGGCGGGTCAGTGTGTGAGTGGACGCGGAGATCTCGGGGGTCAGGAACTGGAGGAGGTCCGTGGACGGCGCGGCGTCCGGACCGAGCACCACACCGGTCGCGCCGTCGAGCGCCGGATCGGTTGCGGCGGCGACGATCGGTCGGGCGCCCTCGGCGGCGGGGCGCAGCCCCTGTCGGATCTGATCCCAGAGGCCCCGGAATGCCGGTGGCAGAATCTCCGGGGTCATCGCCGCGGCGTTCGGCGTCGCTGCCGCCGCCGGGCCGAGGGGATCGACGACGAGCACGCCGACGCCGCTGCCGTTCAGTGAGTCGGCCAGATCCAGGGCGTGCGCAAGGTGTGCGAGCTTGGCCCGGCCGGTGGCCGCCATGCCGTAGTACTCCCCGTCCTGCTCGACTTCCTCGTAGGTCGGCAACCCGTCGACCACGGCGGCGGTGATCGACGACGAGCTGACCTCGACGATCCGGCTGGGCGCCGCGGCCCCGAGGGCGTCGAGCAGCGCGTCGGTCAGCACCGCGGGGCTGAGATGGTTCAGGGCGAAGGCGGCCTCGATCCCGTCGGCGGTCTCCCGGCGCGTCGACCACATGCCGCCGACGTTGTTCACCAGCAGTTGGAGCGGTCCTTCCCCGGCGAGGCGCGCGCCCAGCGTGCGCACCTCGTTCAGCGAGGAGAGGTCCGCCCGTAGGAACCGGGTGTCCCCGCCGATGGCCCGGACGGCATCGTCGCCGTGGCCGGGATCCCGGCCGACGATGGTGACGCTGAATCCGTGCTGCCGCCGCAGCTGCATGGCCACGTGGAAGCCGATGCCCCCCGTGCCGCCCGTGACGACTGCTTTCCGAGTCATCGCCCAACCCTCCGCTTTCCCTGTCGGTGGTGCCAGCACACCGGGAGAGGAGTCGCGGTGTCCAAGGCCCGCGCGGGATGGCTCCATGCCCGGCCGGCATCGCTGCTGGTCTGGCAGGCTGGGGGGCGTGGAGCCGGAGATCGAGCTGAGGCACTTCCGCTACGTCCTCGCCGTGGCCGAGGAGGGCACGTTCACCGGCGCCGCCGTGCGGTTGGGCATGACCCAACCGGCGCTGTCCCGGGCGATCCGGGCGGTGGAGACCATGCTCGGGACCCAACTGTTCGTCCGTGATCGTCACGGAGCGACGTTGACCGATGCCGGTAGGGCGTTGCGGGACGACGCCCGCGCGGTCGACGATGCCGCGCGGGCGGCCGTTTCCCGGGCCACCGGGCGGCGACGGGACACCCGGCGGCCCCGGGTCACGGCGCGCGCCTGCGACATCGACACGCTCGAGACTCTCGTCGGCTCCTACAACGCCACGCATCGCGATCGTGCTCCCGCCCGGGCAGCGGTGGTGGACGGGCGGGTGCAGGTGGAGGAAGTCCGCACCGGGATGACCGACGTGACCCTGGTGCGTTCACCCATGGACTTCGGCGGCCTCGACAGTGACCTGTTTCGCGCCGACCCCCGCGTGGCGCTGCTACCGGAGGCCCATCCGCTCGCGTCCCGCCGGGTGATCGAACGGGCCGAGCTCGACGGCGAGACGATCCCGACCTGGTCCGGGGACACTCCCGCCCAAACCGCCTACTGGACCGGCAGCGACCTGGCCCCGCACGCCTGGAAGCCCGGTCCGTCGGTAACGGACGCGGCGCAGTACGTCGCCGGCATCCGGCTGGGCGGCGCGATCGGCTTCGTCCCCGAGTCTTTGCTGCCCGAACTGGTGTTGCGCGGAATCAGCGTCGTCCAGGTCGCCGGCCTGTCCGCCAGCGAACTGCGGGTCGTCTGGGCGGCCTCGGCGACCTCACTGGAGATCGCGAGCTTCGTCCGGCACGCGACACGGCGGCGGCGTTGTCTATCGTCGTGATCATGCGGATCGGGAACGGCGGCGACCAGGGGTTCGAGACCATCGCGCGGGCGGCTGCCGAGATGGCGCGGGGCGACAAGCTTCGCCCCTGCTACGAGCTGAGCCACGAGTACTCCGATCGCATGCCGCTGTCGCCGTTCGCCGACGCGATCTCGCTGTCCTACCGGCCGACCCACTTCATCGCCGGACATGCCGGCAACGGGGAGACCGTCTCGGGCCAGTTCGGCAGCCAAGGCACGAAGATCGACGCGTTGGGCCACTTCGGCTACCTCGAGGACGGCGAGGTCAGGTACTTCGGCGGCCTCACCCAGCGGGAGGTCAAACCGTCCGACCAGTCACCGCTGTTGCGTCTGGGCACCGACGAGATCCCGCCGATCGTGACCAGCGCCGTGCTGCTGGATGCCAAGAGGCTGCGGGGCCGGAGTCTGTCGGCGGGCGAGCAGGTCACCGCCGAGGACCTCGAGGCGATGCTGGCCGCGCAGCGCGTGCGCGGTCTGCTGGCCGGCGACGCGCTGCTCATCCACACCGGCTGGGGCGAGAAGTGGGCGGCCGACAACCCGGAGCCGGCGCGCACCGAGTACTACGGCGCCGGACCCGGTCTGTCGCGGGAGGCCGCCGAGTACATCGCCGCGCGGGACGTCGTCTGCATCGGCATGGACGTGCCGTTCATCGATGCCGTGCGGACCGGTTACCTGCGGGGGACCGAGGGTCCGCCGGCCGACGCGCCCGCCGACCTGCCGTTCGTCATCCACCACCAGAACCTCACCCAGGCCGGCATCTACCAGGTGCACAACATGCACCTCGGCGAGCTGGCCGCCGACGAGGTCTACCTGTCGGCGGTGTTCATCCTGCCGCTGCGGATCCGCGGCGGGTCGAACTCGCCGGTCCGCCCGGTGGCGATCGGTGGCCCACACCGCTCCCCGCCCGGCTGAGCGGCTCCTGACCCAACCGGCCGACCTCGAGGGACGGCGGTATTCCCGGCCGGGTCAGGTGTTTTTGAGGAGTGTGGGCAGGAACTTGCGGGTTTCGACGGGGGACATGGAAGCGGTGGAGAGCCGGTCGACGACCATGAGGTAGCTGTCCAGGTCGGCGGGTTTGTCGAGGTAGATGGCGCTGGTGAGTTGTTCGAGGTAGACGATGTCGTTCACGTCCGGGTCGCGGAATCGCAGGATGTTGAACGGGCCACCGGCAGCGGCGTGACCGCCAACCTGGAAGGGCAGGATCTGCAGGGTCACGTTGGGCAGTTCGGTGAGGTTGATCAGGTGTTGGAGCTGGGCGCGCATGACGTCGCCGCCGCCGATCGGCCGGCGTAGCAGGGCCTCATCCATGATCATCCAAACCCGTGGGGCGTGCGGCCTGGTGAGTAGTTCCTGGCGGGCCAGGCGGAGGCTGACCCGGTGGTCGATGTCCCGAGCGCGGGTGCTGGGGTGGCCGAGGAGGATGACCGCTCGGGCGTAGTCGGCGGTCTGCAGCAGGCCGGGTACGAACTGCACCTGGTAGCCGCGGATGACGTCGGCGGCCTGCTCCAGGCCGACGTACATCTCGAACCAGCTGGGTAGGACGTCGCCGTACTTCTGCCACCAGCCGGGCAGTGATGCCTGCTGCGCGAGGTTCAGGAACTCCTCGCGTTCGCGCGGGTCGTGGACGCCGTAGAGGGTGAGCAGGTCGGCGACGTCCCGTTGTTTGTAGCCGACCCGGCCCAGCTCCAGGCGACTGATCTTCGCCTCCGACCCGCGGATCACGTACCCGGCCCGTTGGCGGGAGATCCCGCCGGCCTCACGCAACCGGCGCAGCTGCGCGCCCACAACCAACCGCAGAGCCCGCGAACCAGGCCCCAACGGCGACTCGCCCCGCTCGGTCACCGGTGCCAACTGACTCCCCCCAAGGGTTCAACGCTCGACAGCACCCGGCCCGAAGCAGCGGTGTGCCCACGAACGACCGCCGGCGAAGATACCCGGAATCTATTTCTCCCCTGGCTCGCGTGGCGAGACCGTCACCGAATGGCGTGATTCTCCGGGGCGGGCGCCCGCTTTGTCGAGAGGATCCTCGCACCGGAGGTGAGCGGCGATGACATCCCACGCCGGTCTCGGTTAGGTGGCGGGTGGCTCGACACGACCGGTGATCGGCTACCGTTGTGGTCCTCTCGAAGGCGAGGTCAGGTGGCCGACTTATCCTTTGGTCCGAAGCATGTGCCGGCCGAGAAGATCCGGTTTGACGTGCCGCACCGGGGCCGGATCTGGAGCTATTGGCTGGGCGGCAAGGACCACTACCCGGTCGATCGGGCCGCCGGTGAGGCGGTGGCCGAGATCTACCCGGACATCCGCCGGATCGCGCTGGAGTCGCGGCGGTTCCTGGAGCGCGTGGTGCGCTACGCGACGGTCGAAGCCGGGATCAGGCAGTTCCTGGACCTCGGCAACGGGTTGCCGGCGACATCGAACACGCACGACGTGGCGCAGCGGTTCGCGCCGGACGCGCGGATCGCCTACGTGGACGGGGACCCGTTGGTGCAGGCACACCAGCGAGC
Organism: Actinospineispora eucalypti; assembly: GCF_039543365.1. Taxonomy (NCBI): domain Bacteria; kingdom Bacillati; phylum Actinomycetota; class Actinomycetes; order Pseudonocardiales; family Pseudonocardiaceae; genus Actinospineispora; species Actinospineispora eucalypti. Next base: position 147,917 of record NZ_BAABJP010000024.1, read on the forward strand.
ATTGCTGGTCAACACCACGCCGCGGGGGATGACCGCCTACGTGGACGCGGAGTACTTCGAGCCGGACCTGATCATTTCCGGGGCCCGCGAGGTGCTGGACTTCGACCGGCCGATCCTGGCCATGTTCATGGGCGTGCTCGGCTACGTGGCCGATTTCGCGGACCAGCGCGCGATCGTGTCCCGGGTGATGGAGGCGGCGGCCCCGGGTAGCTACGCGGTGCTGTGGGGGGTCACCAACACCAGCGAAGCGGCTCGCCGGGGTGAGGAACTGCTCGCCCAGACCGGCGCGCTGCGCTACCACCTGCGCTCCCCGGAGCAGCTGGCCAGCTGTTTCGACGGCATGCGGATGCTGGAACCGGGCATGGTGCCTCTCACCCAATGGCGCCCCGACCTGGCCGAGGCCGGACTGGAGCCGGCACCGATGGATGCCTACGGCGCGCTGGCCCTCAAGCCGTAGGCCCGGCGCCCCGTGGCGTGACCTCAGGCCGGCGGCAGGATCTCGGTGCGGTACCGGGGCGCGTACTTGGCGAAGTTCCGCAGCTGTTTCTCCAGGTCCGCGCCTTCGAACACCGGCGCGGGGGAGGTCCGGCCGGGGACGGAGACACCGACGGTGGCGAAAAACTCCTCCTGGCCCGCCGGGGTGCACATGCACAACATCCGCACGGTCGAGCCGCTCGCGTTGCGGAAGAAGTGTGGGGCGTTCGCCGGGATGTTGACCGTCTGACCGGCGCGCACGGTCTGCCGCTGACCTCGGAAGGTGAACTCGACCTCCCCTTCGAGCAGGCTGAACATCTCTTCGAAGTCGTGCCGGTGCGGGCCGGGACCTCCGCCCGGTGGGATGAGCATGTCGATGAGGCAGTACCGGCCGGCGGAGTTCTTCCCGTTGACCAGCACGGTGTAGGTGTCGCCGACCAGACCGATGTGCCGCAGTCCCGGGTCATCGGGGGAGACCACGGTCAGTTCTCGGGTGGGGTCATCGGGTGGGAGGGGCTCGGGGGTGTCCGTGGACATGCGGATCTCCTGGGCACGGATAGCGTTGTTGGTCGCGAGCTCAAGCTAGCGTATCCGGAGTAGGGCTTCCAGTTTATAGTGGGCCGCCTTGCTAGCTGGAAGGCGCCTTGGCCCGGCATAACATCCTTGACCCACTACAAAAGCGGACGAAATAATCCGGCTGTGACCGGCGAGCTCGCGGGGTCGGGTGAGGAGAAGTCCATGAACGCCACGCGCGATCGGAACCAAAAGATCATCGACGAGTTCCGTGCGAATGGGGGGCACGTGGGCGGTCCGTTCGAAGGCGCTCCACTGCTGCTGCTGCATCACGTTGGGCGGCGTAGTGGCGCGGAGCGGATCAACCCGATGATGTACCAGCGGGTGGGGGACGCCTACGCGGTGTTCGCGTCCAAGGCGGGTGCCGATGTGGACCCCGACTGGTTCCTCAATCTCATGGCCAACCCCGATGCAACGATCGAGGTCGGCACCAGCACGGTGCCGGTCCGTGCCCGCGTCCTCGACGAGGCGGAGCGGGAACCGATCTGGCAGACCCAGAAGACCCGCTATCCAGGTTTCCAGTCCTACGAGGACAAGACCGATCGCACCATCCCCGTGGTCCTGCTCGAGGTACGGAGCACCACCCATCCATGACCTTGGAAGGAACTTCCGTGGCGATTCACCATTTCACCGCCGATGATGCCGCGATTCTGCTCATCGACCACCAGGTGGGCACCATCAGCTGGGTGCGCTCCATGGATCGGGAGCTGCTCATCAAGCACGCGACGCTGATCGCCGAGGCCGCCGTTGGCTTGAACATTCCTCTGGTGCTGACCTCCTCCATGGAGGACCACCCCCAGGGTCCTCTGGTGGCCGGAATTCAGGAGGCCGCACCGGATGCATTCGCCAAGCGAGTGCAGCGCACCGGCGTGGTCAACGCCTTGGACGACCCGGGATTCGCGGACGCGGTCAAGGCCACCGGGCGCCGCAACCTGGTGATCGCCGGCGTTACCAACGACGTCTGTACGGTGTATCCCGTACTGACCGCGCTCGAGCAGGGCTACAACGTGCAGGTCATTGCCGACGCCGGGGGCTCGCTGACCGTGGACGGCGACCGGTACGCCATCCGCCGCATGGAGCGGGCCGGCGCTGACGTTCTGGGCACCAACCAGCTGCTGACCCAGTTCGCCGGCAACTGGACCACCGCGGCCGGCGCGGCCATTCAGCCCCTCGCGCTGACCCTGATCCCCACCGAATGATGGTGCGGAACCTGGAACTCACGATCGGCTGCATGGACTACGAACACACCCGGGCGGCATGACCTACTACCTGCGCACACTCGAGGAACCGGACCCGCCATTCATCGCGTTGCCGGTCTTCCCCAATCGCCAGTTCCGGCACTCGGCGATCTACGTCAACGTCGACAGCGGGATCACGGCCCCGGCCGACCTGGCGGGAAAGACGGTGGGGGAGTTCGCGCTCTACGGCCACGACGCCAGCTTCTGGATCAAAGGCATCCTGTCCGACGACCACGGCGTGCAACCCGAGCGGTGTCGGTGGGTCGTCGGTGGCTTCGACTGGTCCATGCGACCGCTGGACTTCGTCTCCCACCCCCACCCGGCCGACGTCGAAATCGCCCAGGCCCCGCCCGGCAAGGCCTGGGGCCCGATGTTGGAGGACGGCGAGATCGACGCGCTGATCTCCGCCGACGTGCCACAGTGCGTGCTCAACGGATCACCGAAGGTCCGGCCGCTGTTCGACGACCCGGCGGCGGTCGAACGCGACTACTACCGGCGCACCGGGATTTTCCCGATCATGCACACCGTGGCCGTCTCGCGTGAGCTGCTCGGCGAGCACCCCGACCTGGCGCGAGCCCTCTACCAGGGATTCTGTGCGGCCAAGGATCTCACCGCACGGCGCTACCGGACCGGGCGGATCTTCAACCAGATGACCGTCATGCTGCCCTGGGCCAGCCGACTGGTGGAAGACAACACCGCCTGCTCGGACAGGACTGGTGGGCCTACGGCGTCGCCCGATGACCGCCGAGGAAATCTTCACTCCTGAGCTGTTTGACACCTGACTCTCAGCAGCGACCGGCGAGAGTGGTCCCTACCAGGTAAGGACCGGAAGGGTGTGCTGTGATCAACTGGATGGGGTTTGTCCCGGCGGCCGTGCTCGTGTCGATGATCCCGGGGGCGAACCAGTTGCTGGGGCTGCGCAACGCGGTGCGCTACGGGATGGCGCCGGCGATGATCGCCGTGCTCGGCCGGCTCGTCGCCTTTGTGGTGTTCATCGGGCTCGTGGTGATCGGGCTCGGCGCAGTGCTGACGGCCTCGGTCGTGGCGTTCACGGTGATCAAGTGGGCCGGCGTCGTGTACCTGGTGTGGATCGGGCTGGTCACGCTGCGGCGCTCCGCCCGCGAGTCGATGACCGCGGCGGAACCCCCGGCGGTGGACAGCCGGCGGCTGGCCGGCCAGGAGTTCCTCGTCGCGATCACCAACCCGAAGGCGATGCTGCTGTTCGCGGCGCTGCTGCCCCAGTTCACCGCCCCCGGGCAGGAACCGCTCGCGCTGCAACTGGCACTCCTCGGCGCGGCCTACCTGATGATCGAGACCGTCGTCGCCCTCGGCTACGCGACCATCGGTGCCCGGCTCCGTGTCTGCTCCCGCTCGGGCTCCGGCACCGTGCCCGGCAAGGTCCGCCGCCGGATCGAGCAGCTCACCGGCGCCTGCTTCCTCGGCCTGGCGGGTTATCTCGCCGCCTCCAGCGCGTAGCGGTGATCACGCGGCGGCGGCGACATCAGCGATGAGTTTCTGGCCGCGCCCGGGTCTGACTGCCTGGATGGGTCGGGCTGAGAATGGGGCGCTTCGCATCATCGACACGGATCGGACGGGCAGGGGGCGTTGTGAGCGGTATCAGGGTGTTGGTGGCGGGGGCGAGCATCGCGGGGCCGGCGCTGGCCCACTGGCTGCGCCGGCGGGGGGCCGAGGTGACCGTGGTGGAACGGTCCCCGGGGCTGCGTCCCGGTGGGCAGGCGGTGGACGCGCGAGGGGTGGCCAAGGAGGTCATCCGGCGGATGGGGCTGGACGCGGCGGTCCGGGCGGCTCGCACCGAGACCGCCGGCGCCTACACCGTGGACGTGGACGGGAACGTGCTGGAGACCTTCCGCGCCGATGACCACGGTGGTGACGGGTTCATCGCGGAGATCGAGATCCTGCGCGGGGACTTGTCCCGGGTGCTCTACGGGGACACCCGCGACGGTGTCGAGTACGTCTTCGGCGACCGGATCGCCGAGCTCGCCCAGGACCCGGACGGGGTGGACGTGGCCTTCGCGGGCGGCGGCCGGCGGCGTTTCGACCTGGTGGTCGGCGCCGACGGGCTGCACTCGGCGCTGCGCGGGATGGTGTTCGGGCCGCGCGAGCGGTTCATCCGCCACCTCGGGCTGGTGCTGGCCTTCTACAGCGTGCCCAACGAGTTCGGGCTGGACCGCTGGCTGATCGACTACCAGGACCAGGAGTCCGGGCGCTCCGCCGGGCTGCGGCCCATCCAGGACGCCACCCGGGCGATGGCTATGTTCGGGTTCCCCTCGGCCGACTTCGACATCGATCACCGCGACGTCGCCGCCCAGAAACGCCTGCTGCGCGAGCGGATGGCTGGTTTGGGCTGGTTGACCCCGCGGATCCTCGCGCACCTGGACGACACCCCGGACTTCTACCTCGACCAGGTCGCCCAGGTGGGGATGGAGCGCTGGTCGAGCGGGCGGGTGGCGCTGCTCGGTGACGCGGCATTCTGCTCGTCGCCGATGTCCGGAGGGGGCACCGGGCTGGCCCTGGTCGGCGCCTACCTGCTGGCCGGCGAGCTGGCCGCCGCCGGGTGGGACCCGGAGGCCGGGTTCGCCGGCTACGAGCGGCGGATGCGCCCGTTCGTCGGGGCCAACCAGGAGATCGGCCGGTTGCACGTGCGCAGCCGTGAGGCCCCCGGGCCGGACACCGGGCCGAGCACGGAGCCCGAATGGGACCTCGAGCTGATCGAGCGCGCGATCAACGGCGTCGAGCTGCCCGACTACGCCGGGGTGCCGGACTCCGGGGCCAGGTCCTGAGCTGATCATCATGCCGCATCGGCGCCGCCCCCCGATGACCACGGCTCAGCGGCGCAGCGCGGTCTCCCGCTTCATGTGGGACAGCTTCTCCGGATTGCGCACGGCGTAGAGGCCGGTGATGAGGCCGTCGTCGATGCGCACCGTGACGACGGTGTCGACCTCGCCGTTGTGTCGGAGAACCAGCGCCGGGTAGCCGTTGACCTGCGCCGGGCGCAGCGACATCTCGGCGGGGATCCGGTTCAGCCCGTTGGCCAGCACGCGAGCCACCCGGTGGGCCCCGACGATGGGCGAGCGCGCGGCTTGGGCGAGGCCGCCGCCGTCTCCCAGGAGCACGACGTCCGGCGCGAGGATGTCGAGCAGGCCCTGCAGGTCGCCCGTTTCGACGGCCCGCTGGAACGCATCCAGCGCCGCCCGGGTGTCGGCCGAGGAAACGACCCCACGCGGTCGGCGCGCGGTGACGTGCGACCGCGCCCGGTGCGCGATCTGGCGGACCGCCACCGGGCTCTTGTCCACCGCTTCGGCGATCTCGTCGTAGGCCAGGTCGAACACGTCGCGCAGCACGAACACGGCGCGTTCGATCGGCGTGAGCGTCTCCAGCACCAGCAGCATCGCCATCGAGACGCTGTCGGCGAGCTCGACGTCCTCGGCCACGTCGGGCGCGGTGAGCAGCGGCGCGGGCAGCCAGGGGCCGACGTAAGACTCCCGGCGGCGGCCGAGCGTGCGCAGCCGGGTGAGGGCCTGCCGGGTGGTGATCCGGACCAGGTACGCACGCTGGTCGCGCACCGCGGCGAGATCGACACCGGCCCACCGCAGCCAGGTCTCCTGCAGGACGTCCTCGGCGTCGGCGGCCGAGCCGAGCATCTCGTAGGCGACGGTGAACAGCAGGTTGCGGTGGGCGAGGAACGCCTCGGTGGCGGGATCCGGACGGTCATCAGCCATGGGCGGGCTCCCCTATCGCTCTCGGCGGTGGTACGCATCAGACGCCGCGCACCGCCGCCGCGTGACAGCCCCCGACTGTGCCGCGCGTCACGCGGCCACGTTGTCACAGACCTCGGTCTGCCGGCATCTGGTGTTCGTTCAGTGAAACCCGACCAGCGAGGACGAAGCCATGGACGCCCGATTCAACCTGTTCGACAACGAGGTCGCCGCCAAGTTCAGCAAGCGGTTCGCCAACGCCGGCCTGGTCGTCATGCAGTCGTCGCTGCCCAAGCCCACACAGGAGCTGGTGTCGCTGCGCGCCAGCCAGATCAACGGGTGCGGCTGGTGCATCGACATGCACACCAAGGACGCCGCGGCCGCCGGGGAAACCCCGGCCCGGCTCCACCTGGTCGCCGCCTGGCGCGAGGCCACCGTATTCACCGAGGCCGAGCGCGCCGCCCTGGCGCTCGCCGAGGAGGGCACCCGGCTCGCCGACGCCCACCCCGGCGTGTCCGACGAGACCTGGGCTCAGGTTCGCAAGCACTACGACGACGACCAGGTCGCCGCGTTGGTCTGCCTGGTCGGCCTGATCAACGCGGCCAACCGGCTCGCCGTGATCGTGCATCAGCGGGGAGGTTCCTACGAACCCGGCATGTTCGCCGACATGCTCGACTGATTTCGGCCCCAAAAGGGGGCATTTACATCAAACTGGTTTGATGTATTGTGCGGTGTGTGGGCAGGATCGATCGGACGCCGGTTCCGCTGCTGATGCGCATGGCCGCGCACCCGCTGCGTTGGGCGTTGATGACCGAACTGGCCTCCAGCGATCGCCGGGTGCGGGAGTTGGTCGCCGCGGTCGATGAGCCGCAGAACCTGGTGTCGTATCACCTGCGGTTGTTGCGCTCAGCCGGCCTGGTCACCGCGCGGCGCAGCAGCTTCGACGGCCGCGACAGCTACTACCACCTCGACCTGGCCCGCTGTGCGACCGCGTTCGGCGACGCCGCCACCGCTCTGCACCCCGCCCTCGCACCCATGAAGCGCCGGTGGTCGGCGAACAGCTCGGTGTTGTTCCTGTGCACCGGAAACAGTGCGCGTTCGCCGATCGCCGAGGCGTTGCTGCGCCACCGTGCCGGTGGCGACGGGGTCGTGATCGACGTGGCCAGCGCGGGCAGTCATCCCGCGCCCCGGCTGCACCCGAACACGGTGCGGGTGCTGCGCGAGGACTACGGCATCGACCTCGAACCCCGCCGGCCCCGGCCACTGGATGCGGTGGCGGACCGGCGTTTCGACTTGGTGATCACGTTGTGCGACAAGATCCGCGAGGTCCCGCGCGACCACGGATCGGCCGTCACGACGCATTGGAGCCTGCCCGACCCGTCCGCCGCCGGCGGTGACGATGGGGCGTCCTATCCGGCGTTCCGGCGGCTGGCGATCGAGCTGGACACCCGCATCGGATTCATACCGCCGCAAACCACCACCACGAGAGGTGTGTCATGACCACGACCGCGCCCAACGAGCTTGCCCGCGTGCGCTACCTCATCGACGACGTGCGGGCGGCCGTCGACTTCTACACCACCCACCTCGGGTTCACCGTGGACTTCGACGCCGCACCCGCATTCGCCGCCGTCGTACGCGGCCCGCTGCAACTGCTGCTGGCCGGGCCGAAGAGTTCGGCCGCGCGCCCCATGCCCGACGGCGCCACCCCCATCCCGGGCGGCTGGAACCGGCTGCAGCTGGTCGTCGAGGACCTCGCCGCCGAGGTCGCGCGGCTGCGGGCAGCCGGGGTGAGCTTCCGCAACGACATCATCAGCGGCCCCGGCGGACAACAGGTCCTGCTGCAGGACCCGGCCGGCAACCTGGTCGAGCTGTTCCAACCCGCGCCCACGACCCGCTGACGGCCCGCTCCCATGCGGATCGCAGCCTTCACCGGTGCCGTTCTCCGCCGGGCCCGGTGGCCGCGTGATCTCCGGCTGCTCGGTGCCGTGCTGCTCCTGGTGGCGTTCCTGGTGCTGGCGCTGTTGGTTCCCCGGCTGGATGCCGGGCAGATCCGGGACTGGGCGCGCGCGGCCGGTGCGTGGGTCCCGGTGGTGTTCGTCGGCGCGCACGCGCTGGCCACGATCGCGCTGCCCAGGCTTCCGTTCACCCTCAGCGCGGGGCTGCTGTTCGGCCCGGTCACCGGCACCGCCGCGGCGATCTGCGCGTCCACCGTCAGCGCCGCGGTGGCGTTCCTGCTGGTCCGGGCGATCGGGCGGGACGCGATCGCCCCGCGGCTGACCCACCCGGCGGTGACGGCGCTCGACCGTCGCCTGGCCCGCCGGGGGTGGCTCGCCGTAGGGTCCCTGCGCCTGATCAGCCCGCTGCCGTTCCCGCTGGTCAACTACTGCGCCGGCATCTCATCGATCCGGTTTGTGCCGTTCCTGGTCGCTACGGCGCTGGGGTTGCTTCCGGGCACGGTCGCCGTGGTTGTTCTCGGCGATGCGCTCACCGGCCGCACCGATGCCGCGCCGCTGGTCATCTCCGCGATCTGTATCGGGATCGGCGTGGCCGGCCTGGTGACCGACGCCCGTCTCGACACCCCGGAACCGGACAGCCACCCAAATGACACGCGTGGGTGACCGCCGGGTTCCCCGGCGGCGAGGGCGGGGAGAGAGGATGCGGCGTGGCTGAACGGTCGAGCGGGGACCTCGGACTGGCCCGGCGGCTCGGGCTCGGGGACGCGGTGGTGATCGGGCTCGGGTCGATGATCGGCGCCGGGGTGTTCGCCGTGTTCGGCCCGGCCGCCCGCGCCGCCGGAACGGGGCTGCTGGTCGGGTTGGTGGTGGCCGCCGTGATCGCCTACTGCAACGCGGTCGCGTCCGCCCAGCTGGCCGCGGCCTACCCGACCTCGGGGGGCACCTACATCTACGGCCGGGAACGGCTCGGCCACTGGTGGGGGTTCACCGCCGGCTGGGGATTCGTGATCGGGAAAACCGCATCCTGCGCCGCGATGGCCCTGACCTTCGCCTCCTACGCCCTGCCCGCCCACGACGAGGCGACCGGTTGGGGGCAACGGCTCGTCGCGGTCGCCGCGGTGATCGGGTTGACCGCGTTGAACTATCGCGGCGTCGCCAAGACCGCGCTGCTCACCCGCGTCCTGGTCACCGCCGCGCTGATCGCCCTCGCGGTCGTCATCGCCACCGTCGCCACCAGGCTGGGCACCGACCTGATCGACCCCCACCGCTACCTGACGGGCGGCGGCGCGGGTGTGTACGGCGTGCTGCAGTCCGCGGGGCTGCTGTTCTTCGCCTTTGCCGGCTACGCCCGCGTCGCCACCCTGGGCGAAGAAGTCCGCGACCCCCGCCGCACCATCCCCCGCGCCATCCTGGTCGCGCTCGGCCTCACCGTGGCGCTCTACCTGCTCGTCGCCGTGACTGCGCTCGGCGCGGCCGGGCCGGACCGGCTTGCCGCCGCCACCGCGCCCCTGACCGCCGCTCTGGACGCCGCCGGCGCGCACCCGCTCGCCCCCGCGGTGCGGGTCGGGGCGGCGTTGGCCAGCTTGGGCGCGTTGCTCGCGTTGATCGCCGGGATCGGCCGCACCACCCTGGCCATGGCCCGCCACCACGACCTCCCGGCCTGGCTGGCCGCCGTGCACCCCCGCTACCGCGTGCCGCATCACGCCGAGCTCGCCCTGGCCACCGCCGTCTGCGCGCTGGTACTCACCACCGACCTACGAGGCGTGATCGGGTTCTCCTCCTTCGGCGTGCTCGTCTACTACGCCATCGCCAACGCGGCCGCCCTCACCCAACCGGCCCCTGACCGGCGCTGGCCCCGCTGGCTCAACCTGCTGGGTCTCACCGGCTGCGCCACGCTCGCCGCCACCCTGCCCTGGCAGTCCGTCCTCGCCGGACTTGCCCTGTTCGCGGTCGGCCTGGCCGGCCGCGCCACCGTGCGGGCCCGACGCAACCGGCTCGCGGCCGGCGAAGACGCCACGAGCCGGACCGACTGACGCGGATCGGGGAGATGTTTTGCGGTCCGCTAACGCCGGCCGAGGCGGTTGTTAACCTCTCCCTCCCTAGCCTTGACCTGGGGAAAGACGCTCGTCTGGGTTCAGCGTCCTAACCTCACACCGGCCGGGGCCGGGGTGGAGGCTCGATGAGGAGGTCGCCATGTCCTGCCGCGCGTCCGGGCCAGGCTGGATTCGTCTGTGGGTGGTGCTCGCGGCGTCCGCGGCCGTGGTGCTGGCGGGCTGCGGCTCGCCGGCCACGGAGGCGCCGAACCCGCCGAGCGGCCAGGTGCCGTCGGGCGCCCAACCGGCGGACGGGCCGCCGGCGCCGACGCTGTCCGGCGAGGTGAGCGACGACGCGGCGATGGTCCACCTACGGGCGTTGCAGAAGATCGCCGACGACCACGGCGGGAACCGGGCTTCGGGCACGCCCGGCTACGAGGCGAGCGTGGACTACGTGGTCGGCGCGTTGCGCCGGGCCGGGTTCGAGGTCAGCACGCCGGCCTACGAGATCTCGGAGGAGGACGCCGAGGACGGCCGGGCCGGGACGTTCCGCAACGTGGTCGCCCAGACCCGCACCGGTGATCCGGGGCGCGTGGTGATGATCGGGGCACATCTGGACTCGGTGCCGGAGGGGCCGGGCATCGTGGACAACGGTTCCGGGGTGGCCAGCCTGTTGGAGATCGCCGCCCGTCTCGGGGCCTCACCCTCGGTGCGCAACGCGGTGCGGTTCGCGTTCTTCGGTCATGAGGAGACCGGCGCGCAAGGTTCCACCGGTTACGTGACCGGCCTGTCCGACGCCGAACGGGCCCAGCTGATGTTGTACCTGAACGTGGACATGGTGGCGTCGCCGAACGCCGGCTACTTCGCGCAGGGCGGCCTGGGCGATGACACCTCCACGGCTGGTCCGACCGGTTCGGCGAGCGTGGGGCGGGTGCTGGCCGACCAGTTGGCGCGGACCGGGGTGAAGCCGGAAATGATCGAGTTCGTCGGTGACGACGAGTCCGGGTTCATCGAGGCCGGGATTCCGGTCGGCGGTGCCGAGAACGGCGACAGCAAGAGGAAGACCACCGCTCAGGCCAACGCCTGGGGTGGGCAGGCGGGCCAGGTCTATGACCGCTGTTACCACCAGGCCTGTGACCGGATCGAGAACGTCAACCAGGTCGTACTCGGCCACTACCTGCGGGCACTGGCCGGCACGGTCGGCCACTTCGCGACGTCCAACGAGACGCTCCGCTGAACCCGGTCGCCGCGTGTTCTCGATGCCGTGGCCGTCAGGTTCTCGCTGGCTGGTGGATGGAGCCGGCGGTGTGGTGGAGCAGGGCGAGCGCCTCCTCCGAGGGGGAGCCGGCGGCCGTCGTCACGACGATCAGGCTCTGGCCGGGTGAGCGGGCGAGCGCGAGCGTCTGCTGCGTCACGGTTACCCGGCCCACCACTGGGTGGTGCATGTCGTAGGCGGCGGCGTCGCACGGGGTGACGCGATGGTCGGCCCACAACGCCACGAACTCCGGGCTCTTCATCGTCAGCTCGCCGATCAGCCTGGCGAGCAGCGGGTCGTCGGGGTGGCGGCCGACCGCGATTCGCAGGTTGCCCACGACCGCCCGGGCCTTGCGCGGCCAGTCGCGGTACAGCTCTCGGCAGTGCGGGTCGAGGAAGGTCATCCGGCTGGTGTTCGGTCGGTTGGCCGGTTCGTCCGGGCTGGCCGGGTCGAGGTGGCCGGCGAGTAGCTGGTGACCCAGCTTGTTCCAGGCCAGCACGTCGGTGCGGCGGCCGAGGACCATCGCCGGGACGCCGTCGAGGGCGCGCATGAGGTCACGAGTCTCGGGGCTGACCGTCTCCGGTCGCGGGCGGCGCACGCGCGGTGCCCGCCGGGCGGCACCGGCCAGCCGCTCGAGGTGGTCGCGCTCGTGAGCATCGAGCCTGAGGGCTCGGGCGATCGCCGCGAGCACCTCCGTCGAGGCGCCGCGGGAGAGCCCCTGTTCCAGCCGCGTGTAGTAGGACACGCTCACCCCGGCCAGCTGGGCCAACTCCTCGCGCCGCAGGCCCTGCACCCTCCGGCGCGGCCCCAGCTCGGGTAGCCCGACGTCCTCCGGGCGCAGCCGCGCGCGCCGGGCCCGTAAGAAGTCGCCGAGCGGGCCTGGGCTGTCCATCCCCCCAGTGTTCGGCGTGCGCGCCGAGGCTGCCACTCCCTCTCAGGGGTAGGACCCGGCGGGTGTGGTTGTCCGCGCACCCGGTTGTCAGCCTCGAGGCCATGGATCAGATCACCCTTGGCGACGTCACCATCACACGGGTCAAGGAGTACTACGGCTCGGTCAGCATGAGCCCCGATGAGTTCTTTCCCGACAGCACCTCGGAGGCCTGGGAGGAACACCGTGGCTGGCTCGCCCCCGACTTCTGGGACCCCGGCGCGAACATGTGCGTCTCGGCGATCCAGACCTGGCTGCTGCGCAGCGAGGGGCGCACCATCCTCGTGGACACCGGTGTCGGCAACCACAAGCCCCGGCCGGCCTCCCCGGTGTGGAGTCACCTGGACACCGGGTTCCTGGACAACCTCGCGGCGGCGGGCGTGCGGCCGGGCGACGTCGACCTGGTGATCAACACACACCTGCACGTCGATCACGTCGGCTGGAACACCTCGCTCGACGGCGACACCTGGGTGCCGACCTTCCCCAACGCGACCTACCTGATGCCCCGGCGCGACTTCGACTTCTGGAACCCGGCCAACGGGAACGAACCCGCGCTCGGCGGCCGGGAGGTGGTCTTCAACGACAGCGTCGCGCCGGTGTACCGGGCCGGGATGGCCCAGCTCTGGGACGGCTCCCACCGGATCGACCGGCACCTGCGGCTGGACCTCGCCCCCGGGCACACCCCCGGCTCGTCCGTGCTGACCCTCGTGTCGCGCGGTGACCGTGCGTTGTTCGTCGGAGACCTGGTGCACACGGCGCTGCAGCTGGTCGAGCCGGAGGTGAACAGCTGCTTCTGCGAGGACCCCACCGAGTCCCGCGAGACCAGACGCAAACTGCTCGGTCAGGCCGCCGACACGGGCGCCCTGGTCTTCCCCGCGCACCTGGGTGGCCACGGCGCCGCCGAGGTGGAGCGCAACGGCTCCCGGTTCGCCATCAAGCAATGGGCCGGGTTCGGCCGCATTTCCTGACCAGGGAGGAGAATTCCATGCAACCAGATCCTGTCGCCCAGACCCGGGCCGGCGCCGTCCGCGGCGTTCGCCACGAGTACGGCGAGCACTACCGCGCCATCCCTTACGCCGCCGCCCCGGTGGGCCGGGCACGATTCGCGGCGCCGGCGCCCCACCCGGGCTGGTCCGGCGTCCGTGACGCCACCCAACCCTCGCCGACCGCGCCGCAACCGGTCCGCGAGTTCGCCGGGCTCGACATGGCCCCCTACTTCGGACCCGGTTGGGTGCCCGGCGAGGAGTACCTGACCGTCAACATCCACACACCGTCCGCCGGCGACCCGGCGCTCCCGGTCATGGTCTACGTGCACGGCGGCGGGTCCGTCAGTGGCACCGGCGGCGCCGCGCTCTATGACGGGCGCGCGTTCGCCCGCGACGGTGTCGTCCTGGTGACCCTGAACTACCGGATCGGCATCCCCGGCTTCCTCGACCTGGAGGGCGCCCCGGCCAACCGGGGCCTGCGCGATGTGCTCGCCGCGCTCGGCTGGGTCCGTGACAACATCGCCGCATTCGGCGGCGACCGCGACAACGTCACCGTCTTCGGGCAGTCCGCCGGCGCTACCCTGATCGGGGCTCTGCTCGCCACCCCGGAGGCCACGGGTCTGTTTCGCCGGGCAATCATCCAGAGCGGCAGCGGCACCGGCGCTTTCACCCCGGAGCAGGCGCAACGGGTCACCAGTGCCGCCTCGGCGGCACTGGGCGTCGCCCCCACGGCCGACGCGTTCGCGGCCATTCCGGACGATCGCCTGCTGGAGATTCTGCCGAAGCTCACCGGACTGGACCTACGGACCGAGACCGTCGCTGACCCGCTCGCCGGCCTGAGCCCGTTCAGTCTGGTCCTGCCCCGGCAACCCGCGGACAGCCTCACGAACGGCCCGGCCGCCGAGGTCGACCTGCTGATCGGGACAAACACTGAGGAAGGACGGCTTTATCTGGGGCCCTACGACGACCTCGACAACTCGACATATGCGGACGTGCTCACCACAGCCGCCCACATCCACCTGGACCCTCACGCCGCGGTCGAGGCCCTCACCGCCCGGTACCCGGGGGCAAGCGCGGGCGAGCTCCGCTCAGCGCTGCTCGGCCAGGCGCTGTTCGAGGCCGGCACCAAACGGCTGCTCGAGGCCCACGCCCGGCTGTCCGGCGGCCATACCCACGCGTACCGGTTCGGCTACCGGTCCACCGCGATGCGCGGCAGGCTCGGCGCCACCCACACCATCGAGTTGCCGTTCGTGTTCGACCTCGCCGACGAGCCGTGGCTGCACGGCCCCACCGGCCTGCTCGGCCCGCAGGCGCCACCGCCGTACCTCGCCGCCCAGGTGCACGGCGCCTGGGTCGCATTCGCACACACCGGCAACCCCGGCTGGTCCGCTCACCGCGCCGGTTCGCCAACCGTGCGGCACTTCGGCCCGTGTCCATAGGGCAGGTCGGCTGAGCGGGTTTTGACTATCGCTCCGCCGGACCGCTACCTGACACTGAGGGCTCCACGACAATCGGCGAAGCAGACACCGAAGGGGTTCCCATGCCGTTCGTCCGGATCACGTTGAGTACGGACCGTCCCGAACCGATGCACGCAGCCGTTGCCGAAGGCGTGCGTCGCGCGCTGGTCAGCGCCATCGGCGTTCCCCCGGACGATCGGTTCCTGATCGTCGACGCGCAACCGGCCGCCGCGTTCCACGTAGACCGCCACTTCCTCGACGGGGATCGGCGCGATCCGGTGCTGGTGGAGATCACGCTCACCCGCGGGCGGACCCGGGACATGAAGCTCGCGCTCTACCAGGCGATCGTGGCCAACCTGTCCGAGGTCGGCGTGCGACCGGATGATGTGCTGATCCTGCTGCGGGAGTCCGAGCGGGAGGACTGGTCCCTCGGCGGCGGGAAGATGCAGCTGCTCGACGAGGAACTGGTCCGCAAGTACGGCTGGTCACCACCGGAGGCGTGATCCCGGCCTACCCGGACGGTGGCGGTGCGGACGCGGCGGCCGAGCAGCATTAGATCGGCCGGCGGGCGCTCCCGTTCGGGGTCAGTGGCGGGTCCACCGCTCGCTCTGGGTGAGTCGTAGCAGGTAGGCCAGCGCGGGGAGCACCAGTACCGCCGCCAGACCCACGGCGACGAGCAGTGCCCGCAGGGTGGCCGGGGCGCCGGCGGCGTCGGCGATGGTGAGTTGGTCGACCAGGATCCAGGGGTACTGGCCGAGGCCCCAGCCCGAGACGACGGCGGCGACCGCGGCGACGGCGGTGAACCGCGCCACGCGGTAGTGGCGGCGCAGCAGCAGCGCGAGGGTGGCGGCACCGGCCAGCGCCGACACGATCACCAGCGGTGCCGCTGGGCCGGTGAGGCCGTCGGTCAAGGTGAGGGCGTCTCGGGAGATCGGGATCAGCGCGGCGAACACGACCACACCGGTGACCGCACCGACGGCGAGCGCGCGTAGCCGCAGCTGCTCGGCGAGCTGTTCGTGGCCGTGTCTCGCGGCGTCGGCGGTGAGGAAGGTGCCGGCCAGGAACGCGCAGGTCCCCACGGCGATGATGCCGCCGAACACCGAGGTCGGGTTGAGCCAGGAGGACCACGGATCGCCCTGCCCCGCTGCCGGCACTCGTCCCGAGGCGATGCCGCCGGCCACTGTGCCGAGGAAGAAGGGGGTGAGCACCGAGGAGGTGGCGAACACCGCGCCGAACAGGCGGGCCTGGCCGAGGGTCTCGGCGTACTTGCGGAACGCGAAGCTGGCGCCGCGCAGCACGATCCCGAGCAGGGCGAGCAGCAGCGGCAGGAACAGGGTCGTCATCGCGGCCGCGAACGACCGGGGAAACGCGGTCCACCAGGTGACCAGCACGAAGATCAGCCAGACGTGGTTGGCCTCCCACACCGGCCCGATGCTGTGGTCGATCAGGGTGCGCAGCGGCGCGCCGCGGCGGGCGCCGCCGGCGGTCAGGTCGAAGAACCCGGAGCCGAAGTCGGCGCCGCCGAGGACGGCGTAGGCCACCACGCCGACGAACAGGGCCGCGGCGACGGCCGTCTCGACGCTCACCCCCGATCCCCGGTGGTCCCGCCCGCGAGCCGCGCCTCCGGGCCGTACGGGCTCGGCAGGTCGACCTCACCCGCGCGCCAGCGTCGCGCCATCGAGCGGAGCACCACGACCGCCGCGACGGTCATCGCGGCGTAGACCAGCACGGTGACGCCGAGCAGCCACCACAGGCCTTCGCGGTCGGCGGCGGCCTGCGCCGTGCGCATGACGTCGTAGACGATCCACGGTTGGCGGCCCACCTCGGTCGCCACCCAGCCCGCTTCGAGCGCGACGACCGCCAGCGGCCCGGCCAGCGCGCAGAAGCGCAGGAACCACGGCCAGCGGAGCGGGTCGTGGCCACGCCATCGGCCGGCCCAGAACACCAGGACGGCCAGCATCAGCAACAGCCCGACGCCGACCATGGTCTGGAACGCCCAATGCGTGGTGTTGATCGGCGGGTGGTTCTCCGGCGGGATCGTGTCGAGGCCTCGGACCGGCGCGGTGAAGGAGTTCCGGGCGATCAGCGAGCCCAGGTAGGGGATGTCGATGGCCCCGTGGACCTCGCCGTCGACCCAGATGCCGCCGATGCGCAGCGGCGACGGGCTCTCGGTCGTCTCCGCCAGCTCGAACGCGGCGAGCTTCGCCGGCTGCCGCTCGCCCAGGTTGCCGCCGAGCAGGTGCCCGACCACGGGCTGGACCAGCGCCGCGACCGTGGCGAACCGGAACGGCACGATGAACCCGAGCCGGTGGTGCGGGTCCCGCCGGCCGCGAAGCATGCCCACCGCGTACACCCCCGACACGGCGAACCCGACGACCATGTACGCCGCGATCCACATGTGCCCGAACTGCAGCGGCACCAGGTCGTTGAACATCGCTCGCCAGGGATCGACGTCCACCACCGCGCCGTCCACGATCCGGAACCCGGTCGGCGCGTTCATCCAGGCGTTCACGGCGATCACGCAGAACGTGCCGACGATGCCCGCGAGCGCCATGGGCACGGCCATCAGCACGTGGCGCTTCGGCGGCATCCGACCCCAACCGTAGAGGTAGATGCCGAGGAAGATCGCCTCGATGAAGAACGACAGCCCCTCGAACGCGAACGGCAGGCCGAGCACGTCGCCGAACGTCCCCATCAGGCCGGGCCACAGCAGGCCCATCTCGAAGCTGAGCACCGTGCCGGAGACGGCGCCGATGGCGAACAGCACCGCGGACGCCTTCGCCCACCGCTGGGCCAGTCCCAGCGCCACCGGGTCCCGCCGAACGAGTCCCCGCAGGTGCATCACCAGGATCATCGCCGGGAACGCCACCCCGAAGCAGGCCAGCACGATGTGCCAACCCAGCGACAGCGCCATCTGCTGGCGGGCCGGGAGCAGCCCAACGGGCTCGGCGACCAGGCTGCCCAGCTGCGCGACGACATCGGAAGCGCCCACAACGCGACCCTAGGCGCTGCTCAGCCCGAGGTCACCGAGCCGCGGCTCAATTCCCCCGGGTGTGAGCCCCCGCCGCCGCCGGCCACACCGGTCGGGTGCATGAGAGTTACAGAGATACCTTCTGTCTCGTTAGTCACATCAGTCACAGAAACTTGACCGATCGGCCTTCGTGTCAGTGAGGAGCGGTACACATGGCAGCGGCAGTCTTACGGGCCTTGGTGCTCGGCGCCACCGTGCTCGGCCTGGTGGGGTTCGGCTCGGGCACCGCCATCGCCCAGGGGCTGGGCCAGGGCCAAGGCCAGGGCGGCGGCCAGACCGGTAACACCTCACAGATGCCCGGAATCGTCACCGTGTGCCCGAGCAGCGGCCCGATCGGGGGCAAGAACGGTTACCCGGTCGTCGGCGCGGCCTGCTAGCGCGGTGACCGGCGAACGGACTCGTGCGGTCTCCGGCTCAGGTGAGGCCGCGACCTCGGGTTCGCCCGGCGGCGGCTCTCGCTCGTGGCCCGACTCAGTGCTCCGTGCGGGCTGTTCCTCGGTGGAGACAAGAGATCCGGGGCTCACCGGGTAGGCTGGGTTGGTCGGTAACTTTGCCGGCCCTCAGGGCAGACCACTCGTTGAACGTTGGGCTCACCGCCCCGCCACGATCGTGTCGCCTTCTCTGAGACCTCTCAGAGGATCCTATGTCTTCGCTGGTCAGTGGTACCCCTTTTCTCGACGTGCCCGAACAGAGCGAGTGGATCGTTCCGGCGGCTCCGTTCGAGCTGCCTGCTGGATGCACTGCGGTCGTCTATTGCGAGGGCCAGTTCGGTGAGCAGGACGGTAAGACCGCCAACGGCCTGGTCCGACACTCGCAGAAGTACGAGATCCTCAGCGTCATCGACAGCCTGCGGGCTGGGGTCGATGCCGGGCAGTTCCTCGACGGCACGGTGAACGGCATCCCGGTGCTGGCGTCGCTCGCCGAGTCCATCGCGCACGCCGGGCGGGTACCCGACTATCTGATCTGCGGGTTGGCGCCGGCCGACGGCTTGCTGTCGGACGCCCAGCGGGTGGTGCTGCTGGAGGGCATCGCGCGCGGAATGCACATCATCAACGGCCTGCACGAGTTCCTCAACGACGACGCCGAGTTCGTCGCCGAGGCCGTGATCGCCAGGGTCACCATCACCGATGTGCGCCGGCCGAAGGCCAAACGCGAGCTGCATCTATTCCGCGGCCGCATCTTCGACGTGACGTGTCCCAGGATCGCGGTCCTGGGTACGGACGGGGCAATCGGGAAGCGCACCACCGCCACCTTGCTGGTCGAGGCGCTGAACGCGCGCGGCATCAGAGCGGTCATGGTCGGCACCGGTCAGACCACCTTGATCCAGGGAGGGAAATACGGCGTCGCGTTGGATGCGCTGGTGCCCCAGTTCTGCTCGGGCGAGGTCGAGCACCAGGTCGTCGCCGCGTTCGAGGGTGAGGACCCTGATGTAATTGTGGTCGAGGGCCAGGGCGCGCTCAGCCACCCCGCATACCTGACCTCCGCGCACATCGTGCGGGGCAGCCGCCCGGCCGGTGTAATCGTCCAGCACGCGCCGAAGCGCCAGATGCTCGGTGACTTCCCGATGATGCCGATGCCGACCGCGGCCAGCGAGATCGCGCTGATCGAGGCGTTCGCCGACACCCGGGTCATCGGGGTCACGATCAACCACGAGCAGATGACCGAGGACGAGCTGGCTGACTCGATCGCCGAGCACCGCTCGCAACTCGGCCTTCCGGTCACCGACCCCCTGACACGACCCTTGTCGGACCTGGTCGACATGGTGCTGGCGGCCTTCCCCGCGCTCGCGGCGGTGGCCGACACAACCACCCCGGTGTGACCGCGCTACGTCTCGCAACCGATCTCGACAAGGTCGAGCACAACACACGGGTCCTGGTTGATCGACTGGCCGCCACGGGTATCCGGGTCACCGGGATCACCAAGGCGGTGTTGGGCTCGCCCGAAGTCGCGGCGGCGATGCTGCGCGGCGGCGCGTGCGGCCTCGGTGATTCCCGTGTGCCGAACCTGGCTCGGCTGGCCAGCCACGACCGGTCACCGTTACGCACGTTGATCCGTTCACCCATGCTCAGCCAGGCGGGACGGGTCGTCGCCGTTGCCGATGTCAGTCTGAACACCGAGGCCGCCGTGCTGGCGGCGCTCGATCGTGCCGCGTCGCGCCAGAAACGCACGCACGGCGTCGTGCTCATGATCGAGCTGGGTGACCTACGCGAAGGCATCGCGCTCGACGACACCCCGCAAGCCGTGCGCACCGTCCTCGGCCACTCCTGCCTGCGGCTCGTCGGGCTTGGCGCCAACCTCGCATGCCAGAACGGTGTCGTGCCCGACGACGAGAACATGGGCGCCCTCACCGGGCTCGTGGAGAACATCGAGGCACTTCACGGGATCTGTCTCGACGTCGTCTCCGGCGGCAACTCGGCCAACCTGAGCTGGGCTCTCCACACCCACGACGTCGGCCGGATCGACGAGCTCCGACTCGGTGAAGCCATCCTTCTCGGCGTCGACCCGCTGGACCGAACACCGATCCCCGGCCTGCACACCGACGCCTTCACACTGACCGCCGAGGTCATCGAGGTCGCCATCAAACCGGCCCAGCCCTGGGGAGATCGTGCTCAGGCCGCCTTCGGTGAGGCGCCGGTCCGCACCAGCGGCGGCACGGTACACCAAGCAATCCTGGCGGTCGGTCGCCAAGACGTGGACCCGGCCGGCTTGCGCCCACCGCCGGGCATCACCCTGCTCGGAATGAGCAGCGACCACCTGGTGGTCGACCACGGCGATCACCGCGTCGCCGTCGGCGACGAGATCGGCTTCGGGGTCGCCTACAGCGCACTCCTGCGGGCCATGACCTCGCCCTACGTCACCAAGATCGGGCACCGTCGCCCCGCCACCCCGAAGGCGACTCACGTGCCGACACCGCCCCAGGGGCCGACCCGCCGCCCGGTACCCGACATCGAAGTTGGAGGGGACGCTCCCGCACACGCCCAGTAGCCCCACCACGAGATCACCGCGCACCGCTCATCCATCTCCCGCGGACGGCGGATGCAACCGCCCGGCGGCGGTGCGTCGAAAGAATCTCGAGCCCGGGTCGTCGGTGTAGTGTTGGCGTGACCGGGAGCATCTCGTGTGTGGGTGGTCAAGCCTGCTCCGTCCCCGGGGAAAGCCCAGGCCGGGCGGATTTTCCGTCCGGGGACGGGAACACCGGCATGACGTCGGCCACCAGCACACAGATCACCACTTCGCGGGCCACGCTCGTCGAACCTGTCGGCGAGCGGCCGCGGTTCAGGCTCAAACCGCAGGGACCGACAACCGGTTTCGTTGATGGGGCGTGGTGGCCCCGCTCGCGTGATCTGGCGGCCGAGTTGCCGGCGCTGCTCGCGGTGCTCATGGTTCGGATGGGCCGTATCGAGCGGGTCAGCTACAACCTGACCACCTGGGCTCCGACCGTGCGCAAGATCCACGTCGGTGGTGTGGTCGTGCGCCTGGCCGGATACCGATCCCAGCACCCAGACACGGTGGACGTGCTCAGCGCTCGTCATCTGACCACGCTGCTGGTGGTGCCCGATCAGACCGCTCCCGAAACGGCGCACCGCATCTTGATGACGGCAGCACATCGAGGCAACACCGACCGGATCCCCGACCTACTGGCCTGCGCCTCGCCCTCACCGTCATCCGCGCGGGCGCCCGACGGTGAGCAGGAAGCAGCCCTGTGGCGTTGGGAGCGAGACGGCGGGTCCACCCGTGTTGGGGAATAGCTGCCGGCCAGCACAGACACACGTTGACGCGGCACTCGGAGCTCACCGGGCCGGCGGCGCACAAGCTCGCGTGCATGTCTTGCACGCCCTGGACCACATTCCTGAGAACGTGCGCCGATAGACGACAACGCGGATACCGACCGGGCGCCGGTCAGAACGGGCGGCAACAGCGGTGATATCTCACACCGAACAATGCGGTCGATGCGGCCGAGTTGTGGACCCCGACTCGGCCGAGTACGCCCGCTGGGAGACCTACGAGGATGAGACGGCCGTGTGCCCCGGGTGCCTCACACCGTCCGACCGGCAGGATGGCGAGAGCGCTCTGCTGACCGAAGGCGCGAACGACGCAATTCTTCGTGACCTCGACCCGGACACCGAGAACTAACTGGCCCGAAAGCTGATACGCCGGAGGACATCGAAGCGGCCCCGCTCGTTCGGGGGACCGAGCTTCAGACGGGCTGAAAGGATTTCGGACGACCAATTCCGAGTTGCCCAGTTATGTGATCGACAAAATTCTGGAAGATTTGCTCACAATTCTATATTCTACCGTAAGCCCTTGCGTGGGCCGGTCTTAGTGGAGTACACAGAAAAGGAACTTCGACGACCTTAGGTCTGACCAGCAGAGAAGATCAGCCCCCTCGCCGACGTTTCGTACGGATTTGCGGGTACCCACGTCCACGTAAAGCCGCGACAGGCTAAGCGCTGTCAGGCCTGCGTTGAGGCGACGATGATGTCCCTCAACACCGAGGCCACCAATACAGCGCACAAACGGCGCCTGGTAACTCGCTCACCGCACGCTGTGGCCAGCATCTCCACATTGGAGATGCTGGCCGCTTCCGTTCCACTCAGGCAGCGCGCGAGTGGCCCCGTTGACAGCTTTTCGAGACCAGGCCACCGACGAGAACGAACCCCGGCGTGCATCGACAGTAGGCCCGTTCGGCCCGCCGGAGGTCGAACAGCTCCCCCCGGGTACCGGGGATCACCCTGGCACCAGCGGGAGTGCTCGTCTCCTTCACTGACCCCGAGCCGGACAGGAAAGCCCACATCGACACCGGGGCCGCAGAGCACCGCAGACAGCCCGTCACGGCCGTATCCGACACCACGGTCTCCCCGGCAGTCGTGTCCCTCGGCCATGCCGACCACCGCGCTACCGCCGCCGCCCGCTGGGGTCTCGGGCGGAGGCCTTCGCGGCCTGTGCCGCGGCCCGGCGACAAGGGGCGGAGGTCGGCGGCGCCGGGTGCCGATGGCGGTGTGGCGCCGCCGACCAGATAGGGCTCACTGCTTCGCGTTGAGGCCCTTCGGGTTGAGATGCTTGATGTTGCCGGACTCGGTGCCGTCAGCCGGGTCGATGATGCAGTCGATCAGCGCGGGCTTGCCCTCCGCGAGCGCCTTCCGCAGCATCTCGCCGACCTGATCGGGAGTCGTGGCCTGGTAGCCCGTGCCGCCGAAGGCCTGCATGAGGATGTCGTGCCGCGCACTCAGGTACGTCGGCGCCGGGTCGCCCGACGGCGAGGCGTCATCACCGCGGTACACGCCGCTGTTGTTGAGCACCATCGTGATCACCGGCAGGTCGTAGCGGGTGATGACCTCGGCCTCCATGCCGGAGAAACCGAACGCCGAGTCGCCTTCGATGGCGATCACCGGCTGCCCGGTCTCCACCGCGGCCGCGATGGCGTAGCCCATGCCGATGCCCATCACCCCCCAGGTGCCGGAGTCCAGCCGGTGCCGCGGCACGGACATCGGGATGGTGTTGCGCGTGAGATCAAGGGCGTTGGCACCCTCGTTCACCAGGTACACGTCCGGGTGCTCGGCGATCACGTCGCGGATGGCCTGGAGCGCGCCCAGGAACGTCATCGGCTGCGCGGTCTTCGCCGCCTCCAGCCGCTTGGCCATCTTTGCCACGTTCGCCGCGGACCTCTCGCCCAGCGACTCCCGCCACCCGGAAGGTGCCGCGATCTGCCCGGGTTTCGTCCGCTCCACCAGCGCGTCCATCACCGAGCCGATGTCGCCGACCAGCGGGGCGGCGATCGGCTGGTTGGAGTCCATCTCGTTCGCCGCGATGTCGACCTGGATGAACTTCGCGTCCGGACTCCACTGCGGCGCGTCCCCGTGCCCCAGTAGCCAGTTCAGCCGCGCGCCGACCAGCAGCACGACGTCCGCCTGCTTCAACGCCAGCGACCGCGCGGTGGACGCCGACTGCGGATGATCGTCCGGCAGCAGCCCCTTGGCCATCGACATGGGCACGTACGGGATGCCGCTCGACTCCACGAACCGCCGGATCGCGTCGTCGGCCCGCGCGTACGCCGCGCCCTTCCCGAGCACGATCAGCGGGCGCTGGGCGTCCGCCAGCAGCGCGATGGCCCGGTCGACGGCCGCCGCGTCGGGTATCTGCTTCGGCGCCGGGTCCACGACCTCCCAGAGGGACTTCTCGCCTTTGCCCTTGTCCATGATCTCGCCCAGCACCGCCGCCGGGATGTCCAGGTACACCCCACCTGGCCGGCCGCTCACTGCCGTACGGATCGCCCGCGCGATGCCCCGTCCGATGTCCTCCGCCCTCGACACCCGGTACGCCGCCTTGCAGAGCTGCTTGGCGACCGCCAGCTGGTCCATCTCCTCGTAGTCACCGCGCTGCAGGTCCACGATGTGCCGCTCACTGGAGCCGGAGATCTGGACCATCGGGAAACAGTTGGTGGTGGCGTTCGCCAGGCCGACCAGGCCGTTGAGAAACCCCGGCGCGGAGACCGTCAGGCAGATCCCCGCCCTCTGCGTCAGGAACCCGGCCGCCGCGGCCGCATGCGCCGCGTCGCTCTCGTGCCGGAACCCGATGTAGCGGATCCCGGACGCCTGTGCCAGGCGCGCCAGGTCCGTGATCGGGATGCCAACGACACCGTAGATCGTCTCGACCCTGTTCAGCTTCAGCGCGTCGACGACCAGGTGAATCCCGTCCGTCAGGGCAGGCGTGTCGCCGCCTCCTGCTTCCGCGAACGTGTCCGTCATGGTTCGGGTCCTCCCTGGATGTGCGTTGGCTCTCTGGTGCACTGCGACCTCATCTGGCGTCTATTGTATGCAGTACACCGCCGCAGTTGTGCGTCCCATGGGAGAGGTGTCCGGCACACCAGCGATCCGATTCCGGCGGCTGACCGAGTTGGCGGGGGTGCGGCGCTGCCGGATGCACGATCCGCGGCACCTGGCGGCGTCACTGCAACTGGCCACGGAAGCGGCCGCCTGGACGGCGCCAGGATGACCAGTGGTACGCCTTCGGCGACGAAGCCGGCGCCAGATGCGCCCCTAGCATGCCAGCCATGAGCGGCTCGGCGCTGGACCACATCACAGCCGCGTGCCCGGTGGGCGGCACCTGCGAGCGGCCACGATCGGCGAACGAACGGTATCTGATCTCCAACTAGCGGCGACCCTTGATGGCGGAAACAATCCCAACGTAAACTATGCGACCACACAATTCCCGAGCTAGTCGCGCAAATCCACTAGTTTGTGTTGGGTGGTCAGATTGGTTGAGATACTCGCCCTCGGATTCTTCCTCAGTCTGGACAACTTCAGGTCCTCGATCGCGATCGGCACGATTCCATTCGGCTTCCGGCGAGCCGTTCAGGTCGCTCTCGTGTTCGGCATCTGGGATGGCCTAGCGCCGCTGGTAGGGGGCGTGCTCGGCCACTACCTCGGCGAGGTTATCGAGCCGGTCGCCGACTACGTGGGTCCCGCGTTGCTCGGCGCATATGGGCTATACCTTCTGTTCGGGGCATTCAGAAAGCCCGAACCCGAGGAAATCGATCAGCCCTGGGTGACACTTTTCGGTATGCCGCTCTCCCTGAGCATGGACAATCTGGTCGCCGGCGCCGGGCTCGGAATATTTGGGATCTCTCCATTCATCCCCGCCGCCGTGTTCGGAGTCATGACCGCGATCATGTCGCTGGCCGGACTGTGCGTCGGACGGTTCGTCGGGCGTCTGATTCCCGTGCGCGCAGACCTGGTGAGCGGAATTTCACTCGTCACCGCGGCGATCGTGCTACCGATCGCATTCTCCTGAACCGGGTACCCGCGCCAGGGAATGGGTTTGGTGCCGTCCTGGGCGAAGGATCTCAAGATCGGTAACCGGTTGATCAACGCCCGGACCGCCGATATGTCCACCGGCGCCAAAGACCAGAATTCGTTCCAGTGGAGCCTTCTCGACCATTCTCGCTCCTAGTGCCCCGTCGCCGATATGTCGGGTCAGCATGCGCGTCGGAAAGCGAGCGAGCTAGGACATCGGCGGAGTAACCGGCACTCCGCGGCGGAGTACGCGCGACTTCGCCCGGGCGACCGCGGTACCCCGGGTCGGGTGGAGAACTGCCGGATCGGGGTGCTCCGCGCCTATGTCATCGACCGTGTTCAGTGCTGACCGGCGGAGCTGGCTCGGCGGCGGGTGCGAGTGGTGGTGATGAGCGGGAGGATGGCGAGGGCGATGAGTCCGCCGGCGATGGTGAGGGTGGGGTAGCTGGTGGTGGCGACGACGGCGCCGGAGGCGATGCCGCCGCCCGCTCCGGCGACGGCGATCCCGACGTCGACGGCTCCCTGGGTGGTGGCTCGGCGTTCGAGGGGGACCGTGTCGGTGATGATGGCGGTGCCGCTGAGCAGTCCGAAGTTCCAGCCGATGCCGAGCAGGGCGAGCGCGACCGCGAGCAGGGCGACCGAGTTGTCGGGTGCTGCGGCGGCCAGGGTACCGGCGGCGAGCAGGGTGATCGCGGACAGCGCGGCGACGAAGAGGCGGCCGTAGCGGTCGACCAGCCATCCGCTGAGCGGTGAGGGCAGGTACATGGCCGCGACGTGCACGGCGATGACCGCGCCGGCGGCGCCGACGCCGTGGCCGTGGGCGGTCATGTGTACCGGGGTCATGGTCATGATGGCGATCATCACCAGTTGGGTGAGGACCATGATCGAGGCGCCGAGAACGATTCCGCCGCCCTGAGGGTGGGCCGGTGTACCCGGCTCGCCGGTGGCGCGGGGTGCGGAGGGGGCGATGCGGGGTGCGCTGGCGGCTCGTTCGCGGGCGAGTCGCAGCGGGTCGGGGTGTAGCAGGGCGGCGAGCACGAGCGCGGCCAGCAGGTAGGCGGCGCCGGAGAGCAGGAACGGCCCGGCCAGTGGCGGGATGCCCCAGGTGGCGGCGAGGTGTCCCATCGGGGAGACCAGGTTCGGGCCGAGTACCCCGCCGAGGGTGGTTGCCACGAGCACGGTGCTGACGGCGCGGCCGCGGCGGGCCGGGGAGGCCAGGTCGGCGCCGGCGTAGCGGGCCTGCAGGTTGGTCGCGGTTCCGGCGCCGTAGACGAGCAGCGCGGCGAACAGCAGCGGAATGTTGTCCAGGACCGCGGCGAGCACGACGCCGGCACTGCCCAGCGCGCCGGCGGTGTAGCCGGTGGTGAGTCCGGCGCGACGACCGAGCCGCTGGGAGAGCCGCCCGACACCGGCGGCCGCGGCGGCCGAACCGATGGTGAACAACGCGGTGGGCAGCCCGGCCAGGCTGGTCGTGTCGAGCATGTCCCGCGCGAGCAGGGCACCGACGGTGATCCCCGCCGCGAGCCCGGCGCCGCTGAGGATCTGGGCCAGGACCAGAGCGCGGATGATGCGTTTCTGCTCGGGTGGCTCGGCCTCGGCGGCGAGAGTTGGGTTGTCGACCCGATCCTTGTCCACCGTCAATGCCGCGACCTGCCATTCCGAGCAAGGCATGCAGTTCCTGAGCGGACCTGACGTTATCGGGCGGTTCGCCCTGCCGGTAGGCGCTCATCCCGAATGCCGCGATAACGTCTCTGTATGGCTGAGCGGTTGAGCGCGGAGACGCTGCGCTACGCGCGGGCGGTGGCGCGCACGGGCTCGTTCAGCGCGGCCGCCCGCGAGCAGGGGGTGTCGCAACCGGCGCTGTCCAACGGGATCGCCAAGCTGGAGGAGCGGCTCGGTGAGCGATTGTTCGACAGGTCGCCGCGAGGGGTGACCCCGACGGTGTTCGGCGGAAAGATCCTGCCGCTCATCGAGCGGGCGATCGACGGGCTGGACGCCGTGGCCAACGAGGCCCACCGGCTGCGGGAGTCCGGCGAGCGGCGGATCCGGATGGGCGTCTCCCCGCTGATCAACGCCCAGCTGGTGGCGAGGGCGTTCAGCGCGGTACGCGACCTGTCCACACCCCGTGAGCTGGTCCTGCGTGAGGCGGACATGGCCGACCTCCAGTCCGGTCTTCTCGCTGGCGAGTTGGACGTGATCCTCGTTCCTTCGGTCGGGCCGTTGCGCGGGCTGGAGCATCGGATCATCGACTCGGAACCGATCGTCGTCGTCGGTTCCGGGGACCGGACGCCCGTCGAGCTGGACCAGACCGTCGACAACGAGTTCATCCTGGTGCCCGACTCGTGCGGTCTGGCCCGGTTCACCGCGCAGCTGTTCGACTCCCACGCGCTGCGGCTGCGTGCCTACGCCGGCGAGGCCGCGAGCTACCAGGTGCTCGAGCAGTGGGCCAACCTCGGTCTGGGCGCGGCCATGCTGCCCCGATCCAAGCTGACCTCACCCGACGCCCGGCACCGGGCACTGCTCGACGGGGGGCAGCAGGTGGAGATCTTCTACGAGGCCGCCTGGCACCCACACTCACCGCTGGCCACCGCGCTCAGCGATCTCGTAGACACCCTCGTCGAGACATAACCGTTCGCTATGTCGGCATTCGCCGTGGACCCCTACTGGCGCCCCGGAAATTCGCATAGGTTCGCGCGGCGGACATCAAGGGCGCGCGGCCGCGCCGGATCGTATGCAGGGGTGATTGCTGTGCGGGAGCGGACGCGCGACGCGCACCGGGCGGCGCAGGTGACCGAGGTGGGGGAGCCCGTTCGGGTCCTCCCCACGGTGGCGGTGGCTCCCGGCCCGCACGAGGTCCGGATCGACGTGGCGGCGGCCGGCATCTGCGGCGCCGACATCGGCAGCGTCCGGAACCCGCGCCCGGACTCGGGGTTTCCGATCACCCCGGGCCACGAGGTCGCCGGGGTCATCGCGGAACGGGGCTCGGACGTCACCGGGTTTGACATCGGTGAGCGGGTGGCCGTCGGCTGGTTCGGCGGCAGCTGCGGGTACTGCACGGCCTGCCGCACCGGTGACGTCGTGCACTGCCCGCGGCGGAGGGTTCCCGGACTGTCCTACCCGGGCGGCTGGTCGACCACCGTCACCGTCCCGGCGATCGCGCTGGCCCGGATCCCGGACCAGTTGTCGATGGCCGAGGCGGCGCCGTTCGGCTGCGCCGGAGTGACCACCTTCAACGCCGTACGCAACGCCGGTGTCCGACCCGGTGGCCGGGTCGCGGTCGTCGGCATCGGCGGGCTCGGCCACCTGGCCGTGCAGTTCGCGTCGGCAATGGGCTACGAGACGATCGCGATCGGGCGCGGGCCGGACAAGGCCGCGTTGGCCTGGGAACTGGGTGCCGACCACTACATCGCCGCCCGCGCCGAGGCTCCCGGTGCCGCGTTGAACGCCCTGGGGGGCGCGGAACTGGTGATCTCCACCGCGACCGGGACCGACCTGCTCGGTGAGCTCCTCGACGGCCTTGCCCCACATGGACAGCTCACCGTGATCGGGCTGGACGGCAAGCCGTTGGAGTTGCGCCTGGACAAGCTGGTCATGCACGCCCGATCGATCAACGGGCACCTCACCGGCAGCCCCAGCGACACCGAGCAGGCCATGCGGTTCGCCGTCACGACAGGTGTCCGCGCCCGGGTGCAGACCGTCCCGCTCGATGCCGCGGCCGAAGCGCTGGCCGAGCAGCAGGCCGGACGAGCCCGCTTCCGCATGGTGCTGACCACCCGTTGAGAGGTCGCGATGAGCACTGTTGACCACGAGGTCATCGTCGTGGGAGCCGGCGCGGCCGGCCTGCGCGCCGCCACGAGCCTGCGCGCCGCCGGATGCGACGTGGTCTGCCTCGAAGCACGTGACCGGGTCGGCGGGCGGCTGCTCAGCGTGCCGACCACTGCCGGTGTGCTCGACCTCGGTGCCACCTGGTTCTGGGCCGGCGAGCAACGGGTGACACGGCTGGCGCGCGAGAGCGGGGCGGCGCCGTTCCGGCAGCATCTCGCCGGTGACACGATATTCCAGGACGGCGGCGGCGTGCGGCGGCTCGGCGGCAACCTCGTCGACGGCCCGGCACAGCGGTTCGGGCGCGGCGCGGCCCGCATCGCCACCGCGATGGCCCACACCCTGCCCCCGGACACCGTGCGGCTGGGCTGCCCGGTCCGCTCCGTGCGGTCGGCAGACCCGCACAGCCTCGCTGTGGACACCGACGACGCGCTCCTGCGGGCACGTCATGTCGTCATCGCGGTGCCACCGGCGCTCGCGGTGGCACGCATCGACTTCGCCGGCCAGCTCCCGGACCCGCTGGTCGGCCTCGCCCGGGCCACCCCGGTGTGGATGGGCGCGATCACCAAGGTCGTCGCCGTCTACGAGCGGCCGTTCTGGCGAGATGCCGGGCTCGCCGGGGCGGGCCTGAGCCGGCTGGGGCCACTCCAGGAGATCCACGACATGTGCGGACCCGGTGACAGCCCGGCCGCGCTGTTCGGCTTCGCCCCACCCCTATCCGCCGACATCGACCTCGAGGCGGCCGTGATCGGTCAACTGAACTCCATGTTCGGCGAACACGCCGCCCGCCCGGTACGGCTGATCGCCCAGGACTGGCGGCGGGAGGCATGGACCTCGCCACCCGGGGTCGAGGCGCTGGTCGACTACCACCTGTTCGGACATCCCGTCTTCCACGAACCGGAGCTCGGCGGCCGTCTGCACTGGGCCTGCACCGAGACCGCCGCCGGCTTCGGCGGGCACATCGAAGGTGCACTCGCCTCCGGCGACGCCGCCGCCGCGGCGATCCTCGCCGCCGAAGCACGCACGCCCCACACCACTCGACCCACCCAGGTGATCACATGAACGAAGTCCGGCAGCTGTTACGCGAGTACGACCGCGCACGGGCCTACACCGACCAGCTGTGGCGCGACCTGAGCCCCGACGAACTGACCTGGCGCCCGCACCAGGAGTCCAGCGCGATCGGTTGGCATCTCGGTCACCAGGCCCACGTCGCCCATTTCATGATCCGCAACCTGACCGCCGCCGAACCCAGCCCGGACCCCGAGCTGGACGGGCTGATGGACTCCGCCCAGCCGGAGAAGTTCCGCGGCGCGCTACCCACCGCCACGCGCCTCACCGAGTTCCGCGACGTCGTCGCCCAGCGCGTGCATGCCCGCATCGGCGACATCGCCGGCGGCCGGGTGGGCGCCCCGCACCAGCTGGCGATCGTCGCCAAGCACCTGCTCACCGCGGTGATCAACCACGAGTACCAGCACGACCAGTGGATCGGCGAGGTCCGTAGCCGCGACCTCGGCCACGACCTGCCACCGGACCCCGAAGCCGACGGACTGACCCGCGTCGACGGGTACCTCGTCTTCAGCGGTCTCCACTGACCGCGGCTGCGCGGTCAGCCGCCTCGGTGGGGGAGGAACTCCTGCAGCTTGGTCTTGATCCCGGAGGCCATCACCT
>NZ_BAABJP010000025.1:0-624 GCF_039543365.1 Actinospineispora eucalypti
CCGTTGCGGGTCCAGGTGGCCAGCATCTCGGCACGGCTGATGGTCGGACCGGCGAGCTTGTGCCCGATGGGCGACGCCCGCCAGAGCATGGAGCGCACGATCCCGGGCGGTCGGCTGGGGACCGTGGACGACATCGGTCACGCGGCGGTCTACCTGGCCAGCGCGGAGGCCTCGTTCGTGACCGGCCAGGCGTTGATCGTCGACGGCGGGCAGGTGCTGCCGGAGTCGCTGGACCAGAGTGATCTAGCCCGTGCACCTATCGAGCGCCCGGCACAGTGATCGGCTTGATCCCGTTGTTCGGGCCGAGGGTGGGGGGCGGGAAGTGCGAGCTGATCGGGACGGCGGCACGCAGGATGCCTGAGTTGGCGTCCTGCAAGCTCAACAGAGATCGGGTCTGCACGGTGAACGCGGCGACGTCTGGCAGGTAGGGCAGCAACGCGTCGGTTACCGGGTCCAGAGGCTTGGTCGCGGCCCGCAGTTCGGGCAACGCCTCGTCCAGGTGAGCCGCGAACGGCCGCAGGTCGGCCAGCACCGGCTTGGCGGCGTCCAGGAATGGATCGGCGGTGTCCACGACGGTGTCCAGCCGGTCGGTGGTGCCGCGCAGCTCCCGCATCGCGGTGGGGA
>NZ_BAABJP010000025.1:695-931 GCF_039543365.1 Actinospineispora eucalypti
GGAGTGGCGCAACTGGTCCACCAGGCCGGGCAGCTCGGCCAGCGTCTGGTCCACCTGCGGGGCGCGGCCGCCGAAGGTGCGCAGCGTGGTCTGCAGGCTGGCGACCAGTGTGCGCAGCCGCTGGTCGTCCCCGCCGACCGCGTGCGCGATCTGCCCGACCGAGGTGACCAGCCGGCGGATCAGTTCCTTGCGTCGGGCCAGCTGTTCGGCGACTGGCCGCAGGTCATTGGCCACCT
>NZ_BAABJP010000025.1:993-1351 GCF_039543365.1 Actinospineispora eucalypti
GCGAGCAGCGAGGTGAGCATCCGCTGCGCGTTGTCGTCCAGGTGCCGCAGCACCTCGTCCACCTGAATCGGTCGCTCCGTCGACTCGATCGGGAAGACGTGATTCGCGCCGACCTCCCGCGCCGGCGGGCCGCCCGGGCTGATCGCCACGTACATCTCGTTGAGCGGGCTCTTCGGACGCAGCAGCAGGCTGGCGTTCTCGTATAGCCGGTGCCCATGCTCCACCGAAAGGGTGAGCCGCACCTTGCCTTGCCGGGTCACCTCGGCGTCGGTGATGTCGCCGACGTTGACTCCGGCGATGCGCACCTCCTGCCCGTTGGCCGGGCTGATGCCCGGGGTGGCGGGGAATTCCGCGCTGA
>NZ_BAABJP010000025.1:1405-1655 GCF_039543365.1 Actinospineispora eucalypti
CGACGACACCGGCGATGACGATGAGCGCGAGCACCACCACGGCGTTGCGGAGCAGCCCCGGTTCGGTGCGGACCCGCTGGACGGTCAGCGCCAGGCGGCCACGCCGAGGGCTCACGGGCATGTCGGGTCAACCTCTTTCCACTTGCCAAACCGACGCCGACGGTCGATGCGCCGCCGGCTCCGACAGCCAACCCGGCGGCGCACCCGTCCATCGATCCGAAAAGCGCCGCCCGCCGTCACGTTCGCGCAC
>NZ_BAABJP010000025.1:1710-2105 GCF_039543365.1 Actinospineispora eucalypti
AGGCGAACGGTCCCGGCTATCCCGATGAGAGGGCAGGAGGCGGCATTGGCGGTGCACCCCGGCGTAACCGATGAGCTACTCGCCGCCTACCCGGTGGCCCGCACGGATGACATCGCCCTTGCCACCGATGTGCTGCAACGGGTGCTGCCCCGCCTCCCGCTGCAGCTGCGCGTGGCCACGCCCGGCGACGACTTCGAGCTGCACATGAACGCGGTGGGAATCGGGGAGCTGACCACCGGCTATCTGCGTTTCGGCTCGGACACCCAGATCCTCAGCGGAGCGACCCCGTATTACCACGTCACCCTCCCGCTGACCGGCGGCGCGATCTGGCGGGTGCAGCGGCACGTGGTGCGGTCCACTCCTTCGGTGGCGGCTGTGCTGGGCCCGGGCGCCGC
>NZ_BAABJP010000026.1:0-180970 GCF_039543365.1 Actinospineispora eucalypti
GCAGCAGGGAGAACGGCACCGGCGCCGGCGCGAACGCCTTCACCGCCAGGTGCACCAGCAGGGTCGAGTCCTTGCCCCCGGAGAACAGGATCACCGGACGGTCGAACTCGCCGGCCACCTCGCGGAAGATGTGGATGGCCTCGGACTCCAGGGCGTCCAGCGCGTCGAACGCCCGGACCTCCGTCAGCGCGGGCGCTGTCATTGTTCCACCTTCTTGGCGGCCAGTTGGGTACCGGGCGCTCCTGCCGGAGCCGTGGTACTCACTGGTGCAACCCGCACTCGGTCTTGGCCCGGCCGGCCCACCGGCCGGCCCGCTTGTCCTCGCCGGGCAGGGGCTTGCGGGTGCAGGGCGCGCAGCCGATGGACGGGTATCCGGCGTCGACCAGCGGGTTCACCAGGATCCCGTGGTCGGCGATGTAGCGGTCCATGTCTTCGTCGCTCCACGCGGCCAGCGGGTTGATCTTGACCAGTTCGAACTTCTCGTCGTAGGTGATCAGCGGGGTGTTCGCCCGGGTCGGCGCCTCCACGCGGCGCACGCCGGTCACCCAGGCGTCGTAGCGGGCCAGGGTGCGCTCCAGCGGGACCACCTTGCGCAGGAAGCAGCAGCGGTCCGGCTCGCGGGCGAACAGGTCCTTGCCCTCGGCGGCGTCCTGCTCGGCCACCGTCCGGTCGGCGGTGGCGTTGACGATCCGCACGTCGTAGACCGTCTCCACCGCGTCCCGGGTGCCGATGGTCTCGGCGAAGTGGTAGCCGGTCTCCAGGAACAGCACGTCCACCCCGGGCCTGGCCCGTGCGGCCAGCTCGACCAACACCGCGTCCTGCATGTTGGACGCCACGATGAACCGGTCGCCGAAGGTGGCCGCCGTCCAGTCCAGCAGCTCCTCGGCGGTGGCGTCCGGGCCGAGCTCGGACGCGCCCCGCTCGGCCAGATCACGCAAATGCGCGGCAGCGATCACGCCCATCCCTCTGAGCCTTTCGCCCAGAGCCCATCACCTAACCGGTTCGCCGTCATGACCGCTCATCTTGATGAGCAAGATGACGACACGAGCGATCCACCAGGCAGCACCGGCAGCGCCAGGCCTTGGATCCATGAGCATCGAGACTCCATGTCGCGCTCCCCCGTCGAACAGACGACGTGGCCACAGCCCGATTCTTTACTCGCACCGCACCAGTCACGACCGCCGGAGTCGATCTGCGGAACGCGATGCACCGCCGGCCGCAGCAGCAGCCGACGCCGACCGGGGCGATGCTCGGCGTATGGTGCGCGGTTCAGATGATCGACACGCATTGCGCTCTCCGCGTTTCGAGTAGGCGCTTACATTAGAAGAAGCAGCCGTACCTCACCAAACGGTTCGTCAGGTCAGGCCCACACGCCCGGAGCGCCGGACCTCGTGTCCCGCCATCCCTATGAGGTCGAGCCAGTTACTCCGATTCGCGAGTTCGACCTCACCCGGTTCGCCTTCGTTGACGGTCTCGACGCGGTATCCCGATTGGTCTCTCGACCGGACCTCATGGAAATGACACCGACGGAGTTCGAACACTTTGTGCGTCAGGTCTTCGAATCGATGGAGGGCATCCAAGGGTGGACTACCGAGCGCACCGGCGATGACGGCACCGACGCGGTAGTCATCAACCGCAACTCAGTCGTCGGTGGCCTCACGGTCATTCAGGTCAAGCAGTACAGCCGCGTCCTCGGCCTCAACCACATCCGAGAGCTCGTCGGCGCCATGGATGAAAAGCGGCCCGGGCGCGGCATCCTGGTCACGACCTCATGGTTCACGTCCGGCTGCTGGACCAAAGCAAAGGAGAACGGCCGGATCGAGCTGATCGACGGCGCCCGCCTGGTCGCGCTAACCCGTGAAACCCTCGGCAAAGACGTACTGATCAGCGGACCACCAGGAGGCAAGCGCAGAGACCGTCCACCCGCACCCACCTGAACCATCGATTAGGTGCTCCGATCCCGCGACCATCCAGTCTTCGACAAACCGGATTATCGCAGCTCAGAGCACCTTTCGTTACGCCCGGGCATCCACGCCATCAATTTCCGTGAATGGCAGAGGCTAGTATGGCGATGCCGAGCGAGGACACGACCAGACGGCCGTCTGCTGCTGCCCATCTCCGGTCGATGCTGGCGCGCCGGAGCTCGGGGTCGGGCTCGGTCCAGGTCTGGAGGTACTGGTCCTGAACGTCGACCATGGGGGGTGCTCGTGGTGACTCGCTTTCTGGTGAGGGTTGATAAGCGTCGGTCTTGCTGTTTCAAGTGGTCTTGACGAGTCCGCCGTCGATGACGATGTCGGCTCCCAGGACACTGCGCGCTGTGGGGAACGCCAGGAATGTGATCAGCGCGGCGACTTCCTCTGGTTCGGCGATGCGGCCCGAAGCGATGCCGAATGTTTCGGGCATCGCCGCGATGAAGTCGGCGTGGTTCGCGCCGAAGCTTGCCGCGACCTTGGCGCCGAATCCCTCCGGATCACGCCATAGCCCCGTGCCCACAGGACCTGGGGAGACGGTGTTGACTCGCACCCCCTGCGGTCCGAACTCTTCGCTCAGCCGCTTGCCGAACGCCACCAGCGCGGCCTTGGCTTCGCTGTAGCCCACGGGGCCGGTTGCCGGCACGCGGGCATTGATCGACGCAACATTGACGATCACCCCGCGTCGGTCTATAAGACTCGGCAATGCCGCGCGCGATGCCCACACAGCGCTGAACAGATTCAAATCGAACAGGTCTCGCCACTGGTTGTCGTCGGCGTCCAGGAACCCGCCCAGCTTCAGCCGATCGGCATCGCCCGCACCGACGTTGTTGACCAATATGTCTACACCGCCGATCTCTGCGATCGCGGTATCGATGACGTAACGTGCGCCGTCGGGTGTGGACAGGTCTGCCGTTACCGCGGCCACATAACACGTCCTTCGCCAGAGCGTTGGCCGACTACGCGCGCGGACACTCCGGGGCGCGCGTCGTCCTCGTGAGCTACGGACCCGGCAGAGAAATGACAATCGTCGACAAGGTGCCTGCCGACGTCCGCGACCGGACGTCTTTCATCCGCTACCTCCGGCCGGGGAATCCCGACGCACTGTGGCGCTTCCGTCGGGAGGTACGCAGTGCCGCCGGGTTCCCCACGGGTGCAAGCGGCAACATCTCGTAGGCGTTCAGAACCGAACTCGACCTCCGCCACCTGACTGGCGGCCCAGCGCGCCGCCGTCACCGGATTCCGCAGCGCCCAGGCATCAGGGTGATGTTCGGGTGCCGCCGTGTCTGCACCTGTCGCCGGATCCGGAGCGAGGTCGCAGCACGCTGGTGTAGGTGTCGGCGGTGACCGCGATGCTGGAATGGTCCAACAGCGCTTGCACGGTCTTCAACTCATTGGCCGCCGCCAGCGACAAGCTCGCCGCCCGTGACGCAGATCGTGCAACCGGATCGGCGGCAAACCCGCCGAACGCACCAGCTTCACAAACGCCCGGGTCAGGTAGGCCGGGTTCGCCGGCGCCCCGCCCCCGCGCGACACAGAAACTCCGCCCCACCCGCCCCGGAAAGCCGCGTCGCCGCCAGACCGCGAAACATCGCGAATTCCACTTTGCGAGTAGAGCGATCTGCCGGCGGTTGCTCTGAACGGGCGTAGCTGCTGACTCATCGCTAATGGCGAGGCTGCGCGCAGCGAGGTCCGGTTTGACTGCCACGAGCACCTGGGGAGCGATGCCGTGATGATCTCGTTGTGTCCTGAGATACTGCTTGTCCCGGTTCCTCATCCCGTGGTCCCACTGTCGATGACGGCTTCCTGGGCCTCACGATGAAAACTGGGGATGCTGAAGCCGCTCGCGATCTTGGCCGGCTGCGTCAGGAGGAAGGCGATCTCGAGGGAGCGCGGCGCTCCTACGAGCAAGCCATCGCGTTCAGAGACGAGTACTACTCGTCGGCGGCGGCCATCGACCTCGCCGAGCTACTCGCCAGCCAAGGCAACATCGACGCCGCCCACGCCGCCTACCGAATCGCTATCAACTCCAGCGACTACCACGCACCCGGCGCAGCCATCGACCTCGGCAGAATGCTCGCCGAACACGGTGACACCAACGGCGCACGCGCCGCCTACGAAGAAGCCATCGCCTACCAAGACGACATCATGTCGCCACGAGCCGCAATCGACCTCGCCGAACTACACGCCAGCCAAGGCAACATCGACGGCACCTACGCCGCTTGCCGAACTCTGATCGAGGTCGGTCGTCTCGAGAGCGCGGTCAGCGCTGCCACTGACCTGGCACGCGGATTCGAGGAGAAGAACGACTTCGAGGGCGCCCGGATCGCCTATCAGCAGGCCATCGAGATTGCCGGTGGGCCTGACAAGGCATCTGAGGCTGTGTCCCGACTGCGCGGCCTGCAATCTCGCGTGCACCCCAAGCCACGGGATTTGGAAAGGTTGGTTGCCTATGGTCCTGATATCCCGGCGGTGTTCAAACTCGAATCAGATCCTGATCTCGACCTACCACCCGTTGCGGAGACAGCCTCTCTCATTGACCTTCGCGTGGCTGACGTTTCGGTTCTTATCGGCAGCGGTGAGCTTGAGGCGGCCGAAAAGATTCTCGCGCAGTGGTGCTCCGAGGAAGAAAAGTCGGAGTGGGGACCAGCGCAATTCCCGTTCGACCAGCTAGCTCGAACCCAAGGCATGCGCGGAGACTTGCCACGCATGAGAGAAACACTGCGACGGTATCGAGATCTCAACTCCAATACCACCGACCGAGGTCTTGGCCGAGATCTGATGGAATGGCTCGCGAACGAAGAGCAGCCGGGGGCCGACAAGCCCCGGCAGTTCTTCTCCGCAGAAGACAACGGGCCGTTGCACGTAAGTTTCATGGATAGGGCACAATTCTGCGACACTAGCATCTTCTTTCGACCTTTGCCGAACCCAGCATTAGGCGGTGTTCGGTTCGTTCTGGTCGGCGGCCCGATGTGTTTCGTCGACCGACGGGGCGAGCACTCCTGCAGCACTGCGGATTCCATAGACGGGCCGTT
This sequence comes from Actinospineispora eucalypti, assembly GCF_039543365.1. Taxonomy (NCBI): domain Bacteria; kingdom Bacillati; phylum Actinomycetota; class Actinomycetes; order Pseudonocardiales; family Pseudonocardiaceae; genus Actinospineispora; species Actinospineispora eucalypti. The sequence goes on from NZ_BAABJP010000026.1 coordinate 5,006, forward strand.
GCCGGTGAAGATCGCGGAAGACACCAGCCGAGTCGCCACACTCACGGAGGACCCAGCCTGGACCACTGAGGCCGTTCGCTTGTGCCAACGGCTACTCCTCGCTGCTCAACGTTGCGGTGAGTCGTCCGTGTGGGCTTTTGCGGCTGGATTCGTCAGCAGCAGTTTCAGATCGACGATCAAAGACCTGGGCGAACGGCCACCTAAAAAACTCAAAGTGAACGATCTGGTGCTGCAGAAGCCCCCGCGTGGAACGTGGCTGTATCACCGCGAGCCCTCGACACTGGTGCTGCATCAGCGATCACCGGAGCCGTTGTACCAGTTCGTGGGGAACGCACCGAAGGTTGCGTTGTGGCGTTGGCCAGACCGTAGTGATCTGGTCCTGCAGGCCTGGTGCGACACGCTCGCCTCAGCGTCAGCCGATCCTGTCACGGCGGTGCTGCCCGACACACCTATGCTGCGCGGTTTCGCACGCCGGTACGTCCGACGCGAACGAATGGACCGCATCGAACGAACTTACCTTGAGAACGCCGCCCACTTCGGAGTCGGTGAAGTGCCGAACCAACGTGGCGACGCGTGCTACCTGCGCGTCCACACCAGTCTCGTCATCGATTCCGACGGGACGGAGTGGGATGGAGACCTTCTGACCGCCGCGTTGAACTACCTCGAAACCCACTACCAACTCCGCATCCCTCCATTCGACGCCGTCCGCGATCCTCTACTGACCGAGATTCTTACCGATCACGTCGACCAACTTCGCGAATCCCGTGCCGCTCGGATCGCGTGGCGCCCCGACGAGCTCCAGCGGTTCAACGAGATGCGGAGCTGGTATGCCAGATATCGGGAACAAGGTTCCCGCCTAGATATTTTCAGAATTCACACACCGGTGAGCTACGCGCTATGACGACAGAGAATGAAGAATTGGGCGACATCGTCGAGGATCCGGAGGTCGTTTGGGACCGCGAACGGAGGTGGTTCACCCCAGCGGAAACCACTGCAGCCTGGTTGCGGCAGGGGCGGACGTGTGTCATATGCGGTCGGGAAATGCCGCGTGACCTCATTGAGGGAGACCACATCCAGCCCTGGTCGCAGGGTGGGCTGACCGTCCTCGAGAACCTGCAGGCACTCTGTGTAGCCTGCAACCGGCGCAAGGGGAACTCGGCAGGCCCGCTCATCCGGAGGCCGTCACCCCAGGTGGCTGCGGGGAGCGGTCCCCTACGGCGCTGGCAAACCGAGGCAATGCGCGTTGTTGCCTCCAGCTCGGACCCGCTCCTGATCGAGGCGTGCCCGGGCGCGGGTAAAACCCGTTTCGCACTCGATGCAGCTGCGACGATGATCAGCTCCCGAGAAGTGAACCGTGTGCTCATCGTGGTCCCCACCTCCCGGCTAGTCACGCAATGGGTCGATGCGGCTAACGGCTCCAACGGTGGACCACGTCTCCCCCTCGCGCCGGCAGGTTGGCGCCCCGTCCAGCCGCTCTACGCTCCATGGTGTGGCGGAGTCGTCACCTACCACACGTTGTTTCGGCAAACCACGATGCTGGCCGCGCTCGCCGCTGAACCTGGTTACCGCACACTCGTCATCTTCGACGAGATCCACCATGCCGGAACAGACGGTGGCTGGGGAATGGCTGCCCAGCAAGCATTCCTGCACTCAGCCAAAAGAATCATCAGCCTTTCCGGCACACCCTTCCGGATCAGGGACCCGATCGTCTTCGTGAAGACGGTCGATGGCCGGTCCGTGTGCGATTACAGCTATACGTACGGCGACGCGCTCCGTGACCGGACCTGCCGACCTGTTCATTTCGCCGCGCTGGGCGGGACCGCCACATTTCGCACCCCGGACTCGGCTGAGCACACGGTCACGTTCGATGACGACCTGAGCGAGCGTGGCGAGTCTTACCGGTTGCGAACGGCGCTCGACGCTACCTCCGACGGCGGTCACCTCACCGCGATGCTCGAAGAGGCTGACAGACGCCTCCGGCATCTACGCGCCAGCGGTGACCACGATGCGGCGGGACTCGTTGTCAGCATGGATTGCGATCACGCAGACGCCATCGCCACGATGCTAACCCGAAGCAGCGGTGTGCGTCCGGTCGTCGCGTGCAGCCGGAGCAACAACCCCGACGATCCGGCTCCAGGCCCCGGGATCGCGGCGTTCGTCAACTCCACCAGCCCATGGATCGTGGCCGTGCGGATGGTGTCGGAAGGCGTCGACATCCGCCGGCTGCGCGTGGTCGTGTATGCCACGAACGTCACCGCCGAGCTCTACTTCCGTCAGATCATCGGCCGCGTCGTACGGGTCGACCCCACAAACGGCGCGGACGACCATGGCCTCGTCGTGCTACCAGCCGATCCCGAGCTACTAGCGATGGCGGAGCGGATCGCGGACGAAGCGCCAGGCGCTATCGAGAGGCCACTGATCATCCGAGGTGTACAGGCGGGGCTGGACGGTATAGATCAACCCCGTAACGGCGCATTCCAACCACTCGCCTCGACTGGTGACCTCGAGTTTGTCTTCGACAGCGACGGCCGGCGCGCCGAAGCCACCCTGGTCGCTGCCGCCGAGAAATACATCCAGGTATTCGGCTCGCCCATCTCAGCCTTCGAACTTGCACTGGCGGCCGCGTCTAATCCCGCGATCCGGGAACGACTGCGTACCTACGGCGGCTGAGGCGCGCCGAGAGAGAGAAGGCCGGGGCGTGGCGCACCGAGCTACCACGAGTTGAGGTACCAGCGCTCAGCGAACCCGCCCCGAGCAATCGCCTTCCGGTCCGCATGAGCCGTGACCTCGTCCATGGTCAACCCATTCACCCGGACCAACGCCCGCACGACCTCCAGCACGTCGGCGAGTTCCTCGACAATCGCCGGCCCGGCCGCAGCGGCCAACTCCTCCGGCTCTTCGACGAGCTTGGCGTGCAGTTCTCGGACATACTCAGCCTCGCCGAGCCGGCGCAGGTCAGGGGTACGGCCGCCGGCACGAATGATGTCGGGGATCTTGTCGCGGACCAGCTTGCCCACAGATGTCACACTCCTCGGTCTGGCGACTGATCCGGATCAAGCTCTCGCGCCCGAGTTGTGCCCGAGACGCCAAGACCACCCAGAGCGCAGACCCATTCTCCGCGGTGGCACGACGGACAAACGAGCACTCGCCGCGCCCGAGGCGCGCCCGAGAAGACCGACAGCATGCAACACCGGCCATCACCAGGAGCACGGGCCATAGGACCTGACCAGCCAAAACGGCATCAAGCGAGAAAGATCGACATCCTCCGACAGTTGATCAAGCCGACTCTTAATCAGCGGGCTGGGCAAGCTCCCGTACCGGGGACTGCGTCGGCAGGCTGATCATGCCGGTCGCGATCACCCCGCTGCAGGCCGGCGAACCCGGCGCCGCTCACGGCGGTCATCCGCCTGTAGGCCGGATACAGGCCGTCAGGCCGGTCAGCGTGCAATTTCACCGTTCTGGAACGTCGTATGGCCGTCACAGCGAGCCGACAGTCGCTGTCGCTCCGCGTGAGTAGGGTTCTGCACTAGGGTTGGCCGCATGCACACTCGTTTTGCGCGGGTGTGCAACTTCTACGTTTCCGAGTCCCCCCTCGGACACAGGCACTACCCCTCCAAGGGGTCGGATGCTCGCATCCACCGCCTTGGCGTCGGGGTCGTACACCAGCTCAAGCCGCACGTCGGCATAGATCCTCTGCAAGCGGGCCGGATTCGCCCTGCTCAGCTCCGCTTTGATGTCGCTCACCGAGTCCAGCCGTGCGTACAACTCGGCGTCGGACATCAGGTCCGGCGCCGGACCCACCGCGTCCAGCTCGGCGCGTGCGGCCGCCCGCTGCGCCTGCGCCTCATTGATCGAGTCGACCAGCGCAGCCGGATGCGCACCGGCTTCGATCGCCTCCCGGAGCCCGTGAAGGCGACACCTACACCGAGTACGGAACAAGACGGCCGTGGCAGGAACAGCGGTACCTAACGACATGAAAGCTGTCTACCAGCCACTGGGCCGTAGAGGCCCCGACGCTGCTAAGGCCGTCGGAGATCTCCTCGAACACAGCGAAACAGCCTCGGCCTGCGGTTCGATTCATATTTCGTGACCTCGAAGCGCCGCAAGCCACCCAACCCAAGCTCGCGCACTCAATCTCAAGCCAAGGTCGAGAAGCTCGTGAAGGAAGCGATCAAAGCTGGCGTTGACTCGGGCGACGCTGGCGATCACCCGCCGGACTACGCGCGCCTTCGCAAGATCGCTGACCAACTGCGAACTGTGATCGCCAAGCTTGACCGGGACGGCGGTCAGGAGTCGCTTGAGCGATATGCCAGAGCAGTTCGCGAGCTAATCACCCGAGTCTGCGCAGCAGGCCCACCGGCGGCGCAGTCACGCAACGGTGTGCCAGGACCGGCACCCCTGGGAGACGTTGGCCGTCGGCTCCATCGCACGCCTGACGGGAAAGTCAAGCACGGTCACGGAAGGACTACCCCGAGACTAGCCGTGTCAGCATCCGTGCCCTTAGCGGCGGCTTACCGGAGTCAGGTCGTCGGCGTTAGGCCGGTAGTCGCTTCAGTTGCATGCAAAAATGCATGTCGCTTTTCTGATCCGCAGACCATGGGGGCAGGATTTTCACAGGCACTATCAGTCACAGCTTAAAGGCAGCGTAGAACTGAAGCGCCGAGCGGTAAGGGCTTCCTTCTCCGGTGTCCAGTTGGTCCAGATGCGCATGGATCCGCCAGACGCCAAGATCTCCCCAGTCGACCTATCGCGAGAAGCCTCAATACCATCGACCACTATGAGATCAACATTATCGCGACGACTCCCATGCGCTACCTCGTTGATTGTCAACTCTACGCAATCAATGAGCATCGAACTGCCTTTTACCTCACAGTGACGCTCGACACCATCGACATTTACCGCTAGGTCGTACGCTTTTCCAAGCTCTTTAGGATCCCTGCCGCCGATCCGCCTGTAGTAGTCGAGCGCTACGTCCAAAGCACGGTGCTCAATGGCTACCCGAAGCTTAGGATCTTGAACTCGCGTCGTGCGCCCTGATGGAGCAGACTTCCCACGCGGCTGGAAGTCTTCAACTATATCGACATCTTCCATCTGGTCATCCGCCCTCAACCTTGCCGCAGAGACATCTGGAATTACATCGAACAATTCGACAGGAAACTTCACGAAGTACGCTTGCTGGGTACGTATTTGCGCTCCCGCATAGCGATAAAAGGGGAAGTATATCGGTTCCCCGTATTTCGATTCCAGAATCTCCTTCATTCCCATCAAGTCGTCGAGCAGCGGGAGCAGCGAGGTGAGCGTGGGCTGCGTGCGGAACGCCCGAAAACCGCCAATTGGGACTACCCAACCCTCCCCGGTCCTTGGACCAGACAGTGCACGCCCCGACAGGCCACGGGGTTGCCAGGTGTACTCAGGCACCGTCGTGGTTACACCGACCACGTCCGACCAGCCGACCACTGTGCGGCGTGGGCTCGACCAATGCAGTACCCGATCTCCCGGCTGCACCTAGCTGACCAGGTCGTATGACCAGCGGCCTTCGTCGAGTTTCGGCGCATGCAGATTGCCACCGATGTCCGCTCTGTGGGTGATCTCCATCCAGTACCGCTGATCACTGTGATCCGTCCACCACGTATTTGTCGCCACAAGGGGAAGCTTGCAGCATCTGTGTCCTGTTGAGGAGGGTCTTCCGGCTACTCCCCGATCGCTCTTTCGTCGTCCCATGAGCAGTCGGCGATCGCCTATCCCAAGTGCAACGTTCTCAAGTCAGTCGTTGGAGGGGTCTCCGCGATCGCCGGATGGCACCCCGGAAGCAGGGTCGCCCTGCCCGGGTGCAGGCCCCTGGTCAAGTTCCACCGCACGATATGCCAGCGACCGCTCCATCACCGACCCATGCTCAAGAAACCTCATCAAATCCTTGTTCCGCCTGCGCTCCTCCTCAGTGCTCAAGACGGGCGGCAGGCGCAAGCGGTCATAGAGCTCAAACCGGTTAAGCGTAACGAGCACGCCCAGCGCCCGACCGTACTCGCCAGCGATAACAACCGCTCCACGGTAGGCCAAATACGCGGCAGCGTACGGAACAAGCGCCACCAACAGCCAGAGGCCGTGCCGCGCGAGAAACATCACGGTCAGCCCCGTCGCGATGAAAGCGACGATCGACATGCGCACAGCCAAGTCAAGTTGCGACCGCTGGTCGTTCACATAATCCATGTCCCCAGGCGCCGCTGTCCGCGACAGGAACGGGACAGCCGTTACAGTTGTTATACCGTACGGCCTCCCCACCTCGCGCTCGTAGTAGCGCAGGACATTGCCCAGGCGAGTGGGCATGATCGCATCCAGATTCGGCGGAGCAGCGGCGGTGACCCTGTTGATTTCCTGGCGCACAGCGTGAAGTTCGATGAGCGCACGCTCCGTGCGTATACGGTCCCCGTCTGGAGCGTCCTTCGGGATTTGATCCGTATTGACGATCTGATCTGCGAGCCGCATGGATTCCAGCCGCAGGTCGCGCAGTCGCTTCCAGTGGTGCTTCATCCGAATGAATCGCATTCGACGTGCCAGCCGCGAAATACCCCAGTAGCCCTCCAAGAACTGGACGAACGCGTACTGCACGGGGTGGAGAATGGCTCCCAGAGCGAGGCTTGCAAGTATAAGACCGGCACCTCCGCCGACACTGAGTTCGCCAAAGGTACGCAACGCCGCATTCAGATCCGGCTGGCGGCTCCATGCACCGCTGCCGACCAGCAGCACCACCCAGGAAACCAGCATTGCCGACGGCAACGCGCTTACGAGGCTGAAGTAGCGACCAATCGAGTCCTTGGCGGTGGACCCGAGTTGCGACAGATCGGCCATCGCCTACTCGGGGTGCTCGAACTCGTGGCCAGCGATGCATCTGTACACGTAGCCGCGCCAGTCCGCTCGACTACCGCATTCCGGGCAACGGACCGTCCGACGCACCTCGGCCCCCGGATCGCCTGGTGGCGTGGGTCCCGGCGAGTTACGCATACCGGCTCCGTCCCTCACGTCCCTCCCGACCTGCGGAAATCGTAGGAGGTGACATCGTTCTTGTCAGCCGTCATCTGCATGGAATCATGTCGACTGATGTCCACCAGGGCTCGGCAGGTATCAATCTGGATCTGGCCGCTCGTCGCCATCGTGCTGGTGGCCGTCGCCGGGCAGGTCTTCGGGCTGCTCGGCGCGATCATAACCGCCAGCTCCGCCCTCGCAGCCCTACTCTTCACAGCGGCTGAGTTGCTACGTTCGCGCCGCGCACGGCAGAGCGCCGCAGTCGTCGCAGTCATCGGCGCCGTAGCGGTAATGGCGCTGTTCGCTCTACAGGGTGTCATGCCGTGGTCGCGGACGTCAGCCAGGCCCGGGAACGCCCTGGATTTGCGGGGCCACCGCATTTCAGCCAGTAACCTCACGGGTGATCTTCGCGGCGCGCGTCTCGCCGGCGCTGATCTGTCCGCAGTCAATCTGCATGGACGAGATCTGGCAGGAGTTGACGCACCGGGCACCTCGCTTCGCAACGCAAACTTGGCAGGCGCCTCCCTGCGCGGCGCCGATCTTCGCGGCGCGGACCTCCGAGGGGCTTGTCTGGATACAGCAGATCTCACCGGCGCCGAGCTGAGCGGTGCCGAAATCACCGGCGCGACGATCGCGGTGCCACCCGGAACGCTCGTAACAGGCACTCCTCTCCCGGCAGGCCAACGCGCTCCGAGCTGCGGCTAACCGTTGGCGTGATCCGAGCACAGGCACCAGTCAAGCCAACGGGACACGGGTGAATAATGTGGAACTCGGGCCTCGGACACAGGCACTACCCCTCCAAGGGGTCGGATGCTCGCATCCACCGCCTTGGCCTCGGGGTCGTACACCGGCTCAAGGCGCACATCGGCGTAGATCTTCTGCAAGCGGGCGGGATTCGCCCTGTTCAGCGCCTCTTTGATCTCGCTCAGCGCGTCTAGCCGCGCGTACAGCTCGGCGTCCGACATCAGATCCGGCGCCGGACCCACCGCGCCCAGCTCGGCGCGTGCGGCCGCATGCTGCGCCTGTGCCTCGTTGATCGAGTCGACCAGAGCTTCGGGATGCGCACCGGCCTCGATCGCCTCCCGGAGCCTCCGCAGCCGCGTCTCTGCCTCGGCAAGGCGCTTCTTGATCCCCTGGTGCGCGCTCGTGTCGCCGGCTCGCCGATCTTGGTCGGCCAGCAGAGCGGCAACAGTTTGATCACGGTTCTTGGGGGTGATTCATCGCGAGACCCTTGGGCAACGCCGGAAAACTCACCCCGGTACGTACTGTGGATCGCCTCAGCCGGTCAGATCGAGCACTGCGTCACTTTCGCCAGTTCGCCGCCACGCACAAAGCCCGCCACGGGACTTACCGGGCATTGTGCGGCGCCCAATTCACGTCGGCAGCACCCAGAAGCACACCACTGTGGCCCCAATGCTGTGACTGCGCACACCGACTCCGTCGATGGACCGAAACCTGGCACGCGGCACGCGTGACCACACGGAAACGGATCCACTTCCCGCGCATACGCCCGGGAAAATCAACGGATCTGCCTCGTCGTGGGGCCTGCGAACCCGGCGAGCGGCCCTAACTGCAGGAGACGACACGTCGCTACTACACCCAATCAGCCAGCTCGCCACCAGCGCCTAAATCTGATGGGACGCGCAAACCACATTGACTTTCGGTGTCCGGCGGTGGCCCGTGGCGAACCCACCAGGCAGCCTTGGTCAGTTGGTCGACTCCTGGTCACCACCGCTGGAGCCTGATCAATCGCATGGAGTAAAGACTTTTGGCACCTCCGCAAGTATCCTATCCATCTTATCGCCACACCCGTCAAGAACCCGGAGAAAAAGCATGGAGCCAGAGACAGAAACTGAGACCATCAAGGCTGAGTTTCGCAATCGGCTCGGTTTTCCGATCGACCTAGCTGCTCGGGGCAGCGGCGGTGAAAGAATCTACGTCATCACAGTTCCAAGGGAACACGCTCAAGCCGCCTCGGATATCGCGTTAACACTTGAGCAAGAACTTAAAAATGACTCCTTTCAAGTTTTCATGACAGTAAGAGCCGCACCTGACAACGTAGCGCCACCTGCGGGACCTGTGCGCGATTTGAGAGATAGTCGAATAGATGCGCTCATACAACTGCTGTCTTCGCGCTCAAGAGTATCCGAAAAGCAACCGAGCCTCTCCTATATTCCGAGAAATACTGCTAGTTTAGCGGCTACGTTTGGCCCCCGGCATACTTTGGTATTCGGAAGACGAGGCGCCGGCAAGACCGCACTTTTGGTCGAGTCCCGAAAGGCTGTTTCCAACGACTCAACCACTGTATGGATTAACGCGCAGCCTCTAGGCCCACTGGGCTTAAATAGAACCTTTATCCGGATTGTAATCGACATAATCGACTCGCTGAAGGATGCATCACGACTAAGGCGGTTGAACTCTTCCGAGTTTTTTAGGGACCTGGAATTAGTCCACCAGGCATTGGCGGAACTGTATATCGCACCAGAGCCGAAGTTCTCCCAGATTAATACACTCCTTCCTGACGTTCAACGAGCAATTAGAAGAGCCACAAATAGCATGGATAACATGTTATTTGTATTTATTGATGACTTCCACTATGTGCCAAGGCATTACCAGGCCGACTTGCTGAACCTCCTTCACTCATGCACCAGGGATGCAAACACCTGGCTCAAGATTGCCTCAATTAAGCATCTGACACACTGGTATCGGCCAAATCCTCCAACGGGACTCCAGACCGATCACGATGTAATTCTAGTTGAACTAGATCTCAGCCTTCAGAATCCCCGAGAAACTGTGGGCTTTCTGAACGACATGTTCACCTCCTACTGTCAGTACGCCGGGATCGCCACGATCAGCAACATTATAAATCGTCCAGCGGTAGATCGGTTGGCATTTGCAAGCGGCGGAGTTCCGCGAGATTTTCTCGTGCTCGCGTCATCCTCTATCGGAAAGGCGCGAGGAAGATCTGGCCGCACTGTTGGGATTACCGACGTTAATCAGGCTGCAGGCGATATAGCAAAAATTCGAATAGACGAACTGGAGACAGATCTAGGTTCGAATATCGGAGCTTCCAGGCAGACTACAAATGCATTCTATCGACTTCGAGCATTTTGCGTGGACGAGAAGAATTATACCTATTTTAGAATTGACTTTAGAGATAAAGACGAGAACACCAGTGAGTACGACGTACTTACGCGTCTACTTGAAACTAGGCTGATACACCTCGTCGACCCTGCCGTTTCTGACATCGAGGTGGCAGGAGAGAAAAGTGAATGCTACACATTGGACTTGAGTCAGTATTCAGGGTATCGGCTCAAACAAAACCTCAGAGTCTTGGACTTCCAAGAAGGTCAGCTGGCAGCCAAGAGAACGAGGCCCCGAACAAATTCCGAGAGCGCGCAAGGGGCACCCTTGGTGGTAGCTGAGTCGTCTCGGCAAGTGTTACAAATCCTTCGCGTGGCGCCTGTTTTCAAGCTGTCTCGTTTCGAGGACTTAGTTAAAGCGCAAGATCCGGTGATTGACGAGGTCAACAAGCTGATCGACTCACAACATTCTACGGTCTCTATTGGAGAACTCGTGGTAAATTTGGGTCGACCCTTTGGGGAGGTATCTGCAGCAATAGAAGAACTGCTGAAGCAGGGGAAAGTTCTGGCCGTGGATGCCGATGGCGTTACTGCGTATAAACGGCTGCGGTGACGAGGGTTGGCCGCGATGACCTACCTTATTGCCGTAATTAGTTCACTAATTGTCACGAATATTGAGCTGAGCCTGCGCGGGAGGCGCGCCCCGTTCGGGGACGTTAAACTGAAAGCATTTTGGTGGTGGAGTACGGTAGTTATATTGGATTGCGGTATTTCTGTGGCTGTTGTCGCAGGTCTCGTTCAAGCCAAGACAGCTGAGACTGGGGTAGTCGCTTCTAATGACCCTTGGGTGCTGGGGTTAATGATCGGAACCTTCGCGCCACTGGCCTTACGCAGTCCCATCCGTGAAACCCCAGTCAGAGGACAGAATGCCAAAGTTGGCCTCACATATTACTACGACGTCTGGCGACTATATTGCCTATATGCCCTAGATGAGCGGTTCACTCGACTTTTCAGAAAAGAGGTTAGAGAAACGCGCACTTTATGGATGGCAAACGGAGTGCACTCACGCTTCATTCTAGCCGAGCTGGAGGCTCAACTTGAGAATCACCTAACTATATCAGAGGAAACCAAAAGCGAAACCTTGCACCATGCAAACGCGGCGCTTACCCTTCCAGATGAAGAGTTAAAGATGGAAGCATTGATTAAAGTACTGAAAGACGGTAGATTTTCCGCCGTATTAGACAACCTAGACTCGGCGAATCTCACTATGGTTCGCGAATGGGAAATGCGGACAGAGAAAGCGGTCGAAATAGATTTAGGGGTCGAATGGACTGAATTGCCGACGGACGACCCTTCCGACGCGTGACCCTTCCCGCAGGTCAGGGGCGGCACCAACCCATTACTCAGCACCCGCCCCTGAGTCAGCCTGTGACGCCACCAGCGCGGCAATCGTTGGCATCGCGAGCCCTTACCGGTTAGCGAGTAGATGACCGAAGCTGACAAATCAGCTCAAGTCGAAGATCCCGGTAGAGCCGTTCCAGGCTCTCTGGTTTGCCCTCCCTAAGCTTCCGGCCGACGTCGCCGAGCGGCTCGACCATGGCGCATACCTCGGCCTCGGTCACCGCATCGGGCGCGAGTGCGCCGGCCAGATCGGCTCGTGCGGCTTCCCCGTTGGGCCTTGCGCCTGGTTGATCGCGTCGACGAGGGCAACCGGCTCGATCCCGGCAGCGACGGCATCCTGAAACCGCCGAAGCTTGGCCTCTGCCTCGGCGAGCGGCTTCTCCACTGGCTCCTATTCGACCTCTCACGGTGGGAGCTCTTAGTTACGTGGCAGGGTAAAGCATGGCGGGCGCCATTCGATCTCCCCGTGCTGCGAAGAATAGTAGAGGCATGTCAGCATCAACGCTGCATTATCGGCACCATGCCCGAAAGGGAGTTTTTTCCTATTGGCCTCGTAGAACTCGAAATTCACCGCCTGTCCGCCGTTCGCCAGCGTCGAGAAATCCATCCCCAGCAGTCTACAAACGTACAAGAACTCCTTGTTCCCGCCTACCTTTCCGGCGAGATATTCGTAGAGGCGCGCGCAAATATCCAGCATTGCGCACCCCTTCTCAGTAACCTGAATCAGTCCAAGTGCATTTTCCTCCCGCGATACCATCCCGGCCGATTCCAGCCTTAGAAGTTCTTCTTTTAAGGCTGGGATTCCCATCCGGTAACGTTTTGAGGCATTCGTATAGTTGTCGAGGTATCCGTCGTTATCGATCCGACTAAGAATCCAGACCGGAGAACCCACGCGGCCGGAGCTGGCGAAGTTCCTCACGTCTTGCGCTGTGATGCCTCCCAACGCGACCTGCAGAAGAAGATCCTGATAGATGTCGCGCCGGAGCCCGTCACGCACTACTTCGCGAGCGCGCTCATCGTCGGCGTCAAAATCGGCGGGAACTCGAAAGATCCTTAGCTTAGAGAGGCTCACACGCAGAGAGGTGTTCCTGTAGTCTCGGATGATTTCATCCACACGGTCACGGTTCTTCATAGAATCTCGCACGACGTATACCGCCGCGGATGCCTCGCCGTCAGTCAGCAGAGTTCTCAGGTCTTTGTCAATTCCATCTCGATCGTGTTTCCAGAGCGTCTGTCCTGAAACGGCGCGAGTCCAGTCGCGCGTAAGGTTGCATGCGAAGTCGAAACGCTTACGTCCAGATTCCAAGCACGAGAAGAGTTGGGCGTTGGCCGACTCTTCCATGATTCTGATTGCCGTCTCTGACAGGAATGCGTGCTCGGCAGATTCGGCCATGTATCCCCCTTGAAGATGTCACGTAGCGACGATAACCGTGAACGGTAGCGGTTGCCTCTGACGCTGAGATCACTGCTGCAGCAGCGAGTCGGACGGCGAGCACGAGCCATGGAGGTTGTACACCGTGGCCGCACAGACACTCAGAGGCCTATTCGCGATCATGTCTGGCTCCCTTGGGCGGCCCCGACTAGAAGGCACGCTCCTTCGAGGTGAAGTCGGCTTCGGAGTGCCCAAGGCCGCTCTGCCGTGCCGAAGGCGGCGGGAATTGGCGCAACTCGACCCTCGGACACCAACTTTATTCACCCGTGTACCCAAGCCAATGCGCAGCTCAGCGGAATCTTCGGCCGGGAAGTACCGAACCTGCAGGTCAGCGTTCGAGTAGAGGTTCGCGAGCCTGGTGGGATTCTTCTCGGACACCGCCGCGTCCACGTCCCCGAGTGCGTCGACCATCGCGTAGACCTCGGCATCGGTGATCAGGTCCGGCGACGGCGTGCCGTCCAACTCGGCACGGGCCGCGGCTCGTTCCTTCTGCGCGGCGTTGGTCACTTCGACCAGCGCTGCCGGGTCGATCCCGGACGCGATGGCAGCTTGGAACCTGCGCAGCTTCGCCTCGGCGTCAGACCTCTGACCAAACGTGAAACCACGTTGCTGGTCGTGCGAGTCGTGCTGATGGCCGTCTGCCTCCGAGAGCTGGCGCGTGGCGCGATGCGATCTGTGGTGCTCACGTGGCGAGCCTCGGGACTCAGCTCGCTCCCACGTGCTCGACCCGGGTGAATAATGTGCAACTCCGGCCTCGGACACCAGGTTGTTGCGCACTCGCTACATCTTCCGTATCCGTGTTCAAGCGTCTTTGGGCACGCTCGCGCGGCGTGTCGTGACACCCGCCGGTGCCCAAGCATGGGGCGCTCGCGGTGACCGGCCAGACGGCCGGCCCGGTGATCGCGCCGGTCAGGATCCCGAGCTCGACCGTCATCCGGGGACCGTCGTGGGCGGGCCGGCGTTGCTTCGGCGACCACCGCCTCCATTGGCGGCGACCAGCGGATCTTCTGGTTATCTCACTGGTCTGTCGGGTGATTTCTCTCATCGTTTTGTCGTTTCCTTGGTCGGTGGCCGTTCGGCGAATCCCCGGGTGGGCGTCCGTGCCAGGCAGCGGACACGACACGGGTGCTTAGTGCACCGGCGTCCAATCTGGCGGCGTTGGTATCGCCCTCGACTCGGTGACCTGCGTGTTAGGAACCGTCAGGCGGAACAGGAGCGATCCGCAGGTGCCGACGCCGTGCCGGTGATGCGGTGCCGTCGAAAGGTGTCGGGTCCGTTGGGTCCGGCTCGGGGTGATCATGTCGGTTTGGGGGTGGCGGCTGTAATGCCAGGGTGGCGTGCACGTGCTGGGTGCAGGGGTATTCCACGTGCTGGGTCCCGCTGCATCCCAGGCACTGGCCGTGCTCGCCGCGTTGATGCCGGGCAAGGACCCCTTCGGCGGAGCCGGTGGCACGAAGGAACCTGGTCAGCGGGTGCTCCGCCAGAAAGGGGGCGAGGTGCGACGCGGGCGCGGCCGCAGCTCTCAGCGCCGGTTTCCGCGCTGATTCTGGGACCGGGATGCCGAGCATCCCGGTGTCTGATCGCCAGGAGGACTCAGCGGCCTCGGTTCCGTCGGTGCTGTGGTCGAGGTAGCGGCTGATGCAGACGGTGTGATCGGCGAACCGTTCGTAGCAGCGTGCCAGCGTGGTGATCTGCGTCCCGGTCTGCGCGGGATAGTGCGGAGTGGCGCGGTTGAGGGTGTCGAGCAGGTGTTGTTGGAGCCAGTCGAGTTCGTCATTCACCCGTTGCAGCGCGGGCAGATACGTGCCGACCGGGGCGGCGAGGGTTTGTTCGAGATGGCGACCCGACCGCATCGCGAGCTGGCTCATTCGAGTGAGCGGTTCGCGCAGCGCGGCGGGTAGCGCCGGCTGGGGGTGACGCTCGCGGGCGATGTCGGCGACCTGGCAGGCCAGCTCACCCATCCGCACGATCTTGTGCGCGGCGGTCATCGCGGTGGCCATGATCCGGCGGTCGGCGAGCACCGGCGGGTGCGCCTGAGGGGTGCAGGTGCTTCGCGCGCACTGGGTGCCGCGTTGCGCAATCTGTGCGTGTGCGGTGATGACCCGCTCGGCGAGGGTCAGGTCTGTCCGGATGACCGCGTGGCTGGCGTCTTGCATCGACCGGCACACCAACCCGCACATGATGGCCAGCTCATCGCCCACATGGGCGGTGACGTCGTGACGCTGCTCACGCACTCGGAAGACTCTAGAGGTATGCCGACCGCCGCTGCCATCGACCCGAGCAGCGGTAACGGCGACGATCACCCGGCGCCCGGCGAAACCGTGGTCCCGCCCACACCGGGCGGGGCCGGCCGTGCACCACGCCACTGGTCTCGGTGGGCAATGGGACCGGTCGATCTGGTGTCCCCCGTCGGTAGTACGTTATGGCCAAGGATTGCTCAGCGTGAGCGTTCGGCCACCTAGCGGGAGATCTCGATGGCAGCCCAGGTGCGGGCACGAGCTGTCACGCGGCTGCTGGAAGGTGTGTGCACGCTGCTGTGGGGATTCCCACCGCGTCTGATCGCGCCCGCCGTGGGGCAACTTGGCCCGTGGCGTGCGTTGGGCTGGTTCCTGGGCAACATGCCGCGCTACGAGCGCACGCTGGCCACGTTCGGGCCGATCCGCACGCACCTGCTGTGCGTGGCCATCTCCCTGGTCAACGGCTGCCAGTACTGCACCCACGGCCACGCCCGCGCACTGGAGCTCGCCTACCTGCGCGAGCACGACCGGCTGTTCCCGCTCGACGAGCTTGGCTTCGCCCGGCTGTGCGGACTGGGGCCGGCCGCCATCCGTCACGACCTGGTCCACGCCGCCCAGCGAGCAGGACTGCACCGTGACGTCCGCGCTCTGGAACGCGCCCTGACCCTGGTGGGCGCCGAGCAGCTGGGCGCCACCGACGAAGACGACCTGCGCATCATCCACCTGGTCCGCATGTTCGGGGTGCTCACCTCGGTCGGCATCCGTCACCGGCTCGCACCCGACGAAGCACACTCCCCGCTGAACCGAGATCACCTGCTCAAACAACGCTACGACGCCCTACGAGCAACGTACGGATGATGGACGGGCCAGGACCAGAAGCGCACCCGTCGTCACACGGGTCGCCGTGAGGCGCAGCCGCTCCCGCGACGCGGTCCATCCTGCGACCGCGGACAGTGATCGCGCGAAATCTACCGGTCAGCGGGACTTGGTCGACCCCGACTCGAGATCCAAGGCGGAGGTGAGGCCAATGATCAGCAGAAGGGGGGCACCCGCTATGGGCTGGTCATCACCGCGGTGACGCTGGTGATCGCCAGTGGCTACGTGTGGCTGCGCTACTTCGCGTTGGCCGGCTGAGCTGGTGCCGGTGAGGGTGATGGCCCGAGCCCCGGGTCAACCCGGGCGGTTGAGCAGGACCTCGAGCAGGTGCGCGGCGGTGACCACGCCAACGAGTTCCCCGTTGTCGATGACGACCACGGCGGGGCTGTGCAGCCGGGCCATCAACGCGGCGCATTCGACCACGGTGTCGTGCGGTTCCACGGCGGCCAGCTCGACCCGCTGGTGGACCGGCCGCATCAGATCCGCCACTCGT
Source organism: Actinospineispora eucalypti (assembly GCF_039543365.1). NCBI lineage: Bacteria > Bacillati > Actinomycetota > Actinomycetes > Pseudonocardiales > Pseudonocardiaceae > Actinospineispora > Actinospineispora eucalypti. The sequence continues at coordinate 21,548 of NZ_BAABJP010000026.1, forward strand.
TTGCGCCCGAGACCCTCGGTACACAGCCGGTCGGCGCTGGCCTCGTCGACCACGCCGGCCAGCGAGGGATCATCCAGCACCGGTTCGGGGACCACCGCGCGCAGCACGTCCGAGGCGGGCAGCAACGCCACCGGACGTTGCTGGTGGTCCAGGACCGCGATGCCGGGCAGGCGCCGTTCGGCAATCAGCCGCGCCGCCTCCAACGCCGCCGAGTCGACGGTGACCGTGGGCAGCGGCTGAGCCAAGTCACGAGCTTTCACCCCCCACACCCTATGCCCGCCCCCGACCCGTGGGAGGCGTCCGCACCCGGCCGGGACGTGTTCTTCGTGATCCCCGGGTTCCTGATCACCGGGCAGCTGGTGCGGGCCGCCGCGCGAGCAGCACAACGCCCGGTTCGCCCGCTCCTGAACACGGGCGTCGTTCGCGACCTACCGGCCGCCGACGAACCAGCAGAACACGGCCGGCACCCCGATCGCGATCACGAACACCGCCAGGATCATCGAGGCGACCGGCGTGTGCAGCGAACCCCCGACCATCCCCAACAGCCCCGTCACCAGCAACAGCGACAACCACCCCGGCCACGCCGGTACCCACAACCGCACCGACGTCCACCGGTCCTCGACACGAGCCAGTTCGGACGCGCGGAACTCGTTCTCGATCGCGGCGAACACCCGTTGCTCCCGGCCAGACAACGGAACCGGTTCGTCCGGTCGCGGAGGAGACGGTGCGGTCATGGCCGGCGACCTTTCGCGCTCGTCGAAGCCGACTGCCGACCAGACTTCCCGGCGCACCCGTCCGCACCATAGAACGGGGCCGGCGCCGCTGGCTACCGCCACCAGCGGCATCCCCAGCCGCAACCAGCGATGACCGAGCACCCGGGCAGTCACGGCCGTCGCCCGCGGGCAATGTGGGCGTTACCGGAAGCGGTAGGCGAACAGCCGCACCAACAGCGACACCAGGATGAGGTTGTAGACCAGGCCGCCGGCGATGTAGGGCCAGAACACTCCGTCGTCCATGGCCGCCCACAGAGCGCGCGCGGGCCAGTAGGAGGGCAGCACACCGAACGCCAGCTGCCACGGCGAGTCGAGGAAGAAGTACGGCACGAGCGGCGCGAACATCAGCGGCATGCTCACCGCTTTGCCCAGCGCGAGCCCTTCCACCTTGTTGTTCGCCGGGCCGGCCATGAGCAGCGCGATGACCACCGCCAACAGGCCGCCGAGCAGGCCGATGGCCGCACCCCGAGCCACCACGGCGGCGGGTACCAGCCGGCACAGCGCCAACACCAGCACCGTCGTTGCGGTCACCAGGCCTACGGTCATCGCCGCCCGGTAGGCCGGATAGGCGGCCGGCGGGGCCGGGGTGACCCGCAGCGCGGCCAAGGTGTGCTGGTCTTTCTCATCCAGCAGCAGCAGTCCACACAGGCTGCCCAGCACCGCCGCGGGGCCGAGAACGGTGAACGAGCTGACGATCAGTGGGTGATAGGGCGTGAGGTCGAACCGCCACTCGGTGGCCGCGAACCGGGTCAGTGGGGGCACGAACCAGAGCGCGAACGCGTAGGCGAACGGGCCGAACAACACACCGATCAGCATCGAGTCGCGCCGGATGTTGCGGGTGTCGTTGCGGGCGAACGCCCGCAACACCGCACCGTATCCCGCGGTCGCCGCGGTCCGGGGATGGCTGGTGGTCATGAGGAGCCTTCCCGCGCCACGATGTACCGGTAGAACATCCGCCGGGCCAGTGCCGCGAGCAGCGCGCTGCACAGGATGGGATAGCCGAGCGCGTAGGCCAGCCGCCAGCCGGCCAGCTCCAGTTGGTGGAACGAGGCGCCGAGGAGCAGCAGCGGGGCTTCGGTCGGGATCACATACAGCCACAGGCCCGGCCACAGCCCGGAGTAGTCCAGCAGTGGCAGGTTCACGATCACCAGCGGGATCAGGGACGGCATCAACCATTCCGAGATGGACGGATACAGCGCGGCGGTGCAGAAACTGATCAACATCATCAGTACCGAGGTGTAGACGACGCCCAGGGCGAAGCTCACCGGTTCGAACCCGAGCCCGTAGCGGGCGAGGGTGACCATCAGGCTGGCCGCGAGCGCCAGCCCGGTCAGGCTGGTCAGCTTCGCGGCCAGATAGGTTCCGAACCGCATCGGCGTGGGCAACAGCGCGAACAGCGTCCGCTCGCCCTGTTCCAGGAACATCGCGCCGACGATGAAGAAGAACCCGACGATGCCCAGGTCACCGAAGATCACATACGGCATGCCGGGGGCGATCAGTGGGTCCGGCAGCAGGTACAACACCACCACCCACAGCGCGGCGGTGAACGCGGCCGCGTAGTAGAAGCCGTGCCGGCGTTGCAGGCGCAGATCCAGCAGCAACCCGGCCCTCATGATCCCTAACGTCGAGGTCGACACAGCCGGGCCGGCGGGCTTGGCCGCGGCGCTCATCGCAGTGACCGCCCGGTGACGTCGATGAACACGTCCTCGAGGCTGGCTTCCTGGCTGTGCAGGGCCTCGAGGTGGTGGCGGGCCGCCAGCGCGCGGAAGCCCTCGTCGCCGGCCAGGGCGTCGAGGCCGAACTCGGCGGTGCGCAGCTCGCCGTCCGCGCGGTAGGTGACCCGCACGCTGCGCCGACTGCGGCTGATCTTGTGTTCCACCGGGGAGTCCAACGCGGCGATCCCGCCGTCCACCACGAACGCCACCCGGTCACACAGCTCGTCGGCGGTGGCCATGTCGTGGGTGGTGAGCAGGACAGTCCGCCCTTCGTCGCGCAGCTCGCGGATCATGTCTTTGACCCGGCGCGCGTTCACCGGGTCCATCCCGGAGGTCGGCTCGTCGAGAAACAGCAACTCGGGCCGGTGCAGCAAGGCGCGCACGAACACCAGCCGCATCGCCATCCCTTTGGAGAACTTGCCCACCCGGGTGTGCGCGTGTTCGGCGAGGTCGACCCGCTCCAACAGCTTCATCGGGTCCTCGGTCTCGCCCGCGTACAGCGACGCGAAAAACCGCAGGTTCTCCAGCGCGGTCAGCTTCAGGTAGTGGTTGGGCAGCTCGAAGGACACCCCGATGCGCTGGTAGTACTCCGGTCCCCACGCGCCGGGCTCGCGCCCCCACACCGCCGCCGAGCCACCGTAGCCGGCCAGCTGCCCGGTGAGGATCTTCTGCGTGGTGGACTTTCCCGCGCCGCTGGGCCCGAGGAAACCGAAGATCTCGCCCCGCGACACCGTGAAGGTCATCCCGCGCACCGCCGGGTGCGCGGCCCTGGGATAGCGGAAGGTAAGGCCCGCGACATCCACCACCACATCGGCTCTCACCTGTGCTCCCACCCCGTTCCCACGATTTCTTTCGCGTCCCGGTTCGACGAGCGGCTCGTCACGGCTGCCCCTCCCGCTGTTGTCGGGTCTCGCGCTCGTGCAGCCACAGATCCTTGATCCGGGCGTACTCGCGCTCGAGAAACGCATACATGTCGTGGGCCTCGCGCAGCCGCGCGCTCGAGGACGCCGGCTTACCGGCCACCAGATCGAGGCCGCGCTCGGTGAGCTTGCGCCACTGGCCCGCCAGCCGCGCCTTGTCCTCGGCCTCGCGCAGCCAGAAACCCGGCTGAATCCGGTAGAACACCCGCCGCTGACCCGGCACGTGGTGGCGCTCGACCGCACCGGCGGTGCGCAACATCCGCATCGCCATGCTCACCGCGCCCCGGCTGACCTGAAGCGCTTCCATCAGCTCCTCGGCCGACTGATGCGCGGGCTCGCACACCAACAACCAACCCAGGATGCGTCCCGGCACGCGGGGCAGGCCGGTGCTCTCGAAGAACAAGCCCACCTCGTCGGCGTACTCGTGCAACGGCCCGCGCTCAGACACGTCCACGCAAGCGCACTCCCTCGAACCGGAACTTTCAGAATGTTCTGAAACTTTATGCCAGATTTCGGGTGTGGTCGAGGACCCGTCGGGCTCTTAACGAGATCCTGACGCCCTTAACGCGGCTCGCCGGGACGATCCGCTTGTCGGGTCAGCGCCGGGGCTGTGACCATGGGAACGGCAGGGAGCCACGCCCGCGGACGACCGAAGGCTCAGGGCAGTGCTCTGCTCGTCGAACAACCGCCGACCGTCCACAGCGGCCCCCGGCGATGATGAGATCGAGATGAGTTCTGGTGACAGACAGCGGCATAGCCACCCGTTCCGGGAGCGTGGCCCGAAGGTTGGTTCCGGGCACCGTCAGGGCGAGGCGACACCGCCTCGTGGATCTCGTCGCCGCGCCGCGTGACCTCGGTGGTGTGCGGTGAGCAGGGGTCGGGGCGGATGGATGCGGATCGAGTCCGTGCTGGGCACACACCGCGCGCACGTGGTCGTGGTCGCCGGGTTGCTGCCGCTGGCCGGGTGCGCGGTACTCAGCGCGTTCCGCGACAGTGTGGCGAATACCAATGCCGCGCTCGGGTTGGTGCTGCTGGTCGTGGCGGCGGCGTCGACCGGCATCCGCGCGGCTGGGCTCGTCGCGGCATTGTCGGCCGCTGTCTGGTTCGATTTCTTCCTCACCGAGCCCTACAACCGGTTCACCATCACCGATCCGGCGGACATCGAGACGGCGGTTCTGCTCATGGGCGTGGGCGCGGCTGTCGCGGAGATCGCGCTGTGGGGGCGCCGCCAGCAGGCCCGGGCCAGCCGCGAGCAGGGTTACCTGGATGGTGTGCTGCGCACCGCTTCGGCGGTGAGCGCGGGCCGTTCGTCCACCGACTCGCTCATCGGCAACGTGTGTGCGCAGATCGTCGAGGTGCTAGGTATCGACCGCTGTCGGTTCGACTCCGGCAACGGTTTGGTGCTCGCGACCATCGAGGAGGACGGCGGCGTCACCTACAATGCGCGCCCGATCGACGTGCGGCGCCTGGGCCTGCCCACCGACACGGAGATCGCGGTCCTGGCGCAAAGCGGTGGCGTCGTGCACGGCCGGTTCCTGCTCACCTCCACCAGCAACGTCGTGCACCCCTCCCGGGAGCAGCTGCGTGTGGCGGTGGCGCTGGCCAACCAGATCGGTGCCGCGCTCATGACCACGCCCTCCCAGCATCCGCCCGGTGAGCACCTGCCGGAACGACCTGACGACGCCAGGCCGTGATGTCGCGACCGGGCACCGTCCTGGTCTGCGGCGCGAGCGTGGCCGGGCCGGCGCTGGCCTACTGGCTGTGTCGCTACGGCTACGAGGTCACCGTGGTGGAACAGACCCCCCAGCTACGGCGGGGCCTGGGTGGGCATGCGGTGGACCTGTTCGGCCCGGCCGTGGAGGTCACCGAGTGGATGGGGGTGCTCCCCCAGGTGCTCGCGGCACGCACCCGCACGGACCTGTTGGCGTTCGAACGCCCCGGCAAACCGCCCATCGAGGTCGACTTCGCCGAGCTGGCCGCCGGGATCTCCGACCGCCACGTGGAGATCATGCGCGGCGAGTTGGCCGCGATCCTGCACGAGGCCACCCAGGACCGGGCGCGCTACCTGTTCGGTGACTCGATCACCGCGATCGACGACCATGACGAGGACATCGAGGTGACCTTCGAGCACGCACCCCCAGAGCGTTTCGACCTCGTCATCGGCGCCGACGGGCTGCACTCGAACGTGCGGCGCCTCGCCTTCGGCGACGAATCGGCCTTCCGGCATTACCTGGGCGGCTACTTCTCGGTATTCACCTTGCCCACCTACAGCGGGCCGACCGACCGGATGCGGATCTACACCACACCGGGCAAGATGGCGGCGCTCCACACGGTGTGGCAGACCGGGCAGGCCAGGGCCGGGTTCTTCTTCCGCCGCGCCACCGAGTTCGCCTACGACCACCGCGACGCGACACAGCAGCGGGAGCTGCTCCGCCACGTGTTCGACGGCGAGGGCTGGGAGATCCCCCGGCTGCTCGAGCAGATGGACCACTCACCCGACTTCTACCTCGACTCGATCAGCCAGATCCGGATGCGGCAGCTGTCGAAGGGCCGCGTGTGCCTGGTCGGGGACGCCGGCTACAGCCCCGGCCCCGCTGTCGGCGGCGGAACCACCGTCGCCCTCGTCGGGGCCTACGTGCTCGCCGGTGAGCTCGCGGCCGCCCGGGACGACCATGCCGCCGGATATGCCGGCTACCAGCGGGAGATGAACGAGTTCATCCGCCACAGCCGCGCCATCGGCCCGGCCTCGATGCGGACCCTGATCCCGAACACCGCCCGCCAGGTGTGGCTGGCCGCCAACATGATGCGCGTCCTGCCCCGGCTGCCCGCCGCCGTGCAGCGCCGGCTCGGCGAGTTGCAGGGCGGCCCGGCGCGCGCACTGAACTCGATCACGCTGAAGCGGTATCCCACCGTGCGTTGACCGGGCTGCCCGGTCCGGTGGTCACGACAGCTCGGCGAAGCGTTCCACCTTGTCCCGGGCGCCGGCGATGACCAGCAGGTCGTGGCGGCTGGCGACGGTGTCGGCGGTGGCATAGGTGAACTGTTCGCCAGGGCGTTTGATCGCCACAACGGTCACCCCGTACTTGGAGCGAAGCTGGCTTTGCCCGAGGGGGATGTCCACCGCTTCCTTCGGTGTCGGGATTTTGGCGAGGGCGAAGTCGTCTTCGAGCTCGATGTAGTCGAGCATGCGGCCGGTGACCAGGTGCGCGACGCGTTCGCCCATCTCGTGCTCGGGCAGCACCACGTGGTGCGCGCCGACCCGTTCGAGGATCCGGCCGTGTTCCCGGCTGGTCGCTTTGGCCCAGATGTGCGGGATGTGCAGGTCAGACAGCAGTGAGGTGGTCAGGATGCTGGCTTCCAGGTCGGTGCCGATCGCCACCACCGCGCGGGTGAACTGGTGCACGCCCAGTTGCCGCAGGGTTTCCAGGTCGGTGGTGTCGGCCACCGCCGCGTGGGTGAGGTCATCGGCGAAGCGCTGCACGATCTTCGGGTCCGAGTCGATGCCGAGTACCTCGCAGCCGCGGGTGACCAGCTCCACGGCCAACGACGTGCCGAAGCGGCCGAGACCGATGACGACGATCTGGTCGTCCATGTTCTTGTCAGCCAACGATCGTCCGCTCCTCCGGTAGTTCGTAGCGGCGCACCCGCTCGCGCAGCGCCATCGCGGTGGCCAGGGTGATCGGTCCCAGTCTGCCGACGAACATCAGCACGATCAGCACGAGCTGGCCGAAAACGGGCAGGTCGTCGGTAATGCCGGTGGACAGTCCGACCGTGGCGAACGCGGAGACTACCTCGAACAGCACCTGGTCCAGGTCCAGCGAGGTGACGGCCAGCAGGGCGACGGTGGCGCTCATGACCAGGCCGATGCCCAGCAACACGATCGTCAGCGCCTGGCGCTGCACACCGTCAGACAGCTTCCGGCCCAACACGTGCACGGTGGGTTCCCCCCGCGCTTCGGCGAGGATGACGAACGCGAGCAGCGCGAAGGTGGCCACCTTGATCCCGCCCGCCGTTCCGGCACTCCCACCGCCGATGAACATCAGCATGTCGTGGACCAGCAGGGTGGCCGGCTCCATACCGGCCACGTCGAGGCTGTTGAAGCCCGCGGTGCGCGCCGAGGCACTCGCGAAGAACCCGGCCAACAGCTTGTCCGACCAGCCCGCCGCGCCCATGGTCTTCGGGTTGTCCCATTCCAGGGCTGTGATCAACACAGTGCCGACGGCGAGCAGCACCGCCGTGGCCAGCACGGTGATCTTCGTGTGCAGCGACCAGGCGCGCGGCGTCCGGAAACGGCGCCACAGCTCCAGCACCACCGGAAACCCGATCCCACCCACGATGACCGCGACGGCGATCGGCAGGCAGATCCACGGGTCCGTCACGAACCCCATCAAGCTGTCGCTGTAGAGCGCGAACCCGGCGTTGTTGAATGCCGAGACGGAATGAAACAACCCCTCGTACGCCGCCGCCCCGACCCGGCGGTCATAACCGACATACAGCCGCAGGGCGAGCATCACCCACAGCACCAGCTCGAAGATCAGCGACACCAGGATCACCCGGCCGACCAGCCGCCGAACCTCACCCAACCCGATGCTCTTGGTCTCGGTCTGCGCGGTCAACCGCATCCGCAGCCCGAAACGTCGGAACACCAGCAGCCCCAGCAGCGAGGCCAGCGTCATGATGCCCAGCCCACCGGCCTGGATCAGACCCAAGATGATCAGCTCGCCGGCGGTGGACCAGTACGTGGCCGTGTCCACCACAACCAGGCCGGTCACGCACACCGCCGACGTCGCGGTGAACACCGCGGTCATCAGCCCCGGTGCCTGCCCGTCCTCGACGGCGAACGGCATGGACAGCAACACCGTGCCCACAAGCACAAGCACCAGGAAACCGAGCACCACCAGCAAGGCGGGGCGCTTACGCCCGAACCCGGCCCGACGCAGCCGGGTAAGAACCCCGGGCTCTCGGCCACGTCTCGCTGGCGAGGTATCGGCGGCGCCCACGGGCCACAGCTTCGCAGAACGCCGCGCGGGGCTACACCTCCGCCCGCCCACTGGGCAGGTTGTCCGGCGGCCGCACCCGCAACGCCTTCGCCACCGGCACATCGGTCGAGGAGTGCAACACGATCGACAGCGCGATGGTGACCGCGACCAGATCGAACACCTGCTCACTCTCGGCGATGCCGGCCTGCAGCGCGAGCAGGCCGTACACCACCGAGGCGAAGCCCTTCGGACCGAACCAGGCCGCCGTGAGTCGCTCACCGCGCGACAGCGGGGTGCGCAGCAGCGACAGCAACATCGCGGCGGGGCGGACCAGGATGATCGCCGCGACCGCGAGCACCCAGCCGCCGACGCTGATGTGGGACAGCCGTTCCGGGGTGATCAAGGCGCCGAACACCAGCAGCGCGGCGAACTTCGTGATCTCCGACAGCAGGTCACCCAGCGGCTCGAAGTGTTCGGCGGAAACCTGGTCGAGGGTGGCCAGGGTCGCGCCGGCGGCGAACGCGGCCAGGTAGGGGTTGGCGTGGGTAAGGTGACATCCGGCATACAGCAGCACCGCGATCGCCAGTGGCCCCAGCGGCTGCAGGCGCGGCTCGGCGGTCAGGATCCGTGATCGCCAGGCCAGCGCGATCAGCGCGGGCACCACCACACCCAGCGCCAGGCCCAGCGCCAGCTCGAGGCCCACCGTGCCGAGGTCGGCCTCGGCGTGGCTCGCGGTGGCCAGGAAGATCAGCACAAAGGGCAGCGCCAGGCCGTCGTTGAGCCCGGACTCGACGTTCAACAGCCGCCGCAGTCGCAGCGGCACGTCGACGCGCCCGACGATCGCGGCCGCGAACACCGGGTCGGTGGGCGACAGGATTGCGCCGATCAACAGGGCGGTGGACCAGTCCAGCCCCACCAGGAAATGCGCCGGCACCGCGATACCGACCATCGTCAACGGCATGGCCAGGCCCAGCGCCCGACCCGACAGGCGCCAGTTCTCCCGCAACGCCGCCAGATTGGCCCGCTGGCCGTCGGTGAACAGCACGGTGAACAGCGCGATGTCGGCCAGCGCTGTGACCAGCGGGTCCCCGGGATGCACCGCCACCACACCCAGGCCACCCTGACCGAGCAACGCGCCGGCCAGCAGGAACAACAGCGCCGTGGACAACACCGTGCGCGCGGCCAGCCCGGAGAGCGACACGCTGACCAGCAGCACCGCACCGAACGCCAGGACCAGAAGCATGCATGCCGCCTCTCACTCGATTACCCGTTCCGCCGGCCGCCAGCGCGGCCCCACTGTAGATCCGCTGGTGACCGCCGACTGATCCGGTCGTTCCACGGCGCTCACGGCCTCGTCGAGGCACCCGTGGACCGCCGGGGGTTGCTTCGCCGCGCCGGCCGAGTAGTGTTGTTCTAGCAATTATTGCTAGATAGCAACTAGTGCGGAGCGGCACACCGTGGATGAGCGGGAGCGTCTGCTGGAGCTGCTGGCGTCGATGCAGCGGGACCTGCTGCCGTCGCTGGTGCGGATGCGGGAGAGCGATGACCTGCGCCTGCTCGACAGCGTGCTGCTGCAGGTACTGGAGCGCGGCGAGGAGCCCACGGTCAAACAGCTCGCCGAGATCCTGAACCGCTCGGTCTCGCGGACCAGCCGCATCGTGGACGGCCTGGTCCGGCGTGGTCTGGCCGACCGCTACGAGGACCCCGCGGATCGGCGGGCGCGCCGGATCCGGATCGCCCCGGCCGGAACGGAACTGCTGCGCCGCCTGCGGCTGGTGCGGATCGAGGCGCAGCTGGAGCTGTTCAACCACCTCACTCCCGACGAGCGGGAGATCACCATGCAGGGCATGGAGCTGTATGCCAAGGCGGCGAGGAGGATCCGTGACGAACGTGATCGATCTGGCTGACATCGACCCGGGCATGCTCGAGCTGGTCGGCGGGAAGGCCGCCGCGCTCGGCGAGATGATCAAAGCGGGTGAACGGGTGCCGGACGGTTTCTGCCTGACCACCCGGGCCTACCTGGACGGCCACGTTCCCGACGAAGAACTCCGCGCCGCGTACCGCGCGCTCACCACCGGCCACGGAGCCGATACCGGCGCCCGGGTCGCGGTGCGGTCCAGCGCGACCGCGGAAGACCTGCCGGAGGCCAGCTTCGCCGGGCAGCAGGACACCTTCCTCAACGTCGAGGGTGAGGCGGCGCTCGTCGAGGCGGTACGCGGCTGTTGGGCCTCGCTGCACTCCGCGCGCGCGGTCGCCTATCGGGAGGCGAACAACATCGACCAGGACCGCGTCGCCATGGCGGTGGTCGTGCAGCGGATGGTCGACCCCCGGGTCGCGGGGGTGTTGTTCACCGCCGACCCCGTCACCGGCAGCCGCTCGCGGATGGTCATCGATGCCGCCCCGGGCCTGGGCACCGCGATCGTCGAGGGCAGCGTCGTCCCCGACCACTACCTGTGGCCGGCCGAGCGCGACCGGGCCGAGCGCGACCGGGCCGAGCGCGGCTGCCTGGGCAAGGCACAGCTCGACGAACTGGGCGCGGTGGGCCAGTGCCTGCAGGCCCGGTTCGGCGCGCCGCAGGACATCGAGTGGGCCTTCGACGCCGAGGGCGTGCTCTGGCTGCTGCAGTCTCGCCCCATCACCACGCTGTTCCCCCAGCCTCCCGAGACGGCCGACGGGGAGCCGCACGTCTACCTGGAGTTCGGCCACATCCAAGGCATGCTGCGCCCGTTCACCCCGATGGGGCTCAGCGTGCTGAAGCTGGCCGCCGCGATGTGGATGACCGCGATGGGAGTACCGGTCGATCCGTTGCACGGCATCACCCGGATCGTCCCGATCGGTGGCCGCGCCTACGCCGATCTGACCGACCTGCTGCGCAGCCGCTGGACCCGCGCCCGCCTACCCCAGGCGATGGAGATCTACGGCCCCCGGGTCCGCCAGGTCATCGAGCACCTCCTGGATGACCCCCGGTTCGCCCCCCGGCGCGGACTGCCGTTCCGGCCGGCCACCGCGATCAAGATGACGCTTCGGCTCACGCCCGGCGCCCTGGTAGGCATCACCCGCAGCGTGGTCCGCCCCGCCCGCGCCCGTGCCCGCGCGATCCAGGCCATGCACGACATCGCCGCCCGATCCACCGGTCCCGGCGGCTTGGCCACCGCCGCCGAACGGCTCCACTACGTCATCCACGACGCCCAACAGCCGATCATGGGCCGAGAGATGATGACGTTGACCTGGCCGCTGATGACCTCGCTCCTGCTGTCCGGCGCACCCTCCGCCCTGCTGAACGGGGTCGCCTCACCGGGCGAGCTGGATCTCACCCTCGGCGGCATGCCCCACAACATCACCACCGAGATGGATCTCGCTCTGTGGCGGCTGGCCGACGGCGCGCGAGACCACCGCGATCTACTGACCGGCACATCGCCCGAGCAACTCGCCGCCCGCTACCGGGACAACACGCTGCCCGACATCGGGCTGGGCGAGTTCCTGCGCACCTACGGCCGACGCGCCGCCGGCGAGATCGACGTCGGCCTCCCCCGCTGGGAGGAAGACCCCACCCCGCTGTTCGCCACCCTCGCCAACTACCTGCGGCTCGACGACCCCCAGCAAAGCCCGGAACAGCGCTTCGCCCGCGCCGCCGCCACCGCCGAAACCACCATCGCCCAACTCGCCCACCGCGCCCGGCCCACCCGACCGCTGCGCGGCCGGCTCGCCGGCGTGCTGATGCGCCGCGCCCGCACCCTCGGCGGCCTGCGCGAAATCGGGAAGTTCGCCTGGCTCGCCCCGCTGCGCGAAACCCGCCGCCAGCTGCTGCTGATCGGCGCCGACCTCGCCGAAGCGGGCCTGCTCGAACGCGCCGAGGACATCATGTTCCTCGACCTGGCCGAAACCCACTCCGCCGTGCACCACCGCACCGACCAACGCGCCCTCACCGCCCAACGTCGCGCCAGCTACCAGCGCGAACTACGCCGAACCCGCATACCCGGCGCGCTACTGTCCGACGGCACCGACCTGGAAACCCTCGCCCCCACCCCACCCGCGGCCGACGGTGTGCTGGTCGGCATGGCCGCGTCGGCCGGCACCGCCACCGGCAAAGCACGAGTCATCCGCGACCCCACCAACGCCCACCTCGAACCCGGCGAGATCCTCGTCGCCCCCACCACCGACCCCGGCTGGACACCACTGTTCATGACCGCCGCCGGTCTGGTCACCGAAACCGGCTCACCCGCCGCGCACGGCCCCACCGTCGCCCGCGAATACGGCATCCCCGCCGTCATCTGCCTCCGCGACGCCACCCACCTCATCACCACGGGACAACAGATCACCATCGACGGCGCCGCCGGAACCGTACAAATCCAGTAGCCCTGGCGGCATCCTTCGCCTCTCCAGCGCGGCGGCGCCCTCGGGTGAGGTCAGGCACAGTCGTGCCGAGAACACCGTGGTGGGGAGGCTCCGCTGCGCTCGTCGGAGTTCTCGACCTTGCCCCGGTGCAATCTTTACGGGATCTTGACGGGTAGGAGCGCCGGGAAGTCTGGTCGGCAGCTCGGCTCACGGTGGGCCGAGGCAACACCGTGAAACGAGGCGCCGACCCATGCTCCGACGCATGTCCAACGAAGTTCTCTCCGGCCTGACCGTGGCGATCGTGGCCCTGCCGTTGGCGATCGCCTTCGGCATCACCGCGACCGGCACCTCCGACGGCGCCCTCATCGGACTGTACGGAGCGATCTTCGCCGGGCTGTTCGCCGCGATCTTCGGCGGCACACCAGCCCAAGTGACCGGCCCCACCGGCCCCATCACCGTCGTGGCCACCGGAGTGATCGCCGCGCACGGACTCGAAGCCGGATTCGTCGCGTTCATCATGGCCGGCCTGTTCCAGATCCTGTTCGGGCTGTGCCGAGTCGGAGCACTCATCCGCTACATACCCCACCCGGTGATCTCCGGGTTCATGGGCGGAATCGCTCTGATCATCATCCTCGGCGAGATAGACCAGGTGCGGAACAGCTTCCTGGTCGTGGCCATCACGATCGTGTTCATGCTCGTGTCCGCCCGCGTGCTCAAATCAATTCCGTCCAGCCTGGTCGCGCTCGTGGCCATTACCGCGGCGCTGCAGCTCACCGACTCGCTGCTGCACGACCTACGCATCGGACCGGTCCTGCTCAACTCGGCCATCGACTACATCGGCCACATCCCCGAGTCAGTTCCGACGATCACCATTCCCGAGCTCAGCGGTTCGCTGATTCTCTCCCTTGTGCTGCCCGCGCTGAGCATCGCGCTGCTCGGCTCGATCGACTCGCTGCTGACCTCGGTCGTCATGGACAACATCACCGGCACCCGACACCGCAGCAACAAGGAACTGGTCGGCCAGGGGCTCGGCAACATCGCCAGCGGCCTCTTCGGCGGTCTGGCCAGCGCCGGGGCAACCGTCCGTTCCGTGGTCAACGTCAAGAGCGGTGGCCGCACCGCGCTGTCGGCCGCCACGCACAGCGTCATCCTCCTCGCCCTCGTGACCGGGTTGGGCAACATCGTGCAGTACATCCCCCTGCCCGTGCTGTCGGGAATCCTGATCGTCACCGCGATCGGCATGTTCGACTGGGACGGCCTGCGCAAAGCACACACCTCACCGAAAGGCGACGTCGCGGTGATGTTCACGACCATGCTCGTCACCGTGCTCGTCGACCTGACCGTGGCCGTCGTCATCGGTGTCGCCCTGTCGCTGCTCATCCACGCGATCAACTCCCGCCAGTACCGGGCCGTCATCGTCCAGCACGACACGGACACCTACCGCATCGAAGGACCCCTGTCGTTCCTGTCCGTCGACCGCGTGTTCCACACACTGAGCAACCTCGGTTCGAAACTGTCCCTGAGCCTGCACAAGGTCAGCTACATGGACCTGTCCGGAGCAAAAGCCCTCCTGACCTTCATCGAACACTCACACCGCACCGGCATCGACCTCGACATCAAAGACCTGCCGCCCCACCTCGAGAACACCCTCATCGCGCTCGCACACGAAGAGCAACGTGACAAAGTCGGAGCCGCCATCGCAGACCGCGACTAACAACCCAACGGCCCCAGCACGACTGTTGACGCGGGCCGTGACAGCCACAGCCCAGGTCAGCCGGATCGACCAGCCCCACGATCCGCGGCGTGTCGTCGGGCGTGGACCGTTTCAGAAGACGTGGTCGACGTCGTGTTCGGTGAGCTCGTCGGTGGCTCGTTCGGCGACGGCGGCGATGGTCATGGACGGGTTGCATGCGGCGGCCGTGCCGGGCAGTAGGGCGCCGTCGAGGACGTAGAGGCCTCGTTGCCCCTGGACCCGGCCGGCCAGGTCGCACACCCGGCCCATGGATGCCCCTCCCAACGGATGCCAGGTGGTGGGGGCCACGGTGGTGGTGTCCAGGACGACCGATCCCGGGCCGGTGATGTGCCGCATGCGTTCGCCGATCCGGCGGGTCAGCGTGCCGTCGGCGTCCCGGGGCCAGTGCAGCACGGCTTCGCCGCGTACCGGGTCCCAGGCGAAGCGGCCCCGGCCGCTGCTGACCCCGTAGCCGACGATCATGGTGGTGCGCAGGTTGGGCAGCGGGGGCAGGGAGGCCTGGATGATGGTGTTCGCGGTGGCGGGGTCCGCCCAGTCCTTGCTGCCGTAGACCACCGGCCCGCCCTGCGGGGTGCCGAAGTCGTCGACGGCGTTGGTCCAGGTGCAGATCCGGTCGCCGTTGGTTCCCCAGTTCTCGCCGAGCCCGTCGGGCAGGTCGGGAATGGTGCCGAGCGTGGCGGCGCGGATGAGCAGGCGGCAGGTGTTCGCGGTGCCGGCCGCCATGACCAGCGCCTTGGCGGTGATGATCTTCTGCTCCAGCACCGTGCCGTCGGTGGCGATCCGGTCGACGTGTATCTCCCAGCGGCCGTCGCGGGCCCGGACCACGTCGGTGACGTTGTGCAGGGTGGCCACGCGCACGCGGCCGGTGGCTTCGGCCTGGGCGAGGTAGGTGACGTCCACCGAGTGCTTGCCGCCGTTGTTCACCCCGAGGGCGCAGTCGCCGTTGGTGTAGGAGGGCTTCATCTCGCCCTTGAGCTCGCGCAGCGCGAAGCTCCAGTCGATCGGCATGGGGATCTTCTCCACCCGGAAGCCGGCGTCCGTGGTGTGCCGGGCGAACGCCCGCGCGGCGGCGTAGGTCTTGCTGGCGATCAGCTCATCCGGTGCCACGGCGATGCGCAGCATCCGCGCGACCCGGGGGTAGTGCACCCGGTCCATCCGGGCGTAGTCCAGCTGCTCAGGCATGGTGGCGTGGAAGACCTCGGCGGAGGGCTGCAGGGTCATGCCCTGGTAGATCAGCGAGCCCCCGCCGACGCCGGCGGCGCACATGATGTCCATGCCGTCGCCGGCCACGCGCTCCAGCAGCCCGGTGTAGCGGCCGACCGGAAGCTCCGGCAGCCGCACCAGGCCGGCGTGTGGCCCGGCCGCCCGGCCCAGCAGCGCGGACACCGGGTCGAGCACACCGTCCAGCGGCTCGGCCACCGAGTTGAGCCAGAAGATCCGCTTGTCCGGTGAGCTGGTGGGACGCGGGAAGGTGTCCGCGTTCGGGCCGGTCGGCCAGCGGATGCCCCGCTCGAGCACCAGCACGGGCACCCCGGCCTGGGCGAACCGCAGGGCGGTCACCCCGCCGCCGAAACCCGACCCGATCACCACCACCCGGTGCTCCTCGCGGGTCAGCGCCACCCGCCGGACGCTCGCGCCGAGCCGCGCGCCGAGCACGGACAGGCCGGCGGCCGCGACCGCGCCGGTGAGCAGTGAGCGGCGACCGATTGTGGCCATGGGCCTCCCCTTCCGTCCGCGATCGGCACGCGGTGTGCCGTGTCGCTCACACCTGGTGTGGGTGCCGAACTGTAGACAGTTGTCTATTCGACTGTTCACATGGGTGTCCCCCCGCTCGTGGGGCGGTCGGGAAGGTCCCTTACGTTGAGGGGTGTGGCCAGTCCAATCCCGCGCAGGTTCGGCGTCCGCGAACCGACCACCGAGCGCCTGCTCGATGCGGCGGCGGCCGAGCTGCGGGCCTCCGGGCCGGCGGCACTGACCGTGCGGCTGGTGGCGGCCCGGGCCGGCATCTCCCCGGCGACCGCCTACAAGGTCTTCTCCTCCAAGGAGCACCTGCTGGCCTCGGTGCTTTTGCGCCACCTGCGGGACCTGCCGCCGATCGACACGGGCGACAGCCGGCCCATCGAGCAGCGGCTGCCCGAGTTCCTACACGGCTACGCCGCCGTCATCGCCGCCGATCCACAGATGCAGGCCACACTCCGTTGCGTGTTCCTCGGCGACGACCCGGACACCGCACGGGTCCGCGAGCTGTTCTCTCAACACTTCGACCAGCAGTTCGAACAGGTCTGCCGCGACAAGCTCACCGAGAACGCCCGCACCACCATCCGGCTCGCGTTCGCCGGGGCCATGGTCGCCGCCGGCGCCGGGCTGATGCCCTTCACCGAGATCCGCCAACTGCTCGAGACAATCGTCCGCACGGTGAACCCGGTGGCACGGCGGTGAGCGAGCCCGGGCCAGGAACGCCGCACCGGTGGGCGCGTGCGCAGGGCCGGGGTGCGGTCGAGTCCAACTACTGTCGGCGGGGCACCGGTACGCCCTTGGTGCTGCTGCACAACCTTGGGCAGCGGTGGCAAGTCTGGCGGCCGGTGATCGACCAACTCTCCGAACGCCACGACGTCATCGCGGTCGATCTACCCCGGTTCGGACGTGCCCCCATCCCTCCAACCACCACCGAGGACGGCATCCGCGCCTTCGGCATCCGATCACTCAAGCGGATCTTCGATCACCTCGAGGTCAGCCAGCCGCACGTCGCCGGCAGCGGACTCGGCGGAATGCTCGCCATCGGCGCGGCCACCACGGGGATCGTGTCCTCCGCGACCGCAATCGCGCCGACCGGGTTCTGGACACCCAGGCAGCGCTGGTGGGTGATCACCCAGCTACGGCTGTTCCGGATGGCGGCCCGGGCTTCCTTGGCCACCGACCCACCACTGGCTGAGATCCCCCTGGTTCGCAACCTGCTCATCTCCCGGCTCTGCGCACATCCCAAGCGCATGGAACCCGCGGAAGCGCTCGCCAACCTCACCGCCATGCGCGACGCGCCGGCGTTCGACGAAGCCATGGCCAGCGCCCGCCAGTTCCAGTGGAAGAGCGACCCCAAACCACTCGTGCCACTCACCGTGGCGTGGGGAGAACGGGACAAACTGCTCTCCCCACGCCAAATGGTCAACGCCCAACATCGGCTGCAAGGCGCGGAGTTCGCCCGGCTCCCCGGCTGTGGCCACATGGCGATGAGCGACGATCCGGAAATGGCGGCCAGAGTCATCCTGCGCACCTGCGCACGAGCCGAGCGAGGCCAGTCATCCGGCACCGCCCCGAATTGACACATCTCTGACGACAATGACGCGGGGCCGAGCCGGTGGACCCGGCCCGGCCCAGCTGCGGGTCGCCGCTTATGCCCGCCTGGAGCGTTTCGCCGCTATCGCCCCATCATTCCGCCCGGTCCCCAAGGGGCGCCGCCGGTGCACGGCGCCCCTCCGCCTGCCGGGTGCGCTCCGTAGGGCATCGGCCAGTCTCCGCCGAACCAGTCGGCCAGGTAGCCGTTCATCTGAAAGATCTCGCCATGTTGCGTGTCGCGCACCGTGCGGGCGAAGTCCGCGACCTCCCGATGCTCGGCGCGGCCCTGGACGAGCATCCGCTGCGACATCATCACCGCGGCCATGTGGTGCGGGATCATGTCGCGCAGGAATGTCTCGTCGAGCGCATCGCCCGTCAGCCCGGACAGATCGCGCATCATGGGCCGGTAGTCGACCGTGGTGGGCCGCCCCGGGTACCACTGGGCAAGCCATGCGTTCATCTTGCCGATCTCAGCGCTCTGCGTCGTCACGATCGACTCCCCCAGTGCGCGCATCTCCGCGCGGCCCGAGCCTGCCAGCTGGCGCGCGGACGCCGGGCGCCGCGAACAGCAGAATCTGTCGTCGACGGGTCACCGCGGTCACCTCCCGCCGCCCCGGATCAGCTCACGCCGCTTCCGGTACTCCTCCTCATCGATCTCACCCCGGGCGAACCGGTTCGCCAAGATCCGCTCGGCGTCGCTCCGTCCACCGTTGATCCCGAAATCGCGCCGGTCACGAGCGCCACCGAGGTAGCGCGCCAGGAAGATCACACCAAGGATGACCAACGCCCAGAACAGGGTCATCCCGACACCCATGCCGAGCCATCCCCACCCGCTGCCGTAGCCCCACATCATTTTGATCACCACTCTCGGGTCGCGCCGGCGTCTCATGACCCCGGTCCGCGCTTCGAATCTGTCGCTCGGGCCCCCGACTCCCCAGAGGCGTTAGGCCTCTCAGCGATGACCGATCGGCCCACCGCGAACGTCCGTGCGGGGACCAGCCCCTGTCCAGGCGCGCATGGTCCCCGGCTTGTGGGCGTAGCGCGACCTCGCGCGCCATTCCCACGGTCCTGAGTCAGCCCGACGCGGCGTACCCCGGCACGGCCTCCGTCGCGGGAAGACGGTCCTTCTCGGCCTCAAGGGCACGAGCCCGGGGTAGCCGGACCACAACAACCGGGCACGACGCGTGCAGCACGCATTGAAGGCTCACCGAGCCGAGAAGCGCGCTACTGAAACCACCGAGCCCGCGATGTCCGACCACCAGCAGTTCCGCCGCTTCGGCCTCACGGGCCAGAATCTGTGCCGGTGACCATCCGGTGCGGACGGACAACCGCACCTCGGGCTTTGTTTGCCGGCCCACCAGCAGCTCGTCGATCAACGCCTGGATCTGACACCGAATTTGCCCCGCGGTGTCCTCTTCGGAGATCGAGATGGGCATTCCGTAATGTGCGCCGAACATTCCGGCCGACTGAAAGACGGTGATCACGTAGACCGAGGCATCGCGTCGCGAGGCCTCGTCGAATGCGTACTCCAAGGCAGCCTTCGACCCGACTGAACCGTCGACACCTACTACGATTCTTTTTGTCATCGTTCACTCCAATCAACACAGTATTGAGAACAGCTCGGATTGACACGTAAATGCTCCGGCCGAGATCTCCGGAAAGACCGCGGATTTCTACGAGCAGCGATCAACGCCGCTGTGCGTGGCCCCCGAGGTCGGTTCGCGATCGACGAAGGGCGCAAGTTGCATGTTCAGCACACGCCGATCGATGATCTTGTGCCGGCACGGGGTCGCCGAGGCCCAGCCGGTGTCGGGGTCGGCGCGGAGTGCTACTACGAAATGCGCGACGCTGCGAGGCGACGGCACGGACAGCATGGAGGGCAGGTAGCGGACCACGCTACCGAGCGTTTCGTCGCCGACGCGGGCCAGCAGGGCCGACCAGCCCACGTCCACACTCCAACGCAGCCCGGTCGGTGTCCAGACGTGCGGTGGCGCGCACACCTCATCGAGGATGATGGCACCAGCCAACGGGCCGGGAACGGAGTCATCCGTCCGCACGGCGCGAACCGGGATGCCGCGCTCGTCGAGTCGACCGACCACCGCCAACAGGTAGCCGCGCAACAGCGCGCGGTCGTCGAGTCGCGCGAGCTCGGGAGAACACTGAGCCGATGGGGCAGGGATGTCCGCACACGTCAGCATGAAACCCACCTCGCTTCTTCGATACGTCCCCTATCAGAAGTGATGGTGTGGCAATCGGGTAGGTCGGCGCGGGGGGCCGAGTGCCCCGACCATGGGGTCATTCGACCCCAAAGTGGCATCCATCCGTGCCGGCTGGTCTCGGCTGGCCCGATCGAGCTGCTGGTCCTGACCGCGGTCGTCGCGGTCTGCGTGTCAGAGGCCCAGGACGCGGTCACACGGCGATCGCGGTAGCGGTAGCGAAGTAGATCGCGATGGACAGCAGGTCCTGTACCACGGTGGCCAACGGTCCGGACCCGAACGCCGGGTCTCGGCCCATCCGCTGCAACGCCCACGGCAGAACCATCGCAATGACCGTGGCGATCGACGAGGCCGCGAACAGCGCCACCGCCACGGTCGCGGCCACCGGCGGCTCGGCCCAGATCAGCAACACGATCGGATAGCTGACAAGAGCGAAGAGCACGCCGAGGAGCAGGCCGGTGATTGCCTCCCGCCGCGCGACCCGTGAGATGGACACCCCCACCGACAACCCCCGGATGACCACCGCCTCGGTTTGCGTGCCGACGGCATCGGCCAGGTACACCACACCGGGAAGGAAGAACGCGAGCACCACCTGGCGTTCCAGCTGCTGTTCGAACGAGCCTACGATCACCGCGGCCAGGAACGCGCCGGCCAGCCCGAGCGCCAGCCAGGGCAGCCGATGCCACAGCCGGTGTGCGACTCCCTCGGTGGCCGCCGTGCTCGCCGCTTCGGTCGAGCGCAGGTAGCCCCCGAGCCGCGCGATGTCCTCGTCGTGCTCGGCGAGAAGCACCGCCAGCAGGCGTCGCGGCGGGATCACGCCGCGGAACCGGCCGTCGGCGTCGACCACTGCCAACGCCGCCACCCCGTGCCGCACCGCCCGCCATGCCGCGCGCTCCTGGTCGACACCGGGCGCCACTGTCGGTGGATGCGCGTCCATGACCTCGGCAACCGGGGTCGCCGGGGGCCGGGCGAGGGCCTGCTCCAGGGCGATCACTCCACACAGAATGTCGCCGTCGATCACGGCGGCGATCGCGGCGGTGTCGAAGCTCCGTCCACGCATGCCGTCCAGTACCTCGCCGACCGTGCTCTCAACGGTGGTGAGTGGCACCCTCATCGAGGCGTGCGCCGCCGCTGTCTCGAGCAGGTCGGTGTGCCGCTCCCGTATCTCCGCCCCGTGGCCGGCGTGCGCGGTCACCGCTACTCGGTCTCGGTCGTTGCCGGGTCGGCGAGAACGGACAGAAGGTCCCGTGCCGAGACCCTGCCCACTACCGTGCCCCGTTGGTCACGCACCGGCAGATGTCGCACACCGGCCTCGTCCATCCGGGCCGCGACGTCGCGGATCGTGTCCTTCGCCGACACCCACGCCACATCGGGGTTCATCACGTCCTCGGCCGGCTGCTCGTCCAGCTCTGCCCCGGTCCCGAAGACCCGGTCCCGTTCGGAGATCACGCCCAGCGCCATCATGTCCTCCCCTGAATGGTGATCCCGATCGTCGATCAACCACCAGCCGCGGGAGAAGGGTCGTAGTACCCCATCGGGCGAGCTATCCGGCATCAGTGCGCCAAGCCGTCCGCCCTCTAGCGAGGTGCGGCGCCGGGCTCGGGACCCAGCGCGCCTTACCCGTAGTAGCCAACCCGCCAGGATCACCGCAACACGCCGACGTTGAACCTGAAGATCCACGCCGGGTACCGGGCCATGGCAAGCACCGCCACCCACGCCACCAGCGTGAGCAGCATGAAGGCGGGCCGGAAGTGGGGTCTTTCGGCTCTCGAGGAAGAGCCGAGCGACGCTACGCAGCCTCCCGGCCGGGCGGCAACGTGGCTGGTCCCGAACAGAGGAGGATCGATGATCAAGCAGCGGATCGTCGCCGCGGTGGATGGCTCCGACCGGGCGTTGGAGGCCGTGCGATGGGCGGCGTGCGAGGCGTTGTCGCGACGTGGCTCGACCCTGCGGATCGTGGCGGCGAGGATGGCCGAGTCCACGCACGTTCCGGTCGAGGGATTCAGCGCGGTCGAGTACCAGCGAGCGGTCCTGGCCGACGCCGAAGACCGTCTGGACGTGGCCGAGTCGGTGGCCCGGGGGATCTCACCGGACCTCACGGTCGAGCGGGAGTCGAGGGAGGGATCGGCCCGCGCCGTGCTGCTGGACGAGTCAACCCGGGCCGATCTGGTTGTCCTGGGCCACCGTGGGCATGGGGGTTTCGTCGGTCTCCTCCTCGGCTCGGTCGCGGTGTCGGTGGCCGCCCACGCTTCGTGTCCCGTCGTGGTCGTGCGACAACCCGGCAGTGATGTCAGCGGCGACCGGGCGCCGGTCGTCGTCGGCGTGGACGGCTCGCCGACGAGCGAGACGGCACTGGGTTTCGCGTTCGACGTGGCGGCGCGCCGGCACGTCCCGCTGGTCGCGGTGCACACCTGGTTCGATCTGGCGGTGGAGCCGGAGCTGGTAGCCATGATCGACCTTGACGCGGTGCTCGAGCAGGAACGTGAGCTGCTTGCCCAGCGCCTCGCGGGCTGGTCGGAGAAGTACCCCAATGTCGAGATCCGCCGACACGTCGCACGCGATCAGCCGGCGTGGTCGTTGGTGGAGCAGTCCGGCGATGCCGGCCTGGTCGTGGTCGGCGCCCGAGGTCGCGGCGTGATCGCGGGCACGCTGCTCGGGTCGGTCAGCCAGGCCGTCCTGCATCACGCCAAGTGTCCGGTCGCGGTCGTCCGCCCGACGCCCGACCACGCCTGACGTGCTCTCACGCGGGACTTTGCTCCCGCTATTCGCCGATCTGTCGGTCGTGGGCGGTCGCGGCCGGCAGCCGGCGGGCGATGTGGCAAATTTTCCGACCAGCGGCACACCGCGTTGGACGAGCGGGCGACCGAGTTGCTCGCTCGCCCGCGACAGGTCGCGGCCGGAGCGTCCGCCGGAGGTCACGGCGCGGCGATCCGAAGCATCATCTGCGGATACAGCGACCGCCCGAGCGAGCGGACCAGCGCGGTACGCACCGTGGGGGCGGACAGGGCCGCCGGCAGCATCGAGGTGACCAGACCGCATCGAGCGGCGGTGAGCGCCAGGTGCTGCCCGGCCTGCCCGGCGCTCAGCTGGGCGGCCGGCAGATCGTGGTAGGACCCGAGCACGGCCAGCATCCGCGTCGAGCCAGTCACCTCATACCCGAGGCCAAGCTCAGCGCGCAGGTCCTCGGATCCGCCCTGGTCGACGCGCTTGAGCCAACACCCCTCGAGCTGGACGGCACGTCGCAGAGCGTGCGGCACCGAAGGCGGCAGCGGCGCCGAACCCGGGAAGGGCCGCATCGACGTTCCCGACAGCACCGCGTGCAGCTGGGTCAACTCATCCGGACGCTCGATCGGGGCACCCATGCGCACACTCGCCAGCAGTTCGTGCCGGCTGGGCGAGGGCAGCAACGTGGTGACCGGCCGACGCCCCAGCGTCGCGACCGCGATACGGAGGTTGAACAGTGCCGCGCCGCCGGCCAGCCGCAGACCGCGCCTTGCGCGCTCGCCGGCCGCGGTCCACCGGCCCCGGTCGACGTAGAGCTCGAACGCGCCGCCGGCGATCCGCGGCGTCCACGCCCCGGTGCACAGGAACGATCGCGCACCGACCGCCGCGTGCACCACGTCCCGCTCTCGGGTGCCTAAATCGGCGGGATCCACGGACGGTGTGGCCACCACGGTGCTCGTCATGCGGCGAGTGTGCGGGCGAGGCCGGGCGCACCACTATGGGCTGAGGTCCCCACCTACCGCGCCAGTGGTCCCTCCGGCTACCCGGCCACCCGTCCGCGACAGATTTTCGGGACTCTCGACGCGGGCGGAAGGGACTATCGACCGCTCCCCCGCGCGTGTTGAACCGAGACGATCGGATCGGTCACGGACAGCCCGTCGACGAGAAAGGAATCTCCATGGAGTGGAATTTTGTCGGCGTTTGGGGTTACGCCGTGATGGCAATCAGCATGGCGCTTTTCGTGGCGATCATCGCGATCGGCGTGGTTGCTGTGGCGCATTACGCGAAGCTTGGCCGTTCACGAACATCAGGAAAGTAGGAGAGAGGAAGGGAATCATGTCGGCTCCAACTCTGGCCAGCCGGACAAAGCCGGGTTACGAAGAGCGCGTGCGTCTGGCCGCGGCTGCGATCAGGCAGAACTCGCCCCTGGGCGAAGAGGACGCGCGCAGCCTCGCCATCCAGGTACTGCGGGCGGTCGATCACATCCCCGAGAAAATCCGGTGACCGTCGTCGACCTGGAGGGCGAACACCACGCACCAACTCCGATCGGGTTGCGCCGCGCTCAGAACGGCAACGTGCGTAGCCACGCCCCGTCGGGGGTGGCCGGTGCCAGCCGGATCCGCACGTCCACGGCCGTGACGGTGCCCGAGGTGAGGATCAGCGGGTTGATCTCGGCTTCGGCGATCTCCGGCAGGGCGGTGGCCAGCCACGCCATCCGGGCGATCACATCGGCGACCTTGTCGCGGCAGGATGCGTCCCGATCCGCGGCGAGCATTCGCGCCACGCCCCTGGGCGCGTCGAGGAGCTCGTCTAGGTCGGCGGCGGTCGCCGGCAACAGGCGGTGAGCGCGGTCGTTCACGATGTCGGTGTTCGTTCCGCCCAGTCCGACACTCAACAGTGCCCCGTAGGGCGGGTGGCGGGTCACCCCGATCAGCAGCTCGGACCCGGCGGGCACCAGCGGTTGGACGAGCACGCCGCGCGGCCGTTCGCCGAACCGCTCGGCCAGTGTCCGGTACCCGTCTTCCACCTCGAGGCAGGAGCGCAGGTCCGAGAGCACGCCACCGGCCCGGCTCTTGTGCAGCAGCCCAGGGGCGTCGGCCTTGAGCACCACTGGTCCACCGATCTGCCTCCAGCACCGGGCGGCTTCCTCCGCCGACCAGGCCAGCCTCGCTGGGGCGGTCGGGACGCGGGCCGCGGCGAGCAGCTCGTAGGCCGCGTCGGCGGCCAGCCAGGTGTCCTCGACGGCCGCCGCGGCCGTGTGCCCGGCCATCGCGGCCGTCACGATCTCGCGGGCCCGGGCCAGATCCACGCCGTCGGGTATCGGTGCGGGTCGGTCAGGTGTGTGTAGCCAGCGGCTTCGCCGGACGGCCAGCGCCAGCGCGTGGGCGGCGGCCGAGGGGTCGGCGAACCTGGGAACCGACGCCGCCTCTACTGCACCGGCGGCCACCCCGACGACGCCGACCGGTTGGCCGAACCGGACCGCGATCACCGGTTTCCCCGGGGAGTGCGCGGCCGCCGGCGCCACCAGCCCGGCGGGGTCGCCGACCTGGGTAGCCACAGTGATCACCATGACGGCATCGATCTCGGGAGCCGTCGTGAGCAGCTTGAGTGCGTCGGCGAACGTCTCGGCCGACACCGTGGCCGTGGTGTCCACCGGGTTGCCCACCGACGCGGTTGCCGGCAGCAGCCGGGCGAGACGCGCCCGGGTCACCTCGGACAGCGGGGCGACGACCAGCCCGTGCCGGGCACAGGCGTCGGCGGCGAGTACCCCGCCACCGCCGGCGTTGCTCAACACGGCCACCCGCGGCCCGGCCGGCGGCGGCTGCCAGCACAGCACGGCCAGCGCCCCGACCGCCTGGGTGAGATCGTCCACCGCGAGTACCCCGGCCCGGTCGAACAACGCCTCCCGTACCACCGCCGGGGTGGCACCGGCGGCGCTGTGCGAGGTGGCGGCCCGCTGCCCGGCGGTGGAGCTGCCGGAACGAATGGCCACAACCGGTGCCCGCCGGGCCAGTCTGCGCGCGATCTCGGTGAACTGTTCCGGCCGGCGGAACGACTCCACATAGAGCACAGCGGCGCGGGTGCGGGCGTCGTCGGCCCACCACAGCAGCATGTCGTCGCCGTTGACGTCGATCGAATCGCCGGTGGACAGGGCTGTGGAGACGCCGAGGCCAAGCCGGTCGAGCTCGCTGGTCAGCCCGATCACCACTCCCCCGGACTGCGCCGCGACCCCCACCTCGCCAGCGGTGCCCCCTCGGCCGAAAGTCGCCCGCAGGCGCACCTGGGGGTCGGTGTTGAGCACGCCGAGACTGTTCGGCCCGACGATCCGCATCCCGTACCGGCGCGCCGCGTCGACCAGCCGCGCCGAGGCAGCCGAATCGGTGCTCACCCCTGAGGTCACCACCAGCAGCGCACGTACACCGCGCCGACCGCACTGTTCAGCCACATCCCCGACTTGTGACGCGGGCACGGCGAGTACCGCGAGGTCCACCTCGGCCGGGATCTGGTCGACCGACGGGTAACAGGTCATGCCCGCGACCGTGCTCGCGCGCGGATTCACCACATGCAGCGGTCCGGAGAACCCGGCGGCACGGATCTGGCACAACACCATCCGACCCACTGACTCGGCGCGGCGCCCGGCGCCGATCACGGCGACCGAGCGTGGTTCGAGCAGGGCCCGCAGGCTGGCCTCGTCCGCGCTGGCCTGCCGGGCGAGGACGGCGTCGAGGTAGTCCGTGCGGTCCTCGTCGCGGGGCATGTCGATGACCACGTGGCTGACCGGGCCGTCGTAGTCGATGCGGTGCGGCAGGCCGAGATCCTCGATGACCCGCAGCATGCCGTGGTTGACCGTCAACACGTCCGCGACCACCCGCGGCAACCCGTCGGCGATAGCCGACGCGACGAGCTGCTCGAGAAGCAACGAGCCCACACCGTTGCGCTGCTCCGGGCGGGCGACCGCGACGGCGATCTCCGGGGCCCGACCGCCGGGCTCGCGGCGGTAATGCGCCACGCCCACCAAGCCACCCCGATGGAACGCCCCGAACGCGGCCGTGTCCGGCTGCGTCACCATCTCCGCCACCACCCGCGCACTTGCCGGGGCGCCGGTGAAGAAACGCAGGTAGACGTCGTCGGCGGGCAACCGGCCATGCAGGTCTTCGACAGCCGGCCGGTCCGAAGGACCGAGCCGGCGAATGAACACCGCTGAACCGTCGGACAACAGCGAGCGCCCGATCGCGGGCGGCGTCCCACATGTAGTCATTGCCCCAGCACACGCTTCCCCACACCACCTGGACACGGCCAATGGTCCCGAGCACCAGCGCCGATCGGCCCCTGCTCCCTGGCCGCCGGGCGGACCCGACCTTCGGCCCCGGCCCGAAGGACGTTCGACCGCGGCCGACTCCGGACAGGCTGCTTAGCGTTCTGCACATGGTGTTGCGAGCCAGGGAAGTCATGACCGACCGGGTCATCTCCGTCCGTCCGGACACACCGGCCGAACGGGCGCGGGCACTGCTGGTCGAGCGCCGGTTCAGCGCGCTACCGGTGGTGGACGGGCACAACCACCTGGTCGGTGTGCTCGACGCCGCCGATCTGGTGCGCCTCGACCACACCCCACGGGGGCTGCCGCCCCACACCGTCGGCGGTCTGATGCGCCGCGGCGTGGTGTGCATGTCGCCCGAGTCCGACATCGGGGTGCTCACCCACCGCCTGCGCACCTACGGCGAGCCGCAGATGATGCCGATCGTCGAGCACGGGTTCCTGGTCGGCGTGATCACCCGCGCCGACCTGCTACGGCCGCGTCCACGCGACGGCAAGCTCGGCCGGCTCGCGCGCCGAGCGGCGAATCTACTCAAGGGCGGCGGAACGGCCGGCCGGCCCCGTCCTCCGGCAGCCGCGCGGAAGCTCAACCGAACCGGCACATTGCACGCCCGGGACATCATGACTTCCGCCGACCTCGTCACGGTCACCGAGAACACCCCGCCCGACCACGCGGCCAGGCTGCTCGTCGGCAACCGGTTCACCGCCCTGCCGGTGGTGGACGTGGCCGGGCGGCTGGTCGGGCTGGTGAGCGAGGCGGACCTGATCGACGATCCCCTCAACGGCCGGCGGACTCCCCGCCCGCGCAGCGTCGCCGCCGCGATGACCACCGACGTCATCACCCGGCCACCGGACGCCCCGGTCGTCGAGCTCGCCCAAGTGCTGTCCGACGGCGGCCTGCGGCTGGTGCCGATCGTGGCGGGCGACCGGCTGGTCGGGGTGGTCAGCCGGGGCGATGTGCTGCGGGCGCACGGCATTCCACACTCCCCTTGACGGGGCGGCATTTCACTCAGTACGCCTCGCTCACCACCGGACCCGGCCGATCGACAACCCATGCACGCATTCGTCCAGCCTCGCGCGGCGGTCGGCGCCGCGGCTGCTTTCCTTCGGCCCCGGTGACCGGACCGATCGTCCCTCGTCGGGGCCGGGGATCTTCGGCTTCGCTGAACGTCAAGCGATCTCATTCACTCGAGGGCGCGACGCCGAGCACGGGAGAACCGTGGCGGTCGGGCGCGCCTGGATCGGAGGACCATGTCCAGTACCGACGCGCCACAACACGATTCACCGAGGCTTGGCCTGATCTCCGCGACCGGCCTGGTCATGGGCAGCATCGTGGGGACCGGGGTGTTCACCATGCCCGCGGTGTTGGCCGGCGGCGGCACCAGCTCGCTGCTGGTGCTCACCGTCGTCGCGGTCGGCGCCACGCTGCTCGGGGTGTTGTTCGGGCAGCTCACCCGGCGGGTGCCGAACGCCGATGGCGGTCTGTACGCCTACTCCCGGCACGAGTTCGGCGATTTCGCCGGCTACCTAACCGGCTGGTGCTACTGGATCACCGCCTGGGTAGGCAACGCCGCCATCGTGGCTTCCTGGGTGATGTACGTCGAAGCGCTGCTGGGACTCAAGGAACCGGTTTGGTGGCAGGACTGGGCGATCGCGCTGGTGGGGCTGTGGATCCCCGCCGCGGTGAACCTGATCGGGGTCAGGCAGATGGCCTGGTTCGAGAACCTGACCGTGGTACTGAAGTTCCTGCCGCTGCTGTTCGTCGGGATCATCGGCTGGTTCTTCGTGTCGTACGGCAACTTCGGCGCGTTCAACGCCTCCGGCGGCAGCCTCTACCAGGCCATCGGCATCGCGGCGGGGGTGGCGCTGTTCGCGTTCATCGGCGTCGAAGTCGCGGCCATCACCGCGAAACGGGTCCGCAACCCGGGCCGCAACGTCGGCCGGGCCTCGGTCCTGGGTACCGCCAGCTCCGCCGTGCTGTATGTGGCCGTGTCCGCCGCGGTGATGGGCCTGGTGCCGCACGACGTCCTGGTGGGCAGCGGCACCCCGTTCGTGCCCGCGTTCGAAGCGATCCTGCCCGGCGCCGGCTGGGCCGGCACGCTGGTCGCCGCGCTCGCGGTGGTCTCCGGGATCGGCGCGCTCAACGGCTGGACCCTGGTCACCGCCGAGGTCTCCCGGGCGGCGGCCAACGACGGCCTGTTCCCCGGGTTCTTCGCCCGCACCGACCGCAAGGACACCCCGTGGCTGGGCATCGCGGTGGCCGCGCTGCTGCCCTCGGCGCTCATGCTGTGGCGCTACAGCGGCGGCTCCGGGCTGGCCGTGTTCACCTACCTGGTCAACCTGTCGGTGGTCACGGTGGCCATCCCCTACTTCTTCTCCGCCTGCGCCCAGCTGGCCTACCTGGTGTCCCGCCGTCGCCGACCCACCGGCTGGCTGCTGGCCAGGGACCTGCTGATCAGCGGCGCGTGCGTGTTGTTCGCGCTGTGGGTCACCGCCGCGTCCGGCTACGCCGCCGTGTACCAGGCCACCCTGCTGCTACTGGCCGGCCTGGTCCCGTACGTGTTCTTCAAGGCCCGCCGGGAACGCACCGGGCTCTGCGCCGCTCCCCAGGAGCTGCCACCTGTCCAGGACGTCGACCGTCGCTGGCCCGAAGCCGCCTGACCGGCGAAGGAGACTTTCGATGAACCTCGGCGTGCGCTCGGAGGTGGGGCGGCTGCGGCAGGTGATCGTGCACCGGCCCGGCCTGGAACTGAGCCGGTTGACCCCGCGCAACATCGGCGAGCTGCTGTTCGACGACGTCATGTGGGCCAAGAAAGCGAAGGAGGAGCACGACGTGTTCGCCGAGACCCTGCGCGAACACGACGTGCGCGTGCACTACTTCGGCCAACTGCTGGCCGAGACGCTCCACACCGACGCGGGCCGCGCGTTCGTGTTGGACCGGGTGTGCACGCCCGAGCTCGTCGGCCCCGCTCTGGTGCGGCCGCTGCGGGCGTTGTTCGACGATCTGGACGGCCAGGAGCTCGCGACCTGCCTGGTGGGCGGGGTGTTGAAGGCTGACCTGAAGCCGCTGCGCGCCAGCAGCCTCAAATGGGACATGCTGCGCGCCGACGACTTCCTGCTGCCACCCTTGCCCAACCACCTGTTCCCCCGCGACAACTCCTGCTGGCTCTACCAGGGGGTGTCGATCAACCCGATGGCCAAACCCGCCCGCCGGCGCGAAACCCTGCACATGCGCGCCATCTACCACCACCACCCGCTGTTCGCCGAGGCCGAGTTCACCACCTACTACGGCGACGACGACCGCATCCACCTGCCGGCCACCGTCGAGGGCGGCGACGTGCACGTGCTCGGCGACGGGGCGGTGCTGATCGGGATGGGTGAGCGCACCACACCGATGGCGGTGGAACTGCTCGCCGGTGCCCTGTTCGACGCCGGCCAGGCGCGGCTGGTGATCGCGGTCGAGCTGCCCCGCTCGCACGCGATGATGCACCTGGACACCGTGATGACCATGCTCGACACCGACACCTTCGTGCTCTACCCCTACTTCGACGCGCGGCCCCGCTCGTGGAGCCTCACCCCGTCCCAGCGGCCCGGGGAGCTGGCGGTACGGCCCAACGCCGACTTCTGGGACGCGCTGGCGGCGGCGCTGCGGGTCGATCGGGTCACCGTGCTGCGCACCGACGAGGACGTCCGGGCCGCGGAACGGGAGCAGTGGGACGACGGCAGTAACTATCTCGCCGTTGCGCCCGGTGTGGTCGTCGGCTACGACCGCAACGTGGCCAGCAACACCATGCTGCGCAAACACGGCATCGAAGTCATCACCGTGCCCGGCGGGGAGCTCGGCCGAGGCCGGGGCGGTCCCCGCTGCATGACCTGCCCCATCGAGCGCGACCCGGCATGAGAATCGTAGCCGCGCTCGGCGGCAACGCACTGCTCGAACGCGGCGAGCCACCCGAGGCGGACGTCCAGGAACGGCACGTGCGCCGCGCCGCCGAGGCGCTCGCCCCGCTGGCCCTCGCCCACGACCTGGTGATCACCCACGGCAACGGCCCTCAGGTCGGGCTGCTCGCGCTGGAGAGCGAACGCGACCCGGCCCTGCGCCGGCCGTTTCCCTTCGACACCCTGGGCGCACAGACCCAGGGAATGATCGGATACTGGCTGGTCACCGCGCTGCAGAACGCGGCGGCGGTCGAGGCAGCCTGCCTGATCTGCCGCACAGTGGTAGCCGCCGACGACCCGGCCTTCGACCATCCCACCAAGTTCGTCGGTCCGGTCTACGACGAACCCACCGCCGAGCGGCTGGCCGCCGAACGGGGCTGGCGGGTCCGCCGGGACGGGGCCGCGTGGCGCCGGGTGGTGCCATCGCCAGAGCCGGTCGAGCTCATCGAGTTCCCGCTCATCGAACTGCTCGCCGACCGCGGCACCACCGTGGTGTGCGCCGGCGGGGGCGGCATCCCGGTCACCCACGACCGCGTCGGCCGGCTGCACGGCGTCGAGGCCGTGGTGGACAAGGACCTCACCGCCGCGCTGCTCGCGCACGCCCTCGGCGCGGAGGTCCTGCTGCTGCTCACCGACGTGGACGCCGTCTACACGGGGTTCGGCACCGCCGGTGCGGCACCGATCCGCCGGATCTCCGCCCGGGAGCTGCGCTCCGCATCCTTCCCGGCCGGCTCGATGGGTCCCAAGGTCGAGGCGGCCTGCCGGTTCGTCGAATCCGGCGGGCGGTTGGCCGCGATCGGGCGCCTGGTGGACGCCGAGGCACTGCTCGCCCAGACGGCCGGGACCTCTGTCACCGGTTGACCCACCGACAACCCTTCGGCCAGCCGAGTCGGGCCCGAAGTCCCTCCCCTGTCTGGCCAATCGGGAGCACGGTCGAGATCCGGATCCCGCTGCCCGAGCCGAAGGCCCAGGCCGAACCCAAGCAGATCACGATCAACAAGGAATAGCTGGTTCGCCCGAGGTCGCCGGGCCGGCGGTCTCGCCGGCCCGGCACCTCAGGACCACGCCATGAACCCGCGGATACCGCTCCCATTCGATGCACGCGGCCGCCCCGACGTGCTCAGCCGGGCCGAGTGCATCCGGCTGCTTCCCACGGTCCCGGTCGGTCGCCTGGTCTTCGTGCACGACGGCGAGCCCCGGGCGTACCCGATGAACTTCACCGCCGACGGGCCGCGCATCTGGCTGCGCGGCGACAGGGTGGGCGCGGCGGCGGACATCGCGCCCGACGCCCCCGTCGCGTTCGAGGTCGACAGCTACGACGCATGGCAGCGGACCGGCTGGAGCGTGCTGGTCACCGGACGGCTGCGCTGGCTGGCCGAGCAACCCGACGGGCGTCTGCCGATGTGTACGCCCTGGGCGCCGGGCCGCAGGTCGCGGGTGGGCCGCCTCGACGGGTCGGGCATCAGCGGCCGGCGGATCAGCGGCCCGGCCCGGTAGCCCCGGCCCGACTGGTGTCGGAAGTCCCCACCGGTTCCGGCCATCGACCCTGCCCGCCCGGCCGGGGAGCCGAGATCGTGAACGCAAGCCACAAGCCACCGCGAGGAGCGACATCGTGCTCGAGCTACAGCAGGTCACCAAGATCTACCGGACCGGCACGGTCACGCTGCGGGCGTTGGATGCGGTGAGCCTGACCATCACCGACGGGGAGATGGTTGCCATCATGGGGCCGTCCGGATCCGGCAAGTCCACGTTGATGAACATCCTCGGCTGCCTGGACGTGCCGACCGAGGGCCGATACCTGCTGGACGGGGTCGACGTCTCCGGCATGAGCGACGACGAACTGGCCCGGATCCGCGGCCACAAGATCGGGTTCGTGTTCCAGTCGTTCAACCTGATTCCCCGCACCAACGCCGTACGCAACGTCGAGCTGCCGCTGCTCTACACCGGCGCGCGGCAACGCCGCCAGCTCGCCCAACGGGCGCTGGCCCGGGTCGGCCTGGCTGACCGGGAGAAGCATCAGCCCACCGAGCTGTCCGGCGGCCAACAACAGCGGGTGGCGATCGCTCGGGCACTGGTCACCAACCCGACCCTGCTGCTGGCCGACGAGCCGACCGGCAACCTGGACACCGCCACCAGCAACGAGATCATGCGCCTGCTGGTGGAGTTCAACGACTCCGGCCGCACCGTCGTCATCATCACCCACGACGAGGAGGTGGCCGCGTTCGCCGAGCGGGTCATCCGCCTGCGCGACGGCCGGGTGGTCAGCGACCAGCGCCAACCGGCACGGACGACGCCGCGCGCCGGCCCCGGCGCGGAGCGGGTAGGCGCCGCGTGACCGATCCCGGCGCCGTCCTCGCTGTGCCGGCGGGAGCCGCGCTCATCCTGCTCGCCGTCATCGACGTGTTCGTCACCCTGTTCTTCCACGCGGAGCGCCCGGCACTCAGCCGGGTGTTGATCCGGGGGATCTGGTCGTTCTGCCGCCGGCTGCCCCCGCCGGGTCTGCTGACGCTCGCCGGGCCGGTGTCGTTCCTCGTCGTGGTGACCGACTGGGCCTTGCTGCTCGGCGTTGGGTGGGCGTTGGTTTACTGGCCGTGGATGCCCGGCGACTTCACCCACGCGACCCCGGGCGATCGGGCCGGCGGGTTCATCGACTCCCTGTACTTCTCGCTGGTGACGCTGGCGACGCTCGGCTACGGCGACATCGCGCCGGCCGCCGGCTGGCTGCGGGTGCTCGCGCCGCTGCAGTCGCTGCTCGGGCTCGGGCTGCTCACCGCCAGCGTCTCCTGGCTGCTGTCGATATTTCCGGTGCTGTCGCGGCGACGGGCGCTCGCCTACGAGATCCGCCTGCTGGAGGCGGCCCGGGGCGAGCACCCGTCGCCGCTGCCCGCCGCCGTCTACGCCGACCTCACCTCGCGGCTGATCGCCAGCGAGCGGGACCTGGTCACCTTCCCGGTCACCTACTACTTCCGCGACGACGACCACCGGTTCGCGCTGGCGGGGGCCATCGGGCGCCTACTTACCCTGGCCGAAGAGGCGCGCGAGCAGTGCGTGTCGCCGGAGGTGCGCTTCCACGGCGAGCTGCTGCTGCGGGCCATCGACGACTTCGCGGCAAGCATCGCCGAGCGTTTCCAACTGCCCAACGGCGGCCGCGCCCGGGAGGTCCTCGACGCCTACGCCCGCGACCACCGGCTCGACGCCAGCTGAGCCCAGAGCTCGACCCAGCCGGGAGGGCGATGCTGGGAGGCGGGCCGCTCGCACGCGCCGAGTCAGGTCACCGCCCGACCCGACCCGGGCCGCCAGGCCTCGGGGTCGAGCCCCCGGCGGGCCACCGTGCGCAGCACGTCGCGACGGCTCACGATGCCGACCAGGCGACCGTCGTCGACGATCGGCACCGACCTGACCCCGAGGTCGAGCATGAGCTCGACCACGGCGGCCACGTCGTCCTCCGGGCGGAAGCAGATCGGCGCGAGCGTCATCGCCGTCGCCACCGATGCCTCCGCGCCGTACGCGGCGGGCCAGCCTTCCGGTGTGACCCGGCCGCGTACCAGGTCGGCCTCGGTCACGATGCCGACGAGCTCGCCGTGCCGGTCCACCACCGGTGCCGCCGTGAATCCGTGCGACACCAGCAGCGCCGCGGCGGCGGGCACCGGGGTGTCGGAGCGGACCGTGATCACCGGGCTGCTCATCACGTCACGTGCCTTCACCGTAGGCCTCCTCTTTCGCCGGGTCCGGGAGACGACACGCTGCCGGTTCGCGGGGGGCCGGTCCAGGGTCCAAGGGCCTCGGAACCCGGGCATCGCGGTACCCGAAGTGGGGACCTTATGACCGGGAATCGGCTGCGTATGGCCCTGCGCACGCGCCGAGCGGCTCGAGATGCTCGGACCCGGACCATTGGAAGGGAGTCGGGGTGGACACGAACACGGACGCCTCGGCGCCCGTTGGAGGAGGTCGTCGACGTCACCGGCGTGGAGCCGGTGAGCTGACCACCTCGCCGGGCTCACGCCGCGACGTCACGGCTGGCGCCGCTGGTCCCGCAGCTCCGTGGCCAGCACCGCGACCTGGGTACGGCGCTCCATGCCAAGCTTGCTCAGCAGCCGGGACACGTAGTTCTTGACGGTCTTCTCCGCCAGGTACATGCGCTCGGCGATCTGCCGGTTGGTCAGCCCTTCGCCGATCAGCTCCAGCAAGGTCCGTTCACGCTCGGTCAGCCCGGCCAGCGGACCCGGCTCCTCGACGCTCTCCCGCAGCCTGGTCATCAACGCGGCGGCGGCGCGGTTGTCCAGCAGCGATCGCCCGGTGCCGACGGTACGTACCGCCGAGATCAGCTCCAAGCCTTTGATGTCCTTGATGACGTAGCCGCCGGCGCCCGCCAGGATGGCGTCCATCATCGCCTGCTCATCGGTGAACGAAGTGAGCATCAGGCAGTTCAGCTCCGGCAGCCGCGAGCGCAGCTCCCGGCACAGCTCCACCCCGTTCCCGTCGGGCAGCCGCACATCGAGCACCACCACGTCCGGGCGCAGGGCGGGTATCCGCGCCAAAGCCTCCGACACCGACGACGCCTCCCCGATCACGGACAGGTCCTCCTCCGCATCGATCAGGTCGGCCACGCCGCGGCGCACCACCTCGTGATCGTCGACCAGGAAGACCTTCAACATCCCCGCGCTCCTTCGACCCGCGCCCAGCCGGCGGCTGGGACCTACGGCCCAGGTTAGGCGCCGTGCAGACCCCGCTCCTGTGGCCAAATGATGCCGCGGATCGGGACCAAGGTCACCAGTTCGGCCCGAGTGGGGCAGCGCCTCATGGCCATGCGCCCCGGAACTTGGGGACCAGCGACCCCTGTGTCGGCCGGGTGGTTCGCGGTGCACTGATCACAGCCTGTTCCACCCGATCGGATCGGAGTCACACGATGCGTTCGAACCAGCCGCCCGAGACCTTCGCGAGCTGTCACGAGACGCACGTCGCGGTGGTGTTCCTGGTCGGCGACCGGGCCTACAAACTCAAAAAGCCGGTGCGCATGGGCTTTCTGGACTTCACCAGTCGCGCGGCGCGGTTGGCCGCCTGCCGCCGCGAGGTCGAGCTCAACCGCCGCCTCGCCCCGGATGTCTATCTCGGGGTCAGCGACGTCACCGACCCGGCCGACGGCGGACCGGCCGACCATCTCGTGGTCATGCGCCGCATGCCCGAGGACCGCCGGCTGTCGACCCTGGTCACGGCGGGCGCCCCGGTCGCCGATTCGCTGCGCGCCCTGGCCCGCCAGCTCGCGGTGTTCCACGCGAAAGCCGAACGGGGACCGGCCATCTCGGCCGCATGCACCGCCGAGGCAGCCTCGAAACGCTGGGCGGACCTGTTCGATCGTCTCCACCGCTTCCGCGGCACCCGGCTCGACCCGCACCAGGCCGAGCGGACCGCTCGGCTCGCGCTGAAGTTCACCGCCGGGCGCACCGAGCTCTTCGACTCGCGATGCGCGGCCGGTCGTGCGGTCGACGGTCACGCCGACCTGCTGGCCGATGACATCTTCTGCCTGCCCGACGGTCCCCGCGCGCTGGACTGCCTGGAGTTCGACGACGCGCTGCGCTACGTCGACGCGCTCGACGACGCCGCGTTCCTCGCTATGGACCTCGAACGGCTCGGCCGCCCGGAACTGGCCAGCCAATTCCTCGCCGACTATGCCGAGTTCGCCGCCGACCCCGCGCCCGCCTCGCTGCGCCACCACTACGTGGCCTACCGCGCCTGCGTCCGCACCCTGGTCAACTGCCTCAAAGCCGACCAGGGCGACCACGAGGCCGCCGAGCTGGTCGAACCACACGCCCAGCTGTGCACCGAGCACCTCGAGCGAGGCGCGGTCCGGCTCGCCCTGATCGGCGGGCTGCCCGGCACTGGCAAGTCCACCCTCGCGGGCGCGCTCGCGGACCATTACGGCACTGTCCTGCTGTCCAGCGACCGGCTCCGCAAAGAATTGGCCGGCATGGATCCGGACCACCCGGCCACCGCCCCGTACCAGCACGGCCTCTACACCACCGCCACTACCGACCACGTCTACAGCGAACTGCTGCGCCGCGCCGAGAAGGCACTCGAACTCGGCGAACACGTGGTGATCGACGCCTCCTGGCACAACGCCGAGCACCGCGCCTGGGCCACCGACCTCGCCGAACGCACCCACGCGCAACTGCTCGAGCTGCGCTGCGACGCACCCCGCTCGGTCACCGCCGAACGAATCCTGCACCGACCCAGGGGCGCCTCCGACGCCACCCTCGCGGTGGCCACCGAGATGGCGCTGGACTTCGCCCCTTGGCCGCAAGCCACCACCATCCCGACCACCCGCGGCCCCGAGGACGCGCTGGCCCAAGCCCACGAAGCCTGGCGCGAGGCAACCGAGGCCAGCGATCGCCGGGGAAGGCCATGAGGTGAACGCTCCGCCGGGCGCGGTGGTCGTCGGGGTTGCCCCGTCCACCAACAGCGACCGTGCATTGTTGCCGAGGTGGGTGCGGATGCTCACACAGCCGTCCTCGTCCACGATGTGGTTGACCGGGCGGATCGCCGGCGTTCCTAGCGAGTGGCCGCTGCTCATTTCTGTTCCGCCTCTAACCGTGGGAAGCCGGAAGCGTCGCGCCGAGGAGTGCGCAGTGGCCGTCGTAGCGGCGGTACAACACCGCGCCTCGACCGGTATCGGCCTCGCGGAAGAACCGGTACGGCAACTCCGTCTCGCCCAGCTGCCGCGCCGCTTCCGCCGCGTCACAGCTCGGCACCGGGTGCACGTTGACCGTCACCGGCATGCTCGTGCGGGGTGCCGCGGCGGCCAGTCCGGCCACCCGGGCCAGGCGGTAACCGGTCGGCCCGACCCGATACACCATCGCGTCCTGGTCCGCCTCACTGTCGCGGAACAGGTAACAGTCGTAGTCACCGAGGTCCATGAGCAGCGCCGCCTGCTCCACGCCGCAGCCCACCAGCGGGTAGCGCTTCGTACGCACGATCCGGCGCTGCCCGACCGGCACCTCGACCGGCTCGGGCCTTGGCTGCCGGGATGGCCACGGTAGCGTGGTTCCCGGCTCGGCCAGCCGCGCCAGCTGTTCCTCCAGCCGCGCCACCAACAACCGGCCCGCCTCGGCAAAGAACCCAGCGGCGACCTGCGCGCGCACCTGCTGGCCCTTGAAGTCCAGGTTCATCTGCGCCAACGCTGCCCACCGCGGGCGCCGATGGTTCACCCGGGTAAGCCTGATCCGCGCGTCGGACCAGCACTCCGGCAACCGGGCGAGGAACCGCGCCACCTGCCGATGCACCTGCTCCCGCGCCCCGCCCGGCACCTCCCCCGCCGCCCGCACACTGATGCCATCGACAACCGAAAGATCGAGCACCGGCAGTTGGCCCTCCCTACTCACGCGCCGAACACCTCTGATCTGTCCGAGCACCGTTCTGCGACGGAACAGTGGCAATGACCTGCAACGATGCCGGCCATCCTGACGCGAGGAGTAGGCATGGTCTAGGGACCAAAGTCCCCCGGACATCGGACCTTTCGCCGGCGCACCCGGCGGCCGCTTCGATCCGCCCAGGCTCGGACCCGCGTCCGGTCCCGAACGTCGCCGCCGCGACCGTGTTCGATCATCTTCCGGGGCCCGAATCGGCGCACGGTGCGCGCATCCGGCGCTCAGGCGAACGTGACAGGCGAAGCGGCGCCCAGGAACGGCAACAACCGGCGCGCCGCCCGCGGCGTCACCACCGCACCGCCGGTCATGACGGGCTGTGCTGGTCTCGGGGCCGGTCGGGATTCGCGCCATCGCTTGACCGCGGTCCCTGGCGTGGCGTGCCGCAGCGGCCGGCCCACTCGAACAGGCCCACGATGAACAGCACCCACAGCGCCACACCGATCACCACCAGCAGCGCATACATCGGGCCGCCCCACAGCGCACCGCCATACCCGAGCATCATCCCCGCCCCCGCCTCGCCGAACGTGTACGAAGCACAGTCCGGGCAACGCTCGGTCGAACCGGCCGTGGTGAGGGAGTCGCGCTGCGCAACTTCGATCCCGTCCATGGCCCCAGCCAACCCCAGGCGGCACCCGCCGGGCAGGGTCATGCGTCCCGAACCGACAAGTCCAAGGAACCGACTGGGCCGGTGAGGGTACGTCGTCCCTCGGTACTCGGGACGTTCGGCCGCCGATCCGGGGCACTACCGCCCTGGGGAGGGCGTCCGGTCCCGCGAAAAATGATCTGTGCCTCGCCGGGAAGCGCAGCACCGCCCGGAACGGCGGGGCCGGCCGCCGATCCCCCCACTTGCGGTGGCCGCTCGCACGGTCGGGTGGGTGCGGAGTCCCTCGCCCCACCCGGCCGTCGCGCCCGACCCGCCACTTGTCGCTGGGGAGCGGACAGGTGGCCGCCCCGCCGGGGCAGCCGCTACGGGAGTGGCTGCCCCGGCCAGCGCGTCGCTGGCCCAGCTCGCTAGCGCCAGCCTCTCTGGGAGGCGTCA
Organism: Actinospineispora eucalypti; assembly: GCF_039543365.1. Taxonomy (NCBI): domain Bacteria; kingdom Bacillati; phylum Actinomycetota; class Actinomycetes; order Pseudonocardiales; family Pseudonocardiaceae; genus Actinospineispora; species Actinospineispora eucalypti. The sequence continues at coordinate 61,006 of NZ_BAABJP010000026.1, forward strand.
GGGTCACGCCAGACCAGCTAAGGCCGATCGTCCCGACACACCGGGACCTCGACCCCTGCCCCCATCCGCACACACCCGCCCAGTGCCCTGATCGGCGCCGGCCTACTGGTGGCGGAGCGCATCGAGGGGGCGCAGTCGGGCGGCGTGGTACGCGGGGTAGCCGCCGGCGACGATGCCGACCAGGACGGTGACCCCCAGCGCGATCAGTGACCACACCGGTGACGTCGCGGGTGCCGGGAGGTCGGGAAGAGCGTGCGGGATGAGCATGCCCGCGACCTCGGTCAATGCCACGCCGAGCACGACGCCGACCAGACCGCCGGTCGCCGTGAGCATGATCGACTCGGTGAGGAACTGGCGCAGGATGGCGCCGCGGGTGGCGCCGACGGCCTTGCGGATCCCGATTTCCCGGATGCGTTCGGCGACCGAGACCAACATGATGTTGGCTATCCCGATCGCGCCGACGAGCAGCGAGATCGCCCCGATCGCGGCGATCGCGGCTCTGAGCCCGGTGAGGAACCGGATGTCCTGCTGGATCTCGTACTGGTAGTTGAGGACCTCGAAGTCACGCCGCGACGGGTTCGTGATGCCGTGCTGGTGGTCCAGCACGGCGGTGACCTCGTCACTGAGCGGGCCGACCGTCGTGAGGTCACCGGTTTCCACGATGATCTGGTCGACGGCGTTGTCCTTCCCGAACAGGTAGGCGCGGGCGGTCCGTTTGGGGACGATCACGATGTCGTCCTGCAGGCCGTTGGCGGTGATCGTGCCGACTACCGTGAACGTTGCGCCGGCGACCCGGACGTGCTGGCCGAGCGCGGCGCTCGGGTTGTTGCCGAACAGTTCCTCCACCGGCGTGGGACCCAGCACGATCTCGCGCACGACCGGACCCGACTCGGTCGGCGGGAGGAAGCGGCCGGCAGCCAGCCGCCGGTTGGCGACGGTCAGGTAGTCGTCGGGTGCGCCGATCGCGGTCACCCGTCGTTGCTCGGTGCCCGAGTCCAGGATCGCGCCGCCGGAGACCAGCGTTGTCACCGACACGACGTGGGGGACCTTGACCGGGTCGCGCAACGCTCGCGCGTCGTTCTCGGTGAGGTCCTGGACCTGGGCGGCGCCCGCCAGCTGCCCGGTGGTCTTGGTGACTATGACCTGTCTGACCAGCGGGCCGACCAGCTCGTAGTAGTAGGACTCCAGGGTGCGGCCCAGCGCCATACCCAAGATCACCGCCGCGACCCCGATCACGACCCCGAGCGTGGTCAGCCCGGAACGGAGCTTGTTGGCCCGCAAGGCCCGCAGAGCGGCGCGGAACGCCTCCCACAGATTCATCGGCCATCCCCTGCCCTGAAGTGGTGACCATTCGTGGTGGCGAGATGGTCGGTGAGGCGCGAGACCTTCGGGCGCTCACTCATAGCGCAGCGCCTCTACCACCGGCATCCTCGCGGCCCGGACGGCCGGGTAGAGGCCGGCCACGATGCCGATCGCGACGCTGATGCCGAATGACAGCAACACCGAGTCGACCGAGATGACCGGAGCTGGGAACACATCGGTCGAACGGGGGATCACGACCGCGGCCACCCGGCACACCAGCAGTCCGAACAGCACACCGGCCACCCCGCCCACGTTGGCCAACACGCTGGACTCGATCAGGAACTGCCGGACGACCGCGGCACGGGAGGCGCCGACCGCCTTACGCAGGCCGATCTCCCGGGTGCGCTCGGTGACCGAGACCAACATGATGTTGGCGACGCCGATGCCGCCGACCAGCAACGAGATCGCCGCGATCACACCGATGAACGCCTGCAGGGCATCGAGGAACTGCTGGCGTTGCTCGATCAAACGCTGCAAGGAGATCAACTCGAAGTCGCGGCGCCCCGGGTCGATGATGTGGTGTCGGGCGTCCAGGATCGCGGTGATCTGCTCGGTTGCGGCCGGCACGGTGGCCGCGCTGGTGGCTTTAACGATGACCTGGTTGACCGTGGTGTCGTTGCCGAACAGGTAGGTGCGGGCGGTCCGGATCGGCATGAGCGCGATGTCATCCTGCTGACCATTGGTGGTCAGCACCCCGACCACCACGAACGTGGTGCGGTCGAGGCGGACCTGTCGGCCCAGGGCGGCGAACGGATCATTGTGGAACAGCTCCCGGACCGGGGTCGGGCCGAGCACGATCTCGCGGGAACTCACTCCACCCCCGAGACGCTCCCGGACGACGTGGCGGCCCGCCCACAGTTTGCGGTCGGTCACCGTCACGTAGTCGTCGGTCGAGCCGAGGACAGTCACCCGGCGCTGGCCGGTGCCGGCGCGAAGCACCACACCCCCGGACACCAGCGGTGTCACCGAGGCGATGTCCGGCCCGCGGGCCGAGTCCCGTAGGGCGGCGACGTCCGCATCGTCGAGGTCCCTGACCTGCACCGCACCCGCCATGTGCCCCGCCGAGGAAGTCACGGTGATCTGCGTCATCAACGGCGCGACCAGCTCGTCGAACCAGGCTTTCACCCCGTTGCCCAACGCAACACCAATGATCACCGCCGCGATACCGATGATGATGCCGAGCGTGGTCAGCGCGGAACGCATCCTGTTGATCCGCAGCGCCCGCAGCGCCGTACGACACGCATCCCAGAAATTCATGGCCATTCCCGCCTCAACCCTTGCTGCCAGCCCAGACTGACCGACAGCAAGACCAAGGACAGGAGGCGAAAGACCCCACCGGCACGGTCGTTCGACGCGCGCATGGTTTGGTCGTGCTGGCCCCGATCGCGGCTCCCCCCAACAGTTGATCAAGTCGTCCCTTAATCAACTCCTGGCGAATACGAACACCGATCGGGAGACCCTGCGCGGCGCGAGTGACCTGGACGATCGCCCGAGATCGTTGGTATTCGGACGTTGCGCGGCCCCTCGTAGGTAAGGGCGCACATCTAACCGATCCCCGGGATCTTGACCTCGCCCCCGAACCCAACTCCGATCACCGTCTCCGCCGAGTTCTCCCGCAGCCTCTTCACCACCGCGTACTCATCGCTGTTCCACCAGTTGTCGAAGTCGGCCTCGCTGGGGAACTCCAGCAGGACGATGACGTTGGGCTGGGTGTCGCCGGCGACAATCTTGAATTCCGCATTGGCGCTCAGCGGCGTGCAGTTGTGCTGGGCGACGATCGCCGCCGTCTTCTGCTGGTACTCCCGGTACACGTCGGCGTCGTGCGGGGTCATCGCGGCCATGAAGTAGTAGCTCATCGCTCTGGTTCTCCTTGCGAAGTGAGGGAAGGGTCAGGAGTTGAGGGAGACCTCACGGGAGGCTCCTGGACTGGGGAGCGCAATGACCGGTCCGGGCACAGTCAGGCCTTCGACCCGGCCGATGACCTGGCCGTTCTCGACCTTGGCGCCGATGTCGTGGCCCGGCAGCACGAAGGTGGCGTTGTTGAGGACTTTTTTGATCGCCGCCGTCTCTCCGCGCAACGAGCCGCTGAAGTTGTTGGACACCTGTGGCTCGAGGAACCCGTTCTGCATGAGGCCGGTTATGACCTGGTCCTCGATGTCGTAGAGGATGTCGCCGCAGATCGCGGCCGGGCCGTGCTCGGTGTCGACGTAAACCACCAGCGAGCCGTCGGTGTGGCCGCCCGCGTGCTCGCAGCGCACCCCGGGCGCGACGCTCACCGGGCCGGTGAGCTCGAGATCGAGCCAGCGCACCGCGTCGGGAGCGTGGGTGCGGTCGATCATGTGCTTGAGGTCCTCCGGCGCGTACCCGAGCCCCTGCAACCCGCTCGCCGCGAACTCCATCTCGGCGCGGTTGACGACCACGGGTGTGGTGGTCGGGAACTTGTCGATGTGGCCGGCGTGATCGACGTGCAGGTGCGTCTGGATAACCATGCCGACTTCGTCGATGCTGACCCCGTAGCGATCGAGTTGGGCCTCCATCGAGTTCTCGTCACGGAGCTCAGGGTGCAGACCGACGCGGGCCATCACGTCGTCGTTGCGGAATCCGGTATCCACGACGATCGGGGCGTCGCCTCCCAGGATCAGGTAACCGTGCACCGGGGCGCTGACGAGGGTGCCGGGTACGCGATGTCTGACGAAGAAGGTGGAGTCGGCGGCCGCGCGGCCGAGTTCGAGGGTGTGGACGGTGAGCGACATCCGGACGTGCCTTTCGGTGCTGGTGCGGGATGGGGGACGGCTGAGGTTGTTGGCGGGGTCACGGTGGTTGCCGTGCTCATGCGCGGATCGGCGCTGAAGCCGCCGTCGACGGTCAGGGGGATCCCGCTGACCCAGCGGGACCGTTCGCTGGCGGGCTTCGTCCGTGAGGACTCCGACCGCGACCATCAGGGTGTACACGGGACCGGGGGCGACCGCATTCACGCGGACGCCCGAGCCGATCCGACCCGCCAGGTTCCGATCGACAGGTCGTGGGGAGTGGTGTCGGACTTGTCCGAGTAGACGGTGCCGGTGCTGTCGACGGCCGTGACATCGGTGAATGTGCCACCGATGTCGCAGCCGATCTGGTACTCCACCGCGATACTCACGTCGTCGTGTCCTTCCTGTCGTGCGGTCGGTCGTGCCGAGGGGTTCACCAAGCGGCGTGGAGCAGCTCGAGGACGTCGTCACGGGTCACGCGACGGGGGCAGGCCGCGACCGCGGCGTCGCCCATGACGTGGTCGGCGATCTTCGGTAGCTCGTCGCGGGTGCCACCGGCCGCGGAGATTCGGTTCGGGACTCCCAGAAGGGCCACGAGATCCCGCACCGCGCTGATCGCGGCGTCGGCGGCGGCGGAGTCGGTCAGTTCGCGGGTGTCGACTCCCATGGCCTCGGCGACAACGCGCAAGCGGGGCAGGGTCTGAACCTTGGTGAACTCCATGACCAACGGCAGCATGATCGCCGAGGTCACGCCGTGGATCATGTCGAACTCGGCGGCGAGCTGGTGGCCGATGCCATGGGAGAGCCCCACCCCGACGTTGGTCAACCCAAAGATCGACAGCCAGGTGCCGAGCAGGCATTGGGTGCGCGCGTGTTGATCGTGCGGGTCGGCGGTGCTGCCGGGCAGATTCTCGGTGAGCAGGCGCAGCGCGCCTGAGCCGAGGGCGTCGGTCATCGGCATGTGCCGGGCGGACAGGATTCCTTCGACCGCGTGGTCAACCGCACGCATCCCGGACGCCGCCCACAGCCAGCCCGGTGTCCCCGCGGTGACCCAGGGATCGAGGACCACGGCACGAGGCTGCAGCTTCGAGCTGGTGTAGGCGTCCTTCGAGCGAGTCGCGTCGTTGGTCACTCCACACAACCCGGTGTGTTCCCCGCCGGAGAGCGTGGTGGGGACGGCGACGTGTGGAACGACGTCACCATCGATCGAAGGCACCTCGTAGGTACTCGGGTAGGTGAACCGGACCCGGTGGCGCTCGAAGTCCTCGGGCTGCCGGATCTCGGCGCTCAGGGCGAGCGCGACCGCCTTGGCACAGTCGATGGGGGTTCCACCCCCCACACTCATCACGCAGTCGGCCCGGTTGTCCCGCGCGATCCGCGCCGCCTCGAGCACGGAGGAACGCGGAACATGTTGGCGGGTGCGGGAGTAGACCCCGACGACCCTCGATCCCAGGCGCTCGTGCAGTGCCTTCTCGACCGGGCCGCCGGCGAGCGATCCGGAGAGGATGACCATGACCCGGACGCCGCCGATCTGGGCGATCCGGTTGCTGACCTCGTCGAACGCGCCGGGGCCGTAGGTGACGGTGTCGACCGGTGGGACGAGGAAGGACCTCGGGCTCATGAGTCTCCTGTCGGCAGTGGCAGTGGCAGTGGCGGATGGTGGTCGGCCAGCAGCGTCACGTAGGGACGATCTCGACGACGACGTTTCCGCCGCCTTGACCGGTCTCGACGGTCTCGTGCGCCGCGGCGACCTCGCCCGCGGGGAAGCGGCGCCCGACGCGCATGGACACGACCCCGTCAGTGAGCCAACGGTTGAGATCGTCGGCGGCCTGGCGGTGCGCGGCGTAGGGCAGGTTGTAGAGGAGCTCGAAATGCACGGTCACGCTGGCGTTCATCAGCCGCCACACCGGAACCACGGGCTTGTGCCCCGAGTCGGTCCCGTATACCGCGATGGTCCCGTTCATGGCGACGCATCGGGCGTCTATCTCCATGTTCGCGGCCAGATCGACCTCGACGATCCGGTCCGCGCCACGGCCGTCGGTCGCGTCCAGAACGGCGGCGACGACGTCGTCGTGGCGGTAGTCCAGCACCAGCGAGCATCCCGAGGCGCGGGCGATCTCGCGATTCTCCTCGCGGCCCACCGTGCCGATCACCGTGGCTCCGGCCGCGACGGCCTGCTGGACCGCGGCGTTGCCGACCGCGCCAGCGGCCCCGGCGACCAGCACCGTCGCACCCTTGAGCGGGCCGTCTCGGAACAGGCAGCGATGGGCGGTCCGCCCGGGGACGCTGATACAGGCACCCTCGACGAACCCGATCCGGTCCGGTAGCGGTTCGGCGTTCCGGTCTGGTACGCAGACGTACTCGGCGGCCGTGCCGATGGGCCGGCCGACCCGGGCGTCGTAGAGCCACACCCTGGTACCGATGCGGGCCGGGTCCACTTCCGGGCCGACCGCGTCGATCACGCCGGCGCCGTCGTCGTGCGGAACCTGTCGGGGAAAGTCCATCCGCAGGCCTGCCCAGCCACGGCGGCGTTTCGTGTCGGCCGGATTGACCCCGGACGTGTGGATCCTGACGCGGACCTCGCCGGGACCGGGTTCAGGGTCGGGTAGCTCACCATAGGTCAGGACCTCGGCGGCCGGGCCGGTGTGGTCGTACCAGGTGGCTCTCATGTCACGACCCGAGCGCATCCCGGCCGAGGATGTCCCGGGCGATGATGACCTTCTGGATCTGCGGGGTACCGTCGCCGATCTGGTAGCCGGAGACGTCGCGCAACAACGCCTGCAGCGGCATCTCGTCGGACCAACCGACCTGCCCGTGCAGCACCACGGCCTCCTGGATCGCCGCGAAGGCGACCCTCGGAGCCCACCACTTCAACATCGCCGCCTGCGTGGTGTGCGGCAGGCCGGCCATCCGCAGCCCGATCGCCTGGTAGGCCAGCGCCCGGACCGCGGCCAGGTAGGTCGTGTGTTCGGCAAGTGGGAAGGACACTCCCTGATTCGTGGCCAGCGGCCGGCCGAACGCGGTCCGTTCCTTGGCATAGGCAGCGGCCATGTCCAGGGCCCGCTGGGCGGAACCGACGCAGGTCAGCGCGATGAGGGTCCGGCTGAGGTCGAACTCGGCCATGATCTGGCCGAAGCCCTTGCCCGGTTCGGCGAGGACTCGCTCGTCCGGCACGAGGGTGCCGTCCATCGTGATCGACCCTCGCCCCAACGGCTTGAACCCGGGGTCGGCGAAGCTCTGCGAGCTGACGGTCGGGTCGGCACACTCGACGAGGAAGCAGCCGATTCCGCGGGCCTTGAGGGTGGGATCGGTCTGCGCGAGAACCACCGCGATATCCGCGTGCGGAGCCAGGGTGACCGAGGTCTTCTCGCCGGTGAGGACCCAGCCGCCGTCGACTCGGACCGCCTTGGTCCGCAGCGCCGAGGCGTCCGAGCCGGCGCCCGGCTCGGTCACCGCCCAGCAGCCGAGGGCATCGCCCGCGGCGACGATCGGCGACCAGCGCCGGATCGCCTCGGACTCCTGCTCGGCCAACAGAGCAACCAGACTGTTCGTGCTGAACAGGATGTAGCCCATGTTCGGGTCGGCGTAGGCCACCTCCTCACAGGCGACCGCCAGAGCCAGCAGATCCGCTCCTTGACCACCTCGCTCCTCGGCGAGAGTCAGGTTCGTCAGCCCTGCCTCGGTGAGCTTCTTCAGCTCCTGGTGCGGGAACTCGGTGCGCGCGGCGCGCGCGTGGTAGCTGTCGAGGAACTCCCGGCGAGCGAGGTTGCGCACGGAGTCCCGGAACTGGGTGTGGTCCTCGTCGAGGACGAAAGGGTTGGCGGACAACGTGGCTCCTTGCGAGGTCGTCAGTGGACGTGCCGGTCCTGGCCCGTCCAGTGGGCGGCGCGCAGCGCCTTCTTGTCGATCTTTCCGACGCCCGTGGTCGGCAGTTCGGGAACGACCTCGACCCGTTTGGGCGCCTGGTGCGCGCCCTTCCGGCTCTTCACCAGAGCGGTGAGCTCGGCGACGTCGATCCGGTGGCCGGCGCTCGGGACGACGAACGCGGTGACGGCCTCACCCCACCGGTCGTCTGGCAGACCGATGACCGCGGCTTCCCGGACCGAATCGTGGCCGGTCAGGACATCCTCGACCTCGCGCGGGTACACGTTGAACCCACCGGTGACGATCATGTCCTTCTTGCGGTCGACAATGTGGAAGAACCCGTCGCCGTCTCGGACGCCCATGTCCCCCGTGTGCAGCCAGCCACCGCGCAGCGCGTCGGCGCTTTCCTGTTCGCGCTTCCAGTAGCCGGTCATCACCACACGGGAGCGGACCGAGATCTCCCCGACCTCGCCGTCGGGGACCGGCGCGCCGTCGTCGTCGAGGATCTCGATGCGAACGCCCGCCGCCGCCCGGCCGCAGGAGGTGAGCAGGTCCGGACGGCCGACCGGGTCGTGCTCGTCCTTGCGCAGGCTCGTGCTCATTCCCACGCACTCGGTCTGGCCGTAGACCTGCATCATCACCGGCCCGAAGGCCTCCTGGGCCTCGAGCAGCCGTGAAGGGCTCATCGGCGCTGCGCCGTAACAGAGGGTCTCCAGCCCGGAGGTGTCCCGGGCGGCCGGGTCGGCCTTGTCCAACATCGCGTAGAGCATCGTCGGGACGACGAAGGCGTAGTTGACCCGCTCGTTCTCGACCGCGCTCAGCCACGCGTCGGGATCGAAGCCCTGCTGCAGCACGACGGTCCCGCCCCTGGCCAGGACCGGCACCACCGGCAGCACCGCGGCGTGGGTGATCGGCGAGGACGCCAGGTACACGGGTTTCTCGGGCAGCCCCCAGGACGCGGTCAGGGTCAGGACCTCCTGGACCAGTGCCCGGTGCGAGAGCATCGCCCCCTTCGGCAGCCCGGTCGTTCCCCCGGTGTACTGCAGCCAGGCCGTGGTCTCCTCGTCGACGGCGGGAGCCACCAGGCGGCGCGGCCCGGCCGAGGCACACAGCGTGAGCAGGTCCGGCCCGACCTCCGACGGGCCGATGCTCAGCACGTGCTTCACCGAACCGGCGCGTTCGGCGACCCGCGCCGCGGTCTCGGCGAAGGCGGGGTGGGCGATGAGCACCTCGATCTCGGCGTCCTCACAGAGGAAGACGTGGTCGTCGACCGAGCCCATCGGGTGCAGTCCGGTGTAGCGGGCACCGGTCAGGAAAGTCGCGGCCTGCGCCACGAAGACCTCGGTTGCGTTGGGGCTGAGCACTCCGACACCCCGGCCGGAGCGGATGCCGTGGTCGAGGAGGACCTGTTGGGTGCGCCCGACCAGGTCGGCGGCCTCCCCGTAGGTCACCCGCCGCTTGCCCAGAACGAACGCGTCCCGAGTCGGGTAGCGAGTCAGCGCCTCGACGATCACATCGCCGTACGAGGGGCCCACCAGGTAGGGCGGGACAGCCGGGTTGGAGCTCAAATCGGGAGCCACGTCGCTCTCCCCTCTCCGCGCCGCGCCGTGAGAGCGCGCGCTCCAGGGTCGGTAACGACGGCAATATTGACTTATTAGTTAGTATTCTGCAAGCCTCGATTCGCAGACAGTCACCGTGGACGGAAGGCACGCCGTGCGAGACGTGAGCATCACCGGGGTCGGGATCACCGGATTCGGCAAGTTCCCCGACATCTCCCTACGCCACCTGGGCACCGCCGCGATCGACGAGGCGCTGGCCGACTCCAGCCTCACCCCGGCCGACGTCGACCTGGTGGTGCACGCCAATGCGGTAGCGGGCCTACTCACCGGCCAGGAGATGACGCGAGGACAGGTCGTGACCTCGGGGACCGGCCTGGTCGGCAAGCCCCTGATCAACGTCGAGAACGCCTGTGCGGGCAGCTCCACCGGGGTGCACGTCGCGCTGAGTGCCATCCGTTCCGGCGCCTACGACACCGTGCTGGTCGTGGGGACCGAGAAGATGAGCGGCAAGGGGACGCGGGCGGCGCTCGACGCGCTGACCACAGCGGCGGACGTCGACCGAATCGAGGAGTTCAACCGCGAGCTCACCGGCCGCGACGGCCCGGCCGACTCGTTCTTCATGGAGGTCTACGCCGCGACCTGCGCGGACTACATGGCCCGGTCCGGTGCGACCGCCGCTGATTTCGCCGAGGTGGCCGCGAAGAACTCCCGGCACGGCTCGCTGAACCCGAAAGCGCAGTACCGCACCGCACGAACGGCCGACGAGGTCCTCGCCAGCCGCCCGGTCGCGGGTCCGCTGACCATGCTGATGTGCTCCCCGATCGCGGACGGAGCCGCCGCTCTGGTCCTGCGGGCGAACGAGCGGGTTGCTGACCGGTCGGCGGCGGTGCGGGTCCGCGCCTCCGCGTTGCGCTCCGGCATCCCCGGCGGGACCGAGCCTGTCCTCGAACAGCGCACGATCGACGCCGCGTACGCCGAAGCGGGTCTCGGCCCCGTGGACCTCGACGTCGTCGAGGTCCACGACGCCGCCTCCCCCAACGAGCTCATCGTCACCGAGGAGCTGGGCCTGTGCGGGCCGGGCGAGGGAGTCAAACTCCTGCGTTCGGGCGCGACCCGCCTCGGCGGACGGGTGCCGGTCAACCCCAGCGGCGGGTTGGTCTCCCGTGGTCACCCGGTCGGGGCGACCGGAGCCGCCCAGTTGGTCGAGCTCGTCACGCAGCTGCGTGGCCGGGCCGGCGAGCGACAGGTCGAGGCCGCTCGCATCGGGCTGGCCGAGAACGCCGGTGGCTACACCCATCCCGGGGGCGCGGCGTGCGTCGTCACGATCTTGAGTAAGGACTGACCCGATGACCTCCACCCTCACCGACAGCGCCGTGGTCCGGGAGCGTCGCGGACCGGCGCTGTGGCTGCGACTCAACCGGCCCGAGGTGTTCAACGGCATCAACCAGGACATCCTCGACGGCCTGAGCGCCGGTGTCGACGCCGCCGACGCCGATCCCGAGGTGCGGGTCGTCGTCCTCGCCGCCGAGGGCAAGGCCTTCTGCGCCGGCGCCGACCTGCGCTACGCCCGGTCCCTCGCCAATACCCCCGCCCCGGACGGCGCGGCCAGCGCCGGCAACGCGTTCCTGCACCGCGTCCGGGCGGTCCTCGATCGCCTCGAGACCTTCCGGAAACCGGTGATCGCCGCGGTGAACGGGTTCGCGGTCGGCGGCGGCCTCGAGCTGCTCCTGGTCTGCGACCTGGTCGTCGCCTCGCGCGCGGCGAAGCTCGGCGACGGACACGCGCTCTACGGGCAGATCCCCGGAGGCGGGGCGTCGGTCCGGCTGGTCCGTCGGCTCGGACTGTCCACCGCGAAGCACCTGATGTTCACCGGCGAGCTGCATCCGGCCGAGCGCTTCCTCGGCACCGACCTGGTCGTCGACGTGGTCGACCCCGACGAACTCGGGCCCGCCGTCGACCGGCTGGCCGAGATCATCGCGTGCCGCAGCCCCATCGGCCTCGCCGCAATGAAACGGCTGGCCAACGACGCCCACGACACCCCGCTTCCGGCCGCGGTCACCCGGGAGCTCGAGGCGTCAGCCCTGCACGAGCGCTCCGCGGACTGGCTCGAGGGCATCACCGCCTTCGCCGAGAAGCGCACCCCCGACTTCCCCGGAAACTAGGAGAACCCCGTGAACGTCCTGGACATGACCGGCCGCACCGCCCTGGTCACCGGCGCCGGACAGGGGGTCGGCCGGCAGGTCGCCCTGCACATCGCCGCCTATGGAGGCGCCGTGGTGGTCAACGACTACCACCTCGACCGGGCGGAGGCGGTGGCCGCCGAGATCAGCGAGCAGGGTGGCCGAGCGCTCGCGCTTCGCTGCGACGTCACCGACCTCGACGACGTGACGGCCATGGTGGCGCACGGGACCGAGCAGCTCGGCCCGATCGACGTGCTGGTCAACAACGCGGGCAACGCCGGCCCCGCCGACGATCCGCTGGCCCACACCCCGCCGTTCTGGGAGACCGACCCCAAGGACTGGGAGCCGTGGATCGCCACCAACTTCTACGGGGTCCTCAATGGGTGCCGCGCCGTGTTGCCGGACATGGTCGAGCGCGGCTACGGCCGGATCGTGTCCGTCATCTCCGACGCGGGCCGCACCGGTGAGCCCAACCTCGCCGTCTACGGCGGCGCCAAGGCCGGCGCGGCCGGCTTCTCCCGAGGGTTGGCCAAGTCCGTCGGCCGGCACGGGATCACCGCGAACTGCGTGGCGCTGTCGACCGTCAACACCCCTGGTGTGGCGTCGGCCATCGCCGATCCCGAGGTGGCCAGGAAGGCGCTGCGCGGCTATGTCATCCGCCGCTTCGGCGAGCCGGCCGACGCCGCCAACGCGGTGCTGTTCCTCGCCTCGGACGCCGCGGCGTGGGTGACCGGGCAGACCTACCCGGTCAACGGCGGCTACGCGATCACACCATGAGCGATCAGGGCATGAGTGACCGCGCCGAGGCGGTGCGGCCACTCGAGGGATACCGCGTCGTCAGCCTGGCCGAGCAGTACCCCGGGCCGTTCGCCACCATGATCCTTGGCGATCTCGGGGCGGACGTCGTGCAGGTGGAGCGCCCGAGGGGCGGGGACCCGTCACGAGTCTTTCCCGGCCACTACGCGGCGCTCAACCGCGGCAAGCGCTCCGTCGCCCTGGACCTGAAGACGCCAGCGGGCCTCGAGGCCTGTCGGGCACTGATCGCCCGGGCCGACGTATTGGTGGAGGGATTCCGTCCCGGTGTGCTCAGCAGGCTGGGGCTCTCCCCCGCCGAGCTCACCAGGGATCATCCAGGGCTGGTGGTGGTGTCCGTCTCCGGTTTCGGCCAAGACGGCCCTTACCGCGACCGGCCGGCCCACGACCTGTCCTTCCAGGCCGTGACGGGCCTGCTCGACGCGGAGGTGCCGGTAGTACCGCCGGTCGCTCTGGCCGATGTGGCTGCCGGGCTGTTCGCCGCGATCGCCGCGCTCACCGGGCTGGCGGGCCGTGTGGCCAGTGGCCACGGCGGGCACTACGACGTCGGCATGTTCGACGCCCTGATGTCGTTCGTGGTGACCCGACTCGTGCCCACGGCCAATGGCATGCCCGCCGACACGCTCGGACAGGATCCCGGCTACGGGTTGTTCGCGACCGCCGACGGACGCTGGATCTCGCTCTCCATCGCCTTCGAGGACCACTTCTGGCGGGCGCTCTGCGCGGAGCTGCGGTTGGAGACCCTGGCCGACGTCCCGGGGCCGGAGCGAGCCGCCCGCCGCGACGAGATCCGCGCCGCGCTGAGCAGCCGCATCGCCGCCGAGCCCCTGACCCACTGGGAGCAGGTCCTGCCCTCCGCGGGCATCGCGTACGGAGCCGTCCAGGACCTCGCCAGCCTGGTCGCGGGCCCACACCTGCACGGGCGGGGCCTGCTGCAGACAGTAGGGAGCCGTCGATACCTGCGGCAGCCACTCGTCGTGAACGGGACCGCCCCCGGGCCCCGGACCGAGGTGCCGAGGCTCGGTGAGCACACCGAAGAGGTCCTGCGCGAGGCCGGGGTGCCGGACGCGACGGGGGCCGCGGTTCTGAGAGCTGAACTGACCAGGCAGTATTAGCCAATGGCACGGGAACGGGCGACAGACACGACCGCGTTGGTTGCGGCGGCGGCCGAAGCCTTCCGCGGCAAGGGCTACCGCAACGCCACCATCGACGACATCGCCGAGGCGGCCGGCATCTCCCGGCCGACCGTCTACAAGTACACCCGCAGCAAACAGCACCTGCTCGACCTCATGGTCGACGTGGTCACCGGCGATCTGGGCAGACGCCTCAAGGAGGTCCTGGAGAGCGGCGAGCCGCCGGAGACCAGGTTGCGCGGGCTGATCTCCGCGCACATCGAGGCAGCGTCAGCCAACCGCACCTTCTACGCCATCGTCTTCAGCGAAGAGGTCGAGCTGTCTGAACAGGGCCGCGAGACGTTCCGCTCCTGGGCACACGCCCGTACGCAGGACTTCCGGCTCCTGCTCGACGAGTGCCTCCCGGTGGAGCGCGGTGTCGACACGACGATCGCGGCGAACCTGGTCCTGTCGATGCTGGCCACCCTCTACCGCTGGTACGACCCCACGGGACCCGTCACCCCCGAGGAGTTGTCGCGGCAGATCGAGAAGTTGCTCGGGGCGATATTCCCGCGGTGAGCATGGCGCGCACGCACTCCACCTGACCCAGCGCGGCGAGGTGGAGGCTGCGCGCCGAGTCCTTCTCGCGGGTGGCGGCCTTGGCCCACGCCAAAGCTGCTCGCGGCGCGGCGGCGAGCCGCTCGGCGTAGGCGAGCGCCTCGGACTCGACCTCGGCGGACGGCACGGCGCGGAGGGCGAGACCGAGTGCCACAGCCTCGTTCCCGTCGAAGCGCCGCGCGCTGAGGATCAGGTCCAGAGCCCGCTCGAGCCCGACCACTCGGGGCAGGTCGACCGTCGCTCCGAGGTCGGGGACCGCACCCAGGCCAAGCTCCGCGACGGCTAGGGTGGTGTCCTCGGCGACGATGCGGACGTCGCAGGCGAGGGCGAGCTGGATCCCGGCACCGACGGCGACACCGCGGACAGCGGCGACCACCGGGAACGGGGCCGCGCCGATCCACCCGAATGCGGCCTGTGCCTCCTCGATGAGGGTGAGGGCGTCCGCGTCGCTCGACTCCGCGACCGCGTGTAGGAACCCGCCCGGCCGCATCTCGGCCAGGTCCAGGCCGGAGCTGAACGACTGTCCCTCCCCGACCAGGACCGCCGCGCGGACCTCGGGGTCCTCGCCGAGCCGCAGACCCGCCGTCCGCAGCTCCCGCCACATCTCCAGGTTCTGGGCGTTGTGACGCTCAGGGCGGCACAACGCGATCCGAGCGAGCGCGCCGCGCCGTTCGACCTGGACCGTTGCCCCGCTCACGCGAGGACTCCCGCCAGGGCTTCGAGGACCGCGGGGCGGTCGCCGAAGGGCACCACGACGAGCGTGTCGACATCGGCGCCGGCGAACCGGGCCACCGACTTCTCCAGCGTGGTCGGGGTGGCGGCGATCGTGACCAGGTCGATCAGCTCGGGCGTCAACGCCGCCTCCGCCCCGCGCCGGTCGCCGGCGAGGAAGCGGTCCTGGCATTCCCGGGCACTCGCCCCGTGCCCGTAACGCACAGCCAGTTCGGTGTAGAAGTTCTTCTCCCTCGACCCCATCCCGCCCAGGTAGAAGGCGAGCAGCGGGCGCACGAGGTCGCGAGCCGTGGCCAAGTCCTCGTGCAGGGCTGCCGGAACCGCCGCGGCAATCGTCATGGCGGAGCGGTCCCGCCCTGAGCGGGCCAGGCCGCGCAGGAGCGGCTCGGTCAGCATCGCGGAGTGCTCGGGGCTGAACAGGAACGGGAACCAGCCGTCGGCGATCTCGCCGCACTGTTCGACCGTCCGCTGCCCGCCGACGCCGAGGTAGATCGGGATCCGACTCTGGATCGGACCGCCGCCGAGCATCTTCAGCGGCTTACCCAGGCGCAGTCCGCCCTCATACGGGATCGTCCACTCGCGGCCGGGGTAGGTCAGCCGGTCCCCCGAGCAGGCCATTCGAACGATCTCGACGTACTCGCGGGTCCGCCGCAGCGGCGCGGTGAAGGGGACTCCGTACCAACCCTCCGACACCTGTGGTCCAGAGAGCCCGAGACCGAGCAACAACCGGCCGCCGGAGATCCGGTCCAGTGTCGCGGCCGCGGTGGCAGCGGCCGCGGGCTGTCGGGCAGGGATCTGCAGGATGCCGGTGCCGAGCCGGATCTGCTCGGTCACCGCGGATAGTGCCCCGAGGATCGCGACGGCTTCCTGCCCGTATCCCTCGGCTACCCAGACCGAGTCGTAGCCGAGCCGGTCGGCCCGCCTGGCCAACGCCACCTGTTCGTCGTAGGTGAACCAGGGCCAGTAGGCCACGAATACACCCAGTCGCATCGTCGCTCGCCTCTCTCGAACAGTTCCTCGGGTCGCCTCGCTCACGGCCGCAGGACGACCTTTCCGAGCACTCGTCGCTCGTCGACGACGGCGAGCGCCTCGACCACTCGGTCGAGCGGAAAGACCTCGGCGACGGGTGGCACGACGGCACCGGAGTGGATGTGCGGCAGCAGGTCCGCCCAGTGCCGCGTGACGAAGCCGGGCGTATCGAACGCGGGCTTCGCCCAGCCCACTCCGCGCACGTCGGTGTTCGTGAGGAGGAGCCGGTTTACCTTGACCGTCGGTATGTCCCCCGCGGTGAAGCCCACGACGAGCAGCCGACCGCTCAGCGGACGTAGGCAGCGCAGCGAGTCGGTGAAGCGGTCGCCGCCCACCGGGTCGACGATCACGTCCACGCCCGCGCCGGCGGTCGCCTCCAGGACCTCGTCGCGGAACGAGGTCGCGTCGACTACGTGGTGGGCACCGACCTTATGGGCCAGTTCGGCCTTCTCCGAGCTGGACGTCACCGCGATCACACGGGCACCGGACGCGACCGCCAACTGGATGGTGGCGGTCCCTACCCCACCGGCGGCGCCGTGCACCAGAACGGTCTCCCCGGGCGCGAGGCTGCCTCTCTCGCGCAGGGCGAACTGGGCTGTGAGGTAGTTGATCGGCAAGCAGGTCCCCTCGGCGTACGAGAGCCGGCCAGGCAATGGTTGGACCAAGTGCTCGGGCACCGCCACGGTCTCGGCGAACGCCCCGATCCGCATCAGTCCAGCCACGCGGTCGCCCGGCGCGAATCGAGAACCCTCGGGCGCGGTCCGCACGACCCCGGCGCATTCCCCGCCCAGGGTGAACGGCGGGTCGTGCTGCTCCTGGTAGAGGCCACGAGTGTGCAGGAGGTCCGGGAAGACCACGCCCGCCGCCCGGACATCGACCACCACGTCACCCGGGCCGACGACGGGCTCGGCGACGTCCTGCACCCGCACCGCCGACGGCCCGTCGAAGCCCAGCACTTGAGCTGCGCGCACCCTCCACCTCCCGCTGAGACCGTTGCCGAGCGTGACACAATACTTACTAGTTAGTCAATATAGCCCTGACGGGTCGCCCATGCCGCGGCGGCACGGTGTCCGATGGGCGCACGCTCCGAGCCGAGTCGACGGTGATGTGTGGGAGCGCGACGGGACGTGCCGCTGACTCACGCCGCTCCGACGATTGTCACCGAGGCCGCCGCGGCGTCGGGGCCGATGTAGCCACCGGCGTTCTCCGCGAGGCCGATCCGTGCACCGTCTACCTGGCGGTCCCCGCACCTTCCTCGCACCTGGTCGACCAGCTCGACGAGTTGGCCGAGGCCAGTCGCGCCGACCGGGTGCCCCTTGCTGCCCAGCCCGCCGCTCGGATTGATGGGCAGCCTGCCGCCGAGCGTGGTCGCCCCCTCACGCAGGAGGGCCGGCGCCTTCCCTGGCTCGCAGAGCCCAAGCTCCTCCATGACGATCAACTCCGCGGGCGAGGCCGCGTCGTGGCACTCCACCACGTCGATGTCCTCCGGTCCGAGGCCTGCCATCTCATAGGCGCGGCGCGCGGTGTCCGGCACGAGCTCGCCGTAGACACCGGGACGGGCGGCTCCGATCGCCGTGGCCAGCAGCCGTGCCGGCTCGGCCCCCCACCGGGTGGCGATCTCGGGCGTGGTGATCACCGCGGCCGCGGCCCCGTCGGACATCGGCGCGCACATCGGCAGGGTCAGGTCCCCGCTGATCGGACGGGCCGCGAGCACTTCCTCGACGGTGAGGACACCCCCGTACTGCGCCTTGGGGTTGAGCGCGCCGTGCGCGTGGTTCTTGACCGCGACCTGGGCGAAGTCATTCTGGGTCGCGTCCGTCCGCTCCCGGTACCAGCGGGCGAACCGGGCATAGATGTCCATGAAGACCGAGCCCGTCCCACCCTCACCGAGATCGGCGTAAATCTCGTCGAGGCGGTCCTGGTCCAACGCGGCCGTCATCACCACGAAAGCGCGGCTCTTGTCCACGTGGTTGAGCTTTTCCGCGCCTACCGCGACCGCGACGTCGACCTGGCCCGCCGCAACGGCAAGCCACGCCTGATTGACAGCGGTCGATCCCGATGCACAGGCGTTCTCCACGTTGATCAACGGAATGCCCTCGAGACCGCTGCCGCGGACGGCGTGCTGCCCGCGGACGGATTCCTGCCCCTGGATGAGCCCGGCACCGCTGTTGCTGTAGTAGACGAGCCCCGCGCTATCAGCGGTGGCGCCGGCGTCGGTGAGGGCCGCGCCGACGGCCTCGGTGACCAGCGAGGCGAACGAGCGGTCGAGGAAGCGGCCGAAGCGGGTCATCCCGACACCGGCGACGACGACGTCCCTCATCGGCCGCCCTCCTGGGGCACGAGGGCCAGCGCCGGCACCCCGAGGGTGGGCGCGAGCCGGTTCTGCAGCGCAACTACCACGTCCTCGGCCAGTACCGCGCGCACCTGGTCCGGATCCCCGCTGTGCACGGCGTACAGGAAAGCGGTGAGCCGCTTGTCGGCCATCGTGTCTGTTCCTCTCTCTGGTCGGGTGCCGCCAGCAGTCGGCAGCCTTAGTTGACCTGGCGGTCCCGGCCCGCCCAGGTGAGCTCGCGCAGAACCTTCTTGTCGATCTTCCCCGCCGCGGTCGTCGGCAGGTCGGGAACGAAGACCACGGCCTTGGGCGCGTGGGCAGGTCCCTTGCGGCTCCGAACGAGGGCGGTGAGCTCCTCGACGGTCGCCGTCTCCCCCGGCCGCAGGACCACGTACGCCCGGACCGCCTCGCACCACCGCTCGTCCGGCACTCCGACAACCGCGGCCCCAGAGACGGCGGGATGCCCGGTGAGAACGTCCTCGACCTCCCGAGGGTAGATGTTGAAACCGCCGGTGATCACCATGTCCTTCGCCCGGTCGACGATGTGCAGGAAGCCGCGCTCATCGAGCCTGCCGATGTCCCCGGTGTGGAGCCAGCCGCCCCGCAACGCGTGTGCGGTCTCCTCAGGCTGGCCGAGGTACCCGCTCATGACCGCGCGCGAGCGGACAGCGATCTCGCCGATCTCTCCCGGCGACACCGCCGCGCCGTCGGCGTCCTGAAGCTGCACCCGGACCCCGACCGCCGGCCGTCCGCAGGACGTCAGCTGCTCCGGCAGGTGCTCGTCCGGTCGCAGCGAGCAGATGAACCCGCCGGACTCCGTCTGCCCGTAGCCCTGGAGCAGCACCGAGCCGAAGGTCTCCTGGGCCTCCTGAAGCCAGGACGGGGACACGGGCGCGGCGCCGTAGGCGAACGTGCGGAGCGAGGTCAGGTCGTAGTTCCCCTGCCGCGCCGTGGCGATCAGAGCGCCCAACATCGTGGGGACGCCAAAGGTGTAGTTGATGCGCTCGTCCTCGATCGTCTTGAGGTATGCCGCAGGATCGAACGCCTCGTGGAGCACGACACAGCCACCCCTCAGCAGGGTGGGCAGCACCGGGAGCACGGCCGCATGTGTGATCGGCGCCGCCGCGAGGTAGCGCGGGCGCTCGGGCACGCCGTACGACGCCAGCCACGACACCGCCTGCTGTGCGAGCGCCCGCTGCGGCAGCATCACACCCTTTGCCCGGCCCGTGGTCCCACCGGTGTACTGCAGCCACGCGGTGTCCTCCGGCTCGATCCCCGGCTCGCGGACCAGTGGGCCGCCGCTCTGCTCCGAGCAGACCTCGTGGACGTCCCTGCCGAGGTCCGAGGGCCCGAGGGTGAGCACCGTATGGACGGTCGACGCCTTCTCCACGACGGCGGCCCCGACCTCCGCCAGCCGAGGGTGCACCAGCAGGACCGCTACCTCGGCGTCGTCACAGAGTCGGATGTGGTCCTCGATAGACCCCAGCGGGTGGAGGCCGCTGAAGGTAGCCCCCCGCAGGTACGCGGCGGCTTGCATGAGCCACGCCTCGGGCGCGTTCGGGCTGAGGGCGGCGACCGACGAGCCACGGCCGACACCGGACTTGGCCAGGACGCGGACCAGCCGGGCCGTGAAGTCTCTCGCCTCGGCATAGGTCATCCGACGGTCGCCGTGGACGAACGCCTCCCGATCGCCGTGGCGGTCGAACGCCTCGACGATCAGATCGGCGTAGAGCGCCCCTTCGCTGGCCTGTCCGCTCACTGCCTGCTCCCTCTTTCGCCGACGAGCCCCTGAGTGGACGCCGGTGTGGCACACTCCCTCCAGCATCTGAGATAACTAACTGATAAGTCAAGAAATCCGTCGACCAGGGAGGAGGCACCGCGAAGTTCGGCGCTGGCCTGGTCGGTGTTCGCGGCCTCACCCCATGCTGGGTAGCACTCGGAGTCATAGCAAGGGCGACGCCTGGCGCCTCCTCGCCAGCACACCGAGGATCGACTCGTGATCAAGACGCTTCAGTCCCGACACGATTCAGGTCTCCCGCGCCAGGACTGATACCGGAACCCATGACAGTGGTCGAGCGGCCGGTGTAACGGATGTTGCACTGCGGGCATAGGGTGCTCGGCGTGCGTGACCTACTTCACAACACGCTTGGCCAGCTTCGAGACGAGTTGGCGAGTTTGTGCGGGCTTGTGTGTTCCTCGTTGCAGCACGCCAGCCACGCGCTGTTACACGAGGACCTGAAGCTCGCGTGCCGGGTGATCGACACGCACGAGCAGATCGCGCGACGGGGCACCCGATGTGCCCGGCTCTGCCTGCTCGAGCCGCTGACTACCGACCGCCGGATCGCGGTCGCGGCGATGACGGCCTCGGACAAGATCGTGCGAATGGGCGAGCTGGACCGCCACATCGCCGAGCTCGTGTGCCGGCTGCATCCTCAGCCGGTGATACCCGGTGCACTGCGCGAGCAGCTCGTCCGGATGAGCCAGCTCGCTCTGCGTTCGGGGCGCCATCTGGAACAAGCCATCACCGCGCCCGTCGGGGCGTCGATGCCCGCGCTGCAGCGGATGCGTGACGAACTCGACTGGCTGCAACGACACCTGCTTGACACCCTTGAGCGCACCAGTCCGCCCTATCCCCCACAGAGCAGCACGGATGTCGCATCGCTGGCGCGATGGTTCGAACGATTCGCCGCCCACGCAATCTTCATTGCTCGACAACTCGACAACACCACCAGTGACGCACCGCACCACACGCCGACCCTGCGACTGGCACCCCCGGCGCGCAAATCCTCCGGCGCGGAAGCGCGGGTAAGAATGTCCGGTGTCCGAGACTTCTGGGCCGAGGACCCGCTGACCAGGTTCTACCGTAATTCCGGCTCCGCCGAGTGGATCCTGGCCAAGCATCAAAGAGGCGAGTACGGCGAGTGTCTCAGATGCAGTACCGACCATTTCGTGGAATACCCGTGCACTCAGCTGGTCCACGCCAACCAGGCTCTCCGGCCGACCACCCCCTACGGCTGACGGTCGACCTGCTTGCACGATGCCCCATCGGGTGCAGACGCGCGGTGTCCCAGGGGTCGTCGCCTAGGCAACTGTCCCCCGACCCCAGGCGACGACCCCTCCGGCAGATCCCACGCCGTTGGCGCGGGATCTGCCGATCTAACCAGGAGCCCACCGACTTTTCGATACCTAGCGGTATCGATCTTTGTGGAATCGCGCGTTCAGGTGAGGAACCCAGCAACGCCCCGGCTGTCGCACGGTCATCATGGCCGCTCCCGAGGCCACGCCGTGCCCGAACAGACCTACACCGAGCGATAGGGCCTCGATCGGCCCACTGCGCGGGAGGAAGATCACCCTTGGGAAGGACCTGGGCGAAGCGACCAAGGAGGATCGATGATCGAAATGCTGCCGGACATGCCGGAGGGAGTGACCGGCATCCGCGTGTCGGGCCGCCTGAGCGGTGATGAGCTACATGCGTTCAAGCCGGCCATGGAGAAACTGGGGAGGACCGACGAGATCCGAATCGTCGAGGTCGTGGCTCCCGATTATGAGGGCTTCGGACCGGGCGGCCTGATCGAAGATCTGAAGCTGGGCCTCGGTGCTCTGATCGGCCATCATTCGTCGTTCAAGCGAATCGCGGTGGTGTCCGACCAGGACTGGGTTGCCCACGCGCTGCACGCCTTCGCCTGGATGGTGCCAGGGGAACTCAGCCTGTTCGGCCTCGACGACCTCGAGCAGGCCAAGGAATGGGCCGCCGGATAACCAGTCGCGCTCGGGTTGGTGGCGTCCCGGTGCGCCGAGTTCGTTGCTGCCGCTCAGGGCAGGGGGACGCTCCAGGTCAGCCTGGTGCCACCGCCGGCCGCGTTGGCGATGGCGCTGTGTCCGCCGGCTTGCTCGGCTCGCCGTTCGAGGTTGTGCAGACCGCTGCGCGCGACCGTGTCCGGGATGCCGACCCCGTTGTCGGTGACCTCGATGACCAGATCGTCGTCCACCGAGACGGTCACAGTGAGCTCGCTGGCCCGGGCGTGGCGCACGGCGTTGCTCACCGCCTCGCGCAACGCCGCCTCGGCATGCTCGGCGAGGTGGGCGGGGACCACGTCCAGCGGCCCGGACATCCGTACCGTGGTGCGGATGGGGGTGTCCTCGGTCAGCTCGGTGATCACGCCGTGCAGCGTCGCCCGCAGTCGCGGCGTCTCGGCGGGGCCGGCCTGCAGGTCGAAGATCGCGCCGCGGATTTCCTGGATCACTTCCTGCAGCTGGTTGATGTGCTCGTTGAGGCGGTCGGCGACTATCGGGGACTTCGCCCGCCGGTGGGTGCCCTGCATGGAAAGGCCGATCGCGAACAGCCGCTGGATGACGTGGTCGTGCAGGTCGCGGGCGATGCGGTCGCGGTCGGCGAGCACCTCCAGCTCGCGGCGCGCGGACTGGTTCTCCGCCTGGCGCAACGCCAGCGCGGCCTGGTCGGCGAACGAGGACACGATCTGCAGCTGGTGTTCGTCGAATGCGGCCGCGCCTGAGGACCGGATCACCAGCAGCACCCCGGCGATGGCGTCGCCGGTGCCTAGCGGGAGCGCCAGGGCCGGCCCGAACTCGACGTCGGAGCGATCATCGAGGTCGACCGCCAGCTTGGGCACGTTGCGCGGTACCTGGTCGGAGAACACGGCCCCCGTCGTGGATCCTTTGACCGGCAGTCTTGTGCCGGTGATCTGGTCGGGTTCCAGGCCGGCGCACACGGCAACCACCAGCTCGGCGACCTCGGCGGGCAGCGCTTCTGGGTCGTCCGGCAGCGCGATCAGGGTGTAGTCGGCGTCGGTCAGTTCCAGCGCCCGGTTCGCGATCAGCCGCAGCACCTCGGAAGGGTCGCTGCCGCCGAGCAGGCGGGCGGTGACCTCGCCCGCGGCCTCCAGCCAGCGTTGCCGGCGCCGGCTCTCCTCGTAGAGGCGGGCGTTGTCGATGGCGATGCCGGCCGCCCCGGCCAACGCCTGCACCACGACCTCGTCGTCCTCGCTGAACTGCTGCCCGTTCTTTTTCTCGGTCAGGTAGAGACGGCCGAACACCTCGCCGTGTGCCCTGATCGGCACCCCGAGGAAGGTACGCATCGGCGGATGGTTCGCCGGGAAACCCACCGACATCGGGTGCTCCGCCAGGTTCGGCAACCGCAGCGGCTTCGCGTCCTCGATCACCACTCCGAGCACGCCCTTGCCGGTCGGCAAATCGCCGATCAGGTCCCGCACGTCGTCCTCGATACCCACATAGACGAACTCGCTCAACGACCCGTCCGGGGCCAGCACACCCAGCGCCCCGTACTCGGCCTCAACCAAGCTCATCGCCGCGCGCACGATCGCGCGCAACGTCTCATCCAGATCCAGACCGGAGGACACCGCCAACACCGCGTCCAGCAGCCCATCGATCTGGTCCCGACCGCTGACGATCTCCCCGATGCGGTCCTGCACCTCGATGAGCAATGCCCGCAGCCGCAGCTGGGACAACGTCTCGCTCACCGCCGGTTGTGCCACGCGAGCGCCACCGTCTTCGCCCTCGATGTCGTTCACGACGTTCACCTTGGCACGGCCGCCGCGTGTTGTCGCTCTCATCTCGACACAGTTTTCGCCGCCCCGGCGCGGCGTCTTCCTTCTCCCGCCCAGGCCCACCACCGGCGCTCAGCCGGCACAGTGCCGCACCGGTACCTCGCCCAGGTCTTAGGTCCTGGGTTGCGCCGGCGTTCATCGGCCTCGCCGGCGACTGGTGACCGCCGACCTGGAAACCCGGGCCCAAAGAAGGTTCATCCACCGGTGTGCCCGGTATGACGCTGGCGGCTGACAAACGAAAGGGACCGCCGTGACCACCCACTCGATGCCCGAAATAGATCGGCGAGCCGAACCAGCGACCCCACCGGCACAAACGATCGTGGTCTGCCTCGACTCATCGCGCTCCGGCCACGCCGCGCTTCGCTGGGCCGCCGAATACGCCAGGCTTCACCGTTCGCCGATCACTCTGGCGCTCCGGACCGCCGAGGCACCCGGCGCCGAAGGACTCGCGGACGCGCTGGCGACCGTCCGGGAGATCGCTCCCGGACCCACCGTCGACGTGCGGCGGCGACGGTGCCTGCGTGGCCCGGCGGAGCTGGCCGAGGCCGGAGACGGCCTGCTGGTCCTTCCGGCCGACGCGCCGAACGCTGTCAGCCACGCACTGGATGCCGGCTGTCGCGTGGCGTTCGTCCCGGACCGGCCGGCCTCCGAAGGGCCGGTGCTGCTCGGTGTCACCACGTCGACCGCGGACGAGGCAATCGGGAGCGCCTTCCAGGAGGCGACCACCCGGAAAGCGGTACTGCGCGCGGTGCGGGTGTGGTTCGACCCCGCCGTGCCGATCGGGCTGCCCACTCCCGAGGCCTTCGCCGCCTTCGACGAGGCCGCGCGGCGCGCCCAGCGGGAACTGGACGCCAAGGTGGATGGCTGGGCCGCCGAGTATCCGGCCGTTCAGGTGCGCAAGCTGGTCATCGCCGACGACCCGGCCTCCGCGCTCGCCGCGCTCACCCACCGCGCGCGGCTGCTCGTCGTCGGGCAGTCCGCCCGTGACAACAAGACAGCGGTGCGGCTCCGTTCACCACTCGCCCGGGTTCTGCGCGCC
Organism: Actinospineispora eucalypti; assembly: GCF_039543365.1. Classification (NCBI taxonomy): domain Bacteria; kingdom Bacillati; phylum Actinomycetota; class Actinomycetes; order Pseudonocardiales; family Pseudonocardiaceae; genus Actinospineispora; species Actinospineispora eucalypti. Next base: position 85,981 of record NZ_BAABJP010000026.1, read on the forward strand.
ACGCGCTGCCCGGTACTCGTGGTGCCCGACCACGTCCCCCACCGCCGCTAGCCGGCCCCGGTCTGCCGGCGCGGGACATCAACGGGCTGGGAGGCATCGGGCGGGACGTGCCGCGCGTCGCCCTCGACGGAGTCGCGCCGCGCGTACCCGTAGTGGACGCCTCCCTGGTGGACCTGACCGCCCGGCCGAACGGCCCCTAGGTCAGGGGCCAACGCCCCTTCTCCGCGCCCCCCGGCGCCTCCGATGCTGGGGGCACAGGCGGTAATGCACCAGGTCGACGCGTCAAGGAGTGAAGGCACATGGCTAAGACCTCACGACACGGCACCGGCCTCAGTGCCGATCTCAGTGCTGATCTCAGTGCCGCGGTCAGCGACGCGTTGCGCGCGCCCTCGGTACACAACACCCAGCCGTGGCGGTGGCGCATCGGCGCCGACCGGGTCGAGCTGCACGCCGACTGGACCCGGCACCTGCCCTGGACCGATCCGGACCGGCGCGACCTGATGATCAGTTGCGGGGCCGCGCTGCATCACCTGCGAGTGGCGCTCGCGGCCCGCGACCTCGCTATCAGGGTGCGGCGGATGCCCGACCCGGACCGGCTCGGTCACCTGGCCACGATCACCGTCACACCAGGCGACGCCGACCCCGCGATGGCGGCGCTGTACCCGGTCATCGAGCAACGCCGCACCGATCGCCGCCGAATGAGCCATCGGCCGGTCCCTCGGCACCTGCTGCGCGAGTGCGCCCAGCAGGCCGAGCACCAAGGTGCCGAACTGATCGCGGCCACCGCACCGGCGGTGCGCGAACGGCTCGAGGCCGCGTTGGCGCGGGGCGCGCGGGAGCAGCAGGTGGCGCCCGGGTACGCCGCCGAGCTGGCGCTGTGGACCGCCCGGTACCCCGGAGGCCGGGACGGGGTACCGGCGGAGAATGTCCCCGCCGCACCAACCGACCTGCTCGAACCATCCCCGCTGCGGCGCTTTCCCCGCGCACGCCTGTCGCAACCCCACCAGTCGCTCAACAAGGCCGCCATCCGCGGCGGCGCGGAACTGCTCGTCTTGGTCACCGCCGAGGACGAACCGCTGGACTGGCTACGCGCCGGCGAGGCCACCAGCGCCGTGCTGCTCACCGCCACCCGAGCCGGACTGGCCACCACTCCACTCAGTCAGGCGATCGAGACCTCGGTCAGCCGCCGCGAGCTGCGCCACAGCGTGCTGCGGGTGTCGGCGTACCCGCAGTTGGTCGTCCGGATCGGCTGGCCGGCAAGTCGCGCCGCCGAACTACCACCCACCCCCCGGCGTGACCTGGGCTCGGTTCTGCTCACCCATTAGCGCCACCGACCACCGCGGGAGGCCCACCATGTCGGCCGGAGAATCCCACCTCGCCGCGCCCCCGGAAACCCTCGACGAGGATCCGCGGCTGCGGGACCTGATGACCCACCGCCTGGTGGCGATCACCCCCGACTCCGACGTCCACGTCGCGCTGCGGCTGATGGTCAGCGCCCAGGTGCGGCACCTGCCGGTCATGGACGGTCCCGACTGCCTCGGGGTGGTGTTCGAGCGCGATGTGCTGCGCGGGGTGCTGGAGGATCTGGCCCAGCAGGCCCACCCCGTGCTGGTCGGCCCGCTGCGGCGCCCGGTTCCGTCGCTGCGCACCACCGATCGGCGATCGCGCGCCGCCGCCTGCATGGCGGCCAACGGCCTGGACGCGGTACTGGTCCACGACGGTGACCACCTCATCGGCATCGTCACCGCCACCGACATCATCCGGTCCCTGGCCCGCAGCGTGCCCGGCCATGGCTGATCAAGACGCGCCGGTGCTGGTCGGGCGAGGGGTCTTTCGGCCTTCCCGGTGAGTCCCGGCTGCCCTATCCGCACACCCCGCCTGACGGCCACGCTGGTCATCGGACGACGCGCCACATTGGAAGGAGCGCGGAAACGTGATGACTACCAGGATCGACGCCCGACCCATCGTGGTCGGGGTGGACGACACCGCATCGGCCCACGACGCCGCACTCTGGGCCGCCGACCTGGCGAGCGCGTGGCGGGCACCGCTGTGCCTCACTCACGTGGTCAACGGGGCCGGCACGGTATCGACGCCAGAGCTCCCCAGTTGGCTACGTGAGCTCGCCTCCGCCGCCGAGCGGACCGGAGCCGACCCGGTCGCCACCGAAGTGCGCTACGGCGCGACGATCGACCAGCTGCACGTCCGCTCCGCCGACGCGCGGATGCTGGTGCTGGGCAGCTACGGCGCGCGCGGCTGGGGCGGGGTGTTGGCCGGGGAGAACGCGGTGCCCCTGCTGCAGCGGTGCCCGTGTCCGCTCGTGGTGGTGCGCGGGCAGACGCCAGGAGTCCCGCCGCGCCGCGAGGGCCCCGTCGTAGTGGGCGTGGACGAGTCGGCGACCGGTGACCGGGCGCTGGCCTTCGCCGCCGAGCTTGCCGGGCACAGCGAACACCGCCGGCTCCTGGCCGTGCACACCTACTCCGAGCTCGTCCGCGACATCGGTGGGCACGCTCACCGGCTGCCCGAGGACGCCAGCGAACTGGCCCGGCGGGGTCACGCACTGTTGACCTCCCGGCTCGAGCCGCTCGCTCGGCGACACCCGGAACTGACCGTGGACAGCCAGGTGGTGTCCGGCACGCCGCTGCGCGCGCTGCTCGCTCACGGCCACGACGCGTGGCTGGTGGTCGTCGGGCAGCGACGCGCCGGCGCCCCCGGCGGGCCGCATTGGGGCTCCACCAGCCAAGGGCTGATCGAGTTCGCCCCCTGCCCTGTGGCGGTCGTCCCACCCGGGGCCACCGCGATCCTGGAACCCGCGAAGGAGCCGACCGGTGCCGGCGCAACCAGCTGAGGACCAGCAACCACCACGCCCGGAGCACCCGCCCCGCGGCGCGGCCCTTGAGGAGGTACAGCTATGCCGGCCACGTTGGTCCCGGTAGGGGGCCTGAGCACTGAACAGGTGCGGGAAGCCCTGCTGGCGGCCACCCGCGCCCCGTCGCTGCACAACAGCCAGCCCTGGCGGTTCCGCTGCACGCCCTCGACGATCGAGTTGCACGCCGACGTCGACCGTGCGCTGCCCGCCGCCGACCCGGACAACCGGGAGCTGTTACTGGCCTGCGGCGCCGCGCTGCTCAACCTGCGGTTGGCGATTCGCGGCCTCGGGTATTACCCGGACGTACGCCTGTTCCCGGATCATCGGCGACCGGAGCTGCTCGCGACCGTGCGACCGCGGGGGCACCAGATGGCCAGCCCGGCCGAGCAACGGCTGATCGCGGCGATCCCGCGCCGCCGCACCAACCGCCAACCCTTCTTCGACGAGACGTTCACCGGCCCGGAACGGGATGCGCTGCGCCGGGCGGCGGAGGCCGAGCGGAGCTGGCTGGCGCTGCTGCCGCCCGAGCAGGTACCGACGTTGCGCCAGCTGGTGCAGCAGGCGCACTTCCTGCAGCAGGAAGACCCGGGGTTCGTCGCGGAGTGGCAGCGTTGGACCGGACGGCCGTTCGGCGAAAGCGACGGGGTGCCCGTGTCCAGCGGCGGACCGTTGCCGGAGGCGCACGACGAGTGGACGCTGCGTGACTTCACCGCGGGCCAGGGTCGGCGCCGCGTCGAAGGGAAGGACTTCGAGTCAGCACCGTTGATCGTGGTGATCGGCTCCTTCCATGATCTCCCTCCGGCGCGCCTGCAGGCCGGCCAGGCGATGCAGCGGGTGCTGCTCACCGCCATCGACCATGGCATGTCCGCGTCGTTCCTGTCGCAGGTGGTGGAGGTGCCCGAGACCCGGCGCAAGCTCCGCACGCTCATCGGTGGGGGCCTCTGGCCGCAGGCGGTGCTGCGGCTGGGCCGAGGGTCACCGGTCCCGCGGACGCCTCGACGCCCACTGGAGGATCTCGCCGAGGTCACCGACGTCGAGCCCGAGGCCTGACCGCCCCCCGGGCACTGGAGTTCGGCCGGGTAGGGATGCAGGTGGCGAGCAACAACAGCAACGCCTGCTGGCCGAGCACACCGGGCGCGAGCGGGGGCGCCGGTCCCACGGTCTTGGTCACCGCGTACCACCACTGCGTCACCGCCGGCAGCGTGTCCCAGACCTCCGCGTGGGCCTGGTCCAACGGCCCGGAGGCGTGGTTGGCCGAAGCATGCTCGAAAATCCCGTAGACCGAGGCGACGAGCACGACCGAGGCAAGCACCCGCACCGTGAGTGTCCCCCGCTCGCCGGCCAGCGCCGCGAGCGCCACGCCGAGCGCCAGGACCCCGAGGGTGACCCACGGAATCAGCTGCGCCAGCCCGTTCCAGTGCCGTTCCGTGGCCAGCTCGAACGCGGTCGCCCCGATCCCGAGGGCGGTGAGCAGCAGCAATCCGCGGCGGGTCAGCTCGGCGGACACCCCGGGAGCGCCGGTCACGGGGTGAGCGCGGAAACGATCTTGTCGGTGGTTTCCTGCCCCGGGTTGTACTTGGCAAGGTTCTTCCGCAGCGTGGTCAGGTTCGGGTCATCGGCCGGGTACGGCCGGTACTCGACGACCTCCTCCGCCCAGCGTTCGGCATTGCGCACACCGGCGGCCCGCAGCGCGGCGGCGATCTCTTCCTCGCTCGCCGTGTTCGCCGACACCTTCCGAGGCGCCGAGGCGGCGGATGTCGCGGGGGCCTGAGTCGCGGGGGCCTGTGTCGCGGCGGGCGCGGTGTCGGGTGCACTCGGGGCGGCCGGACCGGGTGCACTCGCGGCGCCACAGGCGGTGACCGCCCCGGCCAGCAGGAGTGAGAACAGAGTTCCGAACGTTCTGGCCGTTGTCGCCACCCGCACCAACCCTTTCACGCAGCCGGATCTTATAAGTGGTGATTCTACTGTAGTGATCCTGCATAAAAGCTGGGGTCCTCGGCTCCTCGCGGTCAGATCGCTTCACCGCACAGCGCGTTGCTCACCCAGCTCGCCATGGCCAGCCGTCGCCCACTGATTACCCGCAGCGGTACGGCAATCGTGCTGGTCGAACGGTATGTGGGCCATGGCTCCGGCACCGTGCTCGCCAGGCCGGAAAGTCGCTTGCGGTCGAGGATCTCGTACGCCTCCCCGATGCCGAGCACGCTCCATCCGGTGTGGGTGCGCGCATCGATCTCGTCGACCTCGAAGCCGACGACGTTGTTTCGCGTTGCGGCGGCGAGTTGACCGTCCCGGCCGACCCGGAAAATCACCTCGCCACCGACCAACCGGTAGTTCACCGGAAGTGCCGCCGGCATCGCGGCATCGGTGCACACGACTCGCCCGATGTTCTGCTCGGCCAGCAGCCGCAGGCATTCGGCCCTGTCCAGCTTCCTGAGCTCAATGATGTTGTCCACAACGATCTCCGATCGGGTGTTGCTCATGTCCGCGACCGTGCGACCCGCCGCGGAGGGAACCTCCGCCAGCGCACATAGCCGGTCAGCCCCGCCAGTGCCACGGCCGTGAGCCCGGGCAGCAGGGTTTCGCCGCCGCTGAGCGCGATACACGGCACCGCCGACGAAAGCGCGATCCCGATGACCATGTCGTAGCCGCGGCGCGTCCACCGATCGCGCCGGTCGAAAACCGGGCGGCTCATGAACGCGACGAACCGGTGGTCCTCGGCGACGAGCTGCCGCTCGATCGCTCGCAGGCTGCGTGCTTCTCGTTCGCTCAACATGGCTTCCTCCCACCGCGATGTCTGCCGCTTCCTCTGGCATTCATCGTCGTCCGGGGGCCGCGGCGCGGATAGGGCCGTACTGCCCCACCAAGAGCGCTTTCCGACACCGTTGGGGAGGCCACAGGTCCGTGCCACGAGGGGTGAAATCGCCACCTCAGCCGCCCATTCGTCGCATCGGTTTGAGTACCGTTCAGGCCATGGACGTTGACATCCCGTCCGCGGAGCAGATCAACGCCATGAGCACGGCCGAGTACCGGGTCTACGAGAACGACATTCGCCGGATGGCTCGGCGCCATGGCCTGGAGTTGCAGAAGAGTCGTCGCCGCGACCCACGAGCGATGGATTACGGGAAGTACATGCTGGTGCGCGTCGAGGAGTCCCCGGGTGGAGATTGGCGCAGCCGAAGGTTGTTCACCTACGCGCGTGGGCTCGCCCTCCACGAGATCCACCGCTTGCTGACCGAGCAGGACGACGAGACCTGAATGTTCACCAGCGCGGCACAGCCGGGCCGTCCGGCTCGGTGAACCGGTAGGTGGGCACGAACAGGATCGGGCCCGGTGCGAAGTTGATCGCGCTCATCCCGGCCAGGTGTGGCGCGGGCCGGGTCGAGTGGTGTGACATGCCGAGCACGAGCAGCTCGTTGTCCGGGACGTCGGTGACGAGTTCATGGGCCCGCGTCCTGACCAGCCTCGGGGTCACTTCCAGGCGCGGTGCACCGGCCATCACCTGTTGCTCGGCGGTGTCGAGGAGCCAGCCGCCGTGGTCGAGTGCTTGCTCCAGGCCGACGCTGCGTTCGGCGAACGCCAGCGGTACTCCGTGGATCAGCACCAGTGGGACGTTCAGGTGCTCGGCGCACGCCTCGGCCTCGGCCAGGACCCCGGCGTCGCGGGGCAGATCGCCGAGTGCCGCGACAACACGGTTCGGCGCGGCATGGCCCCCGGCCGCTCGGGTGAGCAGGATGTGGTGGCCGGCGAGGTCGGCGACCGCGCGGAGCAGGCCGGTGGGCGCGCCGTGCGGGCTCTGCGTTGTGAGGTGTCGAGTGACCAACGGTCGGTCGGTGTGTTTGCACCAGGTCTCGGTCCAGTGCGGCGGCGCCACCGCCTGGGTGAGCACCACGAGATCTTCCCGCGTGGGCCGTTCCAGGACCGGCGGCCCCGGGCGGCTCAGGGGCGCCACGGGCCGGCCTCGTGTGCCAGGTGCGGTTCTCCGGCGCCGAGCTGCCCGGCGATGCCGCGCGCCCAGCCCCGGATCGCCACCCAGTCGCGGAAGTCACCGCGCAGCTCCTTGCTGGAGCTGAGCCAGCGCGCCAGGGCGCCGGCGGCGCGCGCCGGGTCCAGCCGTCCACCGAAGGTGACCGGTTCGAAGGCGTCGGTGCGGTCGATGAGCCGGCGCACCGCGCGGGGCGTGGGGATGCCCTCGGACGCGTCGTGCTCGCCGCAGGGGCCGCTCTGGAACAACCAGACGGGCAGTCCGCGCAGCGTTGTCGTATGGCGTCGCAGGTAGCGCAGCGCGGGGCGGCGCCACCGGCGCAGGTAGACGGCGCTGCCGAGCACGACCGCGCGATAGCCAATCGGGTCCGGCGCGTCTTCGGCCGGGTAGAGGTCGACCGAAAGCCCGGCCACGCACAGGTGGGCGGTGATGGCCTCGGCGATCTCTTGGGTCGAGCCCATCTTGGATGCGTATATCACCAGGACGTCCGGCATGATGCGTTCACCTCCGGGGTTGATGCTGCCGCGCCGCGGTGCCCTGGGACAGGGTCCAAGGCCCCGCCGCGGGAGGGCGTTCGTCGGTGTTGCCGGGGGACGACCGGTGGAGTGCGGCGCGGGTTTGGCGGGCGATCTGCAGGTCTTCCCGCGCGGTGACCACGAGGGTGCGGACCGCCGTGTCGGGTGCGCTGATGTCGGTGTCGGTGTGTGGGTCGTGGTTGCGGTCCTCGTCGATGGCGACACCGAGGTAGCGCAGGCCGGTCACGGCCTCCCGGCGGACCAGGGCGCTGTGCTCCCCCACCCCGCCGGTGAAGGCCAGGACGTCCAGGCCACCGAGGGCGGCGGTCATGGCGGCGATCTCCCGGCGTAGCCGGTGCAGGTAGACCGCGAGGGCGAGTTGGGCGCGCGGGTCGCCGGCGTCGGCGGCGTGTTCGATGTCGCGCATGTCGCCGGTGCCGCCGGTGAGGCCGGCCAGACCGGATTCGTGTTCGAGTACGTGGGCGAGCTGGTCCGGGGTGTGGTCGGTGTGGCGGGTCAGCCAGAGCAGCAGGCCGGGGTCGATGCTGCCGGTGCGGGTGGCCATGACCAGCCCGGCGAGCGGGGTGAAGCCCATGGTGGTGTCCACCGAGCGGCCGCCGGCGATCGCGGCCAGGGAGGCGCCGGCGCCCAGGTGGCAGCTGACCGTGCGCAGTGTTTCGACCGGGCGGCCGACCAGTTGGGCGGCGCGTTCGGCGATGTAGGCGTGGGACAGGCCGTGGAAGCCGTAGCGGCGCAGCCGGTAGCGCTCGTTCCACGCGTGCGGGAGGGCGTAGGTGGCGGCGGCGGCCGGCATTGCGGTGTGGAAGGCGGTGTCGAAGCAGGCCACCGTGGGTGTGTCGGGCAGGGTGTCGGTGAGGGCGTCGATGCCGGCGACGCCGCGTGGTTGGTGCAGTGGGGCGAGTTCGGTGAGCGCGGCGATCCGGTCGCGCACGCCCTCGTCGATCACCACGGCCTCGCGAAACTCGGTGCCGCCGTGCACGATCCGGTGCCCGACGGCGTCCACCCGCCCCACCGTGGCGACGAACCGGCGCAGTTCAGTGGTGTCGGTGGCGTCGTCCCAGTCGTCCACGTCCAGCTGATCCACCACCCGGTCGTGCTGGTCGAGGAGGCGGAGTTTGAGGCTGGACGAGCCGGCGTTGACGACCAGGACGTTCATTGCGGCCAGGCCCAGTCGCGGACCTCGGGCAGGTCCTCGCCGTGCTCGCGGATCCACCGATGGTGCCGGGCCCGGGCGTCGGTCATGTCCTGGCGCAGCCGGGCGGCGCGGGCCCCGAGACCGGGCACGCGGTCGATCACGTCGATGACCAGCCGGTACCGGTCCATGTCGTTTTGCACGAGCATGTCGAAGGGTGTGGTGGTGGTGCCTTCCTCCTTGTAGCCGCGCACGTGCAGGTTGTGGTGGTTGGCGCGGCGGTAGGTGAGGCGGTGGATGAGCCAGGGGTAGCCGTGGTAGGCGAACAGCACCGGTTTGTCCCGGGTGAACAGGGCGTCGAACTCGGGGTCGGTCATGCCGTGCGGGTGTTCGGTGTGGGGCTGCAGCCGCATCAGGTCGACCACGTTGACCACCCGGACCCGTAGCCAGGGCAGCCGCCGGCGCAGCAGGTCGGTCGCGGCGAGCACTTCCAGGGTCGGCACGTCACCGGCGCAGGCAAGCACCACGTCCGGCTCACCATCAGCAGCGCTGTCGGTATCGGTGCTGGCCCATTCGAAGATGCCGGCGCCTCGGGCGCAGTGCAGCGCGGCCTGCTCGGCGTCCATCCAGACCGGGGTGGGGTTCTTGCCTGCCACGATGACGTTCACCAGGTCGCGGCTGGCCAGGCAATGCTCGGCGACGGCCAGCAGCGTGTTGCTGTCCGGGGGCAGGTAGACCCGCACGACCTCGGACTTCTTGTTCATCACGTGGTCGATGAAGCCGGGGTCCTGGTGGGAGAACCCGTTGTGGTCCTGGCGCCACACGTGCGAGGAGATCAGGTAGTTCAGCGAGGCGATCGGTGCCCGCCAGGGCAGGTTCCGGGCGATCTTCAGCCACTTGGCGTGCTGGTTGAACATCGAGTCCACGATGTGCGCGAACGCCTCGTAGCAGTTGAACAGCCCGTGCCGGCCGGTGAGCAGGTAACCCTCCAGCCAGCCCTGGCACAGGTGCTCCGAGAGCACCTCCAGCACCCGCCCGTCCCGGGCCAGGTGCTCGTCGACCGGTTCGAGGCCGGCCTGCCATTGCTTGCCGGTCACCTCGTAGACGGCGTCGAGCCGGTTGGACGCGGTCTCGTCCGGCCCGAACAGCCGGAAGTTCCGCGCCTCGGCGTTGCGGCGGAACACCTCGCGCAAGTAACCGCCCAGCACCCGGGCCGGCTCGGACCACTGCCCGCCGGGCCGCTCCGTCGGAATGGCGAACTCGCGCGGGTCGGGCAGGTCCAGCGGGCGCAGCAGCTGCCCGCCGTTGGCGTGCGGGTTGGCGCCCATCCGCCTCGGGCCGCGCGGCATCGCCTCGGTGATCTCGGCGATCGGGCGGCCGGCCCGGTCGAACAGCTCCTCGGGCCGGTAGGACCGCATCCAGCCTTCGAGCGCGGCCAGGTGCTCGGGGTTCTCCCGGACCTGCGCCAACGGCACCTGGTGGGCGCGCCAGGTGCCCTCCACCGCGAGTCCGTCGACCTCGGCGGGGCCGGTCCAGCCCTTCGGGGTGCGCAGCACGATCATCGGCCAGCAGGGCCGCTCGCCGTCGGGTTCGGGTCCGCGTGCGCCGTGTTGGATGGTGTGGATCTCGCGGATGACCTGGTCCAGGGTGGCGGCCATCAGCTGGTGCATCGCCTCCGGGTCGTGGCCTTCCACGTAGTGGGGCCGGTAGCCGTAGCCGCGCAGCAACGAGTCCAGCTCCTCGTGGGGGATGCGCGCCAGCACGGTCGGGTTGGCGATCTTGTAGCCGTTCAGGTGCAGGATCGGCAGCACCGCCCCGTCCCGCTTCGCGTCGAGGAACTTGTTCGCGTGCCAGCTCGCGGCCAGCGGCCCGGTCTCCGCCTCGCCGTCGCCGATGACGCAGGCGACCAGCAGGTCCGGGTTGTCGAACGCGGCACCGTAGGCGTGGGCCAGGGAGTAGCCCAGCTCGCCGCCCTCGTGGATCGATCCGGGGACCTGTGGGGCGACGTGGCTGGGTACCCCGCCGGGGAAGGAGAACTGGCGAAACAGCCGCCGCATCCCGGCCAGGTCCTGGGTGATCGCCGGCTCGTGGGCGGTGTAGCTGCCCTCCAGCCAGGTGTTCGCGAACAGCGCCGGGCCGCCGTGCCCCGGCCCGATCACGTACATCGCGTTCAGGTCGTGCTCGACGATCGCGCGGGACAGGTGGGCGTAGAGGAAGTTCAGCCCCGGGGTGGTGCCCCAGTGCCCCAACAACCGGGGTTTCACCTGCTCGGCCCGCAACGGCTCGTGGAGTAGTGGGTTGTCCAGCAGGTAGATCTGGCCGACCGACAGATAGTTCGCCGCCCGCCACACCCGATCCACCCAGCGCAGCCGCGCGGCGGACAACACACCGTCCGCCGCGCGCCCGTCGACCTGTTGTTCGCTCGGAAGCACCGAAGCCATGGTCGCCGCTTACCCTTCCCGGGAAGGTTCACGCACCACGGTCACCGTGCACGGCGCATGGATCACGCACGCCAGCCCGACCGAGCCGAGCAGCATGCTGGAGAACCCGCCCCGACCCCGGTGACCCACCACCAACAACTCGGCGTCCTCGGCCGCGTCGACCAACACCCGCCCGGCCGGACCGGCGACCGCCAGCACCTCGTGCTTCGGCGGATCGGCGACGCCGGCCAGGAACTGGTCCACGACCGACTGCGTCTCCCGCAGGACTGCCTCACCGATCTCCCGCGGAGTCACCCCCAGCGCGGGGCCGGCCGGCAACGCCCAGTACACCGGCAGATCGTAGGCGGACACCACGCGCAGCGGCGCGGAACGCCGACCCGCCTCTTCCACCGCTACCCGCAACGCCGCGATCGACGCCGCCGAACCGTCCACCCCAACCACAACGGTCTGTGTGCTCATTGCCCTCTCCGTTCTCGTTTGTTCGATCGGCTATCGCTGTACGACCGGTCGGACCACGGCGACCGGGCACGGGGCTTGGTGCAGCACCGCGTGGCTGACCGACCCCAGTAGCAGCCCGGCGACCGCGCCGTGACCGCGTGAACCGAGCACCAGCAGTTGGGCGTCCTGGGCTTCGGCCAGCAGCCGCCGGACCGGGCGGTCTTCGGTCACCACGCGCCGCACCGGCACCTGCGGGTACTTCTCCGACCAGCCGGCCAGGCGCTCGGCCAGGACCTCCCGCTCCCGCTCCATCGTCGCCTCCCAGTCCAGGAACGCCCGGATGGGCAACTCGCCGAACTCGTCACGCCAGGTCAGCACCGCGACCAGGCCGACGCCGCGCGCCGCCGCCGCGTCGAACGCGAACGCGATCGCCGCCTCGCTGTCCGGTGCTCCGTCGATGCCGACCACCACCGGGGCATCCGGTCGCGGCCTGGCCGCGCCGCGCACCACCACGACCGGGCATTCGCCCCGCGCGACCAGCGCCGAGGCCACCGACCCCACCAGAACCCCGGTAAGCCGACCCACACCGCGATCGCCCACGACGACCAGCCGCGCCCGCTTCGACTCGTCGACCAGCACCGGTTCCGCGAAGCTGACCACGACATCCTCCTCAACCTCGACGCCCGGCGCGGCCTCGGCGGCTTGCGCCGCCGCGGCGTCGAGCTGCTCCTGGGCCATCCCGAGGAACGCTTCGCGGTACTCGACACCGAGCACAGCGGCGCCGTAATGCAGCTGCGGCCACGGGCACGCGTTCACCAGCCGCAGTGACGCCCCGTGCCGCCGCGCCTCGACCGCCGCCCACCGGACCGCGTCGAGCGCGGAGTCCGAACCATCCACCCCGGCTACCACCGGACCACGAACGTGCTGAGTCATTTCCTTCGCCCTTCTCGCTGTTGGTTGCTCATCACGATGCCGGGCGGCGAGGCGTCGCGGCAGCGGCTGATGTCCCCGCGTCGAAGGTCTTTCGACCCCTGCCGCGCCGCTGGTCAGGAGATGCTTTCCCCGCGCGCGCGGCCGCTCCAGCGCGGCTCGACCTCCCACCACTCGCGTTCCCACCCGGCGCAGTTGTAGGTGAGGGTGGTGCGTCGGACGGCCCGCCAGGCCAACACCAGTGCGGCGGCGAGGGTGGACCAGCCGAGGACGGCCACGATCGCCGCGCCGGTGATCGCGTCGGCTCTGGTCGGCGGCGCGGGCACCTGCCGCTGGGCGTGGTCCACCCACACGGTCACGGTCTGACCGGCCTTCGTCGGGGAGGTCACCGAGGTCGTGCCGGTGTGCTCGAGGCCGTCCCGCCCGGTCCAGCACACCGGGATCTCGTCGGGAACGCTGTCACCGGCTCGGCCGGCCGCCACCGCGGTCGAGGCGTCCCGCACCAGCACCGCGGTCACGGGAGTGTGCGCCGCCGCTTCCCGCCGCGCTCGCTCCATCTGGCCGCTGTACACGTCCGAGGCGAGCATCAGCGTGACGATGGTGCCCACCAGCCCGACCAGGACCAGCAGCCAGGCGACCAGGTCTTCGACGCGGTCGGTCGCTCGTCTGGGCAACGTGCCCTGGGGTGCGTGTTTCCTGTCTCGGCTCATCGGATCCACCTCCGTCGGTTGCCGAGAAGCCTGCGCCGCGCCGGGCTGGCTCGGCGACGGGCGAAGGTCATCTGTCTGGTCCTCGTCGAGTCCCGTCGAGCCGGGGTCTTTCGACCTCGCGCTCGGATATCCCGCGCCCCTACCCGACAGTGGGCGGGCAGCCGATGCTCGTGACGCAACCGACTACGCGGGCAGGGAGCGACACCATGGCCGAGTCATGGCCCCAGCCACGATCGTCACGACACCTGAGGCGGACGCGACCGCACTGGCGCGGGTCATGCGGTCCCGCCACGTGCTGAGCGTGCCCGTGCTGCACGACGGCGCGCTGGTCGGGATCATCACCCGCCGCGATCTGGACCGCGCGGGGCTCTCCGTGGGCCGGGCCGGTTAGCGCGGCGTGGGTGCCCTGAGTCCCTCAAACCCGGGCCTCTTGACCATTTCGGCAGGTCAAAAGGCCACGAAGACTCCGAGCAGCGGTTGCGCGGGACAGGCCGTGCACCACGAACGACAGGATCCGGCATGAACGCAGCATTGATCGACCACCGCACCGTGTCAGGTGCACTCGAGCTGGCCTCGCGGGCGCCGTCGATCCACAACAGCCAGCCCTGGCACTGGTACCTCGGGGAACGCAGCGTGCACCTCTACGCCGACCTGAACCGCTGGTTGCCGGCAACCGACGCGGACGGCCGCGACATGCTGCTCAGCTGCGGCGCGGCCCTGCACCACCTGCGCATCGCGCTGGCCACCTGCGGACTGCGCGCCAGGGTGCACCGCTTCCCCAACCTCGACGAGCCCGACCACCTCGCCTCGGTGGAGCTGCACGCGGCGAAGAGTCCCGAAACCGACCTGGGGCTGGCCGCCGCCATCACCGCACGCCGAACCGACCGGCGCCCATTCGGCGACTGGCCGGTGCCGGACGCGTTCCTGGACCGGCTCGTCGCGGCCGCCGCCGGGCAAGGCACCCAGCTGCGCATCCTGGACGATGCCGACCAACACAGTCGGGTGCTGCGCGCCGTCCACGCCGCCGCCAGGGCGCAGGCCGAGGTCCCCGGCTACGACACCGAGCTCGCTCTGTGGACCGCCAGGCACGCCAGCGCGGACGGCATCCCGGCGCGCAACCTGCCGCCCGAGGACGCGCGCTCGGTGCCGTTCGCACGGCCGTTCCGGGGCGGTGAGCTGTCCTACCGCGCGCAGCTGCCCGACGGCGCTCGGCTGCTGCTGCTCGGCGCCACTTCCGACGACCGGCTCAGCCAACTGCGCGCCGGCGAGGCGCTCAGCGCGGTGCTGCTGGAAGCCACCGACCTCGGGCTGGCCACCTGCCCGCTCAGCCAACCCCTGGAGATCGGCGACACCCGCCGTTACCTGCGCGACCGCGTGCTGGGTGGGCAGCTCAGCCCTCAGCTGCTCATCCGGACCGGGTGGGCGCCCAGCGGTTCAGAGTTGCCCGCCACGCCCCGACGGCCGGTGGCCGAGACCGCCGAACCACTACCGTTCTGATCCCCGAGAACGTGGCGAGTGCTGGTCGCGCAGCTCCGTGGCCAGCACCGCCACCTGAGTACGGCGCTCCATCCCGAGCTTGCTCAGCAACCGCGACACATAGTTCTTGACCGTCTTCTCCGCCAGATACATCCGCTCAGCGATCTGCCGGTTGGTCAGTCCCTCACCGATCAACACCAGCAGATCCCGCTCGCGCTCGGTCAACCCGGCCAACGGACCCGGCTCCGTGACGCTCTCCCGCAGCCGGGTCATCAACGCGGCCGCCGCGCGGTTGTCCAACAGCGACCGCCCGGCACCCACCGTGCGCACCGCCGAGACCAGCTCCAGGCCCTTGATGTCCTTGATCACGTAGCCGCCAGCGCCGGCCAGGATGGCGTCCATCATCGCCTGCTCATCGGTGAACGAGGTGAGCATCAGGCAGTTCAGCTCCGGCAGCCGCGAGCGCAGCTCCCGGCACAGCTCGACACCGTTGCCATCCGGCAGGCGCACGTCGAGCACCACCACGTCCGGGCGCAGCGCCGGCACCCGCGCCAACGCCTCGGCCACCGACCCCGCCTCCCCGATCACGGTCAGGTCGTCCTCCGCGTCGAGCAGGTCGGCCACGCCGCGCCGCACCACCTCGTGGTCGTCGACCAGGAAGACGTTCAGCATCCGCGCGCTCCTTCAAGCCGTGCTCAGCCAGCGGCTGAGACCTTCGCCCCCAGGCTAGGTGCCCCGGGTACCACATCGACGTGGCCAAATGATGCCGCTGATCGGGACCAAGGTCACCGGTGTGGCCCGAACGGCGCAGGTCCGATGACCATGCTCCTCGAACGTTCGGGACCAGTGACCCCAGCGCGGGCTGCACGGCTCACGGTGCACTCCGCGCCGTGCGCACCCGGGCCGCCGGTCACGGATAGAGGGGCCGCGGTCTCCCCGGCTCGGGACTTCCGACCCTGCTCCCGCGACCGGTCGATGCCGGATCTTGGCGGGAGACACCGCCCGTCGTGGGCAGCGGACTTCCTTCTTTGTGGAGAGAGCTGATGAGCGCACTGGACCTGGCTCGCTGGCAGTTCGGGATCACCACGGTCTACCACTTCCTGTTCGTGCCGCTGACCATCGGCCTGTCGATGTTGGTCGCGGTGATGCAGACCGCGTGGGTGCGCACCGGGCGTGAGCATTACCTGCGCATGACCAAGTTCTGGGGCAAGCTGTTCCTGATCAACTTCGCCATGGGGGTGGCCACCGGGATCGTGCAGGAGTTCCAGTTCGGCATGAACTGGAGCGACTACTCCCGGTTCGTCGGGGACATCTTCGGCGCCCCGCTGGCCATCGAGGGCCTGTTGGCGTTCTTCCTGGAGTCGACGTTCCTCGGCCTGTGGATCTTCGGGTGGGACCGGCTGCCGAAACGGGTGCACCTGGCCACGATCTGGCTGGCCTCGATCGGCACCATGCTGTCGGCGTATTTCATCCTGGCCGCGAACTCGTGGATGCAGCACCCGGTCGGCTCGGTGGTCAACAACGCCGCCGGCCGCGCCGAGCTGAAGGATTTCGGCGCGGTGCTGACCAACTCGACGCTGCTGGTCACCTTCCCGCACACGATCTTCGCCAGCTTCGCCACCGCGGCGGCGTTCCTGGTCGGGATCAGCGCCTGGCAGCTGTGGCGCCGCCGCGGTTCGGACGGGCAGCATGCGGTGTTCCGGCCCTCGATGCGGCTCGGGCTGGTCACCCTGCTGATCGCCAGCCTGGGGGTGGTGGTCAGCGGCGACGTGCAGGCGCGGGTGATGACCGAGCAGCAGCCGATGAAGATGGCCGCCGCCGAGGCGCTCTACGACACCGTCGCACCGGCCTCGTTCTCGCTGTTCACCATCGGCACGCTGGACGGCTCCCGCGAGGTGTTCAGCGTGCGCGTTCCTCGGGTGCTGTCGTTCATGGCCACCGGCTCGTTCGACGGCGAGGTAGCCGGGATCAACGACGTGCAGCGCGCCGAGGAGCAGGCCTACGGACCGGGTGACTACCGGCCGAACGTTCCGGTCGCCTACTGGACCTTCCGCATCATGGTCGGGTTGGGATTCCTGCTCGGGCTGCTGTCGCTGGTCGGGCTGTGGCTGTTCCGGGGCGGCCGCACACCCCGCAAGCGCTGGTTCTACGGGTGCGCCCTGGCCGGGCTGGCCGCCCCCTACGTGGCGCACAGCGTGGCGTGGATCTTCACCGAGATGGGCCGCCAACCGTGGGCGGTGTACGGGGTGCTGCGCACCGCCGACGGGGTGTCCCCGTCGGTGTCCGCCGGGTCGGTGCTCACCTCGCTGATCGTGTTCACCCTGCTCTACGGGGTGCTCGCCGTGGTCGACGGAGTGCTGATGGTCCGCTACGTGCGCGCCGGCGCCGACCCCGCGCCGAAGCCGGTCGAGCCGGACTCCGAGGAGCGCCAGTCCCTGCCACCCGTGTTCGCGTACTGAGGAGACCGCTGCGATGGCACTCACCGACATCTGGTTCGTCCTGATCGCCGTGCTGTGGACCGGCTACTTCGTCCTGGAAGGCTTCGACTTCGGCGTTGGCATGCTGCTCGCCCCGCTGAGCCGGACCAACGCCGAGCGCCGTACCCTGCTCAACACCATCGGCCCGGTCTGGGACGGCAACGAGGTGTGGCTACTGGTCGCCGGCGGCGCCACCTTCGCCGCCTTCCCCGCCTGGTACGCCAGCCTGTTTTCCGGCTTCTACCTCGCGCTACTGATCATCCTGGTCGCGCTGATCTCCCGGGTGGTCGCCCTGGAGTTCCGGGCGAAGATCGACAGCGCCCGGTGGCGGCGCAACTGGGACCGGGTCATCATGACCAGCTCCGCGATCCCGGCACTGCTGTGGGGCGTGGCGTTCGGCAACATCGTCGCCGGCGTCCCGCTGGACGCACGGCACCACTTCACCGGCACGCTGTTCACGCTGCTCAACCCGTACGCGCTGCTGGGCGGGCTGACCACGCTGAGCGTGTTCGCGCTGCACGGGTGCCGGTTCGTCGCGCTCAAGACCACCGGCGAGATCCGCGAACGGGCCACCCGGCTCGGCTGGATGATCTCCGGCGTCGCCTGGGTGTGCGCCGGCGGGTTCCTGTTCTGGACCCAGTTCGTGTACGGCGACGCCACCACCGCCATACCCGCCGGCATCGCCGCGGTCGCGCTGCTGGCCAGCGTGGTTGCCTCGGTGATGAACCGGGAGGGGTGGGCATTCACGCTGACCGCCGTCTCCATCGCGGCGTTCACCGCCACCCTGTTCACCAGCCTCTACCCGAACGTGCTGCCCTCCACCACGGCCGCCGCGAACAGCCTCACGGTGACCAACGCCGCCTCCACCCCCTACACGTTGACGATCATGACGTGGGTGGCGGTGGTGTTCACTCCGGTGGTGCTCGCCTACCAGGCCTGGACCTACTGGGTGTTCCGCAAGCGGCTCAGCCCCGCCGGTTTCACCGGCACGACTGGGCTGAGCCTGACCGGCAAGCACCACGCGGCACCGACCGCGCAGCCGCTGCCGCCCTCGACGCCCCCAGTGACGCCTCCGGGCGCGGTTACCGGTGGTGGGCGGTGAGGCCGGTCGACCCCCGGCTGCTGCGCCACGCGGGCGCCGCCCGCCGGTTCATCCTGGTGGCCGCCGCGCTCGGGGTCGCCGGGGCCGGGCTGGTCATCGCGCAGGCCGGCCTACTCGCCACCGTGATCAGCCGCGCCTTCCTGGACCACACCCCCCTCGACGCGCTACTCAGCGTGCTCGGGCTGCTCGCCGCGGTAGTGGTCGGGCGGGCCGCGCTGGCCTGGCTGTCCGAGACCACCGCGCACCGCGCCGCGGCGGCGGTGCTGGCCCAGCTGCGCGCCACGCTGGTGGCGCACGCGCTGCGCGGCTCGCCCCGCGCGTGCGGCCGCTCGCCCGCCGAGCTGGCCACCCTGGCCAGCACCGGCATCGACGGCCTGGAGGGCTACTTCGCCCGCTACCTGCCGCAGCTGCTGCTCGCGGCGGTGGTGCCCGCGGCGGTCGGTGCCCGCATCCTGCTGGCCGACTGGGGCGCGGCGCTGATCGTCGCGGCCACCGTGCCGCTGATCCCGCTGTTCATGATCCTGATCGGGCTCTACACCCGGCGTCACGTGCGCCGGCAGTGGCACACGCTGTGCGTGTTGGCGCATCACTTCATGGACCTGGTCGCCGGCCTGGCCGTGCTCACCGCGTTCGGCCGGGCACGCGGGCAGGCGGCCACGATCCGGCGGATCACCGAGCGCTACCGCGGCCAGACCATGCGCACGCTGCGCGTGGCGTTCCTGTCCGCCCTCGTCCTGGAGCTGCTGGCCACGCTGTCGGTGGCGATGGTGGCGGTGTCGGTCGGGCTGCGCCTGGTCTCCGGCGGCCTCGATCTGCACACCGCGCTGCTGGTGCTGATCCTGGTGCCGGAGGTGTACCTGCCGCTGCGCGCGGTCGGCGCCCGCTTCCACGACAGCGCCCAGGGCCTGGCCGCCGCCGAGGACGTGTTCGCGGTCCTCGACGCCGCCGAACCCCCGCAAGGCCGCCGGCGACCGGCGCCGGACCCGGCGAAGCTGCCCGTGCGCCTGGACGACGTACGGGTCGACGGGCGCTCCAGCGCGATCCTCGACCGGCTCACTCTGGAGATCTCGCCGGGGCAGGTGGTCGGTGTGGTCGGGCCGAGCGGGTGCGGCAAGTCCACCCTGGTCGACCTGCTGCTGGCCTTCCGCACCCCGGACGCCGGGCGGGTCACCGTGGGTGGGGTCGACCTGACCGAGATCGACCGCGACGCCTGGCTGGCCCGGATCGCCTGGGTACCCCAACAACCCCGCCTGGTGCGCGGCACGATCGAGCAGAACCTGCGCCTGGGCCGCCCGGAGGCCACGCACGCGCGGGTGCGCGCGGCCGCCACCGCCGCGGGGCTGGACATCCCGCTGGACAGGGTCGTCGGCGAGCTGGGCGCTGGCCTGTCCACCGGGCAGCAACGCCGGGTCGCGCTCGCGCGGGCGCTGCTCGCCGACCGGCCGCTGCTGTTGCTCGACGAGCCCACCGAAGGGGTGGACGCCGACACCGAGGCGGCGATCCTGGCCGCTCTACCCGCCGCGCTCGCCGGCCGCACCGCCGTCATCGCCACCCACCGACCCGCCGTCCTCGCCCTGTGCGACACCGTCCTCACCCTGCCCGGCGCCACCCCGGTCGCGGCGAACCAACCGTCCGAGAGCGGCCAGGCTGTCCCCGAGGACAGCGGCGCAGCAGCGCCCACCGCGGCCGGTGTCATCCGTCCCGAAGACCAATACATCGGGACTGGGGGCGCCCGGCGTTGGCTGGCGCGGCTGGTCCGGCCCTACCGCACACGACTGGCGCTGGCCACTTTAGCCGGCGCTGGGGCGCTCGCCTCCGGCGTGGCACTCACCGCCACCTCCGCCTGGCTGATCTCCACCGCCGCCCTGCACCCACCGGTACTCAGCCTCATGGTGGCCATCGTCGCGGTGCGTACCTTCGGGCTGTCCAAGGCGGCGCTGCGCTACCTGGAACGGCTCATCTCGCACGACATCGCCCTGCGCCTGCTCGGCGACCTGCGGGTACGGGTGTGGCAGGCGCTGGTGCGGCTCGGCCCGGCCGCCACGGCTCGGCTGCGCCGAGGCGACCTGCTGCACCGGCTGATCGCCGACGTGGACGCCCAGCAGGACCTGCTGGTACGCGGACTCGTCCCAGTCGCGGCCGCCGCGGTGGTCGGCGCCGGCACCGCCATCGGGCTAGGCCTGCTGCTGCCCGCGGCCGGAGTGGCGCTGCTCGTCGGGTTGGCCGTGGCCGGCATCGCCGCACCCGGGCTGTCCGCGCTGGCCGGACGCGCCGCCGAACGACGCACCTCGGCCCTGCGCGCCGACGTGGTCAGCGGCACCGTCGAGCTGCTCACCGCCGCACCCGACCTGATCGCCCTCGGCGCGGTGGCACCGCGCCAACGCGCCGTGGCCGCCCGCGACACCGCCCTTACCCGGGCACTGCGAACCGCCGCGCTCACCCGGGGCGCCGGGATCGGCCTGGCCACCCTCGCCGTCGGCGCCACCGCGGTGGCGTGCGCCGCCCTCGGCGTCGCGGCCCTCGGCGACGGGCTGGCCGGGCCGCTGCTCGCGGTGCTCGCGCTCACCCCGCTCGCCACCGCCGAACTGGTCACCGGCCTGCCCGAGGCGGCCCAACGCCTGCTCGGCGCCGGCCACGCCGTCCGCCGGCTGGCCGAGCTCGACCAGATGCCCGCGACCTGCACCGAACCCGGCCGACCCGCGCCCGTGCCGCCAACCCGCTCACTACGCGCCACTCACCTGGCGGTGCGCTGGCCAGACTCACCCACTGACGCCGTCCAAAACGTCACCCTCGCCGTCTCCCCGGACCGGCGGCTGGCCCTCACCGGCCCGTCCGGGTCCGGGAAATCCACCGTGCTCGCCGCGCTCATGCGCACCCTGGACCCGTCCGCCGGCACCATCCACGCCGACGACCTGGACACCCGCCGCTGCACCGGTGACGACCTGCGATCCCGGATCGCCTGGTGCGGACCCGACACCCACCTGTTCGACAGCACCCTGCGGGAGAACCTCCGCCTCGCCGCACCCGACGCCGACGACACCCACCTGATCGCGGGTCTGCGCCGGGTCCGGCTCGGCGACTGGTTCGACGCGCTGCCCGACGGCCTCGACACCCGCCTCGGCACGCACGGCACCCCCGTCTCCGGGGGCGAACGCCAACGCCTCGGCCTCGCCCGCGCGCTGCTCGCCGACCGCCCCATCCTGCTGCTCGACGAACCCACCGCCCACTTGGACACCCCGACCGCCACGGCCCTGGCCCAGGACCTGCTGGCCTACACCACCGGCCGGGCCGCCCTGATCGTCACCCACCAGCCCCGGCAGTTCGGCGGGCTGCCCACCGTGGCCCTCACCGGCCCGATGGGCGCCCACCGGACCCCGGACGGCACACGCTCGACACGGTCCGCCCGCCGGCCGGTCATCGCCACGTCAACGAAAGAAGCCACCCATGAACGAGCAGGCTCCCGACACCCGGTATGAGGCCTCCTTCCCGACCGGGACCGTCACCGTCGGGGTCGACGGTTCAACGGCATCGCTGGCCGCTGTCCGCTGGGCAACGGAAGAGGCCGTGGCGCGCCGTCACAACCTGGCTCTGCTGTACGCCACCCCGTTCATCGGCCCCGAATTTCCCGACACACCCGAAGAAGGACACGCCCACGCGATCCTGGCCGGCGCCGAGGCGGAGGCCAAGCGCCACCGCGGCGAGGTGTGGACCCGCACCCGAGTCACTCCCACGACCACCGTCACCGCCCTGGTCGAGGCCAGCGAACAATCCTCACTGCTGGTGCTCGGCCTGACCGGGGCCGGCGGTGCCGCCGAGATCCTGCTCGGCTCCACCACCCTCGCGGTCAGCGGCAAGGCCCACTGCCCCGTCGTCGGCGTGCGGCGATGGCCACTGGACACCGAGGCCGGCCCCATCGTCCTGGGTGTGAGCTCGGTGCCCGACGACGCCGTCGCGATTGAGGTCGCGTTCGACCTGGCCAACCGGCGGGGCCGCCCCCTCGTCGTGGTGCACGCCGGCCACGACCACCCCCGCATGTCGGCCGAGCACCCACGCCCGGAAGCGGAGCTGGACGTCTGGCGGCGGCGCTACCCCAACGTCCACGTCGAGTACCGGTTCCCGTCCGGCGATCCGTCCACGGCGTTGTTGCGAGGCGCGGGCCGGGCCGAAGCCATCGTGACCGGCAGCCGACGACGCGGCCCGGTCGGACGGGCCTTGCTCGGCTCCACCAGCCGCGCCGTGCTGCGCCACAGCCCGGTCCCGGTGATCGTGGCCAACCCGGACGCGCTGGTCCTGCCCGAGGTCCCTACCGGAGCGCGGCTGGATCCACACGCACGCGAACAGCTCTGGTAACCCCGCCCGGCAGGCCTAAAGACGGTCGGACCGGTGGCTTTCTGCCGTCGAGACGCCGCACGGACGAGGGCAGGCTTCCATTGCCCACGCCATCGACGCCGCTCGGCCCGAGACCATCGCGCAGTCCCGACCATGCAGCGCGGGTCCCTGCCAGGCCCTGATCGCCACCGGCACCGACCAGTACCGGTGGCCCTGTCCGTTCGAGGAGGATCCACGCATGGTCGAGCAGAGCATCTGGATGCGCAAGGTCGCCGCCGACCCGGGACATTCAACCTGGTACGTCGAGCGTTTCCGCGCTATGGCTCGCGCGGGCGACGACCTTGCCGGGGAGGCCCGGTTTGTCGATGCGATGGCGCCGCGCCACGCCCGTATCCTCGACGCCGGTTGCGGACCGGGCCGGATCGGCGGCGCGTTGGCCGAGGCCGGGCACGATGTCGTCGGCGTCGACATCGACCCGGTCCTGATCGATGCCGCCGCGCAGGACCATCCCGGGCCGTGCTGGTTGGTCGGCGACCTCGCGGAACTCGACCTGCCCGCGCGAGGGATCGTCACGCCGTTCGACGTAGTGGTCTGCGCCGGGAACGTGATGCCGTTTCTCGCCTCGAGCACCCGCCGCGAGGTGCTGAAACGACTGCGTGCTCATCTCGCCCCCCAGGGCCGGGCGGTGATCGGCTTCGGCGCCGGACGCGACTACGGGTTCGACGAGTTCGCCACCGACGCGGCGGCCGCCGCGTTCGCGTTCGACCTTCGGCTTTCCACCTGGGATCTCCGTCCGTTCACCGATGAGTCGGACTTCCTGGTCGCCGTCCTGCGCCCCGGCGCCGAGATGGCCGCGGACAATCACGCAGCCGCCCGCACACGGGGCGCCCGCGTCAAGGTAGGAGCGTGGTGAACCCCACCGTGACCAGCGCGGCGACCTTGGCGACCTCGAGCGCCACGTACGCGTGGTGCGCCCTGGATCGCGGCATCTGCTCCCCGGCCAGCACCCGGTCCGAGCGCCGGTTCAGCCGGGGCCGCACCAGGATCAGCTGCGCCGCGAGCAACAGCGCGAGCGCACCGACGCCGGCCACGGCAGCGGGGCCAGGGCGGGCGATCGCCACGGCGGCGAGCAACACCACCAACAGCGCGAGCTCCACCCGGTTGAGTGCCCGGAAGACCAGCCGCCCGATGCCGAGGCCCAGAGGCAGGGTGATGCCGGGCGCGCGAAACTTCAGCGGCGCCTCCAGGAACGAGATGCCGAGCACCATGCCGAGCCAGACCAGGCTGCTGGCGGCGGTCAGTGCGGACGCGGCGTTCACCGCGCCCGCTTCACGGTCGGACGGAACATCGTGGCCGGCCGGAGCCGGCGGCCTGGGGCGCCGGCAACCCGGTGCCGGAGCACGGTCGCGGTGAACAACGCCGCGGCGGCGGCGGTGGCCGCCAGCAGCAGGAAGCCCGCGCTGTAGTCGCCGAACACCCCGTAGATCAGGCCCATCACCAGTGGCGGGAAGAATCCACCGAGCCCGCCGGCCGCGCCGACCACGCCGGTAACCGCGCCGACCCGCTCGGCCGCCACCATCCGGGCGACCAACGCGAACACCGCGCCGGTGCCGGTACCGAGCGCGGCGGCCATGCCCAGGAAGGCGGTGGTGCCGACCGGGATCAGCGGCGCCTCCAGTGATGTGACCGCCGCGAGCACCGCCACGAGGGCGAAGGCGCCGGTCAGCACCGGTATCGGCTGATAGCGGTCGGCCAGCCAGCCGCCCACCGGGCGCATCGCCACGGCCAGCACCACGAACCCGGCGGTGCGCAGTGCCGCGTCGGCACGGTCCAACTGATAGCTGGTGACCAGGTAGCTGGGGAGGTAGACGCTGAACGCGACGAAACCGCCGAAGGCCACCGCGTACAGGAAGGACAGCTGCCAGGTGGCCGGCATGCGCAGGGTCGCGCCCAACCGGGCCAGCATGGAACCGGACGGCACCGGCCGGTCGGGGCGATCGCGCAGCAGCAGGTAGGCCACCACCACGTAGACGACCAGCACGCCAGCGACCAGGTCGAACGGGAAGCTGGGTGACACGGCCTTGGTCAGCTGCACGGTGCTGAACGCGGAGATCGCGGTGCCGCCCATGCCCGCGCCGAAGATGCCCAGGGCCAGGCCCCGGCGGGCCGGCGGGTACCAGGCGTTGACGAACGGGATCCCGATGGCGAAGGTCGTGCCGCCGAGTCCGAGGAAGAACCCGCCGACCAGGTATCCGGCCAGCGAGTCGGCGGCGTGCCCGAGGTAGAGCACCGGCGCGACGGTGAGCAGCGCGACGGCCGGGAACATCCGGCGGGCACCGAGCCGGTCGGTCAGTGCACCCACCGGGATCCGCCCGAGGGAGCCCACGATGACCGGCGTGGCCACCAGCAGCGACTGCTGGAACGCGGTGAGCCCGAGCTGCTCGCGCAGCGCCGCCCCGAGCGGGGCCAGCAGCGCCCACGCCCAGAAGGTGATCGTGAAGCCGACCGTCGCCATTGCCAGCATCAGCGCTGGTCGAGGCGTTCCACTGGGCATGACGCGATCCTTTTCGCCGGTTCGGTGGTTGCTGGACAAGCGTCCCTCGCGGTTGGAGTACCCGGCAGGGCCGGTTCGATTCGAAGGAAAGGACCTTGGTCCTCACCTTCGCCCGGGGTATTGATCGGCCCGGTGGGCGCTGCCACCGTGGGTGGGCAACCTGCCGAGGAGGCGCCCATGCCCGAACCCGGACCACACCACCACGCCGGCGGCGCACTCGACAGCCCAGCCACTGACGCGTTGCTGCGCACAGGGCGTTTCTTCACCCGCCGCGACACCTCGGCCGACCTGCGCGCGGTCTACCGCGAAGGGGGCCGCGAGGGTGACGTGTTCTACCGGGACCGGTGGAGCCACGACAAGGTGGTGCGCTCCACGCACGGGGTGAACTGCACCGGCTCGTGCTCGTGGAAGGTGTACGTCAAGGACGGGATCATCACCTGGGAAACCCAGCAGACCGACTACCCCTCGGTCGGCCCGGACTCGCCGGAGTATGAGCCGCGCGGCTGCCCGCGCGGCGCGGCATTTTCCTGGTACACCTACTCCCCCACCCGGGTGCGCTACCCGTACGCGCGGGGTGTGCTGGTCGACATGTACCGGGAGGCGAAGGCGCGCCTGGGTGACCCGGTCGAAGCCTGGGCCGAGATCACCGGCGATCCGGACAAGCGCCGGCGCTACCAGTCCGCACGGGGCAAGGGCGGCCACGTGCGGGTGTCCTGGGACGAGGCGGTGGAGATCGTGGCCGCCGCGCACGTGCACACCATCCGCGCCTACGGCCCGGACCGGATCGCCGGGTTCTCCCCGATCCCGGCCATGTCCATGGTCAGCCATGCGGTCGGGTCGCGGTTCATCGAGCTGATCGGCGGGGCGATGACCTCGTTCTACGACTGGTACGCCGACCTCCCGGTGGCCTCGCCGCAGGTGTTCGGGGACCAGACCGACGTGCCGGAGTCCGGGGACTGGTGGAACGCCACCTACCTGGTGATGTGGGGCTCGAACGTGCCGGTCACCCGCACCCCGGACGCGCACTGGATGGCCGAGGCCCGCTACAAGGGCCAGAAGGTCGTGGTGGTGTCCCCGGACTACGCCGACAACACCAAGTTCGCCGACACCTGGCTGCCCGCGCAGCCGGGTACCGACGGGGCGCTGGCGATGGCGATGGGCCACGTGGTGCTCAAGGAGTTCTTCGTCGAGCGGCGGGTGCCGTTCTTCGTGGACTATGTGCGCCGCTACACCGACCTGCCGTTCCTGGTCACCCTGGACGCCCGCGACGGCGGCTATGTCCCCGGCAAGTTCCTCACCGCCGCCGACCTCGGTGAGGAGGACGAGGGCGCGGCGTGGCGGACCGTGCTGCTGGACGGGCGCACCGGGGAGCCGGTGGTGCCGAACGGCTCGCTCGGGTTCCGCTACACCGAGTCCGGGGTGGGCCGGTGGAACCTGGACCTCGGCGAGGTCTCGCCCCAGCTGACCCTGCTGGGCTCCTCCGACGTCGCGGAGGTGCTGCTGCCCCGTTTCGACGCGATCGACGGTTCCGGCGGCGTGCTGTGCCGGGGCGTTCCGGCGCGCAGGGTGGCCGGGCGGCTGGTCACCACGGTGTTCGACCTGATGCTGGCCCAGTACGGGGTGCACCGCGAGGGCCTGCCCGGCACGTGGCCGTCCGGCTATGAGGATGCCGCCGAGCCGTACACCCCCGCCTGGCAGGAGCCGATCACCTCGGTACCCGCCGAGCAGGTGGTGGGGGTGGCCAGGGAGATGGCGCGAAACGCCGAGGAGTCCGACGGCCGCACCATGATCATCATGGGTGCCGGGATCTGCCAGTGGTTCCACGGCGACGCCACCTACCGGGCGGTGCTGGCGCTGCTGATGCTGACCGGGTCGATGGGCCGCAACGGCGGCGGCTGGGCGCACTACGTCGGCCAGGAGAAGTGCCGGCCGGCCACCGGGTGGGCCACCATGGCGATGGCCACCGACTGGCAGCGCCCGCCCCGGCAGATGATCGGCACCGCGTACTGGTACACGCACACCGACCAGTGGCGCTACGACGGATACCGGGCCGACGCGCTGGCCTCCCCGCTGGGCAGCGGGCGGTTCGCCGGGATGCACACCATCGACACCCTCGCGCTGGCCACCCGGCTGGGCTGGATGCCGTCCTACCCGCAGTTCGACCGCAATCCGCTGGACGTGGCCGACGAGGCCCAGGCCGCCGGCCCGGACGTCGCGGCACACGTCGCCGGGCGGTTGCGCGACGGCCGGCTGCGGTTCGCCATCGAGGATCCGGACGCCCCGGCGAACTGGCCGCGCTGCCTGACGCTGTGGCGGGCGAACCTGCTCGGTTCCTCCGCCAAGGGCGACGAGTACTTCCTGAAACATCTGCTCGGCACGCACAACAACCTGATGGCCGAGCAGACACCGCCCGACCGGCGCCCCCGGGACGTGAGCTGGCCTGACGGCGATCCGCCGGAGGGGAAACTGGATCTACTGCTGTCGCTGGACTTCCGGATGACCAGCTCGACACTGCTCTCGGACGTGGTGCTGCCGGCCGCCACCTGGTACGAGAAGCACGACCTGAACACCACCGACATGCACCCCTTCGTGCACGCGTTCAACCCGGCGATCGACCTGCCCTTCGAGTCGCGCACCGACTTCGACGCCTTCCACGCGATCGCCCGCCGGTTCTCCGAGCTGGCCCGCACCCACCTCGGGGTGCGCCACGACGTGGTCGCGGTGCCGCTGCAGCACGACACCCCGGGCGAGACCGCGCAGCCGGGTGGGCGGGTGCTCGACTGGCGGGCCGGCGAGTGCGAGCCGGTGCCGGGCCGGACGATGCCGAACTTCGTGCTGGTCGAACGCGACTACCCGGCGGTGGCCGACAAGCTGGCCAGCCTCGGCCCGCTGCTGGACCGGCTGGGCATGACCACCAAGGCGGTCACCTACCAGCCTGACGAAGAGCTGCGCTATCTGGCCGCGAAGAACGGGGTGATGCTCGGCGGCGCCGGTGACGGGCGCCCGGCGATCGACACCGACGCCAAGCTGGCCGAGGCGATCCTCGCGCTGTCCGCCACCACCAACGGCCGGCTGGCCGTGCAGGGGTTCCGGCAGCTGGAGCGGCGCACCGGGCAACGGCTGGCCGACCTCGCCGAGGGCAGCGAGGAGAAGCGGATCACCTTCGCCGACACCCAGGCCCGCCCGGTGCCGGTGATCACCAGCCCGGAGTGGTCGGGCAGCGAGACCGGCGGGCGCCGGTACGCGCCCTTCACCGTGAACACCGAACGGCTCAAGCCCTGGCACACCCTCACCGGGCGGATGCATTTCCTGCTCGACCACGACTGGATGCACGAGATGGGTGAGGCGCTGCCGCTCTACCGCACGCCGCTGGACATGCACAAGCTGTTCGGCGAACCGACGCCGGGCGAGGTGCGCGACGGCGCCTCGGTCACCGTGCGTTACCTGACGCCGCACTCCAAGTGGTCGATCCACTCCGAGTACCAGGACAACCTGTTCATGCTGGCGCTGTCCCGCGGCGGGCCGGTCGTGTGGATGAGCGTCCCGGACGCCGCCGGTATCGGGGTGGCCGACAACGACTGGGTGGAGGCGGTCAACCGCAACGGCGTGCTGGTCGCCCGCGCGGTCGTCACCCACCGGTTACCGCCCGGCATGGTGTTCGTCTACCACGCCCAGGAGCGGGTGGTGAACGTGCCGCGCTCGGAGGCCACCGGCCGGCGCGGCGGCATCCACAACTCGCTGACCCGGATCCTGGTCAAGCCCACCCACTTGATCGGCGGGTACGCGCAGCTGTCGTTCGCGTTCAACTACCTCGGCCCGACCGGCAACCAGCGCGACGAGGTCACCGTGATCCGCCGCCGGACCAGCCAGGAGGTGCGGTACTGATGAAGGTCATGGCCCAGCTGGGCATGGTGATGAACCTGGACAAGTGCATTGGCTGCCACACCTGCTCGGTCACCTGCAAGCAGGCCTGGACCAACCGCGCCGGCGTGGAGTACGTCTGGTTCAACAACGTGGAGACCCGCCCCGGCCAGGGCTACCCACGCCGCTACCAGGACCAGGAGAAATGGCGCGGCGGCTGGGTGCGAAACCGGCGCGGGCGGCTCACCCTCAAGGCCGGGGGGCGGCTCCGCAAGCTGCTCTCGATCTTCGCCAACCCGGTGCTGCCGAACATCCGCGACTACTACGAGCCGTGGACCTACGACTACCAGAACCTCACCAGCGCCCCGCTGGGCGACGACTTCCCGGTCGCCGCGCCCAAGTCGCTGCTCACCGGCGAGCCGATGGCCATCGAATGGGGCGCCAACTGGGACGACGACCTCGGCGGCGCCCCCGAGCACGGCCCGGCCGACCCGATCGTGCAGCGGCTGCGCCGCGAGTGCGAGGACAAGGTGCGCTTCGACTACGAGCGGGCGTTCATGTTCTTCCTGCCGCGCATCTGCGAGCACTGCCTCAACCCGTCCTGCGTGGCCTCCTGCCCGTCCGGGGCGATGTACAAGCGGGTCGAGGACGGGATCGTGCTGGTCGACCAGGACCAGTGCCGGGGCTGGCGGATGTGCGTCACCGGCTGCCCGTACAAGAAGGTCTACTTCAACCACCGCACCGGCAAGGCGGAGAAGTGCACCTTCTGCTACCCCAGGGTGGAGGTCGGGCTGCCCACGGTGTGCAGCGAAACCTGCGTCGGGCGGCTGCGCTACATCGGGCTGTTCCTCTACGACGCCGACCGGGTCACCCAGGCCGCCTCCGTCGCCGACGAGCACGACCTCTACCAGGCCCAGCTGGACATCCTGCTCGACCCCACCGACCCCGAGGTGATCGCCGGCGCGCGGGCCGAGGGGATCCCCGAGGACTGGCTGGACGCGGCACGCCGCTCCCCGGTGTACCGGCTGGCCAAGGAATACCGGGTGGCGCTGCCGCTGCACCCGGAGTTCCGCACCATGCCGATGGTCTGGTACATCCCGCCCCTGTCGCCGGTGGTGGAGCGGCTGACCGAGACCGGCCACGACGGCGAACGGGCGGGCAACCTGTTCGGCGCCATCGACGCCCTGCGCATCCCGGTCGAGTACCTCGCCGAGCTGTTCACCGCCGGCGACCCGGAACCGGTCCGCCGGGTGCTGCGCACGCTCGCCGCGATGCGCTCCTACCTGCGCGACATCACTCTCGAACGCCCCGCCGACGAGTCCATCCCGGCCGAGGTCGGGATGACCGGCGGCCAGCTGACCGAGCTGTACCGGCTGCTCGCCATCGCCAAGTACGAGGACCGCTACGTCATCCCCACCACGCACCAGGCCCAGGCGCACGACCTGGAAGAAATCGGCTGCAGCCTGGACTTCGACGGCGGACCCGGCATGCTCGACAGCGGCCCCTTCGGCGAAGCCTCCGGTCGCCCGGCTCCGGTGTCGGTGGAGACCTTCCACGCGCTGCGCAACCGGCAGACCAGCGACGAGGTCACCGACCCAGGCATGCCGCGGGGCCGGGTGAACCTGCTCAACTGGGACGGCAAGGGCCGCCCAGCCGGCCTGTTCCCGCGCCGGCGCGACCCGTCGGACCAGCGATGAACCTCCACTACCCCACCAGCGCGGCCCGTTCGGTGCTGCAGGCCTCGGCCGTATGCCTGCAATATCCCGACGACACGGTGCGGGCGTTGTGGCCTACCGTGCACGCCGGAGTCGAGGCACTCCCCGACAGCGACCCGAAACAGCACCTACGCGCGTTCCTCGACGGGACGCGGGCACAGCTACCCGGGGAGCTCGCCCGCCACTACGTGGACGTGTTCGACCGCCGCCGACGCTGCTGCCTCTACCTGACCTGGTGGACCCACGGCGAGACCCGCCGGCGCGGCGGCGCCCTCGCCGAGCTGAAGCGGCGCTACCGCGAGGCGGGCACCGAACTCACCGGCACCGAGCTGCCGGACTACCTGCCGATCGTGCTCGAATACGCCGCGACCGTCGAGCTGGCCGACGGACTGGCGCTGCTCCAGGAACACCGGCCGGGCATCGAGCTGCTGCGCCTGGCGCTGCTCGAGGCCACCACCCCGTACGCGGCCCCGGTCCAGGCGGTGTGCGCGCTGCTGCCCGGTGCCTCGCCCGCCGACCTCGCCGAAGCCAAGGCACTCGCCCGCACCGGCCCACCGCGCGAACAGGTCGGCCTGGAACTGCCCCCCTTCGAGCTGGGAGCAACCCGATGAGCTGGATCGACCTACTGCTGTGGGCGGTATTGCCCTACGTCATGCTCGCCGTGCTGATCGGGGGCACCATCTGGCGCTACCGCTACGACAAGTTCGGCTGGACCACTCGCTCCAGCGAACTGTACGAGTCGCGGCTGCTGCGCATCGGCAGCCCCCTGTTCCACTTCGGGCTGCTCGTAGTGATCATCGGCCACGTCATCGGTCTGATCATCCCGGCCAGCTGGACCGAAGCAATCGGCATGACCGAGCAGGCGTATCACCTCCAGGCGCTTGTGCTGGGCGCGATCGCCGGATTCTGCACCCTGGTCGGGGTCGGCATCCTGATCTACCGCCGGCGCACCACCGGTCCGGTGTTCATGGCCACCACCCGCAACGACAAGGCCATGTACATCGTCCTGGTCGCGGCGATCCTCGCGGGCCTGGCAACCACGCTGCTCGGCACCGGCGTGCTGGGTGAACAACACCCCTACCGGGAAACCGTGTCGCCCTGGTTCCGGTCGCTGTTCGTGCTTCAACCCGACGTCGCCTCGATGAGTGCGGCCTCGCTCGGGTTCAAGGTGCACACCCTTATCGGCATGGCGCTGTTCGTGATCTGGCCGTTCACTCGCCTCGTGCACGCGTTCACCGCGCCGCTGGGCTACCTCTTCCGGCCCTACATCGTCTACCGCTCACGGTCGGCAAGTCCCGGCAGCCGGCCCGTGCGCCGCGGCTGGGAACCGAGCCGCTGATCGGACCCGGGCTGACACCCGAAACCGTTGCGGTCTCCTGGCGGAGTGCCGGCTTCAACGTGCGAGCCAAGAAAGGCCTGCCGGACCGCGACACACGAGTAGGACGCGGCCCGCGCGGGCGCTACCCGATCGAGCACGTAACGGCCTCCCGTACCACGCGTTATTCAGTGTGCGGCTCACCGTCCGGGAAAGACACCCCTCAGAGCCGCAAAGGGGATAGCCGCCGCCCGAGCCGGATGCATCGGTTCCGGGCGGCGGCTGTCTCGTTTCCGCACCGGCCGCGCTGGACGGCCTCGCCGACAGCGCGACGAGTGGAGACGGGCCCTCCAGATCCGGTTAAGCGCCCGACCGCTGAGCGAAGCTACCGAGCGGCACCCACTTGCGCGATGAAACGCTCGGCGGCGCGGTGTACCGCGTCCGGGTCGGCGCCGGTGACCAGCTCCCAGAGCAGGCCCCGGGCGGTCGCCACCCACAGCAACGCCTCATCGCGCACCACCGGTCCGCTCACCCCGGTCGCGGCCAGAAGCGGGCCGAGCGCGTCGACCCACGCGTCGCGTTGCGCCTGCTGATCGCTGGTCGGGACGTCGGCCCGGACCCGCAGGGCGAACCCGAGCCGATACAGCGGCCACAGAGCCGGCTCGGACAGGTGCCGCCACATCGCGCGCATGACCGCGACCGGATCGTCGCCGGACGCTCGCAGCGCCGCCAAATGTTCCCGTTCCCGCTGCTCACAAGCCACGTGAACCGCGCCGAGCAAACCCGTGGCGGAACCGAAGTGGTACAGCAGCAAAGAGTGACTGACTCCGATCCCGGCCGCCAGCGCACGCAGGCTCTGCTCCGGCCGGCCGCCGGCAAGCAGGTACTCCAGCGCGGCCTCGGCCAGCGCCTGCCGGGGCCGACCACCGCCATTTTTGACCATTTGGTCTATCCTGACGCAAACTAGACCAAATGGTCAAACCAGGAGGCTCCAGCATGCACCACGCAACCCGGATAACCCTCGACGTCCCCGCCGACCGCGCCTGGTCGGTCCTGGCCGACGTTCACCACTGGCCTTCCTGGACACCCACCGTGGAGTCGATCACCGGCGACCAGCTGGCGACCGGCGCCGTCCTGCGCATCAAGCAACCGGGTCGGGGCGTCGCCACCTACACCGTCGACCTGCTGGAGACGGGACGGCGCTTCCGCTGGGGCAGCAACCGGCTCGGCGTTCGCCAGTCGGCCGACCACATCATCACCCCGGCCGGCGACGCCGCCTGCACGGTTGAGCTGAGCTTCACCATGGACGGCCCACTGGGCTCACCCCTCGGCCGCCTCGGCGCGGCGAAGATCCGCTCAATGGTCGACACCGAAGCGGCCTCACTACGCGCCGCCGTCAGCGCGGGTGCCGGCAATTCGGCATAGGTAATCTCAGGCACACCGCCAGGGTCCGGCCCAACACCGCCCACGATCACGGTCTCATCGGTGTATCGCTGGGCTGACCACTGATTCCGATATCGGCCCCGGCGCTGACCGCTCCCAATCGGGTTCCTCCAACTCGCTACACCGGGCCTCGATGTTAGATTTCCGGATGTGAGCGATAACAGAGGTCGTCCACCGGCCGCCGGCGGCCTCGATCAGGCGGGGTCCGCGTGTCGCGGGACTCGATACAACGGGCACCGGTAAGGGCAAGGATGGGCACCGTGGGCGAGCGCGGGCCGGGGCGCCGTCCGGCGATCTCGGAGAGCATCCGCGAGCCCGCCATGATCGATGTCGCTCGCCTGGCCGGAGTATCCCACCAGACCGTCTCACGGGTGTTGAACGACCACCCCAATGTCCGCGCGGAGACGGCGCGGCGGGTGCGCGCGGCGATCTTCGAGCTCGGCTACCGCCCGAACCGGGCGGCGCGCACGCTGGTCACCGGGCGGAGCCAGGTGCTGGGGGTGGTCGGGCTGAACACCACCCTGTACGGCCCGACCTCGCTGTTGACCGCCTTCGAACAGGCCGCGGCCTCGGCCGGTTTCGCGGTCAGTGTGGGCAGCGTGGCCAGGTTCGACCGCGAATCGATCAGTGCCGTGGTGCAGCGGCATCTGGACGAGCGCGTCGCGGGCATCGCGCTGATCGCGCCGGTGGCCTCGGCGAACGAGGCGCTGGACGCGCTGCGGATCGATACCCCGCTGGTGACGATCGACGGTGATCCGCGTCGCCCGACAGTCACCGTCGACCAGGAGGCCGGCGCCCGGGCAGCCACCGAACACCTGCTGGCCGCCGGTCACCGGACGGTCTGGCACGTGTCCGGCCCCACGGACTGGTTCGACAGCGCCAGCCGGGTCGCCGGCTGGGAGGCCTCGCTGCGCGACGCCGGTGCCGAGATACCGCCCGTCGTGCCTGCGGACTGGTCGGCCGCGGCCGGCTACCGGGCGGGCAACATGCTCGCACGCATCCCGGAGCTCACCGCGATCTTCGCCGCGAACGACCACCTCGCGATCGGGCTGCTGCGCGCGCTGCACGAACGGTCCCGCCGAGTGCCGGAGGAGGTCAGCATCGTCGGCTTCGACGACGTGCCCGAAGCCGGCTACCTCATCCCGCCGCTGACCACGGTCCGGCCCGACTTCCACGCCGTGGCCGAACACGCCCTACGGCTGCTGGTCGCGCAGCTGCGGTCGGACCCGCTGCCGACCGCGCCGGTGATGCTCGCGCCGACGCTGATCGAGCGGAACAGCGTGGCGCCGCCGCCCGGCTGACCAACCCGGTCGCCACGCCAACCGACACCGGCACCTTGCCCAGACCGCTTGACGCGACCGAATGTTATCGCTAACAATTTGGCCGGTCGCGATACCAGGTCGCGGCGCATCCCCGCTGCCAGCTCGAACGAAGGTGTTCGGCCATGTCGATGGATCCCGCCGCTGCCCTGGTTGTGGGCGTGGACTTCGGAACGCTGTCCGGGCGCGCGGTGGTGGTGCGCGTGCGGGACGGCGCCGAGCTGGGCAGCGCGGTCACCGCCTACCGGCACGGCGTACTCGACCGCGAACTGCCGACCGGCGGCCGGGCGCTGCCGCCGGACTGGGCGCTCCAGGTGCCCTCGGACTACCGGGAGGTGCTGCGCACCGCGGTGCCCGCCGCGTTGGCCGAGGCGGGAGCCGACCCGTCCGACGTGGTCGGCATCGGCACCGACTTCACCGCCTGCACGATGCTCCCGACCACGGCGGACGGCACCCCGCTGTGCGAGCTGGCCGAGTTCGCCGACGAGCCGCATGCCTACGTCAAGCTGTGGCGCCACCACGCCGCGCAGCCCCAGGCCGACCGGGTCAACGAGCTGGCGCGGCTCCGTAGCGAACCGTGGCTGGCCCGCTACGGCGGGCTGATCTCCTCGGAGTGGGAGTTCGCCAAGGGCCTGCAGCTGCTCCAGGAGGCGCCGGCGGTCTATGCGGCGATGCGGCACTGGGTGGAGGCGGCCGACTGGATCGTCTGGCAACTGACCGGCCGTTATGTGCGCAACGCCTGCAGCGCCGGCTACAAGGGCATCCTGCAGGACGGCGACTACCCGTCGGCGGAGTTCTGCCGCGAGCTGGACCCCGGCTTCGAGCAGTTCGTCGCGGCGAAGCTGCGGCACCCGCTGGGGCAGCTGGGCGAGCGGGCCGGCCGGCTGTGCGCGCGGGCCGCGGGGTGGACCGGGCTGCCCGAGGGCATCGCGGTGGCGGTCGGCAACGTGGACGCGCACGTCACGGCGGCCGCCGCCCGGGCGGTCCGGCCGGGCAGCATGGTGGCGATCATGGGCACCTCGACCTGCCACGTGGTGAACGGGGTCGAGCCGAGGCAGGTGCCCGGCATGTGCGGCGTGGTGGACGGCGGGATCGTGCCCGGCCTGTGGGGGTACGAGGCCGGGCAGAGCGGCGTGGGTGACATCTTCGGCTGGTTCGTCGAGCACGGGGTGCCGGCCGCCTATCACGACACTGCCCGCGAGCGCGGCATCTCCACCCACGAGCTGCTGACCGAGCTGGCCGCCGGACAGCGGGTCGGGCAGCACGGCCTGCTCGCGCTGGACTGGCACAGCGGCAACCGCTCGGTTCTGGTCGACCACGAGCTGTCCGGCGTGGTCGTCGGGCAGACCCTGGCGACCCGGGCCGAGGACACCTACCGCGCGCTGCTCGAGGCGACCGCGTTCGGCACCCGCACGATCATCGAGGCGTTCCGGGGCGCCGGCGTGCCGGTCACCGAGCTGATCGTTGCCGGTGGCCTGCTGACGAACCGGTTACTCATGCAGATCTACGCCGACGTGACCAACCTGCCGCTGTCCACGATCGGCTCGGCGCAGGGACCGGCGCTGGGTTCGGCGATCCATGCGGCGGTGGCGGCCGGGGCCTACCCGGACATCCGCGCCGCCGCTGCCGCCATGGGGTCGCTGGGTCCCACCGTCTACCGGCCCATCCCGGCGAACGCCTCGGCCTACGACCAGGTCTACGCCGACTACACCGCGCTGCACGACTACTTCGGGCGCGGCGCCAACGACGTGATGCACCGGCTCAAGGCCCGCCGCCGCGCGGCCACGACGAACCTCGTCCTCGAGGAGGCCCACGTATGACGCCGGAAGTCGGCGCGACCGTGGCCCGGCTGCGCCGCGAGGTCGCCGAGCTGCACCGCGAGCTGACCCGCAACGGGCTGGTCATCTGGACCGCCGGGAACGTGTCCGCGCGGGTGCCGGGCCAGGACCTGATGGTGATCAAGCCGTCGGGGGTGCGGTACGAGGACCTCACCCCGGAGGCGATGGTGGTCACCGACCTGCACGGCGTGCTGGTCGAGGGGGACCGCTCGCCGTCCTCGGACACGGCCGCGCACGCCTACGTCTACCGGCACATGCCCGAGGTCGGCGGGGTGGTGCACACCCACTCCACCTATGCCACGGCGTGGGCCGCCCGAGCCGAGCCGATCCCGTGCGTGCTCACCATGATCGCCGACGAGTTCGGCGGCGACATCCCGGTCGGGCCGTTCGCACTGATCGGCGACGACACCATCGGCCGGGGCATCGTGGACACCCTGCGGGGCAGCCGCTCCCCCGCCGTCCTGATGGCCGGGCACGGCCCGTTCACCGTCGGGCGCGGCGCCCGGGACGCGGTCAAGGCGGCGGTGATGCTCGAGGACGTCGCCCGCACCGTGCACATCTCCCGGCAGCTGGGCACGCCGGCCGAGCTGGCGCCGGCCGACGTCACCAGCCTCTTCCAGCGGTACCAGAACGTCTACGGGCAGGAGCGGGCATGAACGGCGCACACACCGGTGGCAAGCCGAGCGTGTGGTTTCTCACCGGCAGCCAGCACCTCTACGGGCCGGAGACGCTGGACCAGGTCGCCGACCAGTCCGCGCGAATCCAGCGCATGCTGACCGCGTCGGGCGGGCTGTCCGCCGAGGTCGTGGGCCAGCCGGTACTCACCGAGACGGCGGACATCCGGCGGGTGATGCTGGACGCGAACGCCGACCCGGACTGCCTGGGCGTGATCGCCTGGATGCACACCTTCTCCCCGGCCAAGATGTGGATCACCGGGCTGGACGCCCTGCGCAAGCCGCTGCTGCACCTGCACACCCAGCTGAACGCGGCGCTGCCGTGGGCGTCCATCGACATGGACTTCATGAACCTCAACCAGGCCGCGCACGGGGACCGCGAGTTCGGCTACCTGCAGACCCGGCTGGGCGTGGCCCGCAAGACGGTGGCCGGGCACGCGAGCGACCCGCGACTGGTTTCCCGGATCGACGGGTGGATCCGGGCCGCCGCCGGCCGCGACCACCTCGACGGGCTGCGGCTGGCCCGGTTCGGCGACAACATGCGCGACGTCGCGGTGACCGAGGGCGACAAGGTGGAGGCCGAGCTGCGGTTCGGCGTCTCGGTCAACACCTACGGGGTGAACGACCTGGTCGAGCGGGTGGACGCGGTGCCCGACGCCGAGGTGGACGCGCTGGTGGCCGAGTACGCCGACACCTACCGGCTGGCCCCCGAGCTGGCCCGGGGCGGCGCCCGGCACGGGTCGCTGCGCTACGCCGCAAGGATCGAGGCGGGCCTGCGGGAGTTCCTCGTCGCCGGCCGGTTCGGCGCGTTCACCACCAACTTCCAGGACCTCGGCGGGCTGCGCCAGCTGCCCGGGCTGGCCGTGCAGCGGCTGATGGCGGACGGCTACGGGTTCGGCGGCGAGGGCGACTGGAAGACCTCCGCGCTGCTCGCCGCCGTGAAGGAGATGGGCGCCGGCGGCCGCCGGGGCACCTCGTTCATGGAGGACTACACCTACCACTTCGGCCCGGGCGAGCCGAAGATCCTCGGCGCGCACATGCTCGAGGTCTGCCCGAGCATCGCGGCGGCCACGCCGAGCTGCGAGATCCACCCGCTGGGCATCGGCGACCGGGAGGACCCGGTCCGGCTGGTGTTCGACGCGGCCCCCGGGGAGGCCACGGTGATCGGGCTGGTCGACCTGGGCGACCGGTTCCGCTTCGTGGCCAACCGGATCGAGGTGGTTCCCCCGGACCAGCCGCTGCCGAACCTGCCGGTCGCGCGGGCGGTGTGGCGGCCGGCCCCGTCGCTGGCCACGTCGGCCGAGCTGTGGCTCACCGCCGGCGGCCCGCACCACACCGTGCTGACCGGGGACGTCACCCCGGACACGCTGCGCGACTTCGCCGAGATGGTGCACACCGAGCTGCTCGTGATCGATCAGGACAGCACCCCGGCGGCGTTCGCCGACCGGGTCCGCTGGAACCAGGCCTACTACCGGCTGGCCCACGGCCTGGCCGCCCGCGGCTGATCCCGCCACACCCTCAATGGAGAGATGATGAAGCTGACCCGAATCGCCGCCGTCGCGGCGCTCGCCCTGGCCCTGTCGGCCTGCGGATCCAGCCAGAAGACCGTGGACCAGGCCCCCTCGGCCGGTTCCTCGGCCGGCGCGCTGGTCGGGGTGACCATGCCGACCAAGTCCTCCGAGCGGTGGATCCACGACGGGGACAACATCAAGGCGTCACTGGAGAAGCTCGGCTACGCGGTGGACCTGCAGTACGCGGAGAACGACATCCCCACCCAGGTGAACCAGATCGAGAACCAGATCACCAAGGGCGCCAAGCTGCTGGTGGTCGCCTCGATCGACGGCACCGCGCTGACCACCCAACTGCAGGAGGCCGCCGACAAGCACATCCCGGTGATCGCCTACGACCGGCTCATCCGCAACAGCCCGAACGTCGACTACTACGCCACGTTCGACAACTTCAAGGTGGGCGTGGAGCAGGCCACGTCGCTGCTGGTCGGGCTCGGGCTGAAGCGGCCCGACGGCGGCGACGGCACCGCCACCGGGCCGTTCAACATCGAGCTGTTCGCCGGCTCGCCGGACGACAACAACGCCACGTTCTTCTTCAACGGGGCGCTGTCCGTGCTCAAGCCCTACCTGGACCGGGGCACCCTGCGGGTGAAGAGCGGGCAGACCGACTTCAACACGGTCGCCATCCTGCGCTGGGACCCGGCCACCGCGCAGCGGCGCATGGAGGACCTGCTGACCACCACCTACCGGGGTGGCGACAAGGTCAACGGCGTGCTGTCGCCCTACGACGGCCTGTCCATCGGCATCCTGTCCGCGCTGAAGAGCAACGGCTACGGCACCGCCGGCCAGCCCTACCCGACGGTCACCGGGCAGGACGCCGAGGTGGCGTCGGTGAAGTCGATCATCGCCGGGGAGCAGTTCGCCACCGTCTACAAGGACACCCGCCAGCTCGCCGACATCACCGTGAAGATGGCCGACGCCGCGCTGAAGGGCGGAAAGCCCGAGGTGAACAACACCACCGACTACAACAACGGGGTCAAGGTGGTGCCCTCGTACCTGCTGCAGCCGGTGGTCGTCTACAAGGACAACTACCAGAAAGAACTGATCGACTCCGGCTACTACACCGCCGCCCAGCTGCGTTAGCGCGATGAGCGATCACATCCTGCGAATGCGCGGGATCACCAAGACCTTCCCCGGGGTGACGGCGCTGGCGGAGGTGAACCTCGCCGTGCGCCGGGGCGAGATCCACGCCGTCTGCGGGGAGAACGGCGCCGGCAAGTCCACGCTGATGAAGGTGCTCTCCGGCGTGCACCCGCACGGGTCGTACCAGGGCGAGATCACCTTCGACGGCCAGCCGTGCGCGTTCCACAGCATCCGGGACAGCGAGCGGCGCGGCATCGTGATCATCCACCAGGAGCTGGCGCTGTGCCCCCAGCTGTCCATCGCGGAGAACATCTTCCTGGGCAACGAACGCGCCAGCCGGGGCCTGATCGACTGGAACCGCACCAACCACGAGGCGGAGAAACTGCTGGCCCGCGTCGGCCTGCGGGAGAAGGCGGTCACCCCGGTGCTGGACATCGGGGTGGGCAAGCAGCAGCTGGTGGAGATCGCCAAGGCGATGAGCAAGCAGGTGCGGCTGCTGATCCTGGACGAGCCGACCGCCGCGCTCAACGACGACGACTCCGCGCACCTGCTCAACCTGCTGCGCGAACTGCGTGACCAGGGCATCACCTGTGTGATCATCTCGCACAAGCTGAACGAGATCGCGGCGATCGCCGACTCGCTCACCATCCTGCGCGACGGCCGGACCATCGAGACGCTGGACATGCGGGACGAGGCGGTCACCGAGGACCGGATCATCGCCGGGATGGTCGGCCGCGACCTGGAGCACCGCTATCCCCCGCGCCGGCCGCGGATCGGGCCCGAGGTGCTGCGGATCGAGGACTGGACCGTGCACAGCCCGACCCAGCCGGACCGGGTGGTGGTGGCGAACGCGAACCTGACCCTGCGCGCCGGCGAGATCGTCGGGCTGGCCGGGTTGATGGGCGCCGGCCGCACCGAACTGGCGATGAGCGTGTTCGGCCGGTCCTTCGGGGTCGGCATCTCCGGCCGCCTGGTCAAGGGCGGCCAGCCCATCGAGGTCCGCACGGTGGCCGACGCGATCCGCCACCGGATCGCCTACGCCACCGAGGACCGCAAGCGTTACGGCCTCAACCTCATCGACGACATCAAACGCAACGTCTCCGCCGCCCGGCTGGACAAGCTGGCCCGCCGGGGCTGGGTGGACGACAACGAGGAGTACCGGGTCGCCGAGCGCTTCCGGCGCGACCTGAACATCAAGGCCCCGACCGTCGCCGGCGTCACCGGGAAACTGTCCGGCGGCAACCAGCAGAAGGTCGTGCTGTCCAAATGGATCTTCACCGACCCGGACGTGCTGATCCTGGACGAGCCGACCCGGGGCATCGACGTGGGCGCCAAGTACGAGATCTACACGATCATCAACCGGCTGGCCGAGGAGGGCAAAGCCATCCTGGTGATCTCCTCCGAGCTGCCGGAGCTGCTGGGCATCTGCGACCGGATCTACGCCCTGTCCGCCGGGCGGATCACCGGCCAGCTGGACCGGGCAGACGCCACCCAGGAACGCCTCATGCAGCTGATGACCCAGGACGGGAGCGGACCGCGATGACCCGCATCATCCCCACCGAGACCAGCGGCGCGGCCCCTCCGGCCGACCCCGCGCCCGGGCGCCGCTTCTCCATCAACCCCCGGCAGAGCGGCATCTACGTGGCGTTCGCGCTGATCGTAGTGCTGTTCACCGTGCTCACCAACGGCGCGCTGCTGCAGCCGCAGAACATCTCCAACATCATCGTGCAGAACTCCTACATCCTGATCCTGGCCATCGGGATGATCCTGATCATCATCTCCGGGCACATCGACCTTTCCGCCGGCTCGGTGGTGGCGGCCACCGGCGCCCTGGCCGCGGTGCTCATGGTGGACCTGCACCTGCCGTGGCCGGTCGCGCTGCTGGTCACCGTCGCGGCCGGTGCGGCGATCGGCGCGTTCCAGGGCTACTGGGTCGCCTACTTCGGCATCCCGGCGTTCATCGTGACCCTGGCCGGCATGCTGGTGTTCCGGGCGGTCACCCTGACCATCCTCGGCAACCAGGGCATCGGCCCGTTCCCCGATGCCGTGCGCACCCTGTCCAACGGTTTCCTGGACGGGTTCCTCGGCAACGTCGGGCTCGGCCCGCTCGGCGGCGCGGACCTGTTCACCCTGCTGGTCGGTCTCGCGCTGGTCGCCGCGATCGCCACCACGCAATGGCGGGCCCGCGCCGCCCGCCTCGGCTACGGGCAGGTGGTCGAGCCGTTCACCGTCTTCGCGCTCCGGATCGGCCTGGCCGCGCTGGTCACGCTGTTCGTCGTGGTCCAGCTGGCCCGGTTCAAGAACCTGCCGTGGGTACTGGTGCTGCTCGCCGGGCTGGTCATCGGGTATTCCCTGCTGACCAACCGGGCCGTGTTCGGCCGGCACATCTACGCCGTGGGCGGCAACCTGCAGGCCGCCACCCTGTCCGGGGTGAAGGTCAAGTCGGTCACCTTCTGGATCTTCGTGAACATGGGCGTGCTGGCCGCCATCGCGGGGATCATCTTCGCCGGCCGGCTCAACCAGGCCGGCCCGACCGCCGGCATCAACTTCGAGCTCGACGCGATCGCCGCCTCGTTCATCGGCGGCGCCGCCGTGCAGGGCGGCGTCGGCAAGGTCGTCGGCGCCATCACCGGCGGCCTGATCATGGCGGTGATCAACAACGGCATGTCCCTGATCGGCTCACCCAGCGAGCGGGTCATGCTGGTCAAGGGCCTGGTGCTGCTCGCGGCGGTGGCCTACGACGTATGGACCAAACGCCGCATCGGCACCACGACCCGGTAACCGCGGACCCCGCTCGGCTCTATTTCGTGCTCGGAATGCGTAGCCTTGACGCGATGAAGAATGTCAGGACGATTCCGCAGCCGATCCATAGGACGGCGGTTCGTGCCCCATCCGAGGTTGCATGACGCAGCTGTTCGCCCGCGAGTCCGTCCAGGTGTGCGTTGGCCGCGAGAACGAGCAGCGCCAACCCGATCACTGCACCAATACCGGAGCCGGTCGAGACGATTCCGGACGCGACGCCCTGCTCGCCCGCTCCGACGCCAGTTGCGCCGGCAATGAATATTGCGGTGAATACGATCCCGTCGGCAATGCTCACCGCAATGAGACCGGGCAACAGCGCGAGATAAGAGCTGTCGGGCGTCATCGCCAAGGCTAGGGCGACCGAACCGAGTGCACCGACCAACAGTGCTCCCAGCAACGTGCGTCGCAATCCCAGAGCCGATACCACATTGCCTGCGACGGCCGATCCGGTGACCACCGCGGCAGTCGGGGCAACGAAGCCGAGACCGGCCTCCAGCGCTCCGTACCCGCGCACATTCTGAAGGTAGATCGACAGGAAATAGAGCAGTGAGCCGAACGTGGCCATGAACATGAATGCGATCGAAGTCGCGATCAACAGCGTCCGGTTCCTGATCAGCCGAGGCGGCACGAGCGGATTGCCGCTGCGCCGCTCGACAAGCACATGCGTCACCGCGGACAGGATTCCGGCGGTGATCGCGCCAACCACCCACGGTGAGCCCCAGCCCAACTCGGGCCCCTGGACCAGCGCGAACACAAGCAGAGTGATGGCGACGGTGGCGGATAGTGCTCCCGCTAGATCGAACGAGCGGGTCGCGTCGCGGGGCGAGTCGGCGGCGACCACGAAAAACAACAGACCGAGGGCAAGGACGGCCAGCGGCACGTTGACGAAGAACACCGCCTGCCAGCCGAGGACGCGAGTGAGGACTCCGCCGAGAAGGACCCCAATCACCAGCCCGGCCGCGCCGGATCCGCCCCAGATCCCCAATGCTCGGTTGCGCTCAGGGCCCTCGTTGAATGTGGTGTTGATCAGGGCCAAGGTACTCGGGAATATCAGCGCCCCACCGAGTCCCTGCAATGCCCGCGCGCTCAGCTGAATCCCGGGACGGTCCGCCAGCCCTCCGGCTAGCGAGGCTAAGGCGTAGAGCGTCAGCCCGGTAGCCAGCATGCGGCGACGCCCGAGTTGGTCGGCGGCTCGTCCACCGAAAAGAAGGAAGCCGCTGGACGCCACGGCGTAGGCGCTGATCACCGCCTGCAATGTCTGGGCGGAGTAGCCGAGATCACGACCGATTGCCGGTAGGGCGACCACCACGATGTACTGATCGAGCGAAACGATCAGCATCGCGAAGGACAAAAGGGCCAACGTCGCGAATCCGCCACCGGGCAGCTGGTAGCGATCTTGCTGGGGTTGCGATACGCAGTTCAGACGCATGGCTCGTTCACCTTCTCGTCCATGTCGGCGAGTTCATAGGCGATCGCCTTCACCAAGCGGCGCGCGAAGGCCTTCGGCTCGGCCGCCGCGTCGGGGAGCTCCGCGATGACCCGGTGGGCGACGCCCAGCCGGGCGAGGTCGGTCGCCCGGATTCCTTGGTTCGTCGCTGTCTCGCGAGCGCGGTCCAGCGTGCCGTCGTTCCGGCCAGCGGGCCGGAGGCGCGCCCGGTCATTCGGTCTCCACCGTCGCCCGCGCGGTCCGCTCCCGCACACCGAGCGCGAGGACCACCAGCGCAACGGTCACCGCGAAGATCACCGCCATCCAACTCACCGGCGCCGGCGGCGGGTTGACCAGCGCGTTCACGTAGACCCACACCATCGCCGCCGCACCGGCCGGCGCGCTGACCGCAAGTGTCGGGGTCAGCGCCCGCTCCCGCGCAGCCAGCACGATCGCGCCGATGCAGATCAACACGTACGGGATAAGCCACAGGTAGACGGTCAGCGTGGAGATCGACGGCAGTACCCCGGTGACCAGATGGTCCGGCCACACCGCCAACAGCACCAGCAGCACCAGCTGCGCGACCACGGAGAGAACCACGATCGCCGCGGCCGGGCTGAGGTGCCTCGGGTGCACGCCGGCCAGCCGGCGCGGCACCAGCTCGTCCGTGGCCAGGGTGGCCACGAACCGGGAACCGTAGTTGACGAAGGCGATCAGCGAGGCCACGTTGGCGACGGCCAGCGCGGCATCGGTCATCATCGCGAGTCCTTGGCCAAGCCCGGCCTGCACGGCCAGCGCGGCGGGCGGGGACATCCCGGCCGCCAGCGCGTCCGACGCCGCCATCAGCCCGGGGACCTGCAGCAGCGTGGCCAGCAGGTAGCACCCGCCGAGCACGACCGGGACGCTCATCACGGCCAGCGGCACGTTCCGCTTCGGGTCGCGGGTCTCCGCCGCGAGCGCCGCCGAGC
Organism: Actinospineispora eucalypti; assembly: GCF_039543365.1. Classification (NCBI taxonomy): domain Bacteria; kingdom Bacillati; phylum Actinomycetota; class Actinomycetes; order Pseudonocardiales; family Pseudonocardiaceae; genus Actinospineispora; species Actinospineispora eucalypti. The sequence goes on from NZ_BAABJP010000026.1 coordinate 130,966, forward strand.
TCTCGAAGGCGACCAGGAACACCGCCGCCGCGGCCACCCCGTTGACGATGCCGCCGAATGTCGAGCCGTCCAGGCGCAGCTGCGCCGGCAGGGCCAGGCCGGTGTGCGCCGCGACGGCGACGGTGACCACCACGGTGATCGGCAGCGTCAGCACGGTCAGGATCACCGCCGTGCGCACCGAGGTGTCCAGGCCCCGGTAGGCGAGCGCGGCGGCCACCACCATGGCGACGGTGGTGGTCACCGCCATCGGGCCGGCGTTCAGGCCCGACTCGAACCCGGCCGCCACCAGGAAGCTGCCGGCGAAGATGCCGCTGGTCATGGACACCCCGGCGATCAGCGCGACGTAGCCCAGCAGCAGCGAGGACCCCATCACGACGCGAGCCCACGGGCCGAAGACGTGGTCGATGTAGGAGTAGAGCGTGCCGGTCACCACGAAACGCCGGGCGAAGGTCACCACGGCCACCCCGACGCAACCGATGCCCACGGCTCCGATCAGTGCGCCCAGCCAACTGCCGTGGCCCGCACCGACCACCAGCAGGAACGGCACCGTGGCCAGCGCCACGGCCGGCGTGTAGGAGACCAGGGCCAGCGCGACGATCTGCACCCGGCGCAGATGGCCGGTATCGAGCCCTTCGGCCTCGTGGTGCTCCACCCGGCTCACCCGTGCACGTCGCGGTCGCGCAGGGGCGGGCCAACGGGTTTCGCGCCGTGCCGGGCGTAAATGCTTGTGATCTCCTCTTGCGACGGCGTGCCCGAGACGGACTCCCACTCCTTGAACAGCTCGTCGTAGCCGCCCGGCGTCATGAGGTTGACCACCCGGACGGCGCCCTGGGTGGCGTCGAGGTTGTCGAAGGTGTGCGGCACACCGGGCGGGACCGTGGCGAAGTCGCCCGGCCCCAGCTCGACGACCTGTTCGCCGGCCTGCACGGTGAGCACCCCGCTCAGCACGTAGAACGTGTCGTCCTGGACCTCGTGCACGTGCAGCGGCGGTCCCGCCCGGTGCTCGACGTCCATGAGCATGAAGTCGAACCGGCCGCCGGTCTGGCTACCGCCGACCTTGAACAGCGCGTTCCCCAACCGGTACGCCTGTCCCTCCCCGCCGCGAATGACGAGCATTTCAGCCATCGAAGCTCCTTTGTCATACATAACTCCATTAAGAGTGGCGCCGACGGAGCGCCGCGTCAAGAGCGCGGGGTCAGTTGCGCCGGACGACTTCGAACACGACGAAGTTGTCGTCGACGTCGATGAGCGAGACGGCCATGACCTCGCCGTCGGCGGCGTGGTGGCGTTCCAGCAGCCGGGTGAAGGCGGATCCGACGTCGACCGGCAGGTGGGTCTGCTCGCCCCGGTTCACCACCGGGCGGATCTCCGCGACCGCGTGCAGCACCGGGCGCACCAGGTAGGGGCGGCTGAAGTCGAAATGGGCCGGGTCGCCCACGACCGGCAGCTTGGCGGTGTCGCGCAACCGGGCCCAGGGCACCAGGTCGCGGATCCAGATGGCGAGGTGCCCGTCGGCGTAGAAACACGTGTCGGTGACGAACGCCGGACCGTCAACCGGGATGTCGTCCGCGAAAGCGGCGCGGATGTCGTCCGGCGCCTGCTCCATGCGCGAGCTCTCCGCCTCCACCCGCACGGTGTGACCGCGTTCCTTGAGTAGGTCGGCGAAGCTTACAAGACGCTGCAGAGCCAGCGCGGAACGGCGGACATGGCTGTTGATCGTCGTACCGATCGCCCGCCGGCGCGTGATGATGCCTTCTATCTCCAGGCTCTGCAGGGCGGCTCGGATGGTGGTCCGGCTGACCCTGAACATGATCGCCAGGTCGCCCTCGTTGGGCAGCCGGTGGACGAAGCCCTCGTCGAGGATCTTCTCCAGGATCGCCGCGCGCACCCGCTCGGCCAGCGGTGACGTGTCGAACGGCTCAACCAGTGGGTCAGGTGGTTTCATCATCCATCTCGTCGCGCGGGCCGGGCAGGCCTTACGGGCCCGCTGAAGAACGCTACACATCGCCGTGACCGGGTATCGCTCACCCCACGCTCGTCACAGGTCGGGCCGGCGCCGATGCCAGTTGGTCGCCTCCTGGTACAACTCTGCCATCTGCAGCAACGCCTCGTCCTCCCCCGGGCGGGCCACCAGCTGCAGGCCGATGGGCAGCCCCTGTGGGTCGAACCCGCACGGCACCGAGAGGGCCGGCCAGCCCGCCAGATTGAGCGGTGCGGCGCACCGGACACCTGCCGGGTCGTCAAGCAGCCTGCCGGCCTCGTCCATCCTGGGCGCGGTGCTTTCCCGGCCGGGGGTGAGCAGAACGTCGGTGCCGGCCATCGCCTGCTCGAGATCGGCCCGGAACTCGGAGGCGAGTTGTTGCGCCAGTTCGTACTGCCGGTGGGAGACCTTGATCGCGTCGTCGAGTTTCCGCCGGGCCCCAGCTCCGAGTTCCAGGATGGTGCCGTAGCCCTCGGCGGCTTCCCGGGCGAGGACGATTTCCGCGGCATCGGCGACGAGGCCCCATCGGGGCAGCGGCACCTCCACCACTGAGACACCGAGCGCCCGCAGTACCTCCACGGCTTCACCGACGGCGGCCCGGACGGGTTCAGCCAGTCGCTCCCAACACGGTGCCCGGACGAGCCCGATCCGCGCCGGCGGTGACCGTGGCAGCGGGCGCGGCGCCACGACCTGGGTGGCGACGAGCAGCAGCCGGCAGTCGCGGGCCGAGCGCCCCAGCACTCCGACGTGGTCGAGTGACCGGGCCAGCGGGACCACACCGGTCAACGGGATGCGATCGCGGGTCGGCTTCAGCCCCGTCACACCGCACCAGTTCGCCGGGTGCCGGACCGATCCCGTGGTGTCGGTGCCCAGTGCGCCCGGCACCAGTCCCGCCGCTACCGCGGCCGCCGCGCCCATGCTGGAGCCGCCGGAGTACCGGCCGAGGTCCCACGGGTTGCGGGTCGGCCCGAACACATAACGATCGGTGGGTCCATAGGCCAGCTCGGGCAGGTTCGTCTTGCCGAAAACGATCGCGCCACCCGCGCGGAGAGCCGAGACCGCCGCGGCGTCACCCCCGTCGATCGGTAGGGGGGCTCGGGAGCCCACCGTCGTGGGGAGACCTGTGGTTGCCATGTTGTCCTTCACCGCGATCGGCACGCCGTCCAGCGGGCCTGTCGCCCCCCGATCTCGCAACCGCGTCTCAGCTCGCCGCGCCTGCTCCAGCACCGGTAGCGGGTCCCAGTTGATGAACGCGTTCACCAGGCGGTCGTACCGCTCGACGCGCTCAATGAAGTGAAGGCACAGCTCGACCGGCGACACCGCCCGGGCCCGCAACAACGCGGCGAGCTCGCCGATCTCGAGCTCGTGCGGCTCAGCCACGACAGCCCTGGTCGTTCACGACCGGGTTGCGCAGCACGCCGACGCCACCGATCTCGACCTCCACCACATCCCCCGGCGCGAGGAAAACCGGTGGCTCGCGGCGGGAGCCCACGCCGCCCGGCGTGCCGGTGACCAGCACGTCGCCCGGCTCGAGGGTGAACACGGTCGAGGCGTACTCGACGATCTCGTCGATCGGGAAGATCATTCCGTCGGTGTCCGCGCTCTGCACCGTCGCCCCGTTGACCCGGCAGGACAGCGTCAGCCGTGGCGCCAGTTCGTCCATGGTGGTCAGCCACGGGCCGAAACCGCCGGTCCCGGGGAATTTCTTGCCCGCCGTGTACTGCGCGGTGTGCCGTTGGAACTCGCGCACGGATCCGTCGTTGTAGCAGCTGATCCCGGCGACGTGGTGCCACGCCCGCTCGCGGGGGATGCGGCGGCCGCCGCGACCGATCACCACGGCGATCTCGGCCTCGTAGTCCAGTGTCGCCGACTCGCGGGGTTGGACCAGCGGCTGTTCGTGGCCGACCTGCGAGTCCGGAGTGCGCAGGAACAGCGCTGGATGCCGGGTGGGCCGATTACCCGTCTCGGCCCGGTGGTCGCGGTAGTTGAGGCCCACGCAGACGATCTTGGTCGGGTTGGGCACGACCGGCAGCCACCCGATCTCCGCGAAGCCGTAGTCGACCGGGGCTCCGTCCGGGACCACTGGAAGATCCTCGGCGAGCAACGACCGCAGGTCGGGATGACGGGCGCCCAGGCGAGCGTGCAGGTCGATGACGCCCCGATCTGTCACGGCGCCAAAGATGGTCCCGGACGGCGTCGTGACCGTGGCCAGCCTCATCGCTCGCGCTCCGGTGCCACCGCGACGGCGGTGATCTCCACCAGCATCTCGGGGTCCACCAGCTTCGCAACCTCGACCATGGTCGAGGCGGGCGGCGGTGCCGGGAAGAACTCGCGCCGCACCCGGTGCACGTCGTCGAAGTGTTCGATGTTGCGCAGGTACACGTCGACCCGCACAACCTGGTCCATCCCGCTGCCGGAAGCCTCCAGGATCGTTTTCAGGTTCTCGCAGGCCTGGCGGGTCTGCGCGGCGGCGTCGCCGGCGCCGACGACCGCGCCGTCCGGGCCCCGGGCCGTCATCCCGGAGACGAAAACCAGGCGATCGCTCGCCGCGACGGTGATCGCCTGGGCGAAATGCCCCACCGGCCGGCTCAAGCCGGGCACCGCGACCTCACGTTTTGCCATCGAGCAGGACCTCCGTCGCCACTGTGCTGTTGTCCATCTCCAGATCGAGGCCCACCACCGGCGGCCGGGCATTCACCCAGGTCGCGGACCCAGCGGTGCCGTTGGCGAAGATGCCCTCGCGAATCAGCGGGCCGACTTCGTGCACGGTGTACAGGCGGGTCAGCTCGACGTCCGCCCAGGACAAACCGAACAGGCGCAGGCGTTCCCGCTGCTCGGCGTGGATGCATGCCAGCTTGTCCCGCATGCCGTCCACGGATACGTCGCCCCGCCGCACAATCGAGTCGCGGTAATCGGCCGGCCCCTGGTCGGCCTCGGAGCTGCCGGCAACCACGAACGTCGGAGATGTGCGGGTCGACGACACCGTGTACGCGAACGCCGAGAGGGACGGGACGTCGGGAGCGCCACGCCCCGGGCACACGTTGGTGCGTGCGACCGGGTTGACCTCGTCCGCAAACAGCCCCCACCGCTGCAGCCGCCCGACGTAGCCGCGGTTGAAGTCGGTGAAGCCACGCTCGGTGAACGGCGCCGGCGATCGCAGTTCCACCGCGCAGAGCGAGGTCACGGGTCGCCGCTGTGCGCCGAGGGTAACGCTCGATCATATTCAGGCCCTCGGCGAGTGGTGGAGGTGTCCGTAGGTGGACTCGCCGGATCTCGAAACCCGGCTGAGCGATGACTCCACTGGAGAACTGGAAGACGCCGGGCACGTGCAGGAACCGGTATCCCCCGAGGTCGAAGTCGATGAGCCGCATCTCACCTCCTCTTTAATACTATGTATGACCATAGCTGTGGCCAGCGCTCCCATCAAGGTCCTGTTCGAGCTCGGTTGGGGGTCCGAGTGCGGCAGCCTCGTTCTGGTTGGTCAGCGGCGGCCGGGGCGGCGGGTTGGCTGGGCGGACAGCGGGTCCTCCGGCCAGTCGTGCTTCGGGTACCGGCCGCGCAGCTCGCTGCGCACCTGGGAGTAGCCGCCGGTCCAGAACGACGCGAGGTCGGCGGTGACCGCGGCGGGCCGCCCGGCCGGGGAGAGCAGGTGCAGCACCACCGGCAGACGCCCACCCGCGACCGTCGGCGTGGCCGTCCAGCCGAAGACCTCCTGGACCTTGACGGCGAGCACCGGACGCTCCCCGGAGTAGTCCAGCGTGATCCGCGAGCCGGTCGGCACGGTGATGCGCTCGGGGGCCAGTTCGTCCAGCTCCGCGGCCTGGCGCCAGTCCAGGGTGGCGCGCAGCACGGCGCCGGCGTCGATGCGGGCGAGGTCGGCGCGGCCGAGGGCGGTGGTGAGCGGCCCGGTCCACCAGCGGTCCGGGTCGGCGAGCAGTGCGGGGTCGCCGACGTCCGGCCAGGGCGGGCCGAGCACCCGGTGCAGGGTGGCCAGCCGGTTGCGGAGCCGGTGCGCGGCGTCGGTCCAGCGCAGCAGACCGGTGCCCTCCGCGCGCAGCCCCTCCAACAACGCCGCCCGCACAGCCCCGCGGTCGGGATCGGTGAGCCGGCGCTCCTCCAGCACGATCGCGCCCAGGCGGCGGACGTGCCGGGCGACGACGTCGCCACCCTGCCAGTGCACCTCCTCACCCTCGCTGACCAGGGCCGGCGCGACCAGCTCGGCGAGCTCCCGGTCAGCCACCGCGGCCAGCCGGGCGCGGGCGTTCTCCGCGCCGGGCGCCCGGTCGGCGACCGCGACCGCGAGCCATTCCGCACCGGCCAGCGCGCCGTCCGACCCCAACGCGACACCGGTGCCGCCGGCCATCAGGAACAGCGGCGAGCCCGCCGCCCGCCGCCGGGCCAGCCGCTCCGGGTACGCCAGGCCCACGACGAGCGCCCCGGCACCCGCCGGTCGCACGCCCCCACCGTCCCGCACGTCCCCACCGTCCCGTGCGCCCGCGCCGTCCCGTATGCCCGACCCTGCTGGCCCCGGGCCGGACGCCCTCGACCTCGGGCCGGCCCCTGGGCCGGAGCCCGCCGACCGCACCAGCGCGGACAGCCGCGACACCTCCGCCCGCCAGCGCCGCGCACCCGGCGCCGACCCGGACCGCAACCGCGCCAGCTCGACGTCCACCTCGAGCCCGGCGGCCAGCGTGTCGTCGTCCAGCAGCGCCACCACCTCGGCCGCCGCCCGCGCCCCCAGCAGCGCGGACCCGTCCAGTAGCGCACGCGCCAGCCGGGGGTGCAGGCCCAGCCCGGCCATCCGCCGCCCCCGGCCGGTCGGTACACCCGCCGGGTCGACCGCGCCGAGCGCGGCCAGCACCTCCCGCCCGGCGCGCAGCGGCCCCTCGGGCGGCGGGTCCCACCAGCGCAGCGCACCGCCGTCCGGGGTCCCCCAGCAGGCCAGGTCGAGCGCGAGCCGGGTGAGGTCGGCGGTGCGCATCTCCGGCTCGGGATACCGGGTGAGCAGGTCGCTCTCCGGCCAGCAGCGGTACACCCGCCCCGGAGCCTCCCGCCCGGCCCGACCCGCCCGCTGCTCCGCCACCGCGCCGGACACCCGCACGGTGACCAGCCCGGCGAGCCCACGCCGGTGATCCATCCGGGGCGAACGGGCCAGCCCGGCGTCCACCACGGCGCGTACCCCGGGCACGGTCAAGCTCGACGCCGCCACCGCCGTGGACAGCACCACCCTCCGGCGCCCACCGGGCCTCAGAGCGGCGTCCTGCTCCGCGCTCGGCAGCCGTCCGTGCAGTGCCAGAACGTCCGTGTCGGGCAGCCCGGCCAGGGCCGATGCCGTACGTCTGATCTCCGCGACGCCGGGCAGGAAGGCCAGCACGTCGCCGTCACCGTCCCGCAGCGCGGCGCGGACCGCCCGGGCCACGCACGCCTCGATCTTCTCGCCGCGCGCCGGTGGCAGGTGGTGCACGCTCACCGGGTACATCCGCGCGGCGACCTCCAGCACCGGAGCCGGACCGCGCTCCCCCAGCAGCTCGGCCAGCCGGCCGGTGGCGACGGTGGCCGAGGCGGCGAGCAGCCACAGATCCGGCCGCAGGCCGGCCCGGGCGTCCAGCAGCAGGGCGAGCAGCAGGTCGGCGTCGAGATGGCGCTCATGGCACTCGTCCAGCAGGACCGCCCCGACGCCGCCCAGTTCGGGATCGCCCGACAGCCGGCGCAGCAACAGCCCGGAGGTGACCACCTCGACCCGGGTGCGCGCCGAGGTCCGCGAGTCGCCCCGCACGGAGTAGCCGACGCTCTCCCCGACCGGCTCCCCCAACAGCGCCGCCATCCGGGCGGCGGCGGCCCGCGCGGCGAGCCGACGCGGCTCCGCCACCAGCACACGACCACTACCGGCAGCGCCGAGCGCCAGCGGCACCAACGTCGTCTTCCCACTGCCCGGTGGCGCCACCAGCACCGCGGTGCCGTGCGCGGCGAGCGTCGCGGTGACGTCGTCGAGCGCGCCGCGGACCGGCAGGTCGGGGAGATCGGGCAGCAGACGCATCGGGCTCAGTCTGCCGGCCCGGCCCCGCCGCCTACGAGGCCATCCGTTGATCGCCTGTGGGTCAGCGAGCAGCACGGGTGGACGACGGCTACTTGCCCGCGCCCATCACGGCGCTCAGCGCCATCGCCTGCTCGCCGACTGGTTCGCGCAGGCCGAACTTCCACGGGTGCGTCGTGATCAACACGGTGGTGGACACCCGGGCCTTGGGCGCTGACATCCGGCCCGCCCCCGCATCCTTTCCCCGGCGTGATCGTTGATCTGGTCACCGATATAACTGGAGGTGGCCATGCGCGCCCGAGCTCGTTACCGGGCGCTCCCGGCCATCCTGCTGGCCGCCGTGCTCGGCCTGCTGGTGCTGGTGCTGGTGCCGGTGGCCGGCGCGGACACTCCCGGCTACCGCGAGTACGTCGCGCTCGGTGACTCGTGGACCGCCGACGTGATCATCATCGGCACCGCCGGAACCCCGACCGCGAAGTACGTGCCGGTCGACTGCTTCCAGGCGACCTTCAACTACCCCAAACAGGTTGCCGAGGCGCTCGACGTGGACAAGTTCTACGACGCCAGCTGCGGCGGCGCGACCACCGAGAACTTCGCCGGCCCCCAGCCCGGGCTGCCCCTCGGCGGCACCAACCCACCGCAGTTCTCCCACCTGACGGAGGACACCGACCTGGTCACCGTCGGCATCGGCGGAAACGACGCGCAGCTGGCCGCCGCGGTGGTCGGCTGCCTCAACCTGACCGGTTCACGCCTTCCCCTGCCACCGCCCGTGGCCGCGTCCTGCAAGGCCAGGTGGACCGAGGACGGCGAGGACCGGATGTCCGCCAACATCAAGGCCGCCGAGCCGAAGGTGGTCGCCGCGCTCGAAGGCATCCACCGACGCTCCCCCAAGGCGGACGTGTTCCTGGTGAACTACCTGGCCGGCATCCGGGGCCCGGGGTGCTTCCCCCTGGTCCAGGCCAGCAATGCCGACCAGGAGTGGCTGGCCGAGAAACTGCGCGAGCTGAACGCGATGCTCGCCCGGGCGGCCGAGGCCGGGGGTGCCCGGCTGGTGGACACTTACAAGCCGACCATCGGCCACGACGTCTGCCGGCTGCCCACCGTCCGCTACGCCGAAGCCTTCATCCCAGCCTCGCTCAACCAGCCGGCGGTCGCGGTGCCCTTCCACCCCAACTCGGCCGGTGCCGCCGCGCAGGCGGCCGCGGTGACCGCGGCCATCACCGAGGGCGAACGCCCGTAGACCGGCGCCCTAGACGCTGGCGCCTTCGGTGATGCGGGCGCGGATGATCTCCCCCGGGTCACCGGTTGGACCGTCGATCTCCCGCGGCGCGCGAGCCACCGTCGCGTGATTGAACGTTCCATCACGAAACGTGGATTTCACCCGGCCCGAGCCGCTGCCCGGCGTCAAGAGACGGCCGTCGATAATCCGGGCGTCCCCGGAAGCACTTGTGAGGTCGAAGTGACGAAGCCTTCGCGCAGTGGCCACCTGCCGATCAATGGTCTGAACCTCTACCACGAGGTGTACGGCGAGCTGGGCGGGTCCGATACCCCTCCGCTACTGCTCATCCCCGGCGCATTCATGGCCACCGACTCGATGGAGCCGTGGGTCTCCGCCTTCGCGGACCGGCGCACCGTGATCATCTTCGACCAGCAGGGGCACGGCCGCACCCCGGATGCGCCGCGCGCGATGTCCTACGAACAGTTCGGCGACGATGCGGCGGCGTTGCTGCGCGCGTTGGGGGTCGAGCGCGCGGACGTGATGGGCTACTCGCAGGGCGGCGGGGTCGCGCTGCAACTCGCGCTCCGGCACCCGGCGTTGGTCGACAAGCTGGTCTCGATGTCCGCCACCTATCGCAGGGACGGCTGGTACCCGTCGGTGTACGAGGCCATCGCCGGTCTCGACGCCACGGCGTTCGCCGGCTCACCCGTGGAAAAGACGTTCAGGGAACACAACCCGGACCCGGCGGCCTTCGGGGCCTACCTCGAAAAGATGAAGGTCCTGAACATCGAGGACCAGAACATCACCGACGCACAGATGCGTTCCATCACCGCGAGGACGATGGTCATCATCGGCGACGCCGACGGCGTCAAGCCGGAGCACGCGCTGGCGATGTTCAAGCTGCGCGGCGGCGGCGACGAGGAAGCGGCGGCGACGGGCATGCTGCGAGACGTCCCGGCCGCGCGCCTGGTGATTCTGCCGGCCACATCGCACATCGGCATCTCGGGCGAGTCGGCCGTGCTGGCACCGATGGTGAGCGCATTCCTCGACGACGCGCCCCCGGCGAACCCCGAGCTTTTCTAAGCGCTCCCACCTCGAGGCACGCCGCCCAGCGCGGTCTTGGGCGAGTATCCTGGAACTGCCTGAGGGGGCAGACATGGGGACTAGTCTCGGCGCGATCATCTTCGGTGTCGCCGTGCTCGGCGCGACCGTGGCCATCTTCGTCGCTCAGTCACGCTACGAGGCAGCGTGCCGTGAGCGCCTCCGCCACGCCAGGAGGCGGCCCTTGGGCGACGGCAACCCGTCCGCCGAACCGATAGGTCCGATGACTCTGTCCGCATGGGACGGCTCGGGCGCGGATTCCGCCGGCGGCAGTGACGGCGGGTTCTACGGCTGTTAGTGAGCATCCTCGAACTCCGGCTCGCCCGGCGAAGGCCTGAACGCGCGTGGTTCATGGTCAAGTAGCAATCGAAGACCTTCTACCAGCAGGTAGCATCTCTCATCGCGACTTGACCATGAAACCCGCGCTCGAAGCTGGGCTGTGCGTTGCCGACAAACCCACTACGCCGAGCCCACACCTGATGATCGCCGTTCCATGGTCATCAGGACACCAGGGCCGCTCCACTCGATCTACAACGACCACCCTGCCCTGATGACCATGAATGGGCCGCGCGCCGGGCGTCGGCCAGCGCCCATTCCAGCCATCAGCTTCACGTGCCCCGCGTCGCCTTCGATCCGGCCGTCGCGGAAAGCATAGTTAATGGCGATCAAGATGATCGGAAACCATCGCTTTTCTTGATGCTCCGAGGAACCTAGCGTCGTCCGCATGGAACAACCGATGAACCTGCCGGAGATCGTGTCGCGTGAGGAATGGGTGGCCGCCCGCAAAGGGCTGCTCGCCCAGGAGAAGGAGTTCACCCGGACCCGCGACCGCCTGAACGCCGAGCGGCGTCGGCTCCCGATGGTCCGGATCGACAAGGAGTACGTCTTCGAGGCGAGGGACGACAGGGCGACGCTGCTCGACCTGTTCGCCGGGCGCCGCCAGCTGATCGTCTACCACTTCATGTTCGGCCCGGACTGGGACGTCGGCTGCGAGGGCTGCTCGATCCTGGTGGACAACATCGGCCACCCCGCGCACCTGCACGCCCGCGACACGTCCCTCGTCCTGGTGTCCCGGGCGCCGCTGCCCAAGCTTCTGGCCTTCCAGAAGCGGATGGGCTGGACCACGCCCTGGTACTCCTCGCACAACAGCGACTTCAACCACGACTTCCACGTCACCCTGGACGAGCGGGTGGCCCCCGTCGAGCACAACTTCGAGGACCGCGCGGCCCTCGAGCGGCGGGGCCTGACCGAGTTCAGGGGCACGGAGCTGCCGGGCGTGAGCGTGTTCCTGCGGGACGGCGCGGCGATCTTCCACACCTACTCCACCTATGCCCGGGGCACCGACCTCCTCAACGGCACGTTCAACTACCTCGACCTGACCGCGCTCGGTCGCCAGGAGCCCTGGGAACAACCGCCCGGACGCAGCTGGCTGCCGGCCGGCGGCTGGTGGTGGCGACGACACGACGAGTACCGAGCAGAGGGTCGGGGAGCCGGCGTCGTCGCGGCAAATGGTGGCTGCTGATCGCCGCTGGCGATCGTGGCCGGGGAGTCGGCCCTGGTGGTGCTCCACCTCAGGGTGAACCGCCGGACCGTGTCGTCCGCCCCGGTCACGTCCACGGTCGCGCTCACCTCTCCACCGTTCCTGTCCCGGGTGACGCTGCCGCTGACCGCGACGTCGTTGACCCATTTGGCCTCGGTCAGGTCGAGAGTTGCCCGGTTCTCGTCGCCGCCGTCGGCGGCCTGCCATTTGCCGCCCCGCAGGCCGCTGCCCTGGTCCTGGGACGTGTGCTGGTAGCGGTACAGCGCGTCACCGGCGGTCGCCACCGCGACCGCCGCCAGGCTCAGCCGCGGCCCGGTCCGCGCTCGCGGCGCCACCACCGGCGACGCACCGGCTGGTCCACGACGGCCGGCTCGGGCGTCGCCGCTCCGGCCGGGGTGGGTCGTTCGGCCCGCCAGCGCTCGATCGCTTCGTCGACGCGGACGCGGTCGATCGGCACCGTCGGCCCGTGTGGTGCGCGGAGGAACTCCAGGATTCGGCCGTTCAGCTCGTTGATCACATCACGGACCGCGTTCTCGTCGTTCAGGGCACGCAGGGTCACGGGAAGCCGGTCGACCTCCTTCCGCAACCGGATGGGCGCCGGGAGAAGATCCTCCATCGAGACGCCCTCGCGTTTCATCCAGTCGTTGACCCACCAGTTGTCGTCGTGGGGCCGGTCCAGTCCGCGCAGGGGCTTGCCCTTGCCGGGCAGATCGTCGAAGGCTCCCCGCTCCTGGGCTTCCCGAATGGCCCGGTCAACCGCCGTTTCGTAGTTCTGGCCGTCCACGCGACACCCCCTCTGCCGTCGATCCTGCCAGCGCGGCACGCCGGGTGCACCGACGTGGACGGTCGCGGTCCGGGTGACGTGTGGATCAGAGGGGGCGGCGCGCCAGGACATAGAGGCGGTCGGTGGGCGTCTCGACGTCGGCGAGTGGGGAACGCAGGTACCATTCGATGTCCACCAGCCCGGCGGCGGTGACGGCGTCGAGCACTTCGGAAGCGTTGTGCAGCACGAACTCCAGGTCCACGGGGACGCCGCAGAGCTCGTCGACGTGGCGCACCTCCTCCCCCGCGTGCAGCGCGAACGCCAGCTGCCCGCCGGGGTTCAGCACCCGGGCCAGCCCGGCGATCACGGCCGGCAGCTCGGAGGTGGCCATGTGCACGAAGGCGTACCACGCGGTGATGGCCGACCACCCCGCGGCGGCCCGCGGGCGCAGCAGCTTGGTCAGGTCACCGACCTCGAACTCCAGGTCCGGGAACAGATTCCTGGCCTCGTCGATCATCGCGGGCGAGAGGTCGACCCCGACCACCTCGGCCCCGGATGCGGCCAGCCGAGCGGCGACGTGTCCCGGCCCGGTGCCGACGTCCGCGACCGGTCCGCCGTTCGCGTCGCCGGCAATGCGGTCGAGCAGCCAGCGGTCGAACGGTTTGTGCTCCAGCTCGCCCGACAGCTCCCGCGCGTAGCCGGCCGCGGCGGCGTCGTATCCGGCCAGCACCCGGGCGTCGCGGGCTTCGGTGCCCTCAGCGATGACCACGTCCCGGTCGACCGGTGGCGGCGGGGGTGTCGTTTCCGGCAGCGGGCCGAGCAGATGAGCCCACCGGCGGTCCTGCTGACCCGGGCGGCGTTCCAGCTCGACGACCAGGGGCTCCGACAGCTCGGCGAGCCCTCGGAGCACGGTCTCCACCTCGGTGCGGTCCTCGAACGGATGCAGCCGCGCGGTCCGGGTCTTCAGCTCGCCCGGGGCCTGCGGCCCGCGCAGCAACAACACGGTCAGCAACGCCAGCTCCGGCTCACCGATCCCGAGATGCTCCTCGAGCCGCTGGTGGAACTTCATGACCCGAGATCCCGCGCCCGCCCACACCGGCCGGACCAGCTCGCGGTCCCTCAGCTCCTTGAGCGTCGCCTGCAGCAACGAGTCGTCGTAGTCGGTGACCGGCTCACGGCTGCTCGCCTGGTTACACGCGGTACGCAAGGAGTTGAGGGTGAGCGGGTAACTCGCCGGGACCGTGCGCTGCTTTTCCAACAGCGCACCGAGTACCCGCTGCTCGACGGCGGACAACCGCGGTCGCGACTCGGCCACTCGGGAAGCCTAGTACCTCCCGGCACGATGTGGGTGGACGCCGGTCAGCCGACGCCGACGGGACGGCGGGCGATCAGGACGAGCTCGGTGGCCTGTCCCTGGCCGCGCCCGGGGGCGACGGCGTTGAGGATCTCCCAGCCCTTTCCGCCGAGCTCGTTCAGCTCGGCCTCGACCGCCTGGTAGTCCGGCAGGTTCTTGCGGAACTCGCTGAGTTTGTAGGTCAGGATTCGGTACTCCCACTCCGTCATGACACGAACGTATCGTTCTGTCGTGACGAGTAGCTCGCACAATTTGGCTTTCCATCACACTTTGTACGAATCGAGGCCAAGGCATAGTGTGACGAAATGAGCGCCGGATGCGCGATGTGCGGCGCCGCGCTGCCCGACCGCGGCCGCGGTCGCCCCAGGGTGTACTGCTCGCGCGGCTGCCAGGCCCGGGCCTACCGCCGTCGGGCCGCGCCCCCGACGCCGCAACCGGCGCCCCCGCACCCGCGCCGGCGGCAGATCGCCGAGGCGGTCTGGCGAATCGCCGCCGAGCGTGGGCTGCACGCGGCGAGCATCCGGGAAGTGGCCGCCGAAGCCGGCGTCTCCACCCGCGCCGTGCAGTACCACTTCCGCGACAAACACGAACTGCTCGTCGCCGCGCTGCGCCTGCTGCACCAGACCAACGAACGCCGCGCTCGCCGCCGGATCACCGCCGACCCGAACGATCCGCGAGCCCTGCTCCGCTCGATCATCGACGAGCTCCTGCCGCTGGACGCCCAGCGGCGCGCCACCCTGCGCGTGTTCGCCGCCTACTACGCCCGCAGCCTCACCGACCCCGCGCTGGCGGCGGTGTTCCTCCACGACCAGCACCCGCTGGAGGATCTCGTCGCCGCCGTCATCGCCCAGGCCCAGCGGATCGGCGCGACCCCATCGGCCCTGGACCCCCGCGCGGAGGCGGACATCCTGGTCTCCGCCGCCGTGTCGCTGGGGGGCGACGTCCTGCACGGCGGCCGCACCCTCGCCGAGGTGCGCCGCACGCTCGACTACCACCTGACCAGGATCCTGCCGGAGACCGATCGGCCAGGGGCCGCGCTCAGGTAGGCGAGGTTGCCCGGTCGGGCAGGACGGGCCACGGCGCGAACGCGTTCCGCACCGAGTGCAAGGCCGGCCCGAGGTCGGGGTAGTGGCGCGCGAGCACCGAGGACATGTCGTTCTCGGCGATCCAGCGCATGCCCTCCGGTGTGTAGGTCTCCGGGGTGAAGTCGGTGGTGAAGAACCGGTCGCTCTTGAGCCGGCGGGACGCCATCAGGATGAAGATCCGGAAGGCGGTGTCGCCGAACCCGAAGCCGGTCGGTGGGGGTTCGGCGTGCAGCCCGACGGTGAGGTCGACGTCCTCGATGGAGTCGTACACGGCTGCCAGCTCGGCGGCCGCCCTCGGGTTCCCGGTGAGGTCGGAGAACGAGCGGGCCTCGGGGAGGCGCAGCAGCCGGCGGAACTCGTTGTAGCGGGGCACTCCCCGCTCCCGTGACCTCAGGATGTCGATGGCGGCGAGGTCGACCACCATGCCGTCGTCGCGGCGGAGCCGCTGCATGAACCGCGGGTGGTTGTGCAGCGTGACGGCGCCGGGATGCGCCGTGCCGAGTGAGTAGAACAGGTCGGTGGCGCCGTAGCGCTTGAGCACGTCCCGCGCCCGAAGGCCGGCGAGGTCCAGGAACGCCAGTTCGTCGTGGCGCCGCGGATCGCCGACCGCCCGGATGAGGAAGTCGTCGGGCACCAGGGGGTGCATCCGGTACACGGCGACGAACTCCTCGGTGATGGAGTACGGCGCCGAGTGGTGGTCGGTCGGCGAACCGGGGATTCCGCTGATGATCTCGCTGTCGCCCAGTCGCCCGACGAGGTTCCGGACACGTTCCTCGGCGATCCCGAACCAGTTCGCCCGCATGCCGATCCGGAGCGCGGGGTGGGCGAGGATCGCCGTCGTCCATTCCACAGTGTGGATCTTGGCGAGCAACGCCGCGATGACCAGCCGGGCCTTGTCGAAGACCTGGTCGTCCGACCATGCGGGGTACGCCGCGCCGAGCGTGGCGCACACGGCGTTGTGCTCGCGCATGAACAGGGTGTGCAGCAGCTCCAGGCCGACCCACCAGCCGTCCAACCCGCCCGAGCTGCCGAGCAGCGCGGGGTCCACGTCGATCAGGCCGTCGGGCCCGATGGCCACCCGTCCGTGCCCCAGCCGCGGTTGGCGGATGGCGTGGTGGAACTCCATGGTGCTGCCGTAGATCTGGGACGCGTCCCACCAGTGGGTCTCGGTGTTGACGAACGTCGCCGGGGGGTCTCCGTCGGCGTGCGGGTCGCGGGGCGTGCGCGGCAGCAGGATGGGGTCGTCGGGCCAGTGGTCGCCCTCGGGCCGGGGGACCCGGAACGGGTGCTCGGGATCCGTGCCGTGGCTGAACCAGTCCCGGGTCTGGAACTGCAGCCACGCCCCCGCGAGCACGTTCAGCGTCGTCGCGGGGATCATCCGCTCGCCCCGGGCCAGCAGCGCCGTGCTCACCACGCGCGGGTTCGGGGTCATCAACCGCTCGCCGCGCTCCGGGCGGGCGCGCCGCGCCGGGACGTTGCGCCCGAGCCGGGTTCCCGCGGCGCCCATCGCCGGGGCGGTCAGGTCGTTGTAGGTGCCGTCGACGGTGCGGGCGGTGAGCCAGCGGGGCGCCGGCCGCGGATCTAGCCGCGGCCGGGACGCCGCGTCGCCCGCGTCGTACAGGTTGTGCTCGCGCAGCGAGTCCCGCAGACCCATCAACAGGGCCAGGGACACCGGGGTCGGGAACCGGTCCCACCGGCGGCGCCGGTCGACCGCAACGGCCAGCTTGGCGAACAGCCGGCGCAGGGCCGACTTGCCCACGTACTCACGCATTGATGTTCGCCTCCAGCATGCTCGGATAGACCTTCCAATAGGCGAAAGGGGCCTCGGACAACCGAGTCTGCAAATCGACAAGCTCTTGCTGAAAAGTTCGGAACTCGGCGGCGGCCCGGGCGTCCAGGGCCAGATAGGCGAAATCCTGCATGAGCGCGGCCCGTTTCACGTTCAGATTGAAATTCGCGTTCACCAGCCGCTGGTACACGTCGACGGGCGTGCGCCGCCCGCTCCGGTAGACCCTCACCGGCTGCACGTGGCTCCACATCTGGTAGTTCCACAACCCGGTGCCCAGCACGTCGTGCTGAACCGTGGCGAGGAAGCTGAGGGCGGCAACCAGCCGGGCCGTGCCGGCGATTGTGATCGTCTCGCCCCGCAGTGCCCGTATTCCGTTGGGGATCATCCGCTCGAGCGAGGCCAACCAGCTGACCACGGCCGCGTCGGCGCGAAGATCCTGGTCGGTGGAGTAGTACAGCGCCAGGTAGCGGGCGGCGTGCGCGTGCAGCACATCGAAGATCGCCCGCTGGTTGCCGAGGCTGGGCAGGGCGAAGGTAGCGCCGGCGAGCCCTCGGCGTTCGGCGTCCCGCTCGGGGTCCAGCACGGTGATGTCGTAGGCCTCGTAGGTGTCCTCGAACAGCTCGCACATACCGGTGTGGGTAAAGCTGAAGACGGTCTCGAAGTCCCCGCCCCTGGCCATCTGGCCCTTCGTGACGATCTGGTTGCTGTACTGCGTGCCGAACATGTGCGGCCACAGCAGGCGGCGCAGCGGATGCCGGGCGTCGAGGCAGTTGCGGGTGGCGATGGCGAACGGTCCGCCGACCGCCAGATGAACCCAGTTGAAGTGGCGCACCAGCGACACGTGGTTGGTGACCGCGCAGAGCGCCAGCTCCTTCGCGGCCCCCCAGTTCGGGTCGCCCGGCCGGCAGGACCCCAGCTCACAGTCGATCTGGACCGCTTCCAGCGCCGACGAGTCGACCCGGAACAGCACGCGCAGACCCAGCGACCGCAGCCCGTCGTGGTGCTCGTAGCGCGCCAGCTGCCGCAGATCCCACTGGTAACCCCCGTCCGCGGTCTGCTCGAGGTAGCCGGCGTACGGGCCGGCGACGGCGAGGAAACCGAGATCCACCTCGCCGTGGTACTCCGGCGGCAGCGTGGGGGCCGGGAAAAGGCGCCGATGAGCCGGCGTATAGGCCTCGAGCAGGGCCTGGTCCGGGTTCTCCGCGATGTCCGGCAAACCGGGTTGCATCGGCGGAAGTAGGCGATACAGCGCCACCTGGAACTCGTAGAAGTAATACTTGAGGCGGGACGCCTCATCGGCCGGCACACGATCCGCGACCCGGATGTTGTGGATGGGAATACCCGGAAACGCACTCACCAGGCTGACATCGCCGATCGGCCGGCCATTGTCAGCCGGCACCGGGATTTCCACCGGTCGATTGGCCCGGTACTTCGAGATCGCAATGCGATTCCAAAGCCACCGGCGCGGTCCCCACGGGATCATCTCCAGCTCCAGCCACTTGTCTGGGCCGGAGGTTCCCGGAGGCGCGTCAATGGTTCGTCACTCCGCCGTCACCGGACGGCCGGCGCGAAGACCGTCGGAGCGGCCCTAGCTCCCGCCCGGACCGGGGCTCGGGACGCCGAACGGGGCGTTGGCGAGTACGCGTTCGTCGTGGCTGGGGATCACCTCGCAGTCCAGCGCGGCGATCCGCTCGAAGGTTTCGTAGCAGTCGAACAGGTTGGTGTGGATGGTCGGCGCGATGCTCTCCCGCCAGTCGCGCGGATGCACGTTCCGGTAGACGCCGACCGCGTCGCCGGCAATCAGGTAGCGGCCGGCCGCCGTGTCCACCAGCACGCCCTGCGACCCGGGGGTGTGCCCCGGCAGCGGCACCACCGCCACCCCCGGCGCCAGCTCGGCCTCACCGGTGACCGTCTCCATCCGGTCCCAGCCGGCCATCCACGGCGCCTGCAGGCCGGGCAGCTTCTCGTACGCCTTGCGGTGCACCGGCAGCGGGTCGATGGCGTACTCCAGCTCCTTGCGCTGCACCAGCACGCGCGCGTTGCGGAACAGCGCGTTGTTGGAGCAGTGGTCCCAGTGCAGATGGGTGTTGACCACGATGCGCACCTCGTCCGGCTCGACGCCGTGCGCGCGCAGCACCTTGGCCGGTTCGTACTCGTCGTCCCGGACGAAGTCGTACGGGTGGTGGCGGGTGACGTAGTCGGGCGAGAGGGTGCCGGTGTCCACCACGATCGGGGCATCGCCGCCCTCGATCACGAACAGGTACATGTTGATGCAGATGCGCTCCGCCCCGCCGTGCCCGTACAGCGCGTTGGCCAGCGGCACGTCGCGGGACTGGCCGACGTACAGCGGCGTGATGGTCAGCGGCACGGCCGCTCCTCTCCGTTGCCGGCCAACGGCCGCAGGCCCAGCTCGGCCGCCACCCGGTCCAGGTCGGCCACGGTCTGGGCGGGCAGCTCCAGGCCGGCCGCCCGGTGGCGTTGCTCGGCCAGCATTTCGCCCTCCCCCGGGTAGCGGATGGGCGAGGCCCCGGGCGCCGGTGGTGTCGCCTTCAGCTCGTCGACCAGCTGGTTCGCCCGCCGGACGAACTCCTCGACCGGCAGGAACGCGGCAATGTCGAGCGCCAGGTAGAGGTGCCCGGCGCCGCTGCGCTCCGCCGCTTGGTACGGCCCCTTGATCCCGGCGCCGAAGCCGCTGCCGGTGAGCACCCCGGCCAGCACGTCCATCATCACCGAGATGGCGTAGCCCTTGTGCTCCGCCATCGGCATGATCAACCCGGCGATGGCCTCGCGCGGGTCGGTGGTCGGCCGCCCGTCCGCCGCCATCGCCCAACCGGCCGGGATCGGCTCGCCCCGGTTGTCGGCCAGGTAGATCTTGCCCCTGGCCACCGCCGTGTTGGCGATGTCCAGCACCAGCTGCCGCTGCCCGCCGAGCGGCGCGGCGATCGACCACGGGTTGCTGCCCACCCGCTTCTCCCGGCCGCCCCACGGCGCCATGGCCGCGCTGGCGTTGGTGGCGAGCAGCCCGATGCAGCCGCGCGGCGGGGCCATCCGGGTGAAGTAGGCGGCGGTGCCGAAGTGGTTGGAGTTGCGCACCGCGACCACGCCGACGCCGTGCCGGCCGGCCCGCTCGATCGCCTCGGTGGCGGCGCGCGCGGCCAGCACCTGGCCCACCCCGTCCCCGCCGTCCAGGGTGGCCACCGCGCCCGCGTCCACCACCAGCTCCGGCTCGGTGCGCGTGTTCATCACCCCGGAGCGCAGCCGGTCGACGTACCAGCCCAGCCTCAGCACCCCGTGCGACTGGTGCCCCCACAGGTCCGCCGCGACCAGGCTGTCGGCCACCAGCTCGGCATCGGCCGGCGGCACCTGGCAGGCCCGCAGCACCCGCGCGGCGAACTCGGCCAGCCGCTCGGCGGAGACCCTCTGTTCAGCGGTCAACGGCGGGCTCCACCAGGACCAGGCGCTCCTCGGTCATCTCCCGTATGGCGTAGCGCGGCCCCTCCGTGCCGTAACCGCTGTCCTTGACCCCGCCGTAGGGCATCAGGTCGGCCCGGGTGCTGGACGTCGAGTTGATCACCACGCCGCCCACCCGCAGCCGCCGCGCGGCCCGCATCGCCTGGTTCAGGTCCCGGGTGAACACCCCCGCCTGCAACCCGTACGGGGTGGCGTTCACCGCGCGCAGCGCGTCGTCGAAGTCGGTGAACGGGATGACCGAGACAACCGGGGCGAAGATCTCCTCGCAGACCACGCGCGCGGTGGCCGGCACGTCGGTGAGGATGGTCGGCGCCAGTACCGGCCCGGAGCGGGTGCCGCCGGCCGCCAGGCGCGCACCGGCCGCGACCGCCGCGTTCACCCACTGCTCGGCCCGCTCGGCCGCCGCCTCACTGATCATCGGCCCGATGTCGGTCGCCGGGTCTTCCGGGTCGCCGACCACCAGTTCCCCGGCCGCCGCGCGCAGCCGCTCGACGAACTCCTCGGCCACGTCCGCGTGCACGTACAGCCGCTGCACCGAGGTGCACACCTGTCCGGCCTTGCGGAAGGCCGCCCGGGCGCACTGGCGCGCGGCGGACTCCAGCTCGGCGTCCCGGCAGACGATGGTGCCGGAGACGTTGCCGCACTCCATGGTGGCCCGGCGCAGGCCCAGGCGCGCGGAGATGGCCTTGCCGGTGGCCGTGCTCCCGGTGAACGTGTAGAAGTCGATCCGCTCGTCCTCCACCAGCATCCGGCCGACCGGGTCACCGGGGCCGAGCAACAGCCCGATCAGCCCCTTCGGCAGCCCGGCCTCCAGCAGCATCCGGCACAGCGCCGCCGCGGCGAGCGGCGCGTACGGGGACGGCTTGACCAGCACCGCGTTGCCCGCCGCCAGCGCCGGGCCGACCTTGTGCGCCACGGTGTTCAGCGGCGAGTTGAACGGCGTGATCGCGCAGACCACGCCGACCGGCTCGCGGATGGTGAAGGCCATCCGGTGCTCGAAACCCGGCGCCCCCTGGATAGGCACGATCTCGCCCGCGATGCGCTTGGCCTCCTCGGCCGAGGTGAGCATGGTCTGCACGGCCCGGTCGGTGTCGCCGAGGCAGTCCGAGAGGGTGAGCCCCGACTCCCTGGCCAGGTCAAGGGCCAGCCGCTGCCGGTTCCAGCCGATCTGTTCGGCCACCCGCCGCAGGATGTCGAACCGGGCGGGCGGGTCCAGCCGGTCCCGCTCGCTGGCCCGCGCCGCGACGCTCACCGCCTCCTTCACCATGCCCGGCGTGGCGTCGTGCGTGATGGCCAGCGGGGCACCGGTGTGCTTGTGCAGCACCGGCCGCTCCTGCCCGCTGAGCAGCCACTCACCGTCGATCAGGTTGCCGACGGTCGGGATCGACGTCATCGAGGTTCCACTCCTTACGGGGTTGCGGCGCCGCCGAGCGGGGCGCCGGACAGGTTCGGTCCACTGGTCTGCAGGTGGCAGGCCACTTCCCCGCCGCCGTGCACCGGGGTGGCCTCCGGCATCCGCTGCCGGCAGACGTCCATCACGTACCGGCAGCGGGTCTGCAGCGGGCAGCCCGCCGGCGGGTTGGCCGGGTCCGGCGGCTCGCCGGCCAGCAGGATCCGCTCCCGCTTGACCCGGTGCGGGCTGGCGTCCGGGATCGCCGAGAGCAGCGCCTCGGTGTACGGGTGCGCCGGCCGGTTGTACACCCGATCGGTGGGGCCGCTCTCCACGATGCGGCCCAGGTACATCACCGCGACCCGGTCGGAGATGTGCCGCACCACGGCCAGGTCGTGGGCGATGAACAGGTACGACAGGTGCAGCTCGGCCCGCAGCCGCTCCAGCAGGTTGATCACCTGGTTCTGGGTGGAAACGTCCAGCGCGGACACCGCCTCGTCGCACACCACGAACTGGGGGTGCAGGGCCAGCGCCCTGGCGATCGCGATGCGCTGGCGCTGGCCGCCGGAGAACTCGTAGGGATAGCGGTCCGCGTGAC
This sequence comes from Actinospineispora eucalypti, assembly GCF_039543365.1. NCBI lineage: Bacteria > Bacillati > Actinomycetota > Actinomycetes > Pseudonocardiales > Pseudonocardiaceae > Actinospineispora > Actinospineispora eucalypti. The sequence goes on from NZ_BAABJP010000026.1 coordinate 153,291, forward strand.
CCCCGGTGAGGCCGACCAGCTCCAGCAGCTCGGTGACCCGCGCGCGGGCCTCGCGCGGGGCCAGCCGCTCGTGCACCAGCAGCGGTTCGGCGATGCTGGCGGCCACCGTGCAGGACGGGTCCAGGGAGGAGTACGGGTCCTGGAACACCATCTGCATGTTCCGCCGCGCCCGGCGCAGCTCGGAGCCGGCGAGGCCGCTCAGGTCGCGGCCGGCCACCCGCACCTCGCCGGCCGTGTAGGGCACCAGCTTGAGCAGCGCCCGCCCGGTGGTCGACTTCCCCGACCCGGACTCCCCCACCAGGCCGAGGGTCTCCCCGCGCTCGATGCTGAAGCTCACGTCGTTGACCGCGCGCACCAACCGGGGTGCGCCCAGCGAGCGCCCCTTGCGGAACACCACGTTCAGCCCGCGCACCTCGACCAGCGGCCGCCCCTCGGCCGGTGCCGGCGCACCGTAGGCCGGTTCCGAGGTGCCTTCGAAGGCCGTCGCGCTCATGGTGCCCCCAACAGCTCGAGCTCGTCGGTGCGCAGGCACCGGCTGGCGTGGTCGCCCCCGGACCGGATGGCCGGCACCACACCGCCCCGGCAGTGATCCACCGTGTACCGGCACCGGGGGTTGAACCGGCAGCCGTCCGGTTGCCGCCACGGCTCCGGCGGGCGGCCCGGAATGAACGGCAGCTCCGTGCCCCGCTCGCCCAGCTGCGGCATGGCCGCGAGCAGGCCCTCGGTGTAGGGATGTCTGGGCCGCAGGAACAGCTCCCGGCCGGCCGCCGACTCGACCACCTGGCCGGCGTACATCACCACCACCCGGTCACACAGCTCGGCGACCACACCGAGGTCGTGGGTGATGAACACGATGCCGCAGCCGGTCTCGTCGCGCAGCTTGGCCAGCAGCTCGATGATCTGCGCCTGCACCGTGACATCCAGCGCGGTCGTCGGCTCGTCGGCGATCAGCAGCCGAGGGCCGCAGATCAACGCCATGGCGATCATCGCGCGCTGGCGCATGCCACCGGAGAACTCGTGCGGGTAGTCCCGCACCCGCTCGTGGGCGTTCGGGATGCCGACCAGGTCCAGCATCTCGGCCGCCCTGGCGAGCGCGGCGGCCCGCTTGCCGCCCCGGTGCCTCCGGTGCACCTCGGCGATCTGGTCACCGATGGTGAAGGCCGGGTTCAGGCTGGTCATCGGCTCCTGGAAGATCATCGAAACCTCGTTCCCCCTGATCCCGCGCAGCTCGTGCACCGGCAGGGTGGTGAGGTCCCGGTCCCCGTACCAGATGTGTCCCCGGGACACCCGGCCCTGCCCCCTCGGGATCAGGCCGAGCACGGAAAGGCTGGTCACGCTCTTGCCGGAGCCGGACTCGCCGACCAGCCCGACGATCTCGCCCGCCCCGACGTGCAGGGAGACGCCGTCGACCACGTTCACCCAGCCGTGCCCGGTGGCGAAGTCGACGCACAGGTCCTCGATGCGCAGCAACGCGGTGGCGTTCACCGTTCCCCCTTGCGGGTCTCTCGGCCGAACGAGTCGCGCAGCCCGTCACCGATCAGGTTGAAGGACAGGGTGACCAGCGCGATGGCCATGCCGGGATAGGCGACCAGCATCGGCGTGCTCCGGATGTCGCCGAACGCGGCGCCCAGCATGCTGCCCCAGCTCGCGGTGGGCGGCAGCGCGCCGAGGCCGAGCAGGCTGATGGTGACCTCGGTCAGCAGCGCCGCCGCCATCAGCAGGGAGACCTGCACCAGCACCGGGGACAGGATGTTCGGCAGGATGTGCCGGCGCAGGATCAGCCACCCCGGCGTGCCGATGCTGATCGACGCCTCCACGTACGTCTCCTGCCGCACGCCCAGCGTGGCGCCGCGCACGATGCGGAACAGCCGGGGCGAGTACACCACTCCGAGGGAGACCATCGCGGTACTGAGCCCCGGCCCGACGGCGGCGATGATGGCCACGGTCAGCACCAGCGCCGGGAAGGTCATCAACACGTCGGCCGCCCGGGCGAGCAGCCAGTCCAGCCGCCCGCCGAGGTAGCCGGCCACCATGCCCAGCGGCAGCCCGATGACCACCGCGATCGCCACCGCGAGGCTGGCCGCGCCGAGGGAGACCCGGCCGGCGAACATCAGCCGGCTCAGCGTGTCCCGGCCGAGCGCGTCCGTGCCCAGCCAGTGCGCGAACGTGGGGCCGGACAACCGGTTGGCGATGTCGATCTGGCTCGGCGCGTACGGCGCGATCACCGGCGCGGCCGCCGCGACCAGCAGGATCAGGCCCAGCACGGCCAATGCACCCACGGCGAGCCGGTTGCCGAGAAACCGCCGCACGGTGCGGCGCAGCCCCGCCGCCCCGGCGGAGGGCGCGGCCGGACCGACGGTCGCGGCGGTCATGAGCTCTTGATCTTCGGGTTGAAGTAGCCGTAGGACATGTCCACTCCCAGGTTGACCAGCAGCACCAGTACCGCCGTGAACACCAGCACGCCCTGCACCATGGGGAAGTCCCGGGCGAACACCGAGAAATAGGCCAGCTGCCCCAGCCCCGGCAGCACGAACAGCTGCTCCATCACCACCGTCGCGCCGATCAACCGGTTCGCCTCGAGGCCGAAGACGGTGACCACCGGCACGGCGGCGTTCTTCAACGCGTGTTTTCCGATCACCTTGCTCCGGGACAGCCCCTTGGCCTCCGCCGTCCGGATGTAGTCCTCGTTCATCACCGCCGCCACCCCGGCCCGGGTCTGCCTGGCGATCATGGCCATCGGGGTGATCGCCAGCGCGAGGCCGGGAATGAGCAGGTGGCGGAACCACTCCACCGGGTTCTCGGTCAACGGCACGTAGCCGGTGGCCGGCAGGGCCGGGGTGTTGATGGCCAGCAGCAGCACCAGCATCATGCCCACCCAGAAGTAGGGCAGCGCGACCCCGACGCTGGCCAGCACGGTGGCGAACCGGTCGATCCACCGCCCCGGGTACAGCCCGGCGACCACGCCCAGCGCGAGCCCGAGCAGCGCGGCGAACAGCAGGGTCACCGCGACCAGGGAGAGGGTGACCGGCAGCCGGCCGAGGATGGAGGCCCACACGTCCTCGCCGTTCAGATAGGACCGGCCGAGGTCGCCGTGCAGCAGGCCGGCGACCCAGCGCCCGTACTGCACCAGGAACGGGTCGTTCAGCCCGAGCCTCTCCCGGACCGCCTCGACCCGCGCCGGGGTCGGGTTCTGCCCGGCCAGCAGTACCGCCGGGTCGCCGGGCACCAGGATGATCAGTGCGTAGATCAGCAGGCTGACCACCGCGAGCAGCGGCACCATGGTGGTCAGCCGGACGCCGAGCAGGCGTAGCACGGTCGCCTACTTCCGCACCGCGATGCCCCGGAACTGCCGGCTGCCGTCCGAGTAGATCTCCAGCCCCATCACCTTCTGGTTGGTGGCCATCGGGGTGGTGAGGTGGCACAGGATCACCGGCGACGCGGCCTCCTCGTGGGCCTTGGCGAACAGCTTGCGGTAGATCTCCGCCCGCTCGTTGGTGGTGGCGGCCGCCTTGGCCTGGGTGTGCAGCTGGCTGATCGCCGGGTTCCCGTAGTCACCGGGATTGCTGAACCCGCCCCTGAGGTAGTAGGCCTCGATCTGGATGCTCGGGTCGGCCTCGGCCTTCTGCTGCACCAGCTGCGCGTCCGCCTTCTTGTTGACCGAGAAGTCCTCCATCAGCCGGGGCAGCTCCACCGGCAGCACGGTGACCCGGATGCCCACCTCCTGCAGGTTGGCCTGGATCACCTCGGCCACCTTCTGGTAGGCGTCCAGGTTGTTGGTCTCCAGGGTGAACTCGAACCCCCGGCCCAGCCCCACACTGTCCAGCAGCTGCCGGGCCTTGGCCACGTCGTGCGGGTACCGGTCGGGAGTCAGCTCCGGGTCGGAGGCGTAGAAGGAGGTCGGGAACATCTGCACCGAGGGGTCGCAGAAGCCGTCGGTGATCGCCGCGATGGCGCTCCGGTCCACGGCCAGGTTGATCGCCCGGCGCACCTCAGGCTTGGCGAACTCGGAGCGGGCCACGTTCAGCGCCATCGTGTAGCTGGACATGCTGGGCTTCTGGCACACCACCAGCCCGCCGCCCTTGGCCGGCGCGTACATGCTCTCCCGCAGGAAGGTGGCGTCCGCCGCGCCGGTGATCACCGAGTTCAACCGGGCGTTGTCGTCGCTGGAGATGAGGAAGACCATCTTGGCCACCCGCAGTGCGTCCGGCTCCCAGTAGCCGGGCACGGCGCTGTACTCCACCTTGCTGCCCGGCTGGTAGCTGGCCAGCGAGAAGGCCCCGGAGCCACCGGTGGGTTTGAGCGACTGGCCGGGGTCGTTGAACACCGCCGGGCTCATCATCATGCCGGCGGAGCTGGCCAGGATGCCCACCAGCGGGGCGGCGCCGTTGATCGTCTCTATCTTGACCGTGCGCCGGTCGAGCACGCTCACGCCGCTGATGTCGGAAAGGGCCTGCCGGTTGAAGCTGCCCTCGCCGCGGTGCCGGTCCAGGTTGGCCTTCACCGACGCGGCGTCGAACGGGGTGCCGTCGTGGTACTTCCAGTTGTCGACCAGTTGCAGGGTGAGCGAGCGCCCGCCGTCGCCCACCGACCACGACCTGGCCAGCATCGGGCGCGGTTCGCCCTTGTCGTCCAGGTGCACCAGGCTGTCGTAGATCGGGTACAGGTACATCTGGCTGTTGCTGGTGGTTATCTTGTCCGGGTCGAAACTGGTGTTGGCGACGCTGTACATCCAGGTGAACGTCGCGTTCGGGTCGATGGCGGCGTGGTCCACCGGCGGGCATTCGGCGGTCGCCCCGCCGTGCGCCGGGCCGGGTGATCCGGCCGTGCCGCCGGAGCCGCAACCGGCCAGCACGGCCAGTAGGGCGGCCACCGAGGCGATGAGTCTTGCGTGCATGGTGAAGCCTCCGGAAGTTGAGACAACGTTGTCCTTCAGAAGCAGGTGTGCCGTTCGAGAGCGAGTCCGGCGCGCAGCACCCGGGCGTCCTCGTACCGCGCGGCGACGATCTGAAGGCCGACCGGCAGGCCGGCCCCGGTGAACCCGCACGGCACGCTCAGCGCCGGCTGGCGGGTCATGTTGAACGGGTAGGTGTACGGCGTCCACGAGGTCCACAGCGAGGACGGCCACCCCGGCGGGCAGTCCTGGCCGACGGGAAACGCCGCGATCGGCGTCGCCGGCGTGACCAGCAGGTGGTACCGCTGGTGGAACCGGGTCATGCGCAGGCCCAGCGCGGCGCACTCGGCCATGGCGTCCAGGTAGTCGGTCGCGGAGTACGCCGCACCCAGCTTGGCGCAGCGCAGCAGCCCGGGATCCACCCGCTCCAGCTCGGCCGCCGAGTACCCGCGCAGCGTCCGGGCGATGCCGGCGAACCAGATGACCTGGAAGGCCTCCACCGGGTCGCCGAACCCCGGGTCCACCCGCTCCACCCGCGCACCGAGCTCGCCGAGCACCCCGACCGCCGCCTCCACCGGCCCGGCCACCTCGGGATCGGTGCGCCCGTAACCGAGGTCGGCGGAGTAGGCCACCCGCATGCCGGCGACGCCGCCCTCGATACCCGCGCGGAACGGCCGCACCGGGCTGGGGGTCCAGGCCCAGTCCCGAGTGTCCGCGCGGGCCAGCACGTCCAGCAGTGCGGCCGCGTCACGCACCGAGCGGGTGATCGGCCCCCGGTGGGAGAGGTGCCCGTTGCTGCTCGGCGGGTACAGCGGCACCAGGCCGCCGGTCGGCTTGAGCCCCACGGTGCCGGTGAACGCGGCCGGGATGCGCACCGAGCCGCCCCCGTCGGTGCCCAGCGCCCAGGTGCACATGCCGGCGGCCACCGCCGCCGCCGAACCGCCACTGGATCCGCCGGCGGTCATCCCGGTGTGCCAGGGATTCACGGTGACCCCGTGTCGCGCCGAGTCGGTGACGCCCTTCCAGCCGAACTCCGGTGTGGTGGTCTTGCCGAGCAGCACCGCGCCCGCTTCGCGCAGCCGGGCGACGCTGGGCTCGTCCTCCACCCAGCTGCCGCCCTCGTCCACCAGCCAGCTGCCCCGCAGGGTGGGCCAGCCGTCGGTCAGCAGCAGGTCCTTGATCGCGGTCGGCACGCCGTCCGCCGCGCCGAGGGGCTCGCCGCGCCGCCAGCGCCGCTCCGAGGCGGCGGCCGAGGCCAGCGCACCCTCGGCGTCCACGTGGGTGAACGCGTTCAGCTCGCCGTCGCGGGCGGCGATGGTGTCCAGTGCCGCGTGGGTCGCCGCCACCGGGGAGAGCTCACCGGTGCGGTAGCCGTGCACCAGTTCGGCGGCGGTCAGCCGGGCGATCTCGGGCATGCCGGCCACCGCCGTTAACCGACCGGGAGGTCGAGCTCCAGGCCGGTGAGCGCGGCGACCTCGTCGGGGGTGAACCCCGGGGCCACCCGCTCCAGCCGGAACCGCTGCCCGCCCCAACGGAACACGCCGAGGTCGGTGACCACGATGTCCACGCACGCCCGGCCGGTCAGCGGGTAGTCGCACTCCGCGACCAGCTTGGGCTGCCCCTTCGAGTCGAGGTGGGTCATCAGCACCATCACCGTGGCGTCCCCGGCGACCAGGTCCATCGCGCCGCCGATGCCCCCGCCCACCATGTCCGGCGTGCTCCAGTTGGCGATGCTGGCGTGCGAGTCGACCTGGAAGGCGCCCAGCGCGACCACGTCCACCTTGCCGCCCCGCACCATCTCGAACGACGTGACGCTCTCGAAGAAGGACGCCCCGGGCACCAGGTGCACGTAGTGGCCGCTGGCGTTGTACGCGTTCGGGTCGTAGTCCTCCTTGGAGGCGATCGTGCCGTAGCCCAGCACGCCGTTCTCCGAGTGCAGGGTGATGTCCCGGCCCTCGATGTAGTTGGAGATCAGTCCGGGGATACCCAGCCCGAGGTTCATGTAGCTGCCCGCCGGGACCAGGCCGGCGGCCACCTCGGCCATCTGGTTGCGGGTCCACCCCGGCTTGTCGTGGTAGCTGCGCGCGCTGTCCGCGCCGCGCCCCTCGCGCACCTTGAGGAAGTCGTGCGGCACGTCCTCCGTGGTCCGCACCACCCGGGACACGAAGATCCCGGGCAGGCCGATCCGCTCCGGGTCCAGCTGGCCGTCCACGATCTCCTCGGCCTCGGCGATCGCCACCCGGGCCGCCTTGGCGAAGCTGGGCATGAAGTTGCGGCCCACGCCGTCGAACTCCAGGTTGCCGAACCGGTCGGCGCGCTGGGCGCGGATCAGCGCGTAGTCCACCTTGAGGCCCTGCTCGAGCACGTGTTCGACCCCGTCGATGGTGCGCACCTCCTTGCCCTCGGCGATCGCGGTGCCCACCCCGGTGCGGGTGAAGAACGCCCCGATGCCGGCCCCGCCGGCGCGCAGCCGCTCCACCAAGGTGCCCTGCGGCACCAGCTCGACCTCGATCTCGCCGGCGGCGATCTGCTTCTCGGCCGCCGAGGTGCCCTCCCCCGCCCGCGCGGAGAACGACACGATCAGCCGGTTCACCTGGTGGTTCTCGATCAGCGCGGTGGACCGGTACGGCCCGGAGCCCAGTGAGTTGGCCACGATGCACAGCCGGCGCGCGCCCTGCTCGCGCAGCGCGACGGTCAGGCTGGTCGGGAAGCTGTGCGTCATGCCGAAACCGGCGATGGAAACGCTCGCCCCGTCCGGCACGTCGGCCACGGCCGCGGCGGGCGATTCGTAGATCTTGTCGATGGTCATGTCACTGGCGCCTTTCAACCGGGCGGAACCGGGGCAGCGCGCTGCCCTCGCCCGTGTCGTGGAAGACCACCTCGACCGGATCGCCGATCTCGATCGCTTCCACGTCACAGTCCACGATGTTGGTCATCAACCTCGGCCCCTCGTCGAGCTCGACGTAGGCCAGGACGTAGGGGGTGACACCGGCCCAGTCGCCCCGGGCCCGGCGCACCACGCTGAACGTGTAGATCACGCCCCGCCCGCTCGCCGCCTCCCACGCGGTGTCCGCGCTGTGGCAGAACGGGCAGATCGGCCTCGGGTACCAGATGGCGTCGCCGCACGCGTTGCACCGGCGCAGCAGCAGCCGGCCGTCGCCGGTCGCGGCCCAGAACTCCTCGGTGTCCGGGTTCGGCACCGGTTTCGGCGCCGGCAGTGTCGGGGTGCCCATCAGTCCCGCCTTCCGAGGATCATGGTCGCGCCGCGCATGCGGGTACCCAGGTCACCGCCGTTGCCGTGCACCAGGGCGAGCTCGCAGTCCGGCACCTGGGTGCCCTCGTTGGCCTCGCCGCGCAGCTGGCGGACCGCCTCGACCAGCTTGGTGATGCCGCCCCGGTCAGGGTGGTTGTTGGCCAGCCCGCCGCCGTCGGTGTTGAACGGCAGCCGGCCGTGCGGGGCGACCAGCGTGCCGTCCCGCACGAACCGCCCGCCCTCGCCCTTGGCGCAGAAACCGAGGTCCTCCAGCATCATCAGCACGGTGATGGTGAAGCTGTCGTAGATCGACACGTAGTCGATGTCCGCCGGCGTGACGCCGGCCTGCTCGAAGGCGCGCGGGCCGGACCACACCGCGCTGGAGTAGGTCAGGTCGACCTTGCCCCCGTTCACCCCCTTGCCCGCCTCGGCGTGGCCGAGCACGTTCACCTTCTGCCGCTCCAGCCCCTTGGCCACGTCGGGGCTCACCAGCACCACCGCCCCGCCGCCGTCGGTGATCACGCAGCAGTCCGCCCGGTGCAGCGGGTCGGCGATCATCGGCGAGGAGACCACGTCCTCGACGGTCATCACCTTGCGCAGGAAGGCGTTCGGGTTGTGCGAGGCGTGGATCGAGGCGGCCACCTTGATCTCGGCCAGCTGCTCGCCGGTGGTGCCGAACTCGTACATGTGCCGCTTCGCGGCCAGCGCGTAGTTGGCCACCAGCCCAGCACCGTCGAACATCCGCCGCTCGAAGCTGTCCTCCGGCGCGGCCGGCCCGACTCTGGCCGGCATCTCCCCGGTGCGCGGCTTGCTGGCCAGCGCGACCAGCGCGACCTTGCACCGGCCGGTGGCTATGGCGGCCATCGCGTGCGAGACGTGGTAGATCGGCGAGGCGCCGCCGCTCTCCGTGGAGTCCATGTAGGTCAGCCCGCGCAGCCCGAGGTAGTCCGCCATGGAGATCCACCCGGCGCCGGCGGCGTCGTAGCCGCAGAAGAACCCGTCCACGTCGGCCAGGCTCAGGCCGGCGTCCGCCACCGCGCCCAGGGCCACCTCGGCGTGCAGCTGGGCCAGCGACTTGTCCGGCAGCTCGCGGCCGGGATGCTCGTAGGCCCCGGCGATGACCGCCTCCTGGTCAGTGCGCATTGCATCCCTCTCCGTGTCTGGCCCCCGCGCTCCGGGCGCCGAGCAGCGCCGCGTTGTCCCGGCCCAGGTCGGGGGCCGGGAGCGGCGCGGGCGGGCGGTAGCCGAGCAGCCGCATCGGGAAGCCCTTGCGTTTCGGCACGCCGTCCAGCACCACCCGGCGCTCCCGGAACCTGGGCTGCCGCGCGCGGTCGGCGGCCGAGTACACCGGAGCGCAGGGCACCCCGGCGCCGGTGAGCGCACGCACGCACTCGGCCCGCGACCGGACCTTTGTCCAGTTCGCGATGACCTGGTCCACCTCGTCCTGGTGCTCCCGCCACCAGCCGTCCGGCTTTTCAGCCCATTCCGCGGCACCGATCAGGTCGGCCAGCGCGGCCCTTTCGGTGTCGCGGTGGCAGGCGATGGCCACCCAGTGGTCGGCATCGACGCACCGGTAGATGTCGTGCGGGGTGCTCCCCGCGCGCCGGTTGCCCTCGGGCGCCGGGACCCGCCCGGTCTCCGCGTACTCGGCGATCCGGTCGGCCAATGTCCAGCTCACCAGCTCGCGCTGGGAGACGTCCAGCTGCTCGCCGCGCGGGCCGAGCCACAGGCAGTGCACCACCAGGCCGGCGGCGAACAGGGAGACCAGCTGGTCCGGGTAGTTCACGTCGGCCGACGACCAGATCGGTCCGCCCCCCGGATATCCGGTCACCGAGGCCAGACCGGACAGCAGATCCAGGGTCGAGCCATAGGAACGGCCGTGGGCCTCCGGCCCCGACTGGCCCTGGCTGGACAGCGACACCGAGATCAGCTTCGGGTTGATCTCCCGCAGCGTGGCGTGATCGATACCCAGCCGCTCGGTGACGCCGACGGTGAAGTTCTCCACCAGGACGTCCGCGCCGCCCACCAGCCGGGCCATCTCGGCCCGGCCCGCCTCGGACTTCAGGTCCAGCGTGACGGCCAGCTTGCCCGCGTTGTTGGACTCGAACAGCGGCGACGGTTCTTCGGTACCCGGCCCACTGGATGGCCAGAGCCGGAAGGCGTCCGGACGGTCCGGCGCCTCGACCTTGATCACCGTCGCGCCGTAGTCGGCGAGCAGCCGGCCGGTGGCGGCGCCCGCGGTGATGGTGCCCAGGTCCAGCACCACCACCCCGGCCAACGGCGCCCCATCCGGCCCGCCTTCCGGCCCCGCGTGCCCGGCCGCGGCTCCCGGCCACACCGGCTCGGGATCGTCACCGCCCAGTGCGGGCGGGGCCCCGGTGTGCCAGTGCAGCCCGGCGGCCTGGGCGATCGGGCCGACCGTCGGCACGGTGCCGTCCGGCCCTCCGAGGAAGCCGCGCGCCCGGTACTGCGGGTCGGTGTACAGGTCGGCCATGTCCGCGCTGTAGCCGAACGGCAGGCCCCTCTGCTGCGCCCGCCGGTAGATCTCCCGCTTGGGCAGCGCGACCGCCCAGCGGGCGAGCACCGGCCACCACCGGTCCGGGTGGGCCGTGCGCCCCGCCTCGTCCCGCAGCACCGGGTCGTCCAGCGCGGGGTCGCCGACCAGCCCGACCACCGCGTGCCACTGTTCCGGCTGGAACACCACGCCGACCCAGCCGTCGGCGGCCGGCAGGATCCGCCACGGTCCCCGGCTGGCGCCGGTGCGGGTGGGCACCCGGCCGTCGTGCGCGTGGCTGACGTCGCTCTTCCAGTCGATGTACGCGGCGACGTCGCACAGCGCGACGTCCACCACGTCGCCGGTGCCCCGGCCCGCGCGGCGGCGCAGCGCGAGCATGGCGCCGAAGAAGCCGACGAACGCGGCGGCATACGCGGTCTGTTCACCGCCCAGGCTCAGCGGGGCCCGGTCCGGCTCGCCGATCATCCAGGCCAGCCCGCCGTAGCTCTCCGCAAGGAGGCTGTCCCGGTGGCTGCCGGAGCGCGGGTCGTCCAGGCCGAACGGGGTCAGCCAGGTGGCCGCCAGCCCCGGCCGTTCCGCGCGCAGCCGGGCCACCGAAATGCCCGCCGCCTCGGCGGCATCGGGGCCGAGGTCGGTGATCAGCAGGTCCGCCCCGGCCAGCAGCCGGTGCAGCCGCGCGCGGCCGGCCTCGGTGGCAAGGTCCAGCCGCCGGCTCCGCTTGCTCGCGTTGAGCGCGGCGAAGGTGTAGCCGAGCCCCTCCCGGTTCACCGGTTCCCGGCCGCGCAGCGGGTCGCCCTCCGGCGGCTCGCACTTGACCACGTGGTGGCCGAGGCCGGCAAACAACCGGCCGCACGCCTGGCCGGCCACCCCGGCGGCCAGCTCCACCACCCGCAACGGGCCCGCCACACGCTCACCGCCCCGGTTGCGGCGAACGGCCGCGCACCGCGCGCTGGTGCACGGCGTGCCCGTCGTCGAGCACGTCGGAACGGGCCTGGATCTGCACCTTCACGCTCTCCCCGTAGCGCAGCGCGGCCGTCCAGTCGGAGATGTGCATCGGGATCTCGTGCAGCGCGCGCTTGGACCAGGCCAACGTCGCCGCGTCGTAGCGGGCGATCCGGCCGGCCAGCGCCACCGCCGCCCCGTCCAGCTCCTCGGCCGGCACGGCCTGGTTCACCAGTCCCCACTCGGCGGCGGTGCGCCCGCTGATCCGGTCGGTGGTAAGTACCAGCCAGGCGGCCCGCTTGGCGCCCAGCCGCAACTGGGTGGAGGGGCCGGCCAGGCCGGGATACAGCCCGAAACCCACCTCCGGCATGCCGATCGGGGCGTCCTCGGCGGCGATCGCCAGGTCGCTGGAGTTGATCAACGTGAGCCCGCCGCCGAGCGCGTAGCCGTTCACCGCCGCGATCACGATCGCCGGGTGGTCGCGGATCCGTTCCTGCACCGATGCCCAGCTGGTGTGCCGCGCATGGGCATCCAGGTCGGCGTCCGGGCCGTCGTCGGCGGCCTCCTTCAGGTCCACGCCGGCGCAGAACGCCGGGCCGGCCCCGGTCAACACGATGACCTTCGCGGTCCGCCGGCAGCCGTCCAGCGCCTCCAACAGCGCCGCCCGGGCCGCGCGGTTCATCGCGTTGCGTTGGGTCGGCCGGTTCAGCGTCACCCGCGCGACGCCATCGCCGAGGTCCTCGTGCCGCACCAGCGGCTCGCCGCTCACCGCCGCACCGCCACCGGCGCGACGGCGAACTTGAGCACCGTGCGACCGTGCGCACCCGGCTCGAACACCGCGCGCACCGGCTGGTCCAGGCGCAACTCCCCCGGCTCGCCGACCAGCCCGCTGACCACGAACGGCCCCTCGTCCAGCTGGACGAAGGCAACCAGGTAGGGCGTCTCGTCAGCAAACGCGGCCAGGTAGCGCTGGTGGATCGTGGTCCACGACCACAGCCGCCCGGTGCCGCTGGTCGCCTTCCAGGTGAACGCGCCGGAAAGGCACCGGGGACACACCGGACCGTCCGGGAACCGGTGGCTGCCGCAGGCGTCACACACCTGCAGGCGCAGCTCGCCCCGGGCGCACCCGTCCCAGAAGGGCCGGTTGCTCTCGGTGATCTCCGGCAACAGCGCGCCGTACGCTTCGACGTCCATGACCCGCCTCACCGGTCCGCGGTCAGCACGTGCGAGGTGACGATGGGCGAGGCGCACATGTACTGCGCCGTTTCGCAGCCGGCGACCTGCCGCTCCCCGGCCTCGCCGCGCACCTGCCGCACCGCCTCCACGTGCAGCGCGAACCCCTGCATGTAGCTCTCACTGGTATGCCCGCCCGAGGTGTTCAGCGGGCGCGGCCCCTCTCGGTGCACCCGGCCGTCCTGCACCCATTCCCAGGCGCCGCCCTTCGGCGCATGCGCAAAGCCCTCCAGGGTAAACAGAATGGTGGGCAGGAAATTGTCGTACACCTGTAGGCAGTCCATCTGCTCGGGGCCGAGACCGGTTTCCCGGTAGAGGCGGCCGGCTACCTGGTGGCAGGCCGAGTAGAAAAAGTCCTCGCTGGTGTAGTGATTAGTCAGATTGCCCATTCCAGCCGTGCCGGCAACCCGGACCGGCGGCTTCCGCATGGCCCGTGCCCGGTCCAGCGTGGTGACGATGAAAGCCACTCCGCCATCATTGATGATGCAATAGTCGAGCTTACGGAGTGGTTCCGCGATGAACCGCGCGGAAAGGTAGTCGTCGCGGTCGATCTCCCGTTGCAGCACGGCCACCGGATTCGCCGCCGCATTGCGCCGGTTGTTGATCGCCAACGCCGCCAGCGCGTCGTCCGGGACACCGTTGACCTGCCGGTACCGCTGGTACATGAGCGCCACGTATGCACCGGGCGACGTCATCCCGTACATCGTGTCGTAGCGGGTGGTCGGGCCGTCATCCTCGCCGCCGTACCTGACCTGCGCGGAGCGCCCGTTGGTGGCATACACGCAGGCCACCACGTCGGCGAGGCCGGCGCGCACGATGGCGCACGCCTCCTGCAGCGCGATCCCGCTCATCCGGCCGGTGCCCTCGAGGTCGTGCACGAACCGCACGTTGGGCAGGCCGAGCACGTCGGCCATGCGGCCGTACCTGAGGTTCGTGCAGAGCAGGCCGTCGACCTCGTCCTTCTCGATCCCGGCGTCCGTCAACGCCTCTCGAAAAGCATCGGCGGCGAGGCCGTAAAGGTCCCGGGGCGTGTCCTTGTTCGCATACAGCTCACGAAAATTGGACTGGCCGACCCCGACAATGGCAACGTCGGTCACACTTCTTGACATCTCGCCCCTCAATGATCGCGATTAATCAAGCGTCGCCCGTCAGTGACGATAGTGCTGTTTACTACTGTTCGAGCGATTTGACCGCTTCGAGCGCGGCTTTCGCCGCCGCCCGTACGTGCCGGTGGGCCGCCTCGGCGGCACGCTCGGGATCACGGCTCTCAATTGCGGCGGCCAGGTCAAGATATTCCTGGACCGACTGTTCGAGGCGCCCGGGAATCGTGACGGAGAGACTGCGCAGGGCATGAATCCGGGTGTGCAGCGGGGCCAGCGCGGCCTTCAACAGCGAATTGCGGGCACCCTCGAGCATCAGCTCGTCGAACTCGTATATCGCCTTGAGCCGCGCTTCGCCCGATGCCTTGGGCTGAACCTTCTCCACCAGCGCGGCCACCTCTTCGTCGGTGGCCCGGCGGGTGAACAGCGCGGCCGCCGCGGGCTCCAACGCGTCCCGCATCTCGTAGATCTCCCGCACCTCGTCACTGCCGAGCACGGCGACCCGCACGCCCCGGCTGGGCGAGCTCTCCACCAGGCCGAGCGTCTGCAGGTGGCGCACCGCCTCCCGGATGGAGGTCCGGCTCACCCCGGTGAGCTCCATCAGCTCCCGCTCGGTGAGCCGCCGCCCCGGAGGCAACAGACCGTCCGCGATCGCCTGCCGCACGCGGCGCACGACCCGCTCAGGAACCGACTCGGTCGGCCGGTCGATGAGTAGGTCCAGCTTCTCCGACGACACCGAGCCTCCTGACTTTGTCTGACGTAAGTCATCGTACGTCGGTCGTATTGCACCGTCAACCGATCGACAGAAGGCGCATGTCGCCCGCGGCGCGTGGGACGAAGCCGGGTATGATGTCGGTGCCGGAACCTCCGTCCGGCTCATGACTCGGAGGCCGCGGGTTCACATCCCGCGTTCGCTACGACCAACCACCACGCGTGGGGACTCGATCGCCGACCGGTGATCGGGTTTCGACTATGTGGAGGCAGGAGCAAGTTCGTGGCTCGAGGTGACCAGCGCTCACGGCGCGTTCACCGCACCGCCCGTGCGCCGCAACGCCGCGTCCGCGACCGGGACGAACAGGGCATCATCCCGGTGCTCGCCCGTACCGCGCGCGACGTCGAGGCGGCGGCGCAGCGTGGACGCGTGCTGAACTCGGAACGCACGAAGTTCCAGGTCGTGGCCGCCCTGGCGCGCCAGGAGCGGGCGCGCGTGCGGGCAGAGATCAACAACGACACCCGGCGGACCGGGATGCTCAAGCGCCTCGACGGGATCGCGCTGATCCTCGCTCAGACCGCCACCCACGACACATCGTTGCTCGAGCTGCTCAACGAGGACGCGGTCATGTCCGACGCGGCCAGGGCGCTCACGCGGAAGCTGATGGCCGACGCCGGGATGAAGGTGGCTCCGGTCGACGACGCGCCCCCGGAGCCGCCCGCCGCCCCCGCCGCCACCGAGCGGCAGGTGGTGCCGAGGTCGGTCATCTCGCGCCAGCTGGCCAACCCCTTCCTCGCCCCTGACTACTCCGCCGCCCGGCCGGCCAGAACCCCGGCGCGCCGCCTGGCTACCTGGGAGCTGCTCGGGCCACTGTTCAACTCCTTCGAACGGGCCGGCGGGGAAGCCTCTCCGTGCATGGCGCTGCCCACGCCGTCGTCGCTGCACGCGGAGGGTGGTCGCGAACTGATGCCCCACCAGGGCCAGCTGATCGCCGCGGCCGCCGACGGGCACCGCACCTTCCTGCTCGCCGACGAGCCGGGCCTGGGCAAGACCGCGCAGGCGCTACTCGCCGCGCAGGCCGCCGACGCCTACCCGCTGCTCGTGGTCGTGCCGAACGTGGTCAAGACCAACTGGGCCCGCGAGGCCGCGCTCTGGACCCCGGCCCGGTCGGCCACCGTGATCTACGGCGACGGCGACACGATGGACGGCTTCGCCGACATCGTCGTGGTCAACTACGAGATCCTCGAACGCCACGTCGGCTGGATCGGCGACCTCGGCTTCCGCGGCATGGTCATCGACGAGGCGCACTTCATCAAGAACAAGGCCTCCCAGCGCTCCCAGCACGTACTGCGGCTGTCCGAGCGCATCCGTGAACGCGTCGTCCGGCCCCTGCTGATCGCCCTGACCGGAACGCCGCTGATCAACGACATCGAGGACTTCCGGGCGATCTGGCAGTTCCTCGGCTGGATCGACGACACGAAGCCGCTCACCGAGCTGATGGCGGCGCTGGACGAGACCGGTCTGACCCCGGCCGACCCCGGGTTCTACCCCGCCGCCCGGCGATGCGTGGTCGACCTGGGGATCGTCCGTCGCCGCAAGATCGACGTGGCCGCCGACATCCCCGCCCGGCGGATCGCCGACCTTCCGGTCGAGCTGGACACGAAGGCCGGGCGGTCGATCCGGGAGGCCGAACAGCGCCTGGCCCGGCGCATGGTGGAGCGGTACGAGAGCGCGCTCGCGCGGCGCCGGTCCGGTCCCTCCGACCTCGGGACCGACGAGATCGACCACGAGCTCGTGCGGCGCATCGCCACCCGGGAGCGGAAGGAGGCGACCAAGGCCGAGGGCGAGGAGAACCTGTTCGTCATGATGCGGCGCATCGGCCAGGCGAAGGCCGGCCTCGCCGCCGACTACGCGGCCCAGCTGGCCCGCAGCGCCGGCAAGGTCGTCTTCTTCGCCAAGCACATCGACGTGATGGACGCCGCCGAGGACATCTTCACCAAGGCCGGAATCCGGTTCTCCTCGATCCGGGGCGACCAGGCGCGCACGGCGCGGCAGAAGCAGATCGACGCGTTCGTCAACGATCCCGAAGTCGCGATCGCGGTGTGCTCCCTCACCGCGGCCGGCGTCGGCATCAACCTCCAGGTCGCCTCGAACATCGTCCTGGCCGAGCTCTCCTGGACCGACGCAGAGCAGACCCAGGCCATCGACCGCAGCCATCGCATCGGCCAGACGGAGCCGGTCACCGCGTGGCGCATCATCGCCGCCCAGACCATCGACGCGAGGGTCGCCGAACTGGTCGACAGCAAGGCCGGGCTCGCCGCCCGGGCGCTGGACGGTTCGGAGGACGAGGCCTCCTCGCCCGGAGACGTGCAACTCGAGGCCTTGGTGGCGTTGCTGACCGACGCGCTGACCGGGTCCTAGCCGCGATGATGGGCCGGCGGCAGCCACCGGCCCATCGCCAGTACCGCCAACAGGCTGACCAGCGCCACCGCGGTCAGGTACGTGCCCGCCGCCCAGACCGCGCCGCCGGTGGCCGCCAGCAGCGCGGTGAGGATCACCGGGGTCAGCCCGGACGCCCACACCCCGGAGCCCTGGAACACCAGCGACATCCCGGTGTAGCGCACCCGCGCGTCGAACAGCTCGGCGAACAGCGTCGCCTCCGCCCCGGTCATCAGCCCGTAGCAGACGCCCAGCTGAACCACCAGGACGATCACCATCAGGGCGGTCGAACCGGTACGCAACGCGTAGAACGAGGGAAGCACCGAGATGCCGAACAGCGCCACCCCGGTGCCGAACACCGGGCGCCGCCCGTAGCGGTCGCCCAGCCAGCCGGCGATCGGCGCGACCACCGCCATGAGCAGGGCACCGGCGGTCACCGCGAGCAGCACGTCCACCCGGTTCAGCTTCACCGTCGCGGTGGCGTAGCTGATGGCGAACACCGCCCAGGTGTTGAACGAGGCGCCCTCGGCCCAGCGGGCCAGCATGCCCAGCCCCAGCCCCCGGCGGTGCCGGCGGGTGCGGAACACCTCCACCGCCGGGACCTGGGCAAGCTCGCCGGTGGACGCCAGCCGCCGGAACTCCGGGGTCTCCAGCACCCGCAGCCGCACCACCAGCCCGACCGCGACCAGCACCAGGCTCAGCACGAACGCGATCCGCCAGCCGTAGGTCTCGAACGCCTCCCGGCTCATCGCCTCGCCGAGCAGCGCGAACGCCCCGGTGCCCAACGCCAGGCCGAGACCGAGCCCGATCTGCGGCACGCTGCCGTAGCGACCGATCCGCCCCGGCGGCGCGTTCTCCGTGGCCAGCAGGACCGCGCCGCCCCATTCGCCGCCCACGGCCAGGCCCTGCAGGACCCGCAGCAGCACCAGCAACACCGGCGCGGCCAGCCCGATCGCCGACACCGGCGGCAGCAGCCCGATCAGTGCGGTCGCCCCGCCCATCAGCACCATGGTGGCGACCAGCGTCTGCTTGCGGCCCAACCGGTCACCGATGTGGCCGAACAGCAGGCCACCGATCGGCCGCGCCACGAAGCCGACCGCGAACGTGCCGAACGCCAGCAGGGTGCCGGCCACCTCGTCCTGCGCCGGGAAGAACAGCTTGGGAAAGACCAGGCTGGCCGCCGTGGCATAGAGGAAGAAGTCGTACCACTCGACCGTGGTGCCGACCAGGCTGGCCAGCAGGACCGTCCGAGGAGACGCCGGTGGCGCCTCCGCCCGGGCCGGCAGGACCGTGCTCACGACACTCTCACCAGGAAATGAGGATCAAACATCCTTTAAATCCATCAAACTACTCAAGAAGTGTCAACCGAGAGTGCAGCGGCCCACAGGACGTGCACGTCTATCGTGGGCTCGTGAGACCTCTACGGCCGGGACCGCTGCGCTGGCTGTGGTACGCGCTCGGCGGCGGCCTGCCGCCCCGCTACCGGGAGTGGGTCTTGTACGACGCCTCCCGCGACCGGTGGGTGCTGCGGCATTTCGTGCGCTCCGCCCTGCAGATCAGCCTGGTGTCGCTCCCCATCCTGATGCTGGTCCCCGGGCCGGCCTGGGGCCGGTGGTCCGCGCTCCTGCTCGGCTGGCTGGTCGGGCTGCAGTACGCACTGTGGTTCATGGACGGCTCCGTCGAGCGCCGGGTCCGCCGAGCCGGCTACCCGCCCGGCGCGTTGCAGGCCGCCCGGGACGCCCTGCACGCCGAGGAACGCGCCGCGGCGGCCGCCCGGTACGCCGCCCGCTATCGCTCCGGCGACCCGCGCTGACCCGCTACCTCTCCGGCTCGCGATGCGCTCGAAGCTGTTCGACGAGCGGATGTTCAGGCCCAGTTACATGGTCACCAGGACACCACGGTCGGTTTGAGCAGTCGAAAACGGCCGTCAGGTCCTGATGACCTTGAACCGACGTCTGCCATCGCACCGGTGACCACGCGGCCCCCGAGGCCGGCCCCAGAACTCAGAAGGCGTAGTCGAACCGTCAGGTGTAGAGGGTGAAGGGCGGGTGGGTGCCGTTGAGGAAGTGGTCGCCGACCTCGCGCTGTTTGTAGGCCACCGGGTCGTGCGGCGTGTGGGTGCGCACGTTGCGCCAGAACCGGTCGAGGCCGCCCGCGTCGAGGCGACCAGCCGGCCGTAGGACGCCAGCAGGTACGGGTCGGTCGCCGCCGTGGCCGAGTCGGACAGTAGCCAGGGCCGTGAGGTGTGCAGGATGTACTCCTTCGCGGCGGCCGGCGCACCCAGCGCGATGCCGAGGTAAAGGTTCCCGAACATCGCCTGGATCGCCGGACTAAATCAGTCAAGTTTGTGAACTACTTCACGGGCCGGCCGCCGGCATCCGAGGGCCGGAACGCCACGCTGTCCCCGGCGACCAGCGGCAGCTGCCCGTCCCCGGTGAGCTGGTCGCCGTTCAACACCGCCACCACGTGCCGGTCCAGCACCAGCTCCACCCCGCCGGCCGCCTCGGCCAGCGTCGCCGCCCGGACCGAGCGCTCGCCTCGCCGAGCACCGCCGGTCAGCGCGCCGTCACACCGCACGGTGATCTCCGCCGGGGGCCGTTCGCGGGCCCGCGCGTAGTCCTCCGGCGTGTTGATGTTCGCCACGGAGTCCAGGTCGGGGTCGTACCGGGCCAGGGCGGGGTCCGCGAGCAGCTCCGCGTCCTCCAGCCGTTCGACCCGGCAGTGCTCGGTCAGCATGCCGGGACGCAGGTCCCCCTCGGCGACCAGATCCGTGATCAGTCCGGCCAGCGCGGTCCGGTAACCGGCGGCCAGGGGCTGGCGGAAGCCGCGCGCCACCGGCAGCACCATGTCGGCCTCGGCGACCAGCCCGCACAGGAGGCGCCGCACGAAGGCGGTGTGCAGGAACGGCATGTCGGTCGAGCACACGAACGCCGTCGTCGCGTGGTCCGCCACGGCCGCCAACCCCGCGGCGATGCCCTGCATCGGGCCCAGACCCTCGACCGGGTCCTCCACCACGGCCACCCCGGCCGGCAGTTCCGGGAGATCTTGACCTGGGGCGCTCACCACCACGACCGGGCCGTCCACCGCCCGCCCGACCAGGGCCGCCGTCCGGTACAACAGGGTCGAGCCGTGCCACTCCAACGCGGCCTTGGGCGTGCCCATGCGCGAAGACCGCCCGCCGGCGAGCACCACTCCAGCGGCGATGACGTCCCCCGTGCGCACGTCGCCGATGGTAGGGCGTGTCTGGTGGATCTATGCCGAGCGAGCGGTGATCTGGGCGCCGCGCAGCCGGCTGGATGATCCATCAGACACGCCCTGGCCCGGGGCCATTCGGCTGAAGGTTCGCGTTGCCCGGGAACCGGATGCGCCGCCTCGGCGACTGTTCACACGTCCCGTGCTCAGAAAGGAACAGCCGCATGATCATTCGCCGGGCGGTACTCGTCGTGGCCTTGGCGCTGCTCACGGTGTTGGGCGTCGCGACTCCGGCGTGGGCGCACGCCAAGTTGCAGAGCAGCTCGCCGGCCCAGGGTGCGTCGTTGTCCGCCGCACCGACCCAGGTGACGTTGACGTTCGGCGAATCGGTCAGGCCCGCGCGAAACCCGATCACGGTGACCGGGCCGGGCGGGGCGGCGTGGACGGTCGGCCCGGCGACGGTGGCGGGGCCGGTGGTGTCCGCGCCGGTCACGCCGGCCGGCCCGGCCGGGGCCTACGTGCTGACCTACCGGGTGGTGTCCGATGACGGTGACCCGGTGACCGGAGCGGTGCGGTTCACCCTCACCGTTCCGGCCTCCCCGTGACGGCTGGTTCGTTCGGCCCGTGCGCCTCATCCGATGGGCCGGCGTGTTCCGCCTCCACGAAGGATGTGGCAGCGCCCCGGCGCGGACAACCTGGGCACCGTGGATCGCCGCTTCTTCCTGCAGACCCTCGCCCTGAGCTCCCTGGCCGGCTGCGGGCCTGTCCAAATGATGAGCCCAGCCTCGGCCGCCGCGTCGACCAAGGCGGCAACCGTGGACGAGATCATCGATCGACGGATCGCAACGAACGTCACCGGTGACGAGTTCGTAGCCGTTCTCACCGCGAATCCCAACATCGTGCGCCGCGCCCCGAAGACCGCGGCGGCCTACCGCGCCGGGCTTCGGGACCCGGCCGCGCTGGCCCAGTTCAACCAGGGGCGGATCAAAGCACTGAGACGCCTCAAAGCGGCCGATCTCGATCCGACGATCAAAATGTTCATGCTGGATCTGCAGCTGGAAAAGGTCGACCACTCCGTGGCGATGTGCATGGATCACTTTGTCGGCGTGTACGAGCTGCTCCGCCAATGGGGACATCGGGACGAGATCGCCCACGTCGGCCTGTTTCACGCGATCTACGGCACGGAGTTCAACATCATCGACCTGCTCAACTACAAGTCGCCCGCCGACCGGGCGCGAGTACAGAGCGTTGTCGGCGACGGGACCGAGCGCTGGATCGTCCTCTACGGGCTCCTGACATCCTGTTCCTTCGTCCGCGGCACACGGGACACCGGCAAGCCGGTCACCAGCGTGGATTTCTTCGAGCCGACCAACGTCCTCCCGAGAGCCATTTCCGACGACGATTTCCGTACGCTCGCCGAGCTCCAGGTAGCCAACGCATACGAGCCGTACGTATCGTCCAAACGGCAGAGCGAACTTGGTCTCGGGCGAAAGTTCACCCTGCTCCGCGAGTACCTGTCGACCGGCGGGCAGGCGGCGATCGACGACGTCCTGCGGGTCTTTCCGAAGAACACCGACGCAGACATTGGATGTGCATGATCCGCGCCTATGTGGCGCGCGTGGCCAGGTCGAACAGGGTGACGACCTCGTCGGCGTAGCGGCGCAGGTCCAGGTTCGGCTCGCTGCGCAGCAACAGCGGCAGGCGTTCCAGCGGGCGCTGGATGGCCGCCGCCATGACCAGGGTGTCGAACGCCCGGAACTCGCCGCTCTGTTGGCCGCGGCGCAGAATCTCCTCCAGGTGGCCGAGCACGGCGCGGTCGGTCTCACTGCCGTAGGCGGCGGCGTTGCCCTCATCGTCGTGCAGTGCCGCGAAGATCGACTGGAGCGCGCACATCTGCACCCGGTGGCCGTCGATGAAGGCGATCACGCCGGTCAGGTAGGCGCGCAGCTCGTCGGAGGCGCGGCCGCCGGGCGGCACCACCGCGGTGCCCGGCGGGAGCTGGAGCGGCCGGCTGGCCGGGTGCTCGCTGGTCCAGTCGACCAGGAACTGGTCGATCAACCTGAACACCTCCGTCACCACCGCCTTGACCAGCGTGTCCTTGCTGGCGAAGTGGTAGGAGATGAGGCGGGTGCTGCTCAGGCCGCCACGCTCGGCGATTCGCGCGAATGTCGTCCGGCGGTAACCGACCTCGGCGATGGTGTCGATGGTCGCGGCGACGATCTGCGCGCGGCGCGCGGTCGCGGCGGCGGAGGTCAGCTCACCGGGCGTGGTCGGAATGGGTGGCTCCTCTCTCCCGGCCGCACGCCGTGGCGGCTGTCCCGGCGAGATCCTAGGGCGGGCTTCCGGTCCCGCCGGTGGATGGATAGTATCCGCCGCAATTACTCAGCTGAGTAATTCTGCCGGTCGGGGAGGAACGCGTGACGGGTCGGGGAGAGCTCGGCAGCCGGAAAGCGGCGTGGACGCTGATCGTTCTTGCGCCGGTGAGTGCCGAGGTGACGTTCAGCGGCGTGACCATGCCGGCGATGTGGCTGTTACTGCCGGTGCTGGTGGTGATGTACGGCGCCGGGGTGTTGTTCCTGCGCGAGCTCGTGGTCCGCCACCGCGGCGGCTGGCCCAGCCTGCTGGCGGTCGGCCTGGCCTACGAGCTGGTCGAAGACGGCATCGGCCTGCAGGCCCTGACCAGCCCGAACCTGTACCACGCGGCCGAGTGGGGACCACGGGTGCTCGGGTTCAACACCACCTACTGGCAGTCACAGATCGGCTATCACACGGTGTTCAGCGTGCTGGTACCCGTGTTGCTGGCCGACCTGCTGTTCCCCCGCCACCGCGGCCGCCCGTATCTGCGCCGGGGCGGGTTGGTCACCGCCGGCGTGGCCGCGCTGGTCGGGGTCGCGCTGCTGCGGGTGGGCATCGCGGCCACCGAGGACCCGGGTTACCAGGCGCCGCTGCCGGTGGTGGCGGGCGTGGTGGCCGCGGTCGCCATGCTGATCTACCTGGCGCTGAAGGTGCTGCCCTCGTGGACGCCCGCGCCGCCCCGATTCGTGAACCTCCCCCGGCCCGCCACCGTCGCGGTGACGGCGGGGGCCGCTGCCGCCGGCTTCCTCGCACTGCTGATGCCGGCCGGCCTGCCACCCGACGGCCCGGCGATCGGGACCGGCTCCTGGGTGTTCCTGCCCATGGCGCTGGCGGCCGCGTTGGCGCTCGGCGCCGGTTGGTTGGTCTACCGCTGGTCCGCCGCGCCCCGGTGGTCCGACACCTACCGGATCTGGCTGGTCGGCGGCGCGCTCATCGGCCGCACGTTGTTCGTCGTGGTCACCGCGCCGGCCGCCAACGACTACCAGTGGAAACCGGCCGGCATCGCCATCGCCGTCGGGACCCTGATGATCGTGGCCATGGCGTATCTGCTCACCCTGCTGGCCGACCGGGCGAGATATGTGTGTGCGGCGAGCAGCTGATGGGGCGAAGTACCCAAGGCCGTTCGGTCACGGCCTGAGAGCGCGCCGGGTGGATCGCTCGGCTTCGTCGATGATCGCTTTGACTCGCGCCGGGGGTGGGGTCGAGATCAGCTGCAGTGCAATCCCGCGGAGGAGGCCAACCAGGGACACGGCCATCGCCTCTGGGTCGGCATCTGCTCGCACCGAGCCGTCGCGGATCCCTTCGCGGACCTTGTCGGCGAGGAGCCGACGGAAGCTGGCGTCATGTTCCGCGTAGAGCGGCATCAGGACGGGATCGGCGGCAATCGCCTCGCCCCACATCTGCAGGAAAGCGCCAGCGGGCGGACGTCGGCTGGTGACGTTCTTGAGGTAGGCGCGAACCGTCTCCGCCAGCCAGTCCGCGGCGCTGTCCCCAAGATCCGGGAGGGTGAAGGTCCGAGCATCGCGCATCACCGCGCGGAGCAGGTTCTCGCGGCTGCCGAAGTGGTGAGAGACGATTCCCCGGCTGTAGCCGGCGGCCTCGCCGACCTTGGCCAGGGTGAGCGCGCGTGACCCGTGCTGGGCAACCAGCGCCGTCGCGGCGGCCAGCACCTTGCGTTCGGTCTCTTCGCGACGCTCTTGCTGGGTGCGGCGAGCGGGAGGCTGATCGGGCATCAGGGCTGCTCCAGACATCGGGTCGACCAAGCATATGGTCCGCCGGTCCGCGCGTTCGTCCCGTCGACGGCACGCACAACGAGCGCGCGAGCGGCCCGGGTGAAACGATCAGCTACGATACTTGTGTGTCAACCAACAAGTATCTGAGGAGATGACTTCGTGCCACACACGCCACTCGTCCTCGTCCACGGCAACCCCGAGTCCGCGGTCATCTGGGGACCGCTCATCGGGGAGCTCGACCGGGCCGACGCGGTCGTCCTGTCCCCGCCTGGGTTCGGCGTCCCCGCGCCCCGCGGCTTCGACTCGTCGGCCACGACCTATCGAGACTGGCTGGCGTCCGCGCTCGAGCTGTTCCGCGCTCCGGTCGACCTGGTCGGTCACGACTGGGGCGGAATTCACGTCGCGGCGCTGGCCATGAGCCGTCCGGATCTGATCCGCAGTTGGGCCTCCGATGCCCTCGGCGTGTTCGCGCCCGACTACCTCTGGCATCCGCGGGCACAGGTGTGGCAGCAGGAGGGCCCAGGGGAAGCCTCGGTACAGGAGTTGTGGGGAGGCCACCTGGAGCAGCGCCTCGCGGTGACCTCGGCCCTCGGTATGACCGGGCGCATGGCGGAGCGGGTCGCGGCAGGCATGGATCCCGAGATGGGTCGCGCCGTCCTCAAGCTGTTGCGGTCGGCACGACAGCCGGCGATGGCCGAAGCGGGACGGCTCCTACCGAGCGCCGCACAACGTCCGGGGCTCGCTCTCATCGCCGTGGACGACTTCGAGAGAGCCAGCGGGACGTTGGTGCAGCACGAGTGGGCAGCGCGCCAATCGGGTGCACGGATGGCGCATCTGGAGGGCGTGGGCCACTGGTGGCCGGAGGAGACGCCGGCGCCGGTTGCTGAGGCTCTGACGAACTTCTGGGCAGATCTACCGGATCCAGAAAGGGCTCCTGCGACCGACTCCCGGGGGTAACGTCTGCGTGGTCGACCAGCCAGAGTAGTAGCCAGCGGGGCATGCCGCGGGTCGGCACCCGGAAGCCCCGACTGTTGAACTCGTCGGCCAGAGTCGTCGCCATGTCGCGCATCCAGACGTGCTCACCGGCGCAGACGTAGCGGTTGCTGGTCGCCCCGGAGGTCTCGTTAGCGAGGCTGGTGATGGACCCCGACCTCGTCTGAGCTTGATCGGTAGTTGACCTCACCGGGAGTGGCGTCGTGACGTGGCTCTGGAAGCTGCCGCGGGTTGGTCCAGGTGGCTGGGAGTTGGTCAATTCCATAG
The DNA here is from genome assembly GCF_039543365.1 of Actinospineispora eucalypti. Classification (NCBI taxonomy): domain Bacteria; kingdom Bacillati; phylum Actinomycetota; class Actinomycetes; order Pseudonocardiales; family Pseudonocardiaceae; genus Actinospineispora; species Actinospineispora eucalypti. Next base: position 178,916 of record NZ_BAABJP010000026.1, read on the forward strand.
ATGGGCTGGGTGTGCCGGAAGGGAAGTTGGTGGGTGGGTGTGGTCAATCGGAGGTTGGGCAGCCGCTGGAACAGCGTGGTGAGGGCGACCTCTAGCTCGAGACGGGGCGAGTGGGTCTGTAACAAGATCGGTGTTTTCGGCGGTTGCGGTTAGTACTTCTCGGCGCTCGGCCAGCGGTCACTGAAGGTGTTCGAGAACGCGTTCAGAGCGGGTTTCCACCGCATCGTCCACCGCGCTTGGCCCTTCCCAGTCGGGTCCAGCGACCGAGTCACCAAGTAGAGGCACTTGAGCGCGGCTTGCTCCGTGGGGAAGTGACCTCGTGCCCGCACGGCCTTACGATACCGCGCATTCAACGACTCGATAGCATTGGTGGAACACAACACGCGCCTAATCTCGGGATCGTAGTCCAAGAACGGCGTAAATTCCTCCCACGCACTTCGCCACAACCGGATCATCGCGGAATACCGACCACCCCACGTCTCTTCCAAATCATCCAACGCAACCGCCGCCGCCGTTGCTGTCGCAGCCGTGTATACCGGTTTCAGATCCTTCTTCAACGCGTCCCAATCACGCCTCGACGCGATCCGGAACGAGTTCCTGATCAAGTGGATCACACATGTTTGCACCCGGGCCTGCGGCCACACCTCGGCCACCACGTCCGGCAACCCCTTCAGCCCATCGCAGACCACGAAGAACACGTCCTTCATGCCACGATTCCGCAGGTCCTGCAGCACCTGCAACCAGAACTTCGCCCCCTCACCGCCCGGACCAGCCCAGATCCCGAGCACGTCCTTGCGACCTTCCAGCGTCACCCCGATCGCCGCGTAAAAGGCACGGTTCGCTACCTGACCATCCCGCACCTTCACAATCACAGCATCAATAAACACGGCCGCGTAGCATTCATCCAGCGGACGCGACTGCCATTCCTGCATCTCCGCGACCACACTGTCAGTGATCCGAGAAACAGTCTCCTTCGACACCGACGCGCCGTAAATCTCAGCGAAATGCGCGGAAATCTCGCCCGTCGTCAACCCTTTCGCGTACAACGACAACGCAATCTCATCAACACTGCCCAGCCGCCGCTGCCGCTTGCGCACAATCACCGGCTCGAACGTGCCCTCACGATCGCGCGGCACTGCCACCTGTACCGGGCCGACCGCATCCGAGATCACCGTCTTGGTACGGGTGCCGTTGCGCACGTTCGCGCCCTCACGACCCGGCTGATCAGCGTGTTTGGCATGCCCGAGGTGCTCGGTCATCTCCGCGCCCAGCGCCGCCTCCAGCACCGTCTTGGTCAGCTGCTTCAGCAGCCCATCCGGACCAGTCAACGCCAGCCCCTGCTCCTGGGCCTGCGCAACCATCGCCGCCGCCAGCCGCTCCTGAGCACTCGCCGGCGCGGCGGACTTCTTCGTCGATGCCCCTGTCGTCACAGCATCAGATGTCATCACTCTGTGTGCCCATCCCGCCGGACCTCAGCCCAGCGCGTCGGGCCGAAAACACCGTCTGATGCACAGACCCTGAAGGGGTGAGGACGCGGACCAGCCCGTCGACCTCGGATCGGCTCGGGCATCCGCCGTTGTTGGCGGCTCGGGCCAGGTGTGTTCGGGTGACCTAGTGCTGGTCCAGCTCGCCCAGCGGGCGGGAGATAGAGGCGCGCCGAGCGCGAGGTCTTCGTTGATGTCGGTGAGGAAATCCAGCAGGTAGACGGCGTAGCCCTAGGCGGTGGCCTGCTCGCCGGACTCGGGGATTGGTGGCGCCGAGCAGGCGGTTCACTCAACGGCCGGGTTTCTTGCTGACCCGTGCATGCGTCCCTCGAGGGCGTCGAACGTGTCGTGCTGGACGGTGTGAGACGCGCGTGGGTCGGACGAGCGGCATGTGTGGGCGAATAATTCATTTCGACCAGAAAACACATCCTCCAAATAGGCCGCATCAGTACCACGCGTCACAGCAAAGTTGGATAGCCTTGGTGTTTCTGCCGATGGCCAGGCGGGGAACGAGGATTCGAGCCATGATGGGCGCCACATGCCCGTCACCCTCTCGGGAGTAGTTTCGTTG
>NZ_BAABJP010000027.1:0-851 GCF_039543365.1 Actinospineispora eucalypti
CGCCCGCCCGGTGGGAGCGGCGGTGTTCGGGCACTACGGCGACCGGGTGGGCCGCAAGGCGACCCTGGTCAGCACCCTGCTGCTGATGGGTGTGGCCACCACGCTGATCGGGCTGTTGCCCGGCTACGCGACGCTGGGCGTGGTCGCGCCGATCCTGCTCACCCTGCTGCGGGTCGCGCAGGGCATCGGGGTGGGCGGCGAGTGGGGCGGCTCGGTGCTGATCTCCATGGAGTGGGGCGCCCAGCACCGCCGAGGCCTGATGGCCAGCATGCCCCAGCTGGGCGTGCCGATCGGCCTGCTGCTGTCCACCGGCGCGGTACAGGCGAGCAGTGCGCTGTCCGGGCCCGGGTTCCTCAGCTGGGGGTGGCGGCTGCCGTTCCTGTTCAGCGTGGTGCTCATCGCGCTGGGCCTGTGGGTGCGGCTGCGGGTCATGGAGAGCCCGGACTTCGCCGAGGTCAAGCAGCGTCGCGCGGTGGAGCGCACCCCGGTGTGGGAAGCGATTCGGCGACACCCCCGGGAGATCCTCACTTCGGCGTTCGTACGGTTGTCCGAGCAGGCGCCGTTCTACCTGTTCATCACCTTCGTACTGACCTACGGCACCAAACAGCTGGGACTCCCCCGGGGCCAACTGCTCAACGACACCATGGTCGCCGCCGCGCTCGGGCTGGTCAGCGTGCCACTGTTCGGACACCTGTCCGACCGGTTCGGCCGCAAACTGGTGTACGGCATCGGCGTGGTGTGCACCGGGCTGTACGCATTCCCGTACTTCCAACTGCTGGACACCCGCTCCTCCGGGCTGGTGCTGCTGGCCATCGTCATCTCGCTGGTGGTGCACGACGTCCAGTACGGGC
>NZ_BAABJP010000028.1:0-851 GCF_039543365.1 Actinospineispora eucalypti
CGCCCGCCCGGTGGGAGCGGCGGTGTTCGGGCACTACGGCGACCGGGTGGGCCGCAAGGCGACCTTGGTCAGCACGCTGCTGCTGATGGGTGTGGCCACCACGCTGATCGGGCTGTTGCCCGGCTACGCGACGATGGGCGTGGTCGCGCCGATCGTGCTCACCCTGCTGCGGGTCGCGCAGGGCATCGGGGTGGGCGGCGAGTGGGGTGGCTCGGTGCTGCTGTCCATGGAGTGGGGCGCCGAGCGCCGCCGGGGTCTGATGGCCAGCATGCCGCAGCTGGGCGTGCCGATCGGCTTGCTGCTGTCCACCGGCGCGGTACAGGCGAGCAGTGCGCTGTCCGGGCCCGGGTTCCTCAGCTGGGGGTGGCGGCTGCCGTTCCTGTTCAGCGTGGTGCTCATCGCGCTGGGTCTGTGGGTGCGGCTGCGGGTCATGGAGAGCCCGGACTTCGCCGAGGTCAAGCAGCGTCGCGCGGTGGAGCGCACCCCGGTGTGGGAAGCGATTCGGCGACACCCCCGGGAGATCCTCACTTCGGCGTTCGTACGGTTGTCCGAGCAGGCGCCGTTCTACCTGTTCATCACCTTCGTACTGACCTACGGCACCAAACAGCTGGGGCTCCCCCGGGGCCAACTGCTCAACGACACCATGGTCGCCGCCGCGCTCGGGCTGGTCAGCGTGCCACTGTTCGGACACCTGTCCGACCGGTTCGGCCGCAAACTGGTGTACGGCATCGGCGTGGTGTGCACCGGGCTGTACGCATTCCCGTACTTCCAGCTGCTGGACACCCGTTCCTCCGGGCTGGTGCTGCTGGCCATCGTCATCTCGCTGGTGGTGCACGACGTCCAGTACGGGC
>NZ_BAABJP010000029.1:0-267230 GCF_039543365.1 Actinospineispora eucalypti
ACTGGCCTGGTACCAGCTTCGCCACCCGGGCCGAAGCCGAAGCAGCGCTGTTCCGCTACATCGAGACATCTCACCAACCCAACCTGTCAAGCGGCCGGGGTCGCGATGGCGGGCGCGAGGGGGCGGAAGGCGTCGTCAGGGTGGTAGAGCTCGCCGGTGGTCAGGCAGTGGTGGAGCTTGCCGAGCATGCTGTTGAACATCTTGCGCAGCGCGGTGACATGCCGATCTCCGGCAGCGCGGCGGGCGCGGTAGCGCGCTTCCCAGTGTGGGTCGTGGCGGACCGCGGCGAGTGCCCATACGTAGCCGGCGGCGGCCATCCGGTTGTTCTTCGCGCGTCGGGCGTGCACGAACGTTGAGCGGCCCGATGCTCGGGTGACGGGGGCCGCACCGGCGAACGCCTTGAGCGCCCGTGCGTCGGCGAATCGGGTGTGGTCGTCGCCGATCTCGGCGAGCAGGCGAGCGCCGAGCGCGACGCCCAAGCCGGGAACGCTGCTGATGATCGGCCCGTCGGGATGGGCACGGTAAGCGGTGTCGATCAGCGCTTCCAGCTCGGCGAGCGCGTCACAGATCGCGTCGAGTTGGCGAACCAGCCCGCGCAGCGCTACGCCCATGGCCTGCTCGACCGGCGCGGGCTGGCTCATCTGTTCGGTGTGGAAGTAGCTGTGCAGGCGGGTCGCTTCGGCGTCGACGCCGCGCTTGCGGCCGGCCTTGCGCAGCAGCGCCGCCAGACGTCGTTCGGTCAACGCAGCTGCCTCGCGCGGGGTGGAGGCCGCGGCGAGGATCGTGCGGCAGCTCGGCGATTCCAGCCGGTGTTTGCCGCCGCGCTCGAACGCGGCGACCGCGCCGGGGAAGTAGGCCTTGAGCAGGGCGCGGATCCGGTTGGTGATGGTGATCTTGTCCCAGGTCGCGTCCTGCTGGGCTCGACAGAGCACCTGCAGCGCTCGGACTTGCTCGCTGTCATTCGGCAGCGGGCGGTGCGCGTCGCGATCGGTGCGCAGGATGTTGGCCAGCACCATCGCGTCAAACGCGTCGGACTTACCCCGAGACGATCGGTAGCGGTCCCGGTAGCGCGACACGGCGAGCGGGTTGATCGCGAAGACCGTCCGCCCCGCGGCGCGTAGTCCGGCGACCAGTAGCCCACGGCTTGTCTCGATCGCTACCTCCAGCCGCCCGTCGTGCGGGTCGTGCTCACAGAGGATCTCCAGCAGCCGGGCCAGGCCTGCGGCGTCGTTGCCGATGCGCTCGGCGTGGATCACCGCGCCCTGCCCGTCCACGACGGCGACGTCGTGATGGTCTTGCGCCCAGTCGATTCCACAGCTCACCGCTGTCATGCGGCTCCTTCGCTCGTCCCAGTCGGCCGCGGGGCACCGGCGCCCTAATGGACAGTGCTCTGGGCACGACATCTCACGAGCCGTCTCGCCCCGCCGATCAGCAAGCGCCCCAGCTCGCATGAAGACTCGGAGTCTGTCGATGACATCGGGCTCGACCCTGCCGATCATGAACAGCGCATCCTCGCCGCCCGACGCCGCCGCCGTCGCAGTGCCCCTCTCAATCACCCGGGTCGAGCCCGACGGGTTCTATAGGCATCCGCTCCGGCGGCGACACCGGCACGAGGGGCGCCGCTCTCGATCACCAGGCTCATCGCCGTCGGCTGGTATAGGCGTCCGCTCAGTTGCCATTACGGCTGGTACAACCCCCGCCGCATCCAGCGAGGGCTCAGCGGGCTCTCACCCGACGAATACGAGCAGACCCACCACACCCTCCACCAGCAACCGGCCCAGCCGGCTGCCCTCCAACCCGAGCCGGCCAATCACAGATAAACAAGTCTCCGGCAAACCGGGGGAACCTCAGCCCCAGGTTGCCCCCTGGATCAGGTCCAGGAACGGCATTCCCCGGCCGACGTGGCGTTTGGCCAGCGAGACCACCAGCCGCAGGTTCGCCTCCAACAGGCAGTTCTTCGCGCGCTCCCCGTCGCGCGCGATCGCGCGCAGACACGCCGCAGCTGCCCGTCCGTCCCGCCCTCACGCTCGATCCGGTCCAGTCGTTCGGCGGCAAACAGCCCGGCCTCGATCCGCCTGCCCAGCTCCACCTCCTGCGCGGCGTCGAGCAACACCACCCGCCTGATCCGCAGCAGGTAGTCACGCACCGAATCGGCCGACACGGCCGGTCCCTCATCGCGCGAGGGGTCACTCACGGTAGACCGGCCCGCGGGATCGCTCATTCCGAGCGCGGACCGCACCAGATATGGCCGCGTGGCCGCTCGCCCACGGGGCCGTGCGTCATTGTCAGCGTCATCGACCGTGCCGCCATGTCGCACTCCCGCCCTCGGCCCGGAAACACCGCCCGCTCGTCCGCGTGGCGCCGGTAACCATGCAGGACCGGGGATTCTTCCGCCGAAACCCCAAGTCGGGGTGTCGCCATGCCTCAGCAAAGCACCAGCACCAATCCCGACGGGACGACGGATACAGCTGTCGCAGACGCACACGGCCAGGTGCGAATGAACGCTCCCACGCGGTCAAACTCGATAATCCCCGGCGGCCCCGGGCAACCTCAAAGCCGATCTTCGGTCAGGTTAGCTGTCGTACTGGGACAATTCGGGTTCGCTCCGACGTTGTTGCGGGAGCAAGCTATCGGATCCGGCGGACCCCGCAGCCGCGGAATCAGGCGGTTCTGGACTGCCGCGCAGGTTCAGGCTTCGCGTGGCAAACCGGAAACACAGATAGCTCGCCACCGCCGTAACGACGAACAGCACACCAATGCCCGGACCAACCGTGTCCATGAGGAGCACGCCCGCGGTGTCGTTGGCGGCTGCTCGGTCGGTCGGCTTGCCGGCCTCGACGGCCCGCGGGTGAGCGTCCAACGCCATGTCTTGCGCGACGCGCATCGCCAGCCCGACCAGGGCACGCTGTGACGGGCCCCGGCCTGTCAGCCGGGTCATCGTCAATACCCCAACCCCTTAAATCAAGATCCACTACGTGGCACGGTCACCATCCCGGACTGAGCGCCAGCTCGGTTCCGATGTTCCGATCCTCGCGGGCCGACTGTGACGAACGGCCGATGGCGGCGCCCTCGACCCGGATTCTAATCAGATGTAAAATTTTGTCTCGTGGTCGGAGTGGACCCACGCCGCCGCGTGTGCTCCGCCGACCGGGACGAGAGGACTTGTGGTGCGGGACGCGGTCATCGTTGAGGCGGTTCGGACGCCGGTCGGTCGGCGTAATGGGGGGCTGAGCGGGGTCCACCCGACAGACCTGTCGGCGCATGTGCTGGGCGCGCTGGTCGAGCGGATCGGGGTGGACCCGGCGGTGATCGATGACGTGGTGTGGGGGTGTGTGAGCCAGGTCGGCGAGCAGACCATGGACATCGCCCGCAACGCCGCGCTGGCCGCTGGCTGGCCGGAGACGGTCACCGGTACCACCGTGGACCGTCAGTGCGGCTCCTCGCAGCAGGCGGTGCATTTCGCCGCCGCCGGGCTGGTCGCCGGACACTACGACGTGGTGGTGGCCGGCGGCGTCGAGTTGATGTCCCGGGTGCCGATGTTCTCCGCGAGGTTGGACAAGGACCCGTACGGCCAGGCCTACGCCGCCCGATACAACGGCGTCGACCCGGACCAGATCGTCGGCGCCGAGATGATCGTGCGGCAGTGGGGCCTCACCCGCACCCAGCTGGATGAGTTCGCGTTGACCTCGCACGAGAAGGCGGCCACCGCGCAGGACGAGGGCCGGTTCACCGGGCAGATCACGCCGGTAACCCTGCCCGACGGCACCGTGATCGCGGCCGATGAGGGCGTACGCCGCGATAGCACCCTGGAAACCCTGGGCGGTCTCAAGACCGTACTGAAATCGGCCGAGGAGGGCGGCACGATCACCGCGGGCAACGCTTCGCAGATTTCCGACGGGTCGGCCGCGATGCTGCTGACCACCAGCGAGAAGGCCACCCAGCTCGGGCTGACTCCGATTGCCCGGGTGCACACCGCGGTGCTCGCCGGCGCCAGCCCGGTGATCATGTTAACCGCACCGATCCCGGCCACCCAGAAAGCGCTGGCCAAGGCCGGCCTGACGATCGACGAGATTGGTTGTTTCGAGGTGAACGAGGCGTTCGCGCCGGTACCGCTGGCCTGGCTGGCCGACGTGGGCGCGGACCCGAAGGCGCTCAACCCCAACGGCGGAGCCATCGCGCTCGGTCACCCGCTGGGCGGCTCCGGTGCCCGGTTGATGACCACCCTGATCCACCACATGCGCGACAACGGCATCCGCTACGGCCTGCAAACCATGTGCGAAGGCGGCGGGCAGGCCAACGCCACCATCCTCGAACTACTCTGACCCGAGCCAGTCAAGCCGGCCACCAGCCCGGCACCCGTCCCATGGGTCACGCGAGATGGCCTGCACGCGCGGTCTTCAGTCAGCCGACGGGCGTGGCTGCTTGCCGTGATCATCGTCGGGTAGTGGGTTGTTGTCGGCATTGTTGTCCGGTCGTGCTCGCCGCCAGCGAGCTGGTTCACCGATCACACTGGTGAGCGCACATGTGGCAAGAGCGGCGCGGATCCCGATAGCTAGCCACTCCCCGGTGATCACGACGTCCGCCGAGCGCCAGCCCCACCACACGATGCCGTCGCCTGGGCGCACGCATCTTGCCCACACGACGGCATACCTCGCGAACGGGTTATGCCGTCCACTGGCGCGCGGCGGATCCCCGAGCCCCGCATCGGCTACAACGACCCGTCCCACACTTCGCAACGGCCACTTCAGTAGCAGATATCACTTAGAGCCAGATCCCGATCGATGCGATGTCGAGGGTCCCCTCGCAGAACGTAGACACAGTCGTCTCTAGGGTGACGCAAGCTACCCGCATGCTGGCTTCGGCGGCTCGCTGACCGAGGGCTTCGGGTAGGAATGTTTGCCAGTGCCCGAGAAGCCGCAGACCACGAGATTCTCTCAGTATACGGTGCACCCATTCCAACGTGTGCGCGGGACCGTCCGTGATTTTGTGGGTGGTGGGTGATGATCTCAGAGGAACAGGATGATGACCCGACCTGTACCGATCACCGTCGGGCAGCGCGTCGGCTGCAGTGACCTTTCGGACGGGGTGGGGTGGCTTTGCCGGCGTGGGCGTCGGCGCGCAGCCTCGGCACCAGGTGCGGGTAGTGCAGCTCGAACGCCGGGCGCTCGGAACGGATCCGGGGCAGCTCGGTGAAGTTGTGCCGGGGCGGCGGGCAGGAGGTCGCCCACTCCAGCGAGTTGCCGTGACCCCACGGGTCGTCCACCGTGACCACCTGGCCGAACCGGTGGCTGCGAAACACGTTCCAGATGAACGGCAGCGTGGAGGCGCCCAGGATGAACGCGCCGGTGGAGGAGAACGTGTTCAGCGCGGTGAACCCGTCGGTGGGTGGAAACCGAAGAAGGTCAGCCAGATATGGATCTTCCCGAGGGCCTTCTTGACGTAGGCGAGGGCGGTGACGAGATCGGCGAACTGGTTGGGCCGCAGACTCGAGATGGCGAAGTTCTCCACGGCGCGCAGCGGCTGCACACTGTAGTACGCGTGCTGGGGCACCTCACGCGCACCGCTCGACGTCGGCACGGTAACGGTCGCGTCGGGTCGAGAGGCGGTGACGTCGGCCAGTTCCGCGCCGAGCTCCTTGGCCAGCTTGCGCACCAGCCGCTTGGCGCGCACGTGTGCTCGCTGCGGCATCGCCACCGAGGGCGCCTCCGTGCCCCGGCGGGCTCGTCGGTGCGCGGGTGGGGACTCGTGGGGTCCGTAGCCGACCAGCACCTCGGCACGCCGGGCCGGTTCGAGGGATTGTTCTTGGCCGTGGCTGACGCACTCCGACGGTCGGGCGGCCGTTAGGTCGTGGAATCGCACGATCGGCGCCGCTACGGCTACCAGCTGACCCCTCCTGCGCTAACAACGCCGCCACTTCGCCGGCGGAGGGGGAAGGCAGCTCGACCAGGGACTTGGCCGTCTCGATCTCGACCAATGGGTCGTTCATTCGTACTGAATTCTTACCTCCGCGGCAGGTACCAGGCAGAGGCCCCCTCGGTGAGCCACCGAACGGTCACGTTGTCTGCCGACCCGGGAACGCCCTCCGCGCGGCGCGCGCCGGGTGGCCGTACTTTTCGGCCGCGGCAGTGCGCCGACGACGGCAGCTTTGCCGAGCAGGCGGATCATGAGGTGCGGCAGCACCTATATCAGTGTCGCCGGTGGGAACCGACGCCGACTCCGTAGCGGTGCCGCTCGTCGGCGGAGAGGCTGTCCGTGATGGCCTGCTGGGCCTTGGGCGGCAGCTCGTGCATCATGCCCATCACCCGGTCGAGCCGGCGGCCCTGCGCGGCCCGCTTACCCCCGTCGGTCGGCATGATCTGCGGCTTCATCGGCGGCACCTCGAACGCCGGTTTGTTACCGGCCTGCTCGGCGGCCTGCTCGTCGGCGTCCTTCTCCTCCGACATCCCGATCGGGCCTTCCTTGCGCCCGTTCAGGAACTGCGCCACCACCGGGTCCTCGCTGGTCAACAGCAGCTCCCGGGGCCCGAACATGGCCAAGTGCTTGTGGTACATGATGCCGATGTTGTCCGGCAGAGTCTGCGCGGTGTTGATGTCGTGGGTCACGATCAGAAACGTCGAGTCCGTCTTCTGGTTCAGATCCACGATCAACTGGTTCAGATACGCCGTGCGCACCGGATCCAGACCCGAGTCCGGCTCGTCGAACAGCACGATCTCCGGATCCAACACCAACGCCCGCGCCAACCCGGCCCGCTTGCGCATCCCACCGGAGATCTCCCCCGGCAGCTTCATCTCGTCGCCGGTCAGGCCCACCATGTCCATCTTCTCCATGACGATGTCACGGATCTCCGGCTCGCCCTTCTTGGTGTGCTCCCGCAACGGGAACGCGATGTTGTCGAACAGGTTCATCGACCCGAACAACGCCCCGTCCTGGAACAACACCCCGAACAACTTCCGGATCTCATACAGCCGATCGGCGTTCGTGCGTACCAGATCCGTGTCGTGAATGACGATCGAACCATGCTCCGGCTTCAACAACCCGATCAGGCACTTCAAGAACACAGACTTACCGGTACCCGAAGGCCCCAGCAACACGTTGATCTCACCGGCCGGCATCGTGAAGGTCAGATCCGACCAGATGTTGGCCCGCCCGAAGGACTTCGACAATCCCTCGACCTTGACCTCGACACCCGTACCCATGCGTTTCCCGCTTTCGCTTCCTGGATTGCTGTTGTCGACGTTTGCTGATTCGGCCGCTAGACCGGCTCAAGTGCGGAGACCAGCCACTTTCGGTCCTGGTGCTCCAATGTCACCCGGACCCGGCTGGCGGTGAGGATCGGATCCGTGCTTGCCTTGGTCGTCGTCTGCTGGTTGACGAACAGCAGCAGCACCACGTGGTCGGGCTTGCTGGACACGACCGACCCATTGACAACCGCGGTTTGGATGGCCACCTGGGTGTCCTTAGCGGACTTGGTCACCACGTCACGCACCTGAGCCAGGTAGTCGTCCTTGAACTTGCCGGTGAGCAACTTCTCGGTGTCCGCGGCCTGCCGGTCGATGGTGCGGTGGTTATACGTCAGCAGTTCGGTGACCGAGTCCTTCGCCGCGGTCAGCGCCTGGGCGCGCGCCTCACCGGCCAGTTGGTACTGCCGAGCCTGGTAGGCGAACAGCCCGGTGACCAGCACGAGCCCGAGCAGTACCAGAACGCCGATCCGCCTCGTCCGCTTGGGCCGCTCGCGCGCCTCCTGGCAGAGCCGGACCGCGAGGTTCCGTACCGCGGCCGGGACTTGCCGCCCAGCGGCGAGCACGGCGGCGAAGCGACTCCCCGAGCTCGAGTGCGAGTTGTCAGCCGGTTCGCTGTCGACCGTCTCAGTCTCGGCCTTCTTGACCTTCTTGGCTTTCTTGGCCTTGGCCCTGCGATGGCCGTCGAACTCGCCACGCGGTGCAGGCTCGACGGCGGTTTCCGCCGCTTCCCTGTCGGTGTCGAGGCTCATGAGATGAACTCCGCCCGGTCGGCCAGCCAATTCCCGTCGTGGTAGAGCATGGTGAGGTTGATGCGGTACTTCCGCGTCTGTGCCTGCGGTTGGTCCGCGCTGCCGACCTTGGCATCGACCGCGACCAGCACGCTCGCCACCTGACCGGTGTAGCCGGTCAGCCCTGCCTCGGTGGCCTCACCCGTCATCTTGATCTTGCCCTCGCGCAGGCCCTTGATGAACGATTCCTTGTCCGACGCGAAGCCCTGCGCGAATTTCGGGGTGATGCTCTCGTTCATGCGCCCCACGTCCGCCTCGGCGGTGGTGAAGTCGAAGGTGGTGAGGTTCACCGCCGCCTGCCGGCCGGCGGCCAGCGCGGCACCGCGGCCCTGTTCGAGCCGGAAGCCGCTGACCGTCTGCACCGCGAAGGTCACGGCGGCGACCAGCAGCGTCAGCACAACCAGCGCGCCGGCGGCCGGGGCCAGCCAGCGGAGCCGCCACCGGCGGGGCGCTCCCTCCGAGGCGTGCGGGGAGGCGGCGTCGAAGCGGTCGACCACTTCGTTTTCGATCAACGGCCGGGCGGGCCGGTCAACAATGACTGCCACGTCTCGTCCTTTCCTGAGCCCGTCGATCCGGATGCACCGAAGGTGGACAGCGGGTCTTCGGGGCTCTGTCGAGCGTTGTCGTTCGATGGCGGGCTCAGCGGACCCGTCTCGCCGGCCGGTGTGCCGGGGATGGGCAGGTGCGGCGCGAGCGTCGCGGCGTGGCTGCCCGGGCCATAGTCGGGCCTGGGATCCTTGCCCAGGCAGCGCAGGACGGTGCCCGAGCGCTGGCCCTTCTTGCCTTCCATACACGGGGCGTTGCGTGCGCCGCGCACCAGCTTCGGATCGTCGTGTGGCACCTTGCAGTAGGTGTCCGGCTCGGCGTCCTTGTCGCTGAGGTCCTCCGGGTTGCGTAGGTTCTCACCGTTGAAACCCTGGGTGCAGCCCTGCGTGACGCTGAGCTGCAGCGCGGCGTGCAGGCCGCGCCCTTGGTCGCTCTTCGTGAAGACCTGCAGCCAGGACTGGACGACCGGGTACACCGCCAAGATCTGCTCCAGGTTGGGCCGGTAGATGCCCAGCAGGGTGCCGACCCGCTCCACGTTCGGCGTCAGGTACGCCACCGGGTCGTCGAGGTCCGTGACCAGGTCACCGGCGTCGGTGGCCGCGTGGCCCACCGAAGTAAAGACCCGGCGGACGTCATCGTTGACGGAGCGCACCGCGCCGGTGGTGCTCTCCAGGTCGTCGAAGTACGCGCGCACGCTGTTCGCGGCGATGTTCTGGGTGTCCAGTAGCGGGCCGATGTCCCGGATGAGCTGTGACGTCTCGGCGTAGTTCTGGTCAGCCGTGTCGAGCAGGTTCTGGCCGCTGTCGATCAGCGTGCGCAGGTCGGGACCGAGGTTGTGGAACGCCTTGTAGCCCTCGTCGAGGAAGGTCTGGAGTCCGTCGTTGGGGATGGAGGCGAGCAGGTCTGTGGTCTTGTCCAGCACCGGAGCGATCTGCTCGGGGACCTCGGTCTTGCTCAGCGGGATATCGGAACCGTTCTCCAGATATGGCCCGCCCGGCTGATCGGTGATCAGGTCGATGTACTGCTCACCGACCGCGGACACGCTGTGGATCTCGGCGCGCGCGTCGGAGCCGATCTTGACGTGGTCGTCGATCGACATGACGGCGCGGACATGGCCTTCGGGCGTGAGCGTCACCTTCTTGATCTGCCCGACACCGACGCCGCGCGCGGTGACGTTGGCGTCGGGGTAGATCCCCGCGCCTTGGCTGAACGTCGCGGTCACCGTCATCCGGCCGAAGCCCAGCGCGGTCGGGACCTTCGCGTAGACGAAGGTGATGATCAGCACCGCTGCGACGGTCAGGATGCTGAAGACGATCAGCTGTCGCTTGATGTATGACGAGATCATCCTGTCAGCCCCCGATCTCGTTGAGCAGCGTGTTGAGTGGGTCGCCGTCCGGCGCGCTGGGCACCGGATTGGGCTTGTTCGGCGCCGTCTGGAGCAGCGGCACCCGCAGCGGGTCGGTCTTGCTCAGGCCGGGCAGCTGACCCCGCTGCGCCTTGGCCACCGCCGCCAATGCGCCGCCGGCCGGCGTACCGGTCAGGAAAGCCTTGTCGAGCGCCTCGTGGGTCAGGTCGAGTGTGAGGATGATGTGGACGAAGTCGCCGCGGAACTCGTACGGGATCGAGTCCAATGGGAAGATGACGAACGGCAGGAGCTTCAGGTCCTTCATCAGGGCGCCGGGCTTGGTGTCCGCGATACCGCGAAGCACTGGCTCTACCTCGTTGAAGACGCCACGCAGGTCGGGCACCGCCTCGTGCAGGACTGGCTCGTAGAGCTCCCCGGCCCGGGTCAGCGAACCCAGGGTGTCGATCAGGGCCGGCTCTTGGTCGTCGATCACCGCAAGACCCCTCGGGATGTCGTTCAACGAGTTCTCGATCTCGTCGATGCGGGGTGCCAGGGTGGTGCTGAGCCGGTCGAGCCCCTTCGTCGCCAGGACGATGTCGCCCTTCTGCGTGTCCAGCCCGGCGGTGAAGTTGTTCAGCTGGGTGAGGAAATTCCGGGCGTCGTTCTCCCGGCCGCCCAGTGCCCGGTTCAGCTCGGTGGTGATGGTCTGGAAGTGCTGCAGGCCACCGCCGTTGAGCAGGAGGGATACCCCGGACAGCACTTCCTCGGTTTCTGGGAAGCGTGACGCTCGGTCCTGCGGGAGCTGTGCGCCCGCCTGGAGAACGCCTTGCGGCGGCTGGTCAGCGGGGGCGGAGAGCGCGATGTGCTTGGAGCCCAGGAGGCTGGTCTGGCCCAGCTTCGCGACGGTGTTGGCCGGCAGCTTGACGTCGTTGCGCAGGCTGAGGGTCAGGACCGGGGTCCAGCCGTCCAGCTTGACGTCGGTGATCGTGCCGACGTTGATGTCGTTGATGAGCACGGGGGTGTTCGGGACCATGTTCACCGCGTTGTCCAGCTTCATGGTGACCTGGTACGAGTCCGACCCGGTGCCGACTGTGCCGGGCAGGGACAGTGAGTTGATCCCCCGGTAGGACGAGCAGCCGGTCAGGGCCAACGCCGTCACCGCCGCCGTCACCACCGCCGAGACCACGCGGATGCCGCGCTTCATCGGTTTCCTCCCTGGGGCAGCGGGATCAGGCCACCAGGCCCGGCACCGTACTTCTGGTCGTTTCCGTTGGCCGTCGAGGAACGGGGCGCATCGGACCTGGTCCCGTTCGGTCCGGTCGGTTCGGTATTGGGCACGTCGTACTGCAGGTCGCCGTACGGTGGCGTGGTACCGCGGGGCGCCTCGACCGGACTCACGCCGACCGGCGGGGCCTCCTGTTTCAGGTATTGGAAGATGGGCCCCAGGTAGTTCACGCACATCTTCTGGCCCTGCTTCTGGTCGGCCGCCGCCACCTGGGTCAGCAGGGCGCAGAGCCCGTCGCCCGGGCCGCCGAAGGTGTCCGGATTGTTGAGCGTGACGTGGCCGTGCAGCCGCTGGTCGCGTGGGTGGAAGATGTTGTTGAAGTCGGTCAGCGTGGTCGGCCCGACGTGCAGCACCTGGGCGAGGTCGTCGCGTCGCTCGGAGAGCACCCGGATGAGGTGGCCCGCCTTCTCGACGGCCTCGGTCAGGTCCTTGCCATGGTGGCCCACCAGCCCGATCGCCAGCGTGCCGGCCCGCTCGGCCGCCGGGAAGATCTCCCGGAATGTGTCGTCGCTCTTGCGCAGGTCCCCGGTCACATCAGCCAGGGTCCGCTGGAAGTCGAGGATCTCGCGGTCCATCTTGCCCAGCACCGCGGAGAACTGGGCCAGGTTGCGGACCGTGCCGAAAAGGTCCTCCCGACCGTCGGACAGGGTCTTCGCCGCCTTGGACAGCTCCACGACCATGTCCCGGAAGTTCTGCCCCTGGGGCACCCCACCGGGCCGACCGTTCTTGTCGATCACCGTCAGCGCGCGGTTCAGCGCGCCGTCGGCGTTCGCGCCGTTCGGCCCGAGCGCGTCCGCGAGCTGGGCCAACTGGGCCTTGAGCTCGTCGAACTCCACCGGCGAGACGGTGCGCTCCACCGGAATAACGCCGCCGTCAGGCAGCGCGGGACCACCGGAGTAGGCCGGGTCGAGCTGAATGAACCGGGTGGCCACCAACGTCGGGGCCAAGATCGCGGCCTTGGCGTTGGCGGGCACCGAGTACTTGCCGTCGTAGTGGAAGTCGACCCGCACCTTGTCGCCCTCCGGTGTGATCTTGTCGATCGCCCCGACCTCCATGCCCAGGATCCGGATCGCGTCGCCGGGATAGACGCTCTTCGCCTCGGCGAAGTAGGCGGTGCCCTTCTTCGTGCCGCCGCCGACCAGGACGTAGATCAGGCCGGCGGCTAGGGCCAGGACCAGGACCACCGCGACCACGCGGAGCAGCCGGGGCAGCCCGCCCGCGAGCTGGGCCATCATTTGCCTCCCAACAACGGCAGCGACGGGGTGGTTCCGTTCGCGTTCGGGTTCGAGTAGTTCGGGTCCGAACCCGCGCCGCTCGGCGGTGCGTTCAGCGGGTTCGGCAGCGGGTCCAGGCCGGGCAGCCCGGGCATGGCCGGGACCCGAGGCGCTTGCGGGTTGGTCACCTGACGCAGGAGGTCGGTGTAGTTGAAGATGTCACCCGGCGCGTTGAGCGCCACGCTCGCCGCGAACTGCGGCCCGTCCGCGATGCCCTCGGACAGACCGCCGATGAAGCCGGACACCCGCTGGATGGCGACGCTGAGGTCGTGATCGTGCTGGTTGAGGATCGCCAGCAGGCGGTTCAGCTCGTCAAGTGTCGGGTAGAGCTGCTCGTCGTTCTCCTTCACCAGCTCGGTCGTCTGGTGGATGACGTGCTGGAAGCCCCGCAGGGACTCCTCGATCAGCCCCTTACGGCGCTGCAGCTCGTCGAGCAGCAGGTTGCCGTCCCGCAGCAGCCGCTGGAAATCACCAGTCCGGGCGGCGAACACCGCGGAAACCGCGTTGGCGTGCGCCAGCAGCTCCCGCAACGCCTGGTCCCGGGTGTTGAGCGTCTGGGACAGAGCCTTCACGTTGGCGAACGTCGCCTTGAAGTTCTCCGGGGTGTCCTGGAATGCGCCGGAGAACGAGTTGAGTGCCGCCTCGAGCTTGGTCTTGTCGAAGTCGTGGATCTGCTGGGTCACGTTCTCGATGCTGGAGGTGATGCTGTACGGCGCCAGGGTGTGCTCCACCGGGATCGTGTCGCCACCGCTCATGACCGGCCCCGGCCCCGGGGTGATCCCGAGGTAGCGCTTGCCCAGCAGCGTGCCGGTCTTGATCGCGGCGGTGGTGCTGGTGCCGAGCCGGGAGCGGCCGGCGGTGAAGCTCACCTGCACCCGGTTGCCGACCAGGTCCATGTCGATGACCTTGCCGACCGCCGTGCCGGCCACCCGAACCTCGTCACCGGTCTTCAACCCGCCAGCCTCGGTGAACAGCGCCTTGTAGGT
Organism: Actinospineispora eucalypti; assembly: GCF_039543365.1. Lineage (NCBI taxonomy): Bacteria > Bacillati > Actinomycetota > Actinomycetes > Pseudonocardiales > Pseudonocardiaceae > Actinospineispora > Actinospineispora eucalypti. The sequence continues at coordinate 13,466 of NZ_BAABJP010000029.1, forward strand.
GGTGCCCCGCACAAACGGCAGCGTCGGGTAGGTGAACGCCACGACCAGCGCCAACCCGATGATCCCCAGCCCGACCAGCGCTGTGGCCAGAACGTTGAACTCGCGGAACCTCGGTATCCGGGTCATCGGTCAGTTCCCCTCCTGCCGCGGGTTTTCGCCAGGTCCCGAATTCGGGTCGCCGGGGTTCTGGTCGTGCTTGTCCACGTGCTCACCGTTGTCGTTCGCGTCGTTGGCCACGGCCTGCCCGTCCGACAGTGGGACGTCTTCCACCTCGTGCCCGTACGCGCTGGTCGGACCCTGGCCCTGCAACGGCGCGACGTCCTGGCTGCTGCACTGCAGGTTGTTGTCGCTGGGACCGATCTGGGGCGTGTAGAACGGCTTGCCGTCCGGACCGGTGAGCCGGAGGACGACGCCGCAGGCGTTGAAGTCGTAGCCCGCACCGTTCGTGGACACCCGACCCAGCCGCAGGTAGGCCCCGGGCAGCAGCCCGAGGATGCGGTTGACCTCCTTCGCGTCCTTGTTGAACAGGTGCCCGGCCTTCGCCAGCTCCTCGAAGGTGTCGTGCCCGGTGCGCACCGCGGCAAGCAGATCGCCCAGGCCGCGGGCGTACTCCCCCGAGGCGGCGAACTTGTCCAACAGCTCCTTGCGATCCTCAGACAGCGTGTTGACCAAGTCGGCGGCTTCCTTCACCGTGTCCGACAGCTGGGCGGAGTGGGAGTCCAGCCCACCGAGCACCGTGTTCAGGTTGGTGATCACGCTGCCGATCACCTGGTCCTGGTCGGCCAGCGAGCCGCTGAACGACGCGGCGTGCGCGAGCACCGAGTTGATCGTGCCGCCCTGACCCTGCAGCACGCTCACGATCTCGCTGGACAGCTGGTTCACCTGCGCCGGCTGCAGCCCCTGAAGCAGCGGGTTGAAGCCGCCCAGCAGCACGTCGATGTCCAACGCCGGCTGGGTCTGGCTGACCGGAATCACCCCACCGTCCGGCAGCATCCGGGTGGACCCCGGGCCCGGCGTCAGGTCCATGTACTGGTCGCCAGTGAGGTTCTTGAACTTGATAGTGGCCTTGGTACCGGCGGTCAGCGGGAGCGACGCGTCGATCGTGAAGTTGACCTTCGCCCGGTTCTGGTCGGTCACCTCGATGTCATCCACCCGGCCGACATCCACGCCGGACGCGGTGACCGTCGACGCCGGCTGGATGCCCGAGGCGCTGGTGAAGACCGCCGAATAGGACTTCTGAGTGTTGAACCGGATCTGGCCGAACTGCACCCACAAGATCGCCAGAATGAACACTCCGACGACGGCGACAATCACCGTCTTGACCAGTGCGGACCCGACGGCCAGCGCGTTTTTCCGGCTAGCCATCAGTTACCACCCTTCACAGCTGGGAGCAGCAGGGCGTCCGGGCCGAAGAACTGCACGACCGCGGGCTCCTTGGACAGGTTCGGGCGGTTGCTCTCCCGGCCGGGCAGCACGCTCGGCGGGCCGTTGGTGACACCTGCCTTCCACAGCTCCTCCGGCCCGACGGTGGGCAGGCCTCGGCAGTTCGGACCCTTCAGCGGACCCGGGCCGTTCACCGGCAGATCCCGCGGGTACTGGTACCGCGGGGAGGGGGGCGCCGGCGGCGCCTCGAACATGATGCCGCCCGGCTGGAACGCCGCTGTCAAACTGTCGAAGGTGTTCGCGGTGCCGTCTAGGAAGCAGGTCAGCGCCGGCGAGTACTCCTTGAGCAGACTCGTCGTCGGCCGCAGCGAATCCAGGGCGTCGATCAAACCGTCGGCGTTCTGGTCGAAGAAGTCATACGAGCGGTCGCCAAAGAACCCGGCTCCATGGATCACGAACGGCCAATCACCGTCGGCGAACGTCTCCATGACGACGCCGGCGTTGCTGAGCACGTCGGCGATGTCCGGCGCGGCGCCGGCGTAGACGTTCGCGAACCCAGCGCTGATCCGGAAGTCGCGCTGCAGCGCGGGCAGGTCCCGGTTGAACTTTGTCAGGTAGTTGTTCGCCTTGGTCAGCGTCTTGCCCAGCCGGTCGCCGTTGCCCTCGAAGGTCTGCGCAAATGCGCCCAGGGTGGCGTTCAGCTTGGCCGGCTCGACCCGGTTCAGCAGCGTCATCAGCTCGTCGAAGGTGCGGTTGACCTCACCCGCGACGTGCCGGACCTGGATCACCGAGCCAGCCTCCAGGCGCTCCGGCGACGGGTGCGCCGGCAGGATCAGCTCCACGGTCTTGTTACCGAAGGCGGTGAGCTGGTTCAGGTCCGCCTCGACGTTGGCCGGCACCTGTTCGGCCAGGTCGGGGTCGACGTAGAGCAGCACGTCGACGCCCTGCTCCTCCTCGGTGAGGTCCACGCTCTTGACCCGCCCGAAGTCGACGCCCTGCACCTTGACCCTGTTGCCGGGGTGCATCTGCAGACCGGCGCGATCCGCCTTGAGGGTCACCGGGATCGAGCTGGCGAAGGTCTTGTTGTAGGCCAGGGCCGACATCGACCCCGCGAACAGGATGATCGCGATGAGGATCAGGGCGTAGACCTTGTACTTGATGTTGTCCCAGGCGGTTGTCTGGTTCATCGCCCGCTCACCCGGAGATCCGCAGCGTGTCAGCGCTGCCGTAGAGAGCGGTGGCGATCAACAGGCAGATGGTCATGACCGCGACGAACGAGGCGCGCACAGCCTTGCCGACCGCCTCGCCGACGCCGACCGGGCCCTCGCTGGCCGTGTAGCCGTAGTAGGTGTGGATCAAGATGACCACGATCGCGATGCCGACCGCCTGGATCATCGCGTAGATGATGTCCGTCGGGTGCATGAACGTGTCGAAGTAGTGGTCGTAGGTGCCAGCGGCCAGGCCGAAGAACTGGACCAACGCCAGCTTCCAGGCGATCCAGCCGCCGACCAGCGCCATCGCGTAGATCGGAATGATGGTGATCATTCCGGCGGCCACCCGGGTGCTGACCAGGTACGGCAGCGACCGCACGCTCATCACCTCGAGAGCGTCGATCTCCTCGGAGATCCGCATCGCGCCCAGCTGCGCGGTAAAACCGGTGCCCACCGTCGCGGCCAGTGCCGTGCCGGCGATGATCGGGGTCAGCAGCCGGGGACAGATGATCGCCCCGGAGAACCCGGCGAACGCCTCCAGGTTCAGGTTCGACAGGCCGTAGTACACCTGCACGCCGCCGTTCAATCCGGCGAAGAACGTGATGAACAGCGTGATGATCGACGAGCCGCCGATGACCGCCAGCGCGCCGTCAGACATGCCGACCTCAGCGATCAGCCGAACCTGCTCACGCTTGTAGCTCTTGACCGCTTTGGGTACCCAGCCGATCGCCTCGCCGTAGAAGCTGGCCTGCCTACCCACGTCGTCGAGTGCCCGCCAGGGCGCACCGAGTGCGCGGCCCACGCCCCGTAACCTGCTCGGAGCGACAACCTTGACCTCCATGTCAGGGCTTGTTCCTTCCTGCTTTAGTGCTTGACGAGGCCCAGCACGTACTGCAGCTGGGTGAACACGGTGTTGACGGGGAACAGCGCGATGAACACGTAGACGACCGTCTCGTTCACCGCCTGACCGACGCCCTTCGCGCCGCCCTTAGCGATCAGACCCCGGTAGGCACCGATCATCGCGCCCAGCCACCCGTAGACCGCCGCCCGGATCGTGGCCGAGATCAGGTTGTCGTTGCCGGTCAGCACCTTCATCGAATCGATGAACACACCCGGGCTCGCCCCCTGCAGGTACACCGAGTAGAAGAACCCGCCACCGATCCCGATCAGGATCAGCAGCGCGTTCAGGAAGATCGCCATCGTGGCCGCCGCCAGCACACGGGGGACCACCAGCCGGTGCACCGGGTCGATGCCCAGCACCTCCATGGCGTCCAGTTCCTCGCGGATCTTCCGGGCACCCAAGTCCGCGCAGATCGAGGTAGCCACCGCGCCGGCGATGATGAACGTCGTGGCCACCGGACCGATCTGACTCACCGTGGCGAACGCCGACCCGGCACCCGAGAACGCATCGATCGCGCCCAACTCGGTCAACACCTGGTTGAACTGGAAGGTCACCAGGGCGACAAACGGGATTCCGAGCAGAATGGTCGGCCCGATCGCGACGCTGGCGACGAACCAGCACTGCTGCACGTACTCACGCCACTGGAACGGCGGCTTGAACGTCGCGACGACCGTGTCGGCGGCTGTCGACAGGAACCCACCGATCGGAGCCGCCGCCTTCTCCAGCGGGGTGGGCACATGCCCCTGCGCTGGGGCCGAGGACGTAAGATTCACTTCGGTCGCCATACACTCCTCCACAGAGCTCATTACGAACTGAATTGCTCAAATGTCACCGATGTAACGGAAGCGGCTGCATCCAACGAGAACGATCACCGCCGGCCCGCATCGCGGGATCGTCGCGCCCGCAAGAGATCCTTGCTAGTCGCTATGAAACGTTCCTGGACTAACTCCGAACCACACCGACCTAGGCTGACATCGCACATAGCAGCAGGCCCGCGAGAGGCCGCCCACGCCGCGATTCCCTCTCGCCAGCCGTGACAGCGGCAGTGATGTCCTCGACAGAGGCGTACTGCCTAGCCGCCGGCAGTGCGTGAAATGCATCGAGCACATCGCAACCAGCCCCGTTGAACTCCGCCCAGGAAATGATTGATCTCCCATCGCTGGACGGGACAGAGCATCCCGGAAAGAGTAGACTCAACCGCGCGGAGGTCAAGGCGCATCATCGCACAGCCTTTCTAGGGGAACTCGGACATACAACGCCGAATGTTCTGTAGAGCAGACCCGACGCACGCCTGAAAGATGCAGCAGAGGCCAGTCAAGAACTCCCTGTGATCCAACGAGGCAGCGTTTGGTTTAGATGCGCACCTTGCGCGGAAGACTCAATAATTACGTACACCATCGAGACCTATTTAATTCTCTATACGTACTACGTATTCGGATCGACGCGCATGTGGAGTCTACGTACAGGAAGCAACGGGCGTACATGCGTAGCGCGGTGCCAACATACGCAGAGATCGCGCTGCCCTGCGCAGCGCTCATGCCGGCGACTGGGCGAGGCACTGCCACAGGCCGAGCGGCGTGCCAAGGCGTTGGTTTCGGAGCATAAGAGCGGTACCACCTGAGCCGGTACGTCAACGATCGCGATGGCAGGTCGCCGGTCACGGCGCCCCAGATCGCCACCATGAGAGGTCCCGCCCACACGCACAGCCGCTGTGTCGTCGTGTGCATGACTCGGCCCTCACGCGACGGCGTTGCCGAGTGTGACCTGCATGCGCCGGTAGATGTCGAAGGGGTGGTAGTCCTCGATCTCCCCGTAGGCGCGGATCCCGTCGAACTCCCACTCGGCGAGGCTGTACCAGTCGAACCAGTTGCCGTAGACGGACAGTTTGAGCAGGTTGCGGGTCTGCCCGGTGGCGCGCAGGTCGCGGCCGAGTTCGTCGACGGCTTCGATGACCTGCCGCAGAGGCCGTCCGTCGGGGCCGCGTTCGATGGTGCGCAGTGTCCCGTCGACCAGGTTGGACTTGATCCCGTCGCGCATGTACCAGCCGGAGCCGGCCATCACCCGCTCGACGGTGTCGAGGACCGGGTCGGTCTCCAGCGGGGTCTGGCTGACCGACGGGGCGAGGAAGGAGTGGTCGTCGGCCGCGGCCGCCCAGGGGTAGCACAGCCGCACCGGCAGCAGCTTGCGCGGGCCCCAGGAGCGGTCGCGCATGCTGTAGCAGTCGACGTCGTAGCGTTCGCCGTCGACGACGAACGACCCGCGCATGCGGCCGAGCTGGTCGTAGTGGCCCACGTCGACCTGGGACCACCAGCCCCGCAGCTGCTCCTCGTCCTTGACTGTCTCGGCCTTGATGTGCGGCTCCAGCACCGTCGCGAAGGTCATGTCCAGCTCGCACCGGCCGGACTTGTAGGTGAACTGGAAGCTGCGGTCCGGTTCGATGGTGCGCACCGTGTAGGAGTTCGGCAGGCTCACGTCGAACATCTCGACGTTATCGGGCATCGAGAGCATGGGGTCGAACCCGTAGTAGAGGCAGTCGTAGATCTGCTCGCCGGAGCGGTCCCAGATGAACGGTCCGGCGGCGGCGAGCTTCATGTTGGGCCGGTAGTACATGTACAGCATCCCGTGCAGGTTCCGCTCGGGGATCATGAAGCTGAACCAGGCGCTCTCGTTCCAGTAGGGGTTATCGGTGCGCTGGTGAAACCGGTCGTGGCCGTAGCTCATCGGTGTGTCTTCCTCTGGGTGTCGGCGGGTTTTTGAGAACGGTGACCTCGCCGGTGTCGGCGTCCACCCGCAGCCAGTCGCCGGTCGTGAGCACTTCGGTGCCGTCGCCGGTGCTGATCACAGCGGGTATGCCGAGCTCGCGCGAGGCGATGGCGCAGTGGCTCATCGGGCCGCCGACATCGATCACCAGCGCGCCGGCGATCGACAGCAGCGGCATCCAGCTCGGATCGGTCACGTGACAGGCCAGGATGTCGCCGGGGGTGAAGTCGTCGGCCTGGTCGACGTCGGTGACGACCTGGACGCGGCCTTCGACCACACCGCCGCTGACCGGTTGACCGCGCAGGGTGGTTCGCTCCCGCGCGCTGGCGGTGGGGGCGCGCTCGCGGGTGCGGACGGTCGGGCTGCCGACCCAGTTGGGCGGTAGCTTCATCGCCGAGTACTTCTCGTGCTGCTCGCGGCGCGCGGCGACGATGTCCCGAGTCGCCGCCGGCAGCGGTCCGCTCAGCTGGTCGAGGGTCAGGAAGAACGCGTCCGACGGGTCGGCGAGTTGCCCGTGGTCGTGCAGTCGAGCGCCCAGTACGTGGGCGGCACAGCGGCCGGCGTCGATGGCCAGCGTGTAGGCGACCTTGCCGGTCTCCTTGGCCCGGATGAACGAGGCAGCGGCGCGGAGCGCGGGAAGCGCCCGGGCCCGGCCGAATCTTCCCAACGAGGCGATCAACTCCGCCTCGGCGTCCAGGCGCTGCTGGACCCGGTCGGACTCCACCGCGCCCGGCGCGCGCTCCTCGCCCAGCGCTCGGTAGGCCGCCAGCCGGGGAGTCAACAGCGCGGGCTGGTGACGCCAGGACGGGTTGTACGGCTCGCCCTCCCCCGGGCCGTGGTAGCCGTGGCGGGCGAGGAACTCCGCTTCGTCGAGGCGGCCGCGGGAGACCTCCCACAGGTCCTTCAGCAAGGCGGTCTCCTCGATACCGCCGAACCCGGTGGCCAGCCGCAGCTCGAGGCCCGGCACTCCCGCCGTCTGCGCCAGCGCCACGATCTGCTCGTAACCGGCCTGGCACAACGCGGTCGCCTGCATGTGCAGACACATCGCCCGCCGAAACCGCTCACTGGCCTCCCGCAGCAACACCCGGGCGGCACCAGCCTCGACGGGAGGGCGTTCGATCACCTGCCGACGCCACCACGACTGGTGGTCCTCGCGCACCGCGCGGATGCGCCGCCCGAGCATCGCGGCGGCGCGGGGCATCTTCACCGCCAGCGCCGGATAGCGCCGCTTCGTCGGCCGATCCGCCACCTCCGGCCGCACCGAGCCGAAGTACTGCTCCTCCATCGCCGAGCCCGACGTGCCCGGCATCGAGTCGGCCATCCGGCGGAAGCTGTCGACGTTGGCCGCGAGACGGCCGTAGACCACCGCGATCATCCGGTCGTCGGCCGAAGCCTCGATCCGAACGTCGCGGGCCCGGAAGATCCCCATGGCGGCGTAACCTCGCCGCAGCTCCAGCTCACAGGGATCACCCCAGAAGCAACTCGCCCCCAACGGGGTGAGGACGGTCCGCACGACCTCCGACGTGTTGGCAATCGTCCAGGCCGTGACCGGCGAACCCTGCTGGTGCAGCGGGTCCGCCCCGCCGTGTACTCCGATGGTCACCCGATCCTCCGGATCCGATCCCGAACAGGCCGCCGCGCCCGTATGGCCGACGGGAACGACCGTAACCGCCGCCGGGGAATTTGTAAACAGTGATCGGATAATTGGTCGGAAAGCTGCGTCTACCGGTAGAGTTCGGGCATGAGCAAGCCGATCCGTGCGGGCGAGGACCTGCTATCCGGGGTCGCCCCACTCGGTGCCGGCCGAGGCAGACCTCGGCTACTGGTGCGCGACGAGGCCTTGGCCGTGGCCATGAAAGTGATCAACGAGGAGGGTCTCGCCTCCCTCACCCTGCGCCGCCTGGCCAAAGAACTCGGCGTCGGCAGCGCCACCGTGCACACCACGTTCGGCGGCAAGGAGCAGCTGCTCCAAGCACTGGCCGACACCGTCTTCGCCGAGCTACCCGACCCCGACACCCTGCAGGCCGACGACCCGTTCCACGCGCTGGTCGACTACATCGTCGCCGTCCACCGCATGCTCGTCGAGCACCCCGCCATCGCGCAGCTCACCGTGATCCGCCGGATGAATAACCGCGCCCTCTTCCGTGCCCACGAAACGATCTTCGAGCTGCTCGGCGAGTTGGACGTCCACGGTCAAGACGCCTACGACGCCTACGACGCACTGACCAACTACGTGTTCGGCTTCTCCCTCAACCGGATTTCACGCCAGGAGTTCGACCGACACGAGACAATCGCCGCACTACCCGCCGAGCAGTTCCCCGCGCTCAAACAAATCGCTCCGCTGTTCGAGCAGCGCGCCCCCGAGGAGCAACTGCGCGCCAACCTGCACCGCCTGCTGGCCGCGTACTTGCCCTAGCACACGAGGGGCGACGGTGGCCGACACGCCGCTCCTGCGGAAGCAGGCGCGGCACGGTTCTGACCTGCAATCGCTCGCGGGTAAAGGGACGACCGGTCACAGACGGGGCCACAGTCACCGACGCGGCCACGGTGGGGGACTGGGCGGCCACCGGCACGGGCCGTCGGGGAGGTGGCCGCGCGGCGGGCGGTGCTGACCGGCTGGGTGGCCGAGCACGCCAAGTTGCTGGCGGCCAAGGGCTACGACGTCGTGGTGGTGGCCCGCCGCGAGCGGCGGCTCAAGCAGCCGCAGGCCGAACTCAAGGACCGTTTCGGAGTCCGGATCCATCCCTTACCCTGCGATCTGGTCGCGGCCGAGGCATCCGCGAGCATCGCCGCCGAACTAGCCGGCCGAAGCCTGGCCGTGGACTTCCTGGTCAACAACGCCGGCTTCGACATGCTCGGGAAATTCCTCGATCACCCCTGGGACGAGCACGAGAAGTTCGTCCGGCTGAAGTCTCTCGGCGTCGCCGAACTCTGCCATCGGTTGCTGCCACACATGCGACAGCAACAGTGGGGACGCATCATCAACGTCACCTCCGTCGGCGGCATGTTCCTCGGCGCACCGACCATGGCCCTCTACACCGCCGCCAAGTCATTCGTGCACAAACTGTCCGAAGCCATCGACGGCGAATACAAGCCGGACGGCGTGCACCGCACCGTCAGCGCACCCGGCGCCACCGAAACCGAGATCTTCGACGTCGTGGGCATCACCGACTACTGGGACAACAACCTGCCGCCGCAGATCTCCATGATGCGACCCGAAACCGTCGCGCGACAGGCGTACGCAGGCTGCATGGAGGGCAAGAAAGTCGTCGTCCACGGAGCGCCCAACAAGATCTGGGCCCCACGCTGCTGCACAGCCCGAAAGCCATCCGCTACCGGCTCGTCGACTCCCTCGGAAAATGCAAGGAGGATCATGAGTGCAGCAATGTCCGGGCGGGTCGCCGTGGTCACCGGAGCGGGCAGGGGCCTCGGTCAGGCCATCGCCCAGCGGCTGCACGACGGGACCACGGTCGTGGTGGTGGATCTCGGCGGGGCCGACATCACCGCGAAGGAACTCGGTCGCACAGCGAGCGCGGTCACCGCCGACGTGTCCGACGAAGTGGGCGTGCGGGAACTCATCTCGTCCGTCGTGCACCGACACGGCCAGCTTGACATCGTGGTCAACAACGCTGGGATCGACGGCGAGATCGGCCCGCTGGCTGACTGCTCGGTGGCGAACTTTGACCGGATCTTCGCGGTAAACACCCGGGGTGTGTTTCTAAGCATGAAGTACGCCATGCCCCATCTCGCCCGCAGCCCGCATGCCGCCGTGGTAAACATCGCCTCAGCAGCCGGGCTGCGGACCATCCCAGGGATGGCCGCCCACTGCGCGGCCAAATCGGCGGTCATCATGCTCACCCAGGCCGCCGCCGCGGAGTACGGCCCAGCCGGGGTCCGGATCAACGCGATCCTGCCCGGCGGCATCGAGACCTCGATGCCGCGACGAGTGTTCGACGCCAACCCGGTGCTGCGTGAAGACCTGACCGCCAGGCACCCGCTGGGGCGTCTGGGCTCCCCGACGGAACTGGCCGCCGGGGTCGGCTTCCTGGTCAGCGACGCCGCTTCGTTCATCAGTGGAGCGATAGTTCCGGTCGACGGGACATTCGTCGCCAACTGACCACCCGGTGAGGGTCTGGCTTCGTCGAAAGACCAGCGGCCGGCGGCCACAGACGGGCCTCCACGCAACAGGACTGGCCTCAACTCTCGAAGGGAGGTCTGGCGAGACCCGACGCGAGGGTCTACGTTGACTGAACACCGATAGGCCAACGGTCGTCGCCGTGGAGAGAACACCCCGGAACGAGGCCCGAGTTCCAACGTCACATGGCGACGGCGGCCTACCTGTGTGCCTGACACGCTCAGCGACACTCACCCTAAGGATCCACCTGTGACCACCACGGAATCCCCGGCGACCTTAGAGTTCGACCACCACGCACAACACACCTCGCACAATCGCGACGAGGTTCTGGCGTTGGTGCGGGAGCACCCGGTCTTCTGGACAGAGAGCTACGGCGGCCACTGGGTGGTGACGTCCCACGAGCTCGCCAAGCGGGTGCTTCGCGACTACTCCGTCTTCTCCTCGCGGAAGACGGAGGACATGAAAGGCGGGAACACCATCCCGACGGTGGTCGGACCGCGTCTGATCCCGGCGGAGGCCGACCCGCCGTATCACCGCATCCTGCGCAAGATCCTCATCCCGAAGTTCCACAAGCGTGCTGTGGACGCGCTGGCTCCAGAATTGGAGACCTTCATCTCCGGAGTCATCGACGAGGCCGTCACCAAGGACCACTTCGACGTGGTCCACGACATTGCCGACCGCATCCCCGCCGGCTCGATGACCATGTATCTCGGGTTCCCGGAGGAGCAACGGGTGCCCTTCATCCGGTCGGTGCAGGCGGCCCTGAACGTTATGCCATACGCCTCTGACCCTGAGTTCGCCCAGTCCGAGGCGATGCAGAAGGGTCTGGCCGAGTTCGGCAACGCCGTGCAAGTAATCAACGACCTAATCGCGGCCCGGCGGTCCGAGCCGCAGGACGACCTGGTCAGCCACCTTGTCAATCCCGACTTCGAGCTCGACGATGAGTCCGTCCGGTGGATGACCTTCACGCTTCTGGTGGGCGGGGCGGAAAATCCGGCGGCGATGATCGGCAACTCGCTGCTCCACCTAGCGCAGGACACTGCCCTGCGCTCCCGGCTGGCCGCAGACCACTCCTTGATCCCACAGGCGTGTGAGGAGCTGCTGCGCCAGACCTCGTCGGCGGTGTCCCTGGCTCGCAACGTGCTCTGCGATGTCGAGGTGGGCGGAGTGACTATGCATGCCGGCGATCGGGTGCTGGTCTGGCTGCCTGGCGCAAACCGCGACCACCGCGCGTTCGAACGGCCGGAAGAGGTCGACATTGACCGATCGTCCTGTCCGCACATCGCGTTCGGCGACGGTCCGCACGTGTGCATCGGAGCGGGTCTGTTCCGGCTCTGGTTTGAGATCATGCTGCGCGAGATCCTGGTCAAGATGCCGAACTACACGGTCGACCTGGATCGAGCGGAACGGTTCGACGACGCCTCCACCATGTGGGGATGGCGCACCATGCCGGCGCGTGTGTCATGAGGCTCCAGAATGCGCACGTGGTGGTGGTGGGCGGGTCCACCGGGGTGGGGGCCGCGCTGGTCCGGGCGCTGGCCGCCGAGGGTGCCCGGTGCACCGTGCTCGCGCTGCCCGGCGAGGAGCTGGACCAGGTGGTCGCCGAGGTGGGAGGCGCCGAGGTGCCGCTGGACCTGGCCGACTTCGACCAGGTGGACGGCGCGATCGGCCGCGCCGAGGCGCTGAACGGCCCGGTCGATGTGCTGATGTGCAACGCCGCGGTCAGCCCGGCCGGCCCGTTCCAGGACTTCGGCGCCCGGCAGCTGTGGCACGCCACGACGGTGAACATGCTGTCCCAGATGGAGCTGATCCGGCAGGTCATCCCGGGTATGCGGGCCCGGGGCCGGGGCACGATCACCACCACCGGGTCGCTGTCCACCGAGGTCTCGATGATCCACCTCGGGGCCTACGTGCCGGGCAAGGCCGGGCTGACCAAGTGCGCGCTGGACCTGCAGAGCGAGCTGCGCGACTACGGGATCCGCGTGTTCACCTTCATCCTCGGCTCGGTGAAGGGCACCACGCTGGCCAACAAGGCCATCGAGGACCCGGTGGTCGACTTCATCGAGCGCCGGGCCGGTGACGCCGGGGTGCTCACCCCGGAGGTGGTGGCGAAGCGGATGGTCGAGGTGGTCGGCAGCGACCGGAAGAGCGCGCTGATCACCGTCCCCAAGGCCGCCTCGCCGCTGGTGGGCTTTCGCAACCTCGCCGTGAAGCTGATCGACCCGGTGATGGGGCGCCCGGCCCGGAAATTCAAGCGGCAGGCTCACCGGTAGCCGCTTCGCCGCCGCCGGGCACACGCCGTGCGCGGTGGCGGCGGGCCCTCACTGACGTACCCCATCTGCTTTCGGGGCCCGCTGGCCCACGTGAAGGCGGTGGCACACACTGCGCGGCGCGCGACCTGTTCGGCTCCCCAAGGTACGCAAGCACGTCCTCCGAGGCGGTGACCAGGCACCCGAGCCCGACGGGGTCGAGCGGCGGACGCGGCCCCGCCACCGTCCAGAAGCGACCGCGAAGAGCGGGGTGAACGCCGGACCGGCCCAGATGCACCAGCGCTTTGCCTTCGTGTCCACATGCCCTCTGTCGTCCGGTTAGAGCTGGGCGGATACCGACTTGACCGATAGGAACTCCTCGATGCCGGCCCGGCCGCCCTCCCGGCCGTAGCCGCTGGCGCCCTTGCCGCCGAACGGGCTGTAGATCATGTGGTTGCCCAGGCCGTTGATCGACACTGAGCCGGACCGCAGCCGCTTGGCCAGCGTGTGGCAGCGGGAGATGTCCCGGCTGAACACGTAGGCGGCGAGCCCGGCGTCCACGCCGTTGGCCACCGCCACCGCCTCGTCGTCGTCGGCCACCCGCGACACCGTGGCCACCGGTCCGAAGATCTCCTCGCCGGCCAGCCGGCTGTCGGTCGCCACGTCGGCCAGCACGGTGGGCGCCACGAACGCGCCGGGCCCGTCCAGCCGCGAGCCCCCGGTCACCACCCGGGCGGTGCCCGCCGAGACCCCCTCGCCGACCATCCCGACGATCCGGTCGGCGGACGCCACGCTGATCACCGGGCCGACCTGAGTGCTCTCCGACAGCGGGTCACCCACCACGAAGCCGCCGGCGACGGCCGCCAGCTTCTCCACCACCTCGTCGTACACCCCGAGCTGGGCCAGCACCCGGTTCGGCGAGGTGCAGATCTGCCCGGCGTTCTGCGCGATGGCGAACTGCGCGACGGCCCCCACGGCGGAGTCAACGTCGGCGTCGTCGCAGATCAGCACCCCGGACTTGCCGCCCAGCTCGAGCACCACCGGGGTCAGGTTCGCCGCGGCGGCGGCCAGGATCTTCCGCGCGGTGCCGGCACTGCCGGTGAAACTGATCTTGTCGACATCCGGGTGGCTCACCAGGGCACCGGTCCCGTCCGGCCCGGAAAGCACGACGTTCACCACCCCCGGCGGGATGCCCGCCTCCAGGCACAGCCGGCCGAACAGGATCGACGAGTACGGGGCCAGCTCCGGCGGCTTGATCACCACGGTGTTCCCGGCGGCCAGCGCGGGCGCGGCCTTCATGCCGATCTCCCACACCGGACCGTTGAACGGCACGATCGCCGCGACCACCCCGTACGGCTCGGGCACGGTGTAGTTGAAGTCCCAGGCGCCGATCACCTCGCCGTTGAGCTTGTCCGCCCAGCCGGCGTAGTAGTCGAACCACTCGGCCGGCCCGACGGCGGCCATCTGCGCGGCGTAGACCACCGGCATGCCCGACTCGTAGGTGGACAGCGCCGACAGGTCGGCCGCCGACTCGTTGATCCTGCGGGCCAACTGCTGCAGCAGGTAGCGCCGGGCCATCGGGGCCAGCCCGGACCACACTCCGAATGCCTCCCGGGCGGCGGCCACGGCGGCGTCGACCTCGTCCGCCCCGGCCAGCTCCAGCGTGCTCGACTCACCGGTCGCCGGATTGACGTGCTCCAGCGAGCCGCCGGTGCCGGTCTTCAGCGCGTCCCCGCCGATCAGGTGGAACGTGTCGGGGAGGTTCACTTGAGCAGGCACCCCGCGTCGACCGGCAGCGAGATGCCGGTGATGAACCGGGCCTCGTCGGAGGCCAGGAACAACAGCGCATTGGAGATGTCCCTCGGCTCCACCCAGCCAGCGTCCATCATGTGCATGGTCTTGGCCGCGACCTCGAACCTGTCCACCGTCGGCTCCGGGTCGCCGGGCAGGAACGACGCCATAGTGAACTCGTTGATCAACATGTCGGTGTTGACGTTCGACGGGGCGACCACGTTCACTCGGATCCCGCGCGGCGACAGCTCGTGGGCCAGGTTCTTCATCAGCCCGACCACACCGTGCTTGGCGCTGATGTACGGCCCCACCCCGGGCGCGCCCTTCAGCCCGCCGATGGACGCGGTGAGGATGATCGACGCCCCGGCCCGCAGGTGCGGCAGCGCGGCCTTCACCGTCCGCCACACGCCCGTGACGTTGACGTCGAACACCGCCTGCCACTGCTCGTCGGTGATCGTGTCGATCAGCCCGTAGTTGATGATCCCGGCGTTCGCGCTCACGATGTCGAGGCGGCCGAACTCGGCGATCCCCCGCTCGACCAGCCCGTTCAGGTCCGCCTGGTTCCGGACGTCACCTTCGACCGCGATGATCCGCCGGTCCAGCGCCTCGACCGCCTTGACCGTCTCGGCCAGGTCGTCCGACGACGCGGGCGGCGCCATGTACTCCGGGATCTCCCGGCACACGTCGATGGCCAGGATGTCCGCGCCCTCCTCGGCCAACCGGATCGCGTGCGAACGTCCCTGGCCCCGCGCGGCTCCGGTGATCAGGGCGACCTTGCCCTCCACCCGACCCACCACGTCAAACCTCCACGTAGATGTCGTCACCGTCGACGGTTACCGGATAGGTCGCCACCGACTCCTCGGCGGGGAAGCCATCGGCCTCTCCGGTCAGCACGCTGAAACGGGAGCCGTGCGCAGGGCACTCCACCTCAGTGCCCTGCAGGTCACCGTCGGACAGCTCGACCTCCTCGTGGCTGCAGATGTCATTGATCGCGTGCACCTCGCCCGACTCGAGCCGGGCCAGGCAGATCGGCACACCTTCGGCGTCGGCCCGCAGTAGACCGCCGGGCTTCAGCTCCTCCAGCCCCGCCACTCTGCATCGGTTCACGCCACATACTCCTCAACGGTCGTGTTGCCGGGCGTCCAGTCGTCGAACACCACGGGGTAGCTCATGAAGGTCACCACGTCCTCGATCGCGCTCTCGTCCTGGGACATGGCCAGGATCTGCGGCTCGCCCGCCGGGTCGGGGACGATGCCGTGGCCAAACAGCTTCTGCATGAACCGCACGTGGCTGCCGCTGTGCCCGTCGTTGCCCAGCACCACCCGCAGCCCCAGACAGGCGTGCGGGCCGGACCCGAACCCGATGCCGTAGCGAGGCAGCTTCTCGGGGCGCTCGCGCCAGGGGTTGAACTGCCCGGCGTCCGGGCCGAACACCTCCGGGTCGCGGTTGGCCCGGGGGATCTCGATGTGCAGCTCATCGTCCTGCTTGATGGCCTCGCCGCCGATCTCCAGGTCTTCGCCGGCCCGACGGACCAGGAAGGAGATGAACGGCGCCTTGAGCCGGATCGTCTCCTCCATGCACCGGGTGAGGAACTCCATGTCGCCGACACGCTCGCGGTCCTCCGGGTGCTCGGCGAACCACCGCGCGGTGTCGTGGACCATGTGCACCACCGACTGCACGCTGGTGCCGATCGCGGTGTTGAACACCAGGATCGCGTCCCGGATCCCGACCTCGTCGTCCTCGTAGACCGGGTCAGCCTTGGACACGATCAGCCGCATCAGCGAGCGCGGGATGCTCTCCTCGTCCCGGGTGCCCGCCTCCACCTCGGCGTACATCCGCCGGTACGCCTCATGCGCCGGCCGGTAGTACTCCTCGACGAAGGTCTGCTTGGCCGCCAGCGCCATCTGGAACACGGCCTCGCGGTTGTCGAAGAACTGGGCCAGCACGCCGCCGAAGATGCCCGGGATGATCTGCCGCAGCTTGGCCTGGCGCTGCGGGGACTCCATGTCGGTCAACCCGATCATGTTCGCCCCGAACCCGACGAACAGCCGGTCGGCCAGCTCGACCAGGTCGGTGCGGTAACGGCCGTCCTCGTCCGGCTCGGCCAGTGACTCGGAGAGCAGCTTCTCCACGGCGGGCAGGATGTAGTTCTCCCGCATGGCGTCCAACGCGTCGGGGCGGACGAGTGAGTTCAGCATCTTGCGCCGGCGGCGGTGCTCCGGGCCGTCGGTGAACGTCCACATGCCGCCGACGAACTCCTCCACGGTGATGTGGCCGTCGTCCAGCTTGTGCGCGGCGGCGAAGTACGCCGCGTTGTTCAGCACGCTCTTCGAGCGCACGGTGCTGATCAGGTCCGGGATGTTGCCGATGCGGTGGACCGGGCAGGTGGCGGGTGGTGTCACGGGAGATCAACCTTCCTCTCGACCGGTCGCGCTAGGCCTCGCGGCGACGCCCCGGGCCGAGTTCTGAACGGCGATAGGCTAATGGGGCTGCATACTCTTGCAACGATCTCAAGATCTAGTCGGTGGCCGCGTCCAGATCGGCCGGCTGGTGACCTCGGCGACCTGCTCGGGTGTGAAGTCGGCCCAGAACGCGCGGAACGCCGGGTAGTCGGCGGGCAGCCGGACGGGCATCCCGCCGGGCAGCCGCTCGACGCCGGTGAGCGGGTCCTGGTGCTGGTCGTAGCACCAGATCGGCATGCCGTGCCGGTGGGCGAACAGCCACTGGCCGTCCACCCGGACGTAGGCGTCGCGGTAGAGGAACGCGGTGGTCACCCAGCGCTCGCCGATCTCCTGCTCCACCCGGCACTGGGCCAGCCCGGTCGCGCGGTCCGGGTCATCGGGGTCGAGGTCGATCCGGTGCACACCGATCACGTGCATGCTGCGGTACCAGTAGGAGCACTTGGCCTTGAACCACGCCACCAGGTCGTCGCGGCCGCGCCCGTCGATCGGCGGTCCGACCTTGACGTCCGGGCTGTACAGCGCCGCCCAGGCCTGCGCGTCCCGGCCGTCCAGCACCAGGGCGTAGCGGGCCACCAGCTGCTGGATCTCGGCCACGGACTCCAGCCGGTCCAGACGTTCCTCGGTGCTGCTCATGCCGGACCCGCCAATCCGTCGATGACCCCGCGCGCGGCCCGCTCGAACACCTCGTCGTCGCTCAGCCCGACCGTGGTGCTGACCCGGTACATGGCCGGGAAGTCGTCCTTCCACGCCTCGGACCGGTCGAACGCCGAACCCGCGGCGGCGTAGAGCGCGCTACCACAGGCCAGCGACTCCAGGCTGTCGAACAGCGGCATGATGATCTCCGGCGGGACGCCCTGCTGCTCCAGCAGCCGCACCGCCCGCTCGTGCTCCTCGGTGCCGATGTGCAGCGGATGGCGGCGCATCAGGGTGGGCACCAGGTCCGGGTAGACGAGCAGCGCGCGGCGGTACCGGACGGTGTTCTCCAGCAGCCACTCCCGCCACGGCCGGTCCGGGTTCCCGGCGCCGCGGATCCCGGCCAACGCCACCGTGGCGGCCAGCGCGAGGATCTCGTCCTTGTTGCGGAAGTGGTAGTAGAGCGACGCGCTCTTCACGTCCAGCTCGAAGGCCAGCCGGCGGATGGTGACCGCCTCGACGCCCTCGTTGCGGATCAGTTCCAGGGCCACCTCGGCGGTCTCCCGCGGCGAGATGACCTGGGACTTGATGCGCTGGAACCGGTCCTCCCGCTTGTACTGCGACATCGGCTCAGCTCCCCGTCATCCCGGCAAGATGGCGGTGGAAGTGGTGCAGCCCCAGCTCGTTGCGGCCCAGCGTCATCGGGTTGACACTGGCCGCGTCCAGGCCGGCCTGGATGCGCCGGGCCATCTCCCAGTCCTCGTCGTGCACCGCGCCGACCACGGTGTCCCAGTTGCGTTCCCAATAGCTCTTCGCCTTGTCGGTCTGAGGCAGCTCCGGGACCAGGAACCGCAGGGTGATCCGGCAGCGGGTGGGGTCGGTCTCGTGCGGCTGGATGCTCCAGACCTCGATGTGGTCGCGGACGTAGACCAGCACGGTGGTCGGCATCAGCGCGTAGGTCAGGATGATCCCGGGCAGGATGTCCGGCTGCTCGCCGGCCGGATTCTCGCGGTCCGGCCGCAGCTTCTCGATGTCCTTGCGCGCCGAGGCCATCCGCAGGTGCTCGCCCAGCGCGTCGACGATGAACACGTTGCCGATGGTGATCTTGCCGACGGTCTTCGGGTGCAGGTAGCGCACGTGGTAGACCTCGAGGAAGCCGTCCATGATGAGCTTCCAGTTGGCCGGCTGCTCGAAGGTCTGCCCGCGCAGGAAGTGGTAGTCGTCCAGCCCGAGCTCGGCGATCTCCCGGTCCACCTCCGCGCCCAGGTAGGCGGCCAGGTCCAGCGGCCCGTCGGGCGTCGGCCGCACCCAGATCAGCCCGTGCCGCTGCGCCACCGGCAGCTCCACCAGCCCGTTGTCCGCCGGGTCCAGCGCGGGGAAGCTGTCCTCCCCGTCCGGCACCACCCGCAGCGCGCCGTCCAGGACGTAGGTCCAGCCGTGGTACGGGCAGGAGAACGCCTTCGAGTTGCCCGCCTCGGCGGCCACCACGGTGGCGCACCGGTGCCGGCAGACGTTGCGGAAGGCCCGCACCGACCCGTCCTCCTGGCGGGTGACCAGCACCGGCACCCCGGCGATCCAGGTGGTGCGGAAGTCTCCGGGCGCGGGCAGCTCCCCGGACGCCGCCGCCAGCGACGGCCGCAGCCGGATTGCGTCGCGCTCGCGGGCGGCCTGCGCGGCGTCCACGTAGTCCGCTTCGTTCAGTGTCATCTCCGCCGGTGCCCGGTCGGTGCTCTTCGCGTCGATGTGGTCGAACAGCCGCTTGGCCATCTCCCGCTGCAGGGTGCGGTTCATCCTCGCCTCCGATCATGGACCAGGCCCAGCGCGAACAGGTCCACGGTGTGCTCAGTGAGCCCGATCTCATGCAGCTCGAACTTCAGTACCCGGCCGATCGGGTTGCGCGGCAGCGCGTCGATCACCTCGTAGAACCGGGGCCGGGCGAAGTGCGGGACGTGCTCCATCAGGTGCGCGGCGTACTCGTCCCGGTCGAAGCCGGGCTTCGCCACGATGCAAGCCTTGATGTGATCGCCCTCGTCGGTCGCGACCGCGTGCGTGGCCACCTCGGCGATCCGCAGGTACCCGAGCAGCGCCCGCTCCAGCTCCATGGCCGAGACGTTCTCCCCCTTGCGCCGCATCGCGTCCTTCTTGCGGTCGACGAAGGTGAGCAGCCCCTCGGCGTCGAAGCGCCCCAGGTCACCGGTGTGGTGCCAGAGGTTGCGCCAGCACTCGATGGTGCGCTCGGCGTCGTTCCAGTAACCGCTGAAGATCGCCCCGGGCACCCGCGGCCGGATGACGATCTCACCGACCTCGCCGACCAGCACCGGGCAGTCCTCGTCGTCCACCACCTGGCACTCGATGTCGTCCATCACCCGGCCGTCGGTGTGCCGGGCGGCGGGGTGGTTGAGCCCGACCGTGGCCACCGGGTTGGCCTCGGTCTGGGCGTACATCTGGCAGATCGAGCGGATGCCGAAGTCCTCGAACAGCCGGCGCTCCTTGTCCGGCGGGAACGGGATGCCGATCCACTTCTTCAGCGAGTGGTCCTTCGTCGGCGGCTGTTCGACCACGTAGTCGGTGATCCCCGGGCCGCCCCAGTAGGTAGCGCCGAGCTGCTTGGCCCGGGCGAAGAAACCGCTCGCGGAGAATCGGTTCTCCAGGCCCATCGGGGTGCCGCTGAACAGGGCCAGCACCAGGTCCATGTGCCCGGACATGTGGAACATCGGGTGCACGCAGATCTGCCGGTCGGTGTCGTCGAGCTCCAGCATCCGGCTCATCACGCCGGCCACCCGGGCCAAGTAGGCGTGGCTGAGCATGCAGCCCTTGGATGGTCCGGTGGTGCCGGACGTGTAGAGGATCAGGTAGGTGTCGAGCGGCCCGGGCCGGTGCGCCTCCGCATGGTCGCCACCGCCCAGCAGGTCCTGGTGGCCGACCGCCCCGCTGTGCTCGACGTCCTCGCCGAGCAGGACGATCAGCTTCAGGTCGGGCAGGGTGTCCAGCACCGGACGCAGCGCGTCGAGCCCGACCCGGTCCACCGCGATCGCCGCGGCCGCCGAGTTGACCAGCTGGTGACGTAGGAACTCGCCCTTCAGGAACACGTTGATCGGCACGGTGATCAGGCCGGCGAACGCGGCGCCGAAGGTCAGCTCGACCAGCTCCGGGCGGTTCTCCGCCATGTACGCCACCCGGTCGCCGGCCGCGAGACCGTGCGCGCACAGCCCGGCGCCCAGCTCCAGCGCGCGGGCCCGCATCGACGCGAAGGTGATCACCCGGTCGTCCGGGGTGATCACGAACGGGTCGTCCGGGAACCGCTCGGCCTGCTCCTCGAGCGCGCCGACGACGGTGCCCGCGGCGGTTCGTCGAGTGGTGGGACCGGCCGCGTCCGGCATTCCTCACTCCGTTCCCGCAGGCGCAGAGCCCGCACAGTGACTGAACAGCGATAGGCTAACGCATCTACTGCCTATAAGCGAGCAATCAGGGTGCGGGGTCCGGACAGGATGGAAAGCGCCTACGGCAGCCAGCTCGGCTGGATCGTCGCCACCAGCATCCACTGGGTTCCGCTCTGGACCACGAACCGGCCACCCTGCCCGAACCCCTCGCCAGCCTGGTCCGCCCCCTCGCCGCCACCCGACACGGCCACGCCGCCCTCGGCGACCAAGGCAGCTCACCCTGGCTGTTCCCAGGAGGCCAACCCGGCCGCCCCATCGGCGCCTTCCGCATGACCGAACGCCTGCGCCAACTCGGCATCAACTCCGCGCGCTCCCAATCCGCCGCGCTGTTCCAACTCACCACCGAACTGCCAGCCGCAGTCCTGGCACGCACGCTCAGCATCCACATCGCCGTCGCGGTCGTCCGTCAGGGTGGCCGTGTCATGGCGGCGCCGGGACCGTCTGGATGCACTTGACGCATGGAGCTGCCTGAAACTCTGCACAAGTGCCAAAGATCTCGCGGCCAAGGATCGCTAGAGGTACTGAGTGTTGTGTGATCGCGCGCTCAGGTGGGGAGCCCGCCTGTGCGGGGTGTCGCGCGACCGTGTAGGTAGGCGAGATCGGCTGATTCCGTGGAGACGTGGTACCGCGGGGGCCACTGTGGTTGCCCGGCTAGCCACCCGACGTGGCCTCTTCTCGGCCGCCATCTCTGTAGCCTGAGACAGGCATTGATCATCATTTGACAGCCATGAGAAACCGGCCGTTAACAGGTGGTTTAGGTTTGCCGCAGGGTAACCATAGTCGTTGGTGTCCCGGACCGGCGCCAGCGGGCGCGTCGGTGGCGGGAGTGTTCGGGTCGCTGGTCGACTACGCCGGCCGGGTGCTGTTGTCGGACTGCGGCGAGGGTCTGTACCGCCTGCCCGGCGGGCCACCATATGACCGCGATCACGATCTCGTGGCGACGTTGCGGCGCCTGGTGCTTGAGGATGCCCAGGTCACCCTCACCGAGGCCGTACCGCTGGGTTACGAGACAACCGATGAGGCCGGACAACCGCAGGCACGACGCTTGTTGACTGGTCGGCGGCCGGCGCGTGCGGCGGCTCGGTTCCTCACGGGTATGGCGGCTGGGCGGGATCTGATGCACCAGCAGCGGTCGAGGGCGCGGGCACGCTCTCCTGACGGCCCTCGGATGAATGTCGCGCGGATTGCCGACGCTTGGCGGGTTCTCGTTACAAGCTGGCGGAATATCGCAAGCCGGCACGAGGCTGCAACATCCACACTGTGCCCGTGACGGCTTCACCTTCTCAGCTGGACCGGGCGCGGGTAGCTATCCAGCGGGAGCTCGATGATCTGGTCGATTCCGGGTTCGAGCTCGGCGCTCAGGTAGCCGCGTACATCGGGGACGAACTCGTGATCCACGCATGGGCTGGCGTGGCTGACCCGGCGACTGGTCGACTGGTCGACGAGAAGACGTTGTTCCCAGTTTTCTCGGTCAGCAAGGGGATTGTCGCCACCGCCGTGCACCGGTTGGTGGATCAGGGCGTGCTGCAGTACACCATGCGGCTGGCGCAGTTGTGGCCGGAGTTCGGCACGCACGGCAAACAGAAGATCACCATCGAGCACGTGCTCGAGCACAGCGCGGGCGTGCCCTACTTCCCGCCCGGTCTGACCGCCGATGACCTGGCCGACGAGGCGCGGATCCTGTCGTTGATAACTGACTGCGAGTTGGCGTGGGAGCCGCGGTGCGGAAAGAATTCCTTGGATCGGTCCAAGCCACACCTCGTGGCGCGCTACCCTTCGATCTGTGCCCTCAGAGTCCCGGTCCGGTCGGCCTCCCACGATCCACACCGTTGCGGCACGCGCCGGGGTCTCGAAGTCGCTGGTATCGCTGGTGCTGCAGAACTCGCCGAATGTCAGCGCGCAGCGTCGCGAGGCGGTCCTGGCCGCCATGGCCGAGCTAGGCTACCGCCCCGATCCCGTTGCCCGCAGCTTGGTGCAGCGCCGGACGCGGACGATCGGCGTCGTCATCGACGACCTGTCCAACCCCTGGTACGTCGATCTGTTGCACGAGCTGCGCCCGGTCCTGCACGAGCACGGGCTGCGTCCCTTGCTGGCCGACGGGCGCACGGAGCCGGATGCGGTGAACGCCCTCTCCGACCTGAGGGTGGACGGGATCGCGCTCGTCGGAACACCCAGCCCTTCCGCGGTGGCGCAGGTCAACGAGCTGGCCGGTCGGCTGCCGGTTGTCGTCGCCGGAAGCCGTGAACCGAGGTTGGCCACGGTCGATCTGGTCGCCAATGACGACGACGCGGGCGCGCGTGCCGTCACGGCGCACCTCGTCGAGCTCGGACACCGGCGCATCGCGCACATCGTTGGCGAGGGCGAGGTCGGGCTGATCCGCCGCGCCGGTTACGAGGCGACCATGCACGGCGCCGGCCTCGCCCCCGAAACGGCCCAGGGCGACTGGACCGAGAACACTGGGATCCGGGTCGCGATGGACCTGCTGCGGGCCGACGACCGGCCGACAGCGATCTTCGCCGCCAACGATCTCGCGGCGGTCGGGGTCCTCACCGCCGCGGACGAGCTCGGGCTGCGGGTACCCGAGGACCTCTCGGTCGCCGGGTACGACGACGACTTCTTCAGCCGGATGCGAAGGATCGCCCTGACCACTGTCGATCCCCACATCACCGATGTCGGCAGGGAGGCCGGCGAGGTGCTGGTCGCCCGGCTGTCCGGGGACACGCGCTCCACCGCGACCCGACTCCTGAGGCCGACGCTGGTCGTCCGGTCCTCGACCGGTCCAGCGCCCGGGCACTAGGACCGGACAGCCGCCCGCCGCAGTACCGCGCGGGCACTGTCGAAGGCGCGGGCGGTGGCCTCGCGCAGCTCGGTCGCCCGGTGCTGCTCGGACAGGATCTCGACTCCCCATGGGCCTCGAAAGCCGGCCCGCCGCAGCGCGGCGATCATGCCCTCGAGGTCGAAGGTGCCCTCGCCGCAGTACCGGCGCCGGTCGCGAGTGTCCTCGAATAGCGTCCCGACGGGCTCGGCGTCGAAGTCGTCGAGCTCGACGCCGAAGATCCGCTCGGGCGGGATCACCTCGAGATCGGCGACCGGCGTGTGGGCGCGTCCGACGTGCCAGGCGTCGACCATCAGCCCCACGGCGGGGTGGCCGGCGGCCTCCACCAGTGCGAGGCCCTGGTGGACGTCGGCGATGTTGGTCCAGGGCAGGAACTCCAGGGCGACCCGGGTCCCGGCGTCCTCGGCTTCCCGGCCGAGGGTGGCCAGCTCGTCCGCCCAGCGGTCGAACTCCCATGGCCCGTTCGCGAAGTCCGGGCCGATCTTGACAGTTCGGGCGCCGAGGTGTGCGGCGGCCTCGAACAGGTCACGGCGAACGGCGTCCGACGCCGCCCGAGCGGGCACGTCGGCCCACCAGTCGACCAGCAGCTCCACCTCGCGGTGCTCGATGCCGTTGTTGGCGAACAGCGCCCGGACGCCGGACAAGCCCAGTTCGGCAACGGCGGGCATCAGGTCGGCGTGGGCCACCCCGAAGCCCGTGAAGCCCGCGGCGGCCGCCGCCTCGACCCGGGCGCGCAGTGACAGCGGGCTCCGCTCGTCCCCGCGCCGCGGTGCGGCGTCGCCCGCGGTGGTCCAGCAGGTCGCGACCAGGGCGTCGTCGGACATCGTGTGTTCCCCTTCTCAGGCCGTCTGCACGGGCACGTGGGCCGGCCGGGGCTCGAACCCGGCCGCGATGTAGATCGCGTCGATCATCTCGGCGGTCTCGACCGCGTCGTCGATGTCGATCGGCAGCGGCGCTCCCTCCCGCAGGTGCGCCCGCACGGCCTTGAGCTGGTAGAGGTAGGACGACCGCTTGCCCAGCTCCTCGGTGCGGGTCCGGGCACCGGTGGTCACGCTGACCCGATCGTCCTTGTGCGGCTGCACGTAGTCGGCGACGGTGAGTTCTCCCGTGGAGCCGACCAACCGCAGCGTCATGCACCAGTCGTCGGCCATGTGGCTCAGCGACCGGCCGGTCGCGCCGTTGGGGAAGGCGAACTCGGCGTCCATCCACTCGTCCACCCCCGGGCGGCCGGCCCGCTCCCCGCCGCGGGCGGCCACCAGCGTCGGTTTTCCGCCCGCGAACGGAGCGAGCATGCGGTGGGCGTGCAGTCCGTAGCAGCCGAGGTCCATCAGGGCGCCGCCGGCGAGGTCGAGCGACCAGCGCGGGTCGGTGTCCGGTGGCGCGGGCATCTTTGTCAGGGCCTCGACGTGCCGGAGCTCCCCGATCTCACCCGAGGCCAGGATCTCGTGCGCCCGCGCCACGACCGGGTGGAAGAGGTAGTGGAAACCCTCCAGCACCGTCCCCCCGGCCGCCCGCGCGGCGTCCCGCACCTCGCGCGCCTCGGCGGCGTTGGCGGCGAACGGCTTCTCGCTCAGCACATGCTTGCCGGCTCGGACGGCGGCGCGGTTCCACGGCCCGTGCAGCGCGTTGGCCAGCGGGTTGTAGACCAGCTCGACCTCCGGCGCGGTGACGACTTCGGGGTAGGAGCCGAGCACCTGCTCGACGCCGCGCAAGGCGGCGAAGGCCTCGGCCCGGTCGCGGTCCCGGGCGGCGATGGCGACGAGCCGGTCTCCCGTCACGCGGGCCGGCGCGACGATGGCGAGGTCGGCGATCCGTGCGGCTCCGAGGATTCCGATGCGGAGGGGTTCCACCTGCACTCCCTGTGTCGTGCGTGGCTCAGTGCTGATGTTCGCCGCGCGAGCGCGGCTCAGCGCTTGAGTTCGTGGGAGAGCTCGGCGAGCTCCTGCCCGCCCGCCATCTCGGCGGTGAGTTCTTCGAGTGTCACCTCGCAGCGCTTCTTGTCCAGCACCCGGCGTCCGAGCTTCAGGATGATGAAGTGCTCGCCCACCAGGTAGGCGTGGTGCGGGTTGTGGGTGATGAACACGACGCCGAGGCCGGCGTCGCGGGCCGCGGCGGTGTACTTGAGCACCACGCCCGATTGCTTCACGCCCAGCGCCGCGGTGGGCTCGTCGAGGATGAGCACGCGCGCGCCGAAGTACACGGCGCGCGCGATCGCGACACACTGGCGCTGGCCGCCGGACAGCGTGCCGATCGGCTGGTTGATGTCCTTGACGATGATGCCCATCTTCCGCAGCTCGGTGTCGGCGATCTCCCGCATGCCCCTGATGTCCAGCGGGGCGAGCGGGTAGTTACCCATCCGGATCTCGGAGCCGAGGAAGAAGTTGCGCCAGACCTCCATCAGCCCGACGACGGCGAGGTCCTGGTAGACGGTGGCGATGCCGTGGTCGAGCGACTGGCGCGGCGAGTCGAAGTGCACCTCCTGCCCGTCCACCTTGAGGACGCCCTCGGTGTGCGGGTGCAGCCCAGAGATGATCTTGATGAGGGTCGACTTGCCGGCGCCGTTGTCGCCCAGGACGCAGGTGACCTCGCCCGCGTTCACGGTCAGGTTGATGCCCTCCAGTGCCCGGATCGCGCCGTAGGCCTTGCCGACGCCCTCCATCTCGACCAGCGTGGTGCCGACCTTCAGTGACCGGTCGGCGTGCTCCACGATCGTGTCGGTCATGACTTCAGCTCCTGCGGTTGAGGGCGTAGTTCTTGACGTAGAGGTTGAGCAGGACCGCGAGCAGCAGCATCGCGCCGAGGAAGAACTTGAACCAGTTCGGGTCCCAGCCGGCGAACACGATGCCCTGGGTGGTCATGCCGAAGATGAAGGCGCCGACCGCGGCGCCGATCGCCGAGCCGTACCCGCCGGTGAGCAGGCAGCCGCCGACGACCGCGGCGATGATGTAGAGGAACTCGTTGCCGACGCCCTGGCCGGACTGCACGGTGTTGAAGGCGAACAGGATGTGCATCCCGTAGAACCAGCACATGAACGCCACGCCCATGAACAGGCCGATCTTCACCTTGTTCACCGGCACACCGACGGCGCGGGCGCTGGCCGCGTTCCCGCCGACCGCGAAGATCCAGTTGCCGAGTCGGGTGCGCAGCAGGATCCAGGTGGCCAGCGCGACGAAGAAGATCCACCAGAGCACTGTGATCCGGATCGTCACGCCGCCGAGGGCGAACTCGGAGGCGAAGACGGCGCGGGCCGAGGCGAACCCGTCCAAGTTGGCGACGTTCTGGGTGGCCACCGTGCCGGTGACCAGCTTTGTGACACCGAGGTTGATGCCCGCCAGCATGAAGAAGGTGCTCAGTGTGATCAGGAAGCTCGGGATCCCGGTCTTCACGACCAGGAAGCCGTTCCAGAACCCGACCGCCAGCATGACGATCAGGCTGACGAACACCCCGACCCACAGGTTCAGGGAGAACTGGAAGGCGAACATCGACGCCGTCAAGGCGCCCGTCACCACCGAGACGCCCGCCGACAGGTCGAACTCGCCGCCGATCATCAGCAGGGCCACCCCGACGGCGATGATGCCGATCGACGAACTCGCGTAGAGCACGGTCGACAATGCCGGCAGTGTCCGGAACGGCTCGGCGAGGGCGAAGAAGAACACGAAAATCGCGATCGCCGCCGCGAACGAGCCGGTCTCCGGCCGCGTGAACAGGGTGGACAGCAACGGCTTCTTGGGATGCTCAACGTCCTTGGTCGGCGGCGGCGGGGACGGCTGGGTCGCCACGGGAGTACTCATCGTCCGCCTCCGCCCGCGCTCACGCGGCCGCCTCGCGGACACGCTGTGCCGATGTTTCGCTCGCTCATTTCGCCCGCTCCAGTGGTTCGGGGGGACCCGGGGAAGCCGGACCGGCCGGCTCCTCCCGGCAGGGACTTAGCGCTTGTTGTTCCGCGCGTAGGGGACGATCTGGTCGATGTTGCTCTTGTCGACGAAGGACGGCCCGGTCAGTATCGGGCCACCGCCGCCGAGGTCGTTGCCGTTGGTCAGGTTCAGCCACAGCGACGCCACCGACATGTAGCCCTGCACGTAGGGCTGCTGGTCGATCGCGAACATGATCTTGCCGTCCTGGATCGCCTTGGCCGCGTCGACGTTCAGGTCGAACGTCGCGACCTTCGCCTTGCTCCCCGTGTCGGCGATCGACTCGAGCGCGGTCAGAGCCCAGGGCGCACCCAGCGTCACGACGTGCGTGATCGACGGGTCCTCCTGCAGCTTCGCGCCGATCGTCGAGCGCACCTGCGCGAGATCGGTGCCCTGGACGTAGACGACCTCGGTGTTCGGGAACGTCTTCTGGACACCCGCGCAGCGCGCCTCGAGCGCGACGTGCCCCTGCTCCTGGATCACGCAGATCGCTTTCCGCGCCCCGTCCTGCGTCAGCCGTTGCCCGGCCGCCTGACCGGCGAGGGACTCGTCGGAGCCGAAGTACATCTTCGCCCCGTACTGCCGGTACTGCTCGATGCCCGCGTTGAACGCGACCGTCGGGATCCCCCGGTCGGCGGCCGCCTTGGCGGCCGGGCCGACCTGCTCGACGTAGGCGAGCGTCACCGCCATGCCGTCCACCCGGCTGTCGATCGCGTTCTGCACGAGCGTCGCCTGCTCGGGCCCAGCCTGCGCGTCCGAGTACTTCAGCTCGATGTTGTGAGCCCTGGCCGCGTCCTGCGCACCGGCCCGGATGCGGTCCCAGAACGTGTCGCCGGGCTGCTCGTGCGTGATCATCGCGATCGTGTAGCGCGTGCCGCCGACGGTCCCGCTGGTGCCGCCACCACCGCCCTGTTGCTGAGCACCGCCCTGGCTACTGCAGCCCGTCACCACCGCCGACAGGGCGGCGACCGACACCAGCGCGCACGTCAACTTCCGAAAGCTCATCGTCGAGCCTTCCTTCCTTCTGGGAATGGCCCACCGGCTGGTGGGAGACAGAAAAATCCCGCTGGCGCATATCAGAGACCCAGTCCGCGCAGGTACTCGACACTGGCGCGGACGTCCGCGACGGGCCCCTCGCCGGTCGGCGTGCCGGTCAAGACGGTGTCCTGTTCCATCGTGTACCAGCCCCGATACCCGCTGGCCTCGAGCACGGTGATGATCGCTGCGATGTCGATGTCACCGGCTCCGAGAGGTCGGTACATGCCGTCCCGCACCGCGTCGGTGTAGCTGATCTCGCCGGCCCGGACGCGGTCGGCGAACGCGACGTCGACGTCTTTGAGGTGGGTGTGCGTGACCCGGTCCGGGACCGCCTTGGCCAGCTCCACCGGGTCGGTCCCACCGATCAGGAGGTGCCCGGTGTCTAGGCACAGCGGCACCGTCGACCCCGAGAGGACGCGCTCGACGTCCGTTCGGGACTCCACCATCGTGCCGACGTGCGGGTGGAGGACGGCGTTCACGCCGCGCCGGCGGGCACGCTCGGCGATCCGGTCGACGTTGCGCAGCAGCGTGTGCCAGGCTGCCTCGTCGAGCTCGGGCCGGGTGTCGTAGCCGTCCAGCCCGGACACCGCGGCGAGGACGAGGGTGCCGGCGCCGGCGGTGACGAACCCGTCGAGCTCGCGGTCGACCGCCGGCAGCGGGTCGCTCGCGCTGTCGTGCAGGAGCATCGGGACGAACCCACCGACGGCGGATAGCCCGTGCGCGCGGAGCGTCTCGGCCTTCGCGTCCGGGTCGCGCGGGAGGAAACCCTCCGGCCCGAACTCCGTCGCGACGAGGCCCACCGCCCGCATCTGCGGGAGTACCTGCTCCGGGCCGAGCTGGTGGCCCCAACCCGGGACCTCGCAGACCCCCCAGGAGATCGGGGCTCCCGCGACTCGATCCATGATCATGAGCTGTGTCCTTCCCGTTCCTTGATCTCGTCGATGCGCACGGGGCGGTGCTCGGCGAGCGAGCGGGTGGCCGCCTCGGCGACCCAGCCGGTTTCGAGCGCGTCCGCCACCGGGCACGGCGAGGGCCGGGTGCCCGCGACGACCTCGGTGAACGCCGCGAGCTCTGCGCGGAACGCGTCGGCGAACCGGTCCATGAAGAAGACATAAGGCGCGCCGACCGGGAACGTGGCCCCGGGCTCGACCGACCGCAGCGGGAGTTTGTCCTCCAGCCCGACCGCGATGCTGTCCTTCGAGCCGTGCAGCTCCAGCCGCACGTCGTGACCGCGCGGGTTGTAGCGGGTGTTGGAGACGACGGCGAGCGTGCCGTCGTCGAGGGTCAGCGTGGTCGCCGCGGTCGCCACGTCGCCGCACTCGGCGAAGACGGCGTCGCCGCGGGCGGATCCGGTCGCGTAGAGCTCGACAACCTCCCTGCCGGTGACCCAGCGGATCGCGTCGAAGTCGTGGACGCTGCAGTCGCGGAAGATGCCGCCGGACCCGGCGACGTAGGCCGGTGGCGGCGGCGCCGGGTCGAGGGTGGTCGAGCGCACCGTGTGCAGCCAGCCCAGTTCCCCGCTCGCGACGGCCGCCCGCGCGGCGGCGAACCCGGCGTCGAACCGGCGCGGGTACCCGATCTGGACGCTCACGCCGGTGGCGTCGACCCGGCGGGCGACCGCGAGTCCCTCGGTCACGCCGCGCGCGACGGGCTTCTCGCAGAACACCGGAAGGCCGGCCTCGGCGGCCGCGACGACGAGCTCGGGGTGGGCGTCGGTCGCCGCCGCGACCACGACGCCGTCAATCCCGGAGGCCACGAGCTCGGCGAAGCAGTCGACGGCTTCGACGCCGAGACGCTCGGCGACGGCGGCGGTCGCCGCCGGCACCGCATCGGTGACGACGAGCGACGACACCTGCGGCAGCGCGACCAGGGTCTCGGCGTGGAAGGCGCCGATCCGGCCGAGGCCGATCAATCCGAGTCTCACGCGTGGATCTCCTTCGTCGAGACGCGTACGGCCGCGTCGGTCCAGTGCGGGTCGGCCACGGCCGCGGGCACGCGGCCGGCCAGTACGTCGACGACGCCCTGCGCGGCGTCGGCGAACGTCAGGGCGGTGCCGCGGCGGCTGAGGCCGACCGTGTGCGGGGTGAGCACCACGTTCGGCTCGTCGAACACCGGGTGGTGGACGGCGGGCTCCGGGTCGAAGGTGTCGAGCCCGAGTCCGCCGAGGCGCCCGGCCCGCAGCGCCCCGTGCGCGGCGTCGAGGTCGAGCAGCCCGCCGCGGCCGCAGTTAATCAAGATAGCGCCGGGCCGCATGCGCGCGATCAGGGCGGCGTCCGCGAGATGCCGGGTGGCCGTCGTGAGCGGGACGTGCAACGTGACGACGTCGCTCGCCGCGACGAGCTCGTCCAGATCGGCGCCGAGCTCGCGGTCGTCGGGCGGGTTGAGCGGGTCATGGGCGAGCACGCGCATCCCGAAGGCCGTAGCGAGCTCGCCGACGCGGCGGCCAATCCGGCCGTAGCCGATGATCCCGATCGTGGCCGCGTCGAGGTCGCCGGGGAGCACTCCGGGATCCGCGCGCTCGGCCCACCGGCCCTCCCGTACCAGCGCGGTGTTCGCGGACAATCGCTTCACCAGGTGCAAGGCCATCGCGATGACCCCCTCGGCGACGGCGCGGGTGCCGCTGCCCGGAGTGATCACTACGGCGATGCCGCGCTCGGTGGCCGCGCCGACGTCGACGTGGTCGACGCCGACCCCGGTCCGCGCCAGCACCCGCAGCCGCGATGCCCGGTCGAAGAACGCCCGGTCCACCTCGACGTCGGCCCGCACGATGGCTCCCGCCGCGCGGGC
Source organism: Actinospineispora eucalypti (assembly GCF_039543365.1). NCBI lineage: Bacteria > Bacillati > Actinomycetota > Actinomycetes > Pseudonocardiales > Pseudonocardiaceae > Actinospineispora > Actinospineispora eucalypti. The sequence continues at coordinate 45,003 of NZ_BAABJP010000029.1, forward strand.
GATCTCGTCCCCGCTGGGACGGGCGACGAAGTCGATGTCATCGCCGAGCACGCCCGTGACCAGCGCGGGATCGACCGCGCCCAGCCCGATCACGAGGGGGTGCTCGTCGGCCAGCTCAGACACCGACGGCCTCCGCCTGGGGTCGGTTTCCGCCGTATCGAACACCCAGGACGGGCGTGACCGCGTGCCACGCACCGGTCTCGGCCGATGCGACGGCGGCGGAGACCACGCGCGCGGCGGAGAGGGCGTCGTCGATGGAGCACTGCACCTGCTCGCGGCCGAGCACCGCGGCCAGGAACTTCTTCGCCTCGACGACCTTCAGGTCGTCGTAGCCCATGCTGTTGCCCGGACCGGGCTGGAAGTGGCGGTAGTCGCCGAGGTGCGGGTTACCGAGCACGGTGGTGTAGCCGTAGTGCGGGCCGCCGCGCTGGGTGCACACCTCGAGCTCGTTCATCCGCTCGAAGTTCCACCTGGCGGAGCCCTCGGTGCCGTAGACCTCGATCGCGAGCCCGCACTGCGGCCCGACGATGGTCCGCGACACCTCGAGCGTCCCGACGGCGCCGGGGCCACGCGCGTCGTCGGCGAAGCGCACCAGCGCGCCGGCGTAGTCCTCGTTCTCGACCGGGCCCATCTCGCCGCCCTCGATCACGGCGAAGTGCGTGCCTGAGCCCATCGGCAGGATCGGCCGCTCGGCTTGCACGATCGACGAGAGCGAGGTGACCTGGCTGATGGGCCCGACCACGTACTGGACGAGGTCAGCGACGTGGCTGAGCAGGTCGCCCATCGCGCCGCTGCCGGCGAGCTCCCGGTTGAACCGCCAGGACAGCGCTCCGCGGGGCTCGGCGGCGTAGCCGTTGAAGAACACGGAGCGGATGTTGGTGATCCGGCCCAGTGCCCCGTCGGCGACGAGCTCCCGGATCCGCTCCACGGCCGGGGCGTTCCGGTAGTTGTAACCGACGGAGGTGACCACGCCGGCGGTGTGCGCCGCCTCCGCGACCGCCGCGGTGTCCGTCGCGTCCCTGCCGACGGGCTTCTCGATCCAGAACGGCTTGCCCGCCGTCGCGGCGGCGATGCCGATCTCCTTGTGCAGCATGTTCGGTGCGCAGATCGACACGACGTCGACCTCCGGGTCCGCCAGCACTGCGCGGTAGTCGGCGCTGCTGCGGGCGTAACCGAGGACCTCGCGGGCGTACTCGGCCCGGTCGGGTGCGGTGTCGGCCGCGTGCACCAGCCACGGCCGGACCCCCAGCTCGGGGTACACGGCCGGCAGGGACTGGTAGGCGCGGGTGTGCAGTTTGCCCATCCACCCGACGCTGATCAGCCCGACGCCGACGGGGCGGCTTCCTCCGGTGCTCATTCCGTGCTCCTGGTTCGGTCGAGCTGTGCCCGGGCGGCCCCGGCCAGCAGGGTGGTGTCGGAGCCGACGGCCACGAACGTCCAGCCCTCGGCGAGCTTCGCCCGGGCCGCGTCGCCGTCGCCCACCAGCAGGCCGCGGGCCTTGCCGTGCTTGTGCGCGGCCAGCCGGACCTGCTCGAGCGCATCGATGTACTCCGGCGCCGTCACTCGGCCGGGCACACCGAGGTCGTGGGTGAGGTCGCGGGGCCCGACGAACAACACGTCGACCCCGTCGATCGAGGCGATCTCCTCCGCCTCGGCGACGGCCCGCGCGGACTCGATCTGCACGATGCCGAGCACCTGGTCGTTGGCGCGGTCGAGCGCACCCGTGTCCAGGCCGAAGCGGCAGGCCCTGTTGTACGTCGCGACCCCCCGGTCACCGTTCGCCGCGCCGCCTGGGTAGCGGAGGTGCCGGATCGCCGCACGAATCTCCTCTGCGCACTCGAGCCGAGGCAACATGACGCCCGCCGCACCGTTGTCGAGCACCCGGCCGATGCGGATCCGCTCGCCCGACTCCACGCGGACGACCGTCGGAACCCCGTAGGCGGCCGCGATGGGAACGACCGTGCGGATCTGTTCCTCCCCACCGGCGCCGTGCTCGAGGTCGAGGAGCAACCAGTCGAAGCCCGCGGCCGCGCAGACCTCGGCGATGATCGGCGAGGCCGCCCCGACGAAAGTGCCGACCGTCGGCTCGCCTGCGGCGAGCCGAGCCCGCAATCGCCCTTCGTCCAGCGGGCCGATCATCCGAACCACCGCTGCAGCGCGAGACCCTGCTCGTACTCCGCGCGGAGAGCGTCGACGGTCTCGGAGGTCGAGACCTCGGCAGGGGCGACGTCCCACCACGCACCCGCGCCGGGGAGATCGACGTGCGGGCGGACCGGGACCACGATCACGACCGGGCCTTCCTGGTGGCGGGTCTCCGCGAGCGCCTCACGGACCTCGGCGGCGGTCCGCGCGCGGATCGCCCGTGCGCCCAGTCCGGCGCCGACCTCCGCGAGGTCGACCCCGAGGTACTCGCCCTCGAGCCGGGGCTGGGCTGCCGCCTTGTCTCCGGTCAGGTCGAGCCGCCCGGCGCGGTAGCGGAACTCGTTGCCGAACTCGGATCCGCTGCGGCCCATCTGCAGGCGGTGGATGACCTGGTAGCCGTGGTTCTCCGCGACGACGACGGTGAGCGGCAGCTGCTCCTGCGCCGCGGTGACCAGCTCCGTCGGCGCCATCAGGAAGGTGCCGTCACCGATGAACGACAGCACCCGCCGGGAACGGTCCGGCTCGGCGAGCCGCACACCGAGCGCGGCCGGGATCTCGTAGCCCATGCAGGAGAAACCGAACTCGAGGTGCGCGAACCGGCCCTCGGTGGCGTCCCACACCTTCTGCAGGTCCCCGGGCGGACCCCCAGCGGCGGCGATGATCGTGTCGCCGGCCTGGGCCTGCTCCTGCAACAGCCCGATCAGCTGCGGCTGCGTGAGCACCGCACCCGTCTCGGGCACGACATCCGCGTCGGGCGCGAGTGTGGCGCGGTCCCACGACGTGTCGGGGTCGAGTGCGGCGGCCCGAACCGGGGTCCACTCCCCCACCAGGGTTTCCGCCCGCCTGCGCCACACTGGGTCCGGGAAGATCCCGGCCGCGCGGACGACATCGGCGAGCGCGGCGAGCGCACGGCCGGCGTCGGCCGTGATGCCGGTGGCACCGAGCCGGTTGCCGTCGTGCCGGTTGACGTTGATGCTAGCGAACCGGACAGCGGGATTCTGGAACAGCGACTGGGAGCCGGTCGCGAAGTCGGTTAACCGGGAGCCGACCGTGAGGACGAGGTCGGCCTCGCGGGCCAGGGCGTTGGTGGCGGGGGTGCCTTCGAGGCCGATCCCGCCGACCTGCCACCACCTGCGGGTCTGGACCGCGCCCTTGCCGGCGAACGTCTCCGCGACCGGGGCGCCGACGGTCTCGGCGAGCTCCTCGAGCTCGGCGGTCGCCTCCGAGTAGACCACTCCACCGCCGGCGATGATCAGCGGCTTGCGTGCGCTCGCCAGCAGGCGGGCGACCTCGGCGACCTCCTCGTCATCCGGGGCGGGGCGGCGGATCACCCAGTCCCGCTCCACGAACATCTCAAGCGGCCACTCGTACGCCTCGGACTGCACGTCCTGCGGCAGAGACAGGGCCACCGCGCCCGTCTCGACCGGGTCGGTCAGCACGCGCATCGCGGCCGGAAGGGCGGTGAGCAGCGCCTCCGGCCGGGTGACCCGGTCGAAGAACCGGGAGACCGGGCGGAACGCGTCGTTCACGGAGACGTCGGCCTCCACGGGGTGCTGCAGCTGCTGCAGCACCGGGCCCTGGCGGCGAGTCGCGTAGATGTCGCCGGGCAGCAGCAGGACGGGGAGCCGGTTGACGGTCGCCAGGCCGGCGCCGGTGACCATGTTCAGTGCACCCGGCCCGATCGACGCGGTCACGGCCAGGGTGGCGTGACGCTTCGTCGCCTTGGCGAATGCCGTGGCGACGTGCACGAGGTTCTGCTCGTTGCGGCCCTGGACGAACGGCATGTCGTCGAACAACTGGTCGAGCGCTTGGCCGATGCCGGCCACGTTGCCGTGCCCGAATATCCCGAGCGTGGCGGGCACCAGCCTGCGGCGGCGCCCGTCGGCGATGGAGTACTGGCGGGACAAGTAGGCCACCACGGCCTGGGCGACGGTGAGTCGCACGGTGCCGGGGCCGCCCGTCGTCGGGATGCTCATCGATGCTCCTACCAGGGACGGCCGTGCACGACGACGGTCTTGGCCTCGGTCATCTCGGCGACAGCGGCCCGCGGACCCTCCTTGCCGATCCCGCTGCCTTTCAGCCCGCCGTAGGGCATGAGGTCCGCGCGCCACAGCGGCGTCCAGTTGATGTGGATGTTGCCGGCGTCGATCTGGCGGATCGCCTGCACCGCACCGGCGATGTCGGAGGTGAACACGCCCGCCCCGAGGCCGAAGGAGCTGCCGTTCACTTGAGCGATCGCGGCATCCCAGTCGGCGGCCGTGCTGACCGCCACGGCGGGGCCGAAGAGCTCGTCCTGGCTGAACGGGGACGCCGGGTCGACGTCCGCGACGACCGTCGGCGCGACCACCGCACCGTCCCGGTCGCCACCGGTCAGCACCGTGGCGCCGGCGGCGGCCGCGGCGCTGATCGCCGCCTGCACCCGCTCGGCCTCACCCGTGGTGATCAGCGAACCCATCGTGGTTTCCGCGCTGCCCGGGTCCCCGGTGCGGATAGCCCGCACCTTCGGCACGAGCGCGTCGAGGAAGTCTCCGTTCACCCTCGGGTGCGTGATCACCCGCTGGACCGAGATACAGACCTGGCCGGCGTTGACGAATCCTCCCGCCGCCACGGCCGAGGACGCCAGCTCGAGGTCGGCGTCGGGCAGCACGACGACCGGGCAGGAGGCGCCGAGCTCCAGCGACAGCTTCTTGACTCCCGCCACTGCGGCGATGTGCGCGCCGGTGGCGGTCGAGCCGGTGAACGAGACCTTCCGGACGCGTGGGTCGGCGACCAGGGCGTCGCCCAGCCGGCCGCCGGGACCGGTCACCACCGAGAGCACACCATCCGGCAGGCCGGCCTCGACGAAGCACTCGGCGAGCATCAGGGCGGTCAACGGCGTAGCTCGGGCGGGCTTGAGGACCACGGCGTTCCCGGCGGCCAGCGCTGGGCCGAGCTTGTGCAGCACCAGCAGCGCCGGGTAGTTGAACGGTGTGATCGCGACGACGATCCCGCAGGGCTGGCGCACGGTGAAGCCGATCTTCTCCGGCCCGGTGCCCGGGTTCGCGTCGAGCGGCAGGGTCTCGCCGTAGAGCTGAGTGCCCTCGAAGGCCGCCAGCCGGATGATCTCCCCAGACCGGGCCGCCTCGCCAGTCGCCTCAGTGATCGTCTTGCCGGTCTCGCCGCTGATCACCCTGGCGATCTCCGGGGCACGCTCGTCGGCCAACTCCGCGGCGCGCCGCAGGACCCGCATCCGCTCGTGGGCCGGCGTGTCCCGCCACAGCTTCGCGCCGCGCTCCGCGTGATCGAGTGCCGCGACCGCGTCCGCGACGTCCGCGACGGGAACGGTGCCGACAACAGAGCCGTCGAACGGCGACGCGACGTCCTCGGTCCGACCGGCGATCGCTTGCCCCCACCGGCCACCGATGAGCATCTCCTTGGGCGGCATGGTCTTCCCTTCGACGACTACGTTGGCGGAAAGGGCCTCCAGCGCCGGAAACCGACATCTTTGGAGCGTTCCAAATCTGGAACGCTCCAAACCGTCCCACAGCCCGAAGTCACGAGTCAAGAGCCGAATTGGATCGCTCCATGAACCACCTGGTGTTCACGAAGCGAGCAGATGGTCCGCGACGTCGTCGACCAGTGCCTGGTCGACCACGAGATGGATGCCGTAGACGAGACCCATCGCGGTCTCGGCGACATAGAAGGTCTCGACCGATAAGGCGTGGGCGACCAACCGGCCCCCGACTTGATCGACAGAAATCGGGTGGCGCCCCGTTTGCGAGCCACTCGCCCGGCAGCGACCGCGCACAGAAAGAACCGCCGCCTACGCCGATGCATCCAGCCCAAGCGGCGGCGCTTGCTCCCCTAAACGGCCCGGGCTGCGCCTATCCCCTCCATAAGCCGCAACCGCACCAACGAGCAACACCAAGATGCGCTACAACAACCCGAACCGGACACCCACAACCACCCGGACGGTGATCGCGCAACCCGGCACCGGTGCGCACCGCACCCGGCCAGACACGGCGCACACCGCGCAGATTGTGCACGGCCCACTGCCAGCCCGCCCGCCGCGGCGGATACCCTGCCGGCGACCGTGGCCACCGCACCCTGCCGGGCAGCTGCCCAAGCACCGAAGAACCCAGCGCGCACTGACCGCAGCCCCAACCCGTGCACATGTCGCAGCGAAGCCCACGAGGGCAGACCTTCGTCACCCAGCGTAAGCATTCCGCAGGTACCCACAACAACAGAAGTTGATCATCATTCGATCTTTGGAGGTCAACACTCGGGCCGTCCCTGGGACAGGAGACGGCCGACAGGGCCGGGACACACGAGAGGGCAGTAGAGCTACGCTTGCAGACCAAAGCCGACTTTCGACCTCTTCGAGCAGGCCAGAAGGTCCCGCACGCACGGGCTGGCCGGTAAGCCGGATACAGCAGGAGCCGCAGGTCAGCGGCCTGTTTCGCTGTTCTGGGACGTCCCCGGGCCGTCACGCCGATTGCCGCAGGGCATGACTCGGACAACTGCCGCCAGACCTCCAACGCGCCGGCACCGATAAAGCCCGCCCCGTCGGGGGTCGTCGTGTGCTCGGTGACCGGCGCACCCATGCCGGGATGATCGCCGGATTCGCCGCCCTCGGCGGCCCGACGCGTAGGGTGCTCGGCATCGACGGCTCCGCCAGACCGAAGAAGCCCAGGAGCAGGTCGCCAGGACAGCCCGCAACACCGCGACGCTGATCGGCGTCGAGCGGCAGCTCTCGGAGGACGAGATCCTGCTTGACGAGCGCTACCACGCAGGCACCAACGGCAGCCCGGACGAGGCGACCATGGATGCCATGCGGTCGGCCGCACGCACCGAGGGCACGATCACCGACCCGGTGCACGAAGGGAAGTCGATGGCCGGCCTGATCGATCTGGTGCGGTGCGGCGAGATCAGCAAGGACTCCACCGTGCTCTCCGCCCACCTCGGCGGACAGCCCGCGCTCAACGGCAACAGCGGCCCTGTTCAACTTATGTTCAGGTACGAGGGCGTGAGTCGGAGGCCGCTCGGATCGGGGGCGAAGCAGCCTCCGACTCACTAGATCCGAGAGGTTGCCTTCGACGGGTCCAGGGCAGCAACCCCTCGGTGGTGCCGAGGCGTGTGTGGATCAAGGCCACTGAGACCGGGTCAACCGGCGCACTAGCGGCCGGACCGGACGACCTGGCGCAAGGCCGGGCTGCGCAGGTACAGCCCCAGCCAGACGAACACCGCGACGTACACCGGCACCAGCACGGCGCTGAACAACGGCGCTTCAACGCGCACGGTCGCACACACCGCCCCGCCCAGGTACCCGGTGAGCAGCACCGCACCGAACAACGCAGTCCTCGGCACGTTGTAGACCACCAGACAGATCAGCAGCAGCGTGCCCATCACCGGGACGGTGCTGACCGGGAAACCCAGCCGCACCGCCCCGGCCACCACCGCCGGCAGTCCCAGCAGCTTCGTCACGGCGTCGAACAGCAGGAACAGATCAACCAGGATGGTGAGCGCGAAGCCGGTCCGCGCCGCGGCGCGAGTGGGCTGGAGGTCGGCGGCCGGGCTCGGGTCGAGGCTCATCGGTGCGGTCCTTCCGGTCAGGCCACGTCGTCAGGCGGGGCCCGACGCCGGGGTCGGGGCGGGTGCGGGGATGTTGAGCAGGCTCTCCGCGTTGCGGTGCGCGATGCGGGCCCGGTCGGCCTCGCTGATCGGCGCGTCATCCAGGAACTGGGTAGCGACCGCCATCTCTTCGAACGGGTAGTCCGTGGCGAAGAGAATTCGTTCCGCGCCCAGGGCGAGCAGCGCACACAGCAGCGGGGGTACGGAGAACACGCCACTGGTCGTGATGTAGACGTTGTGCCGGAGGTAGTCGGACGGGTTGGCCCGCCCCAGACGGATCTTGCTCTGGTCGTAGTGCCGCCAGCGGGAGTCCATGCGCCAGAGTGCGTAGGGCAGTCCCTCACCGAGGTGGCCGAGGATGAGCCGGGCGTTCGGGAAGTCGTCGAAGACCCCGCCGAAGATCACGCGTAGCGCGTGGGTGGCCGTCTCGATCCCCCAGCTCCACAACGGTCCGAGCAGCTCGCGGTGGCCGGACAGGACGTGCGGGATGTCGTATCCGTTCGCCGGGTGCAGGTACAGGGGCACGTTCAAGCCCTCGGCCCGTTCCCACACCACACGCAGCGAGGCGTCGTCGAGATAGCGCCCCTGGGTGTGGGCGTTGATCAACGCGCCCGGCATGCCGAGCTGGGTCACCACGCGATCCAGCTCCTTGGCGGCGGCGTGGGGATCTTGCAGCGGCAGTGCGGCGAAGCCTGCGAACCGTGTGGGGTGCTCGGCCACCAGACCAGCGAGGAAGTCGTTGACCTCGATCGCCGCGCGGACCGCGACAGCCGGGTCCGGCTCGGCCTGGATGCCCGGCGCGTTGAGCGAAAGGACCGCGAGGTCGATTCCGGCATCGTCCATCCCGGACAGCCGCTGCTCGGTGTGGTCGAGTAGATGTGAGGAGACGTGGCGCCAGAATCCGGGGTCGGCGAGGCTCTCGGTGCTCGCGCCGTGATGCGCCGATGCGGCCGTGACGAAGTGTTCTTCGAGCGCGATGGTTCGCATGGGTGGGTCGCTCCTCGGTGTGAGGTCAACGCCGGAATGGCGGGTTGCACCACGTGCTTGCTCTTCTGGAGCTCCGCCAGCGCCTGTTCCTCGTTCAATTGCGAGCCGTGCGGAACGTCATGGCACCAGTCTGGGACCCCGTCGACCTCGCGTTCCTCGCCGCCAGAGGCAAAAACACCCGCCGATTTCGCCCGCCGTGGCACAGGCCGGATCCATGCGCCCAGCCTCAGCCACCTCGCCGTCGCGGGCGAAATCGACAACCGACTTTGCCCATTGCGCCCAAGAGCGCCGTACGGGTCGGTGGCCAGACTGGGTCCACCGTGCTGCCCCCGAGCCAGGACCAGGCCTCGCACTTGACCGAAGAGGTGGACATCATTCGCAACATTCGATTCGAGCGCGAAGGTGCAATCGGCACGATTGTGCTCGCCGACCCACCCAACTGGTTGAACATCGAGTTCGCGGAGTCCCTCCGGGTCGCCGTGCATCAGGCCAGCGAATCCGACATCCGCGTTCTCCACATCCGCGCCGAAGGGCCAGACTTCTCCGTTGGCGGCGCGGTTCGGGAATGGCCGGGAAAGTCAGCGGACTGGTTCCGAACCTTTGTCGCCGAGGTCAACGCTTCCTACCGGGCACTGGAGCTGCTCCGTATCCCCATCGTCTGCTCGGTACAGGGCGAGGTACTCGGCGGCGGGTTCGAGCTGGCCCTTTCCGCCGATTTCCTCGTCGCCGCCGAATCGGCACGGTTCCAATGCGTCGAGATCACCACGGGCATGGTGCCGCTGGCCGGGGCCGTACAGCGGTTGGCCGACATGATCGGGCCGGCGCGGACGGCGCGCATGGCTATGCTCGGCGAGCGCCTCACCGCCACCGAAGCCGCCGAGCTGAACGTGGTCTCGTGGGTCGTGCCCGACGACGAGCTGGCCAAGACCGGCACCGAGCTGGCTGAACGTCTGGCCCGAGGTCCGACCAAGGGTTACGCCGCGATCCGCGCCCTACTGAAGGCCTGGTCCGCCGGGGGTACGCCCGGTGCCGACCACCTGATGTACGACCTCACCATGGATCTCTACCGCAGCGAGGACACGACCAACGCCATCCCGGCCATCGCCCGCGCCATGGACCGGGGTGAGATGGCCGCCGACATCCCCTTCCGCGGCCGGTAAAGCCGTGACCAGCCCGAACCCGGCCACGAAGATGCTCAGTGAGCGCGACCTCCGGGTGGCTATGCGGGACGGCGTACGCCTTGCCGTCGACGTCTACCGGCCCGACACGAGCCGGCCGCTACCGGTGCTGTATGCGTGCTCACTGCACAACAAGGACATGCAGGGGCCTGATCTCGCCGACGTGCTGCCACCCCAGCCGGCGTACTCCTCGCTGTGGTTCGGGCCGATCGAGGCGGGCGACAGCCGCCGGCTGGTCGCGAACGGCTATGTGCACGTGATCGCCCAGGCCCGGGGCACCGCGAAGTCCGAGGGCGAGTATCTGCGGGAGCAGTGGGACCACTACGACATGATCGAGTGGATCACCCGGCAGCCGTGGTGCGACGGGAACGTGGGCATGATCGGCATCTCCGCGTACGCCGGCGAGCAGTGGCGCGCGGCGGCCCAGGGGCACCCCGCGCTCAAAGCGATCTTCCCTTACGACGCGTGCAGCGCATTCGGCGGCATGTTCGGGTTCCGCGATTTCCACCCCGGTGGCGTGCTGCACACCATGCCCTACATTCTCGACTCGTTCAGCACTGTTCACGAGTCGCGCGACGTGCCCACGACACTTCCACCTGAACAGGAGGAACACTGGCGTGCGGCAATGGCCAATCCCGACTACCGGATGTATGCAAACCTCTACAACATCCTGACCCAAAGGGGCCAGCGGTCCGGCCTGATGTTCCACAACCTGGTCGAGCCATGGGAGCCCGACGGCGTGCTGGAGTCGGCACAGGAGTTGTTCGATCAGATCCGCATTCCCTACTACACCGGGTCGGGCGCGTACGCATACTCCTACAAGCTGCACTGGCTGGGCGCGCAGCATTACTTCGGGAATGTGCGCAACGAACATCGCAAGCTGTTGTTCACCGGGCCGGCGCATGTCGAGCGGCCGTTCCACGAGTACCACGACGAGATCCTCCGCTGGTACGACCACTGGCTCAAAGGCATCGATACCGGCATCCTCGACGAGCCCCCCGTCCGCTACTGGGTGACCGGCGCGAACACCTGGCGCACCGCGAGCGACTGGCCGGCGCCGGAGACGGTCTGGACCAGGTACTACCTGTCGAGCTGGCAGCGGCTCACCACCGAACCGCCCGCGCTCCCCGACGCCACGAACGCAGCGAGCCCGTCACCCGATGCGTTCGTCCAGATGCCGCCCACCCAGACCCGGGAGGTGGCCCGGCTGCGCTACCTCTCCGAACCGCTGCCGAACGACGTGCTGGTCGCCGGTCCGATCTCTTTGACGCTCTACGCCTCGATCGACGACACCGACACCAACTGGATCGTCGTTCTCTCCGATGTCGGTCCGGACGTGTCCGTCCGAACCGCCCGCGAGGGTGAGCGCGACATCCCCGCCGATCTGCCCGAACGAGAGCTGACCCGAGGCTGGCTGAAAGCCTCCTACCGTGCGATCGACCCCGCTCGCGACACCCCGTGGGAACCATTCCATCGGCTCACCCGCGACGCGGTCGAACCGGTCGTGCCCGGCGAGATCGTCGAGTACCGCATCCAGATTCTGGCAACGGCGAATCAGTTCAAGGCCGGCCACCGCATCTGTCTGGACATCACCAGCGCCGATATGCCGACCGGCACCGGTGGCATGAGCCACGTCGAGTACCAGGCCTACCACGTATGCCGCAGCACCACCGTGTGCCACCGTGTCTACCGGGACGGCGAGCACCCCTCCCACCTGCTGCTTCCGATCATCCCGCTGCCCGGCGACCAGCGAGCCGGAAGGGAATAGCAGCGACCGGCCATTCTCGCCGTTCGCGATCGCGCATTTCCGGCAATGTTGACCAGCCAACCTCCGAACTGGTCAGTTTCCTTTGCCAACTCTGCAAATCCGCGCCGGGCAGTCCTCGCACGGCCCACCAGGGGGCGCACCGGCATTCTGTTCACCTGATAACATGTGTTCCTTCTCCACTCGTCCGAATGGTAAGCAGGAATTGATCGCACCCGGGTTAACCCACCTTGCGTTGATCACCATAAATGCGCGTCGATGCGCACAAGGTGAACATATGGAGTGGGCATGGGTACCTGGTCGGTACGCGGATGGGCATCGGTGTTGGTCACGGTGGCGCTCGGTACAGCGGTGAGCATGGCGGGGTCCTCGATCGTGTTCGCCCCGACGGCGGCGGCGTCCGACGACGTCGTGAAGGTGCCGGTGTCGTTCGAGGTCACGAACTCCAACGAGTCGAAGGTCGCGTGCACGTCCGACGGCCGGCGGTACACCGTGCGGGGCTTGATCGTGGCACCCCGGTCGGCGCTCTCCGGTGACCACGGCGCGCTGACCATCTACTCGCACGGGCTCTCGTACACCGGGCAGAGCTACTTCCACTTCACCGACGTCCCCGGCTACGACTACGTCACCGAGCAGGCCAAGGCCGGGCACGCGTCGTTGGCCTTCGACCTGCCCGGTTACGGCGCCAGTGACGTCGTCAAGGACGGGCACGACATCTGCTCCGGCTCCGAGGCGACGATCATCCACCAGATGGTCGGCCAGCTCCGGTCCGGCCGCTACCACGCGGATGGCCACGACGCGGTGTCGTTCAAGAAGATCGCGCTGGCCGGGCACTCGGCCAGCGGCCTCACCGCCCAGGCCGAGGCGTACTCGTTCCACGACATCGACGCACTGATCGTGATGGCGTACGCCGACCAGGGCTTCAGCCCGCGTCTGCTGGCCACCACCGCTCAGACGCTCACCCGCTGCACGCTCGGCGGCGAGCCGAAGAAGGACAGCCCGGGGACGACCGGCTACGCCTACTTCGGCCAGACCGACGAGGACTACCGCAGCGAGCACCTGTACGACACCGACCCCGACGTAGCCGAGGCGGCCACCGCGAACCGGGTGAAGAACCCGTGCGGCCGGATCGGCTCCGTGGCCGCGACCGTGGCCAGCGACGTCGCGCTCCTGGCCGCCGTGCACGTGCCGGTGCTGCTGGTCTACGGGCAGAATGACGCGTTGTTCCAGGACAACGCGGTGGGCACGCGGCGGCAGAAGGCGCACTTCGTGGGCAGCGGCGACGTCACTGACGTCTTTCTCCCGGGCACCGGCCACGCGCAGACCCTCGGACGCAGTGCACCGAAGATGCGCGCCGCGGTCTCCGACTGGCTGGCCGCTCGCGGCTTCTGAACCCTGGCCTGCCCGGGCCATCGACGACGGTGGCCCGGGCGTCAGCACCTCGTGGCCGCGTTTCGCGCGGCTCGGTAACGGCGCGATCAGGTGGTCGGGGAGACAGCCCGCCGCAGCGCGGTGGTGAGCATGTCGGCGGCGCCGGCGTCGTACTGGAAGCACCGCCAGGCAACGTGCCGGTCCGGCCGCACCAGTACGCATCCGCTGGTGCCGACCTCGCGGACGGATGCCCAGTCACCGTAGGGATCCAGGATGCCGTCGAAGGTGCCGACGAGGTGGACGTCCACCGCCACACCGGCGGCGGCCGAAGCCGTCGCCGCGGCCGCCACCCACGGCTCACCACCGCTTCCGGTGAGGAGGGCGAACCGCAGGCCGTCGACCAGATCGACAGTCGAGATCCGCCGGCCGTCCCGTTCGAGACGGGCGTGCGGGACGCGGGCGCCGGGACGGCTGGTGGGCCGGTGGTGCAGCACCGGATCCGGTGCGGGCACTGGTGGGTCGATGCCGTCGTCGCTGACCGCTGCGCTCGCGTAGCGGTAGCCGAGCTCGATCCCGTGCGCGTTGAACTGGTAGTTGCTGAGCTGGATCGCCTCGGCGAGGGCGGCGCGGCGCTCGTCGCCCGCGACCCCGGACTCGAACAGGATCCGCAGCTCCTTCCAACCGTCCTCCTCGGGCTGATCGGGGCGCAGTCCGAGCGCCGCGTCGACCGCGGTGCCCTCCTGGAGGCTGGTGATCGCGCGTTGCACCCCGGCCGCCCCGACGGGCTGCCGCTCCTGGCTGTAGGTGTCGAGCAGGGCCGGGTCGGCGGTGCCGTCGAGCACGAGCGCGAGCTTCCAGCCGAGGTTGTAGGCGTCGGCGATCGACATGTTGAGGCCGAGCCCGTTGGTGGGCGGGTGGCGGTGCACTGCGTCGCCCATGCACAGCACCCGGCCCTGCGCGTAACGGGGCGCGATCTGCGCGTTGACCTGCCAGCCGGCCACGCCCAGGATCTCGACGTCGACGTGCACGCCGACGGCGGCGTCGATGCGGTCGCGCAGCTCCTGCTCACCGATGCCCTCGAGCGGTGTCCGCTCCGGGTCGTACATAAAGGCGAAGACGAACTCGGTGAACGGCTTGTGGCAGATGAAGGTGCCCAGCCGCAGCGGCGGCAGCGGGCCGGGCATGACGTTCCAGGTGAGCACTCCGGGGCGGTGCGCGAAGTAGCGGCTCAGGTCGGCGCGGAACCACACGTTGGCGGCACGCGCGATGTCGGCCGGGCCCTCCACGTCCAGCCCGGCCTGGGCGAGTACCTTGCCGCGCGCCCCGTCGGCGCCGATGACGTAGCGCGAGCGCACGGTGGTCACCTCACCGGTGTCACGGTTGCGGATCGTGCTGGTCACGCCGCCCGCGTCCTGGGCGAGCTCGAGGAACTCGGTGTGGAATCGGACGTCGGCGCCCGCCTCGCGGGCGGCGTCGAGCAGCAGCGGTTCGAGCACCGTCTGCGGGCAGTTGGCCATCGGTTCGGGGCTGGACGCGAGGTACTCGCCGAAGCGGTCCGGGGGCGTGCCCCAGGTCTGCGAGCGGGCGATCTCGCGGCCGGCGAGCGTGGTCACCCACAGGTTGTTGCTCATCATGTGCTGCGGGGTGGCGACGGCGTGGAACCGGTCGGCGACGCCGAGGTGGCGCAGGATCTCGACGGTGCGCTGGTTGACGATGTGCGCGCGCGGCGTGTGCGCGGTGCCGGGGTGCCGCTCGACCAGCAGGTGCTCCACGCCGTAGCGACGCAGGGCCAGCGAGAACGCCAGGCCCGCCGGGCCGGCCCCGACGATGAGGACAGGGGTGGAAATCTCCTGGGACATGTCTCCTCCTGGCGGGTCGGTCAGGAAGCGGCCACGGCGGCGTGCAGCGTCGAGGCGAAGTCCGTGCCCGCGACGTTGCTGATCATGGGTGTCACCGGGCCCGCGGCGCGGTAGCGGCCCACCCCTTCGGCGACGGCGCGCGAGTCGCCGATCGCGCACAGGTCGGCGATGAAGTCCGCGCCGATGGCCTGGCGGCGGCCCGCGTCCGAGTCCGCGGCGTCGTAGGCGGCGATGTCGCCGGCGTACCCGGCGGCGGCGAACATCCGGCGGTAGAACGGCAGCCCGAAGTACCGGACGAGCTCGCCGCGCATGCCGTCCATCGCGCGCTCGGGATCATCGGTCGCGGCACACGGCACCGCGGCGAGTATCGCGAAGCTGTCCGGGTCTTTGCCCGCGGCGACCCGCGCCGCGCGGACCGTCGGCACGACGACCTCGCGCACGTAGGAGGCCGGGCAGGCCCACAGCACGATGCCGTCGGCGATCTCGCCGGCCAGCGCCAGCATGCCCACGGACAGCCCGGCGAGGTAGATGGGCAGGTCCAGGCGCGGCGTGAAGCCCGCGAAGGCGAACGTGGACCGCCAGCGCTCGCCCGTGGTCGCGGGCGCGCCGGCCAGCAGCGCCCGCACCAGGCCGGCGTACTCGCGCATCTCGGTGAGCGGGGACCCGATCTCCTGCCCGTGCCAGTTCGCCATCGTGACCCGATGGCCGACGCCGAGGCCGAGCCGGAAGCGACCGCCGGTGACGTCGTCGACCGTGGCCGCCGTCTGGGCCATCGACGCCGGTGTGCGGTGGTAGATCGGCGCCACAGCGACGCCGAGGTCGGCGCGCGGGGCGACGTCGGCCAGCCCGGCCAAGGTGGTGAACGAGTCACGCGCGGAGATGTGCGAGCAGTTGATCGCCGAGTACCCCAACCGGTCGGCCAGCGCGGCGTGCTTGCGCACTTGCGCCCAGCTCCCGGTGGTCGGCAGCAGGATCGCGGGGGCGATCACGACGCGGCCTCCTTGGCGAAGCCGACGAACAGCGCCAGGCCGTCCGGCGGATCGATGGTCCTGGGATCGGCCACGTCGGCGGGCCGCGCGCCGCGCAGGATCCGCTTGACCGGGATCTCGAGGCGCTTGCCGGTGAGGGTGCGCGGGATGGTCGGCACGTGGATCACCTCGTCGGGTACGTGGGTGGGGGACGCGTCGCGGCGGATCGCGGCGGCGATCGCCGCGCGCAGCTCGTCGTCGAGCGCGCGGCCATCGGCGAGGCTGACGAACAGCGGCATCCAGTAGCCGCCGTCGGCCTGCTCGACGCCGACGACGAGGCTGTCCACGATGTCGGCGAGCGGCTCGATGGCGCGGTAGATGTCGGCGCTGCCCATGCGGATGCCGTTGCGGTTGAGGGTGGCGTCGGAGCGGCCGTGCACGATGACCGAGGTGCGGTCGGTGATCGTGATCCAGTCGCCGTGCCGCCACACGCCGGGATAGGTGGCGAAGTAGGCCTGCCGATACCGCTCGCCGCCGGGGTCGTCCCAGAACCTGCTGGGCATCGACGGCATCGGCTCGGTCACCACGAGCTCCCCGACCCGGTCGCGGACCGGCCGGCCGTCGGCGTCCCAAGCGTCGATGGCGACGCCGAGTGCCGGCGCGGACAGCTCACCGGGCCACACCGGGACGGTCGGGCCGCCGCCGGCGAAGGAAGTCACGACGTCGGTGCCGCCGGTGGTGGAGTTGACCCGCACCTCCGGCCCGACGTGCTCGGCGACCCAGTGATAGGCCTCGGGCGGCAGCACCGAGCCGGACGAGCCGACCGAGCGCAGCGCGCCGAGATCGTGCGCCTTGCCGGGATCGAGCCCCGCGCGCGCCGACGCCAGCAGGTGGCCCGGGCTGGTGCCGAGCAGCGTGACCCGGTACTGGGCCGCGATCCGCCACAACGCGTCCGGGCCGGGATGGGTGGGGCTGCCGTCGTAGGTGACGATGCGGGCACCGGACAGCAGCACGGAGACCAGGTAGTTCCACACCATCCAACTCGGCGAGGTGTGCCAGAAGAACGTGTCGCCGGGCCCGATATCCAGCGCCAGACCCATCGTCTTGAGGTGTTCGAGCACGATTCCGGCGGTGCTGTGGACGATGCCCTTGGGCCGCCCGGTGGTGCCGGAGGACCACACGACCCAGAGCGGGTGCTCGCTGGGCAGCGCGGCCGGGGCGAACCGGTCGGTGGCCACCGGGTGCGGCCATGGCCGGGCGCCGTCGAACGGGCCGGCGCCGACCCGCTCGGCCATGACGGTCGCGCGCACGGTGGGCAGCGCGGCCCGCAGCCGCGCCGCGGCCGCCCGGCGGTCGTGCGTGCGGCCGCCGTACCGGTACCCATCGGCGGTCACGAGCACCACCGGTTCGAGCTGGGCGAGCCGGGTGGCCGCGGCCGACGGGCTGTACTCCTGGCCGCATACCGACCACACGGCCCCGACGCTCGCCGCGCCGAGCAGGGCGATCACGGCCTCCGGGATGTTCGGCAGGAACCCGGCGACCCGGTCCCCCGGCCGCACTCCCAGCCCGGTGAGCTCGCGCGCGAAGGCCGCGACCCGGGCCCGTAGCTCGGCCGCGGTGATGTCCCGGCCGATCGGCCCGTCATCGGCGCCTTCCCGGACGTCGACGAGCGCCACGTCGTCGTCGGACCGCCCGCGCAGCAGGTGCTCCGGGTAGCTCAGCCGCGCGCCGGGGAACCACTGCACGTACGGCATCCCCGAACCGCGCCGCACGGCTGTATACGGCGTCTCCGCCCGCACGTCGAAGAACTCCCACACCGCCGCCCAGAACTCGTCGAGGTGCGCGATCGACCAGCGCCACAGGTCGAGATAGGTCGAACCGGTGTAGCCGCGCCCCCGCAACGCCTCGGCGAACGCGGTGACCCGAGCGTCCGCGACGCCCTCGGCATCCGGCGTCCAGATCGGGATCGGTTCAGCGACCATCGGGCGCGACAATCGGGTTGTGCAGCTCGCCGATACCCTCGACGTAGCTGTCCAGCGTCGTGCCGGGCCGCAGGAACTCCTTCGGCGTACGGGCCATCCCGACCCCGGGCGGGGTGCCGGTGAAGATCAGGTCGCCGGGCAGCAACGGGAGCACGGCCGACAGCCGCGCGACGAGCGCCGGCACCGAGAAGATCATGTCCTTGGTGCGCGCCCGCTGCAGCACCCGCCCGTCCACCGAGCAGCCCAGCTCCAGGTCGTCCGGGTCGGCCAGTTCGTCGGGCGTCACCAGCCACGGCCCGATCGGACCGAATCCGGGGAAGGACTTGCCCATCGAGAACTGCGGCACCGGGCCGGCCAGCTGGACGGCGCGCTCGGAGATGTCCTGCCCGGCGGTCAGTGCCGCGACGTGCGACCAAGCCTTCTCCTCCGGCACGTGCTCAGCCCGACGGCCGATCACGGCGACCAGCTCGACCTCCCAGTCGACGGTCGCGCTGGGCAGCGCGACGGCGGCCGTGGGGCCGGTGAGGCAGGTCGGGAACTTGGTGAACACAGCGGGCTGCTCGGGTACGGCGACGCCGGACTCGGCCGCGTGGTCGCGGTAGTTCAGGCCGATCCCGAAGACCTGGGCCGGGCACAGCAGCGGAGCGCCGAAGTCGCCCGGCGCGACCGGCGAGCCGCCGTCCGGTGCGGCGCCTTCGGCCCAGGAGAGGAACTTGTCCCACTCCCGGTAGATCGCGTCGGGGTCGGACTCGAACCTGCCGCTGCTCGCGGTCTCGACGTCGACGGCAAGGTCCTCGCGCAGGATGGCGAGGCGGCCCCTGACATTGGCGATGCGCATGACGAATCCCCCCGATCAGCCGGCGCTGTGCGCGTCGGTCATCAGCGCGGCCAGGTCCTCTGGCTGGATGAAGGACGGCGGGATCGGCGGGCCCCAGTTGTAGATCCCGCGGGCGCCCTCGACGACCGCCGGATCCCACAGCGCGTCCTCGACGATGCAGTCGAGGTCCGAGTAGTACTCGGAGAAGTTGCCCGCCGGGTCCTTCAGGTACCAGAAGAAGTTGGAGCCGATGTGGTGGCGGCCCAGGCCCCACACGTGCCGTTCGGGATGCCCCTCGAGCATCGCGGTGGCGCCGCGGCCCACCTCGTCGACGTCGTTGACCTCCCACGCGGTGTGGTGCAGGAAGTTCACCGGGGCCTGTTGCACGAGCAGGTTGTGGTGGTCGGTGCTGCACCGCAGAAACGACGCCAGCCCGGGCGCGTGGTCGGTGACCTTGAAACCCAGCCCCTGGGTGAAGAACCGCTGCGAGGCCTCCTGGTCGAGCGAGCCGACGACCACGTGGCCGAGCCGGCGCGGGCGCACCGCGCCCTCCCGTTCGATGCCGGGAGCGCGTCGGTTGGCCCGATCGGGCCGGCCGGGGCCGTTGTAGGGCTCTTGCTTCGCCGCCGTCTGGACGATCCGCGGCGCCACCGCGATCGTCACGTTCAGCGCCGAGTTCGGGTCCTGCACCCGCAGCCGCCCCTCCGCCTGGTCGAACTCGACGTCGAGCGCGGACAGGTTGGCGGCGATGCGGCCGATGTCGTCCGGATCATCGGCGCCGATGGCGATCTTGAGCAGCCGCCGGCGCGGCACGGGCACAAGGGTCAGCTGGTCACCGCCGTCGGCCGTGGCGAAGACGCGCTTCGTTCCTTCGTCGTCGGTGTGCGTCGGTTCCAGCCCGAACGCCTCGTAGTAGCCCGACACTGCTTCGACGTCGGGCACGCCGAGGGTGATCGAGGTCAGTCCGTGCAGGGCCATGGACCCGGGTCCTTTCTCGTGTGCTGCTCAGAACGGGAACCGCCGCTCCGCGGCAGCGGTGTTGATCTGGGTGAGACCGTCGAGAGAGAGCCAGTGCGCACGGGGACACCCCCCTTCCGGCTTCGGCTCTGCGGCGGTACCTGGGGGTTCGACCAGGCCGGCAGGTGCCGACGGCCGCCGCAGCGGTGAGGCAAAAGTAGACCACTCTTATCGATATGTCAATAGAAAATCGTTATTCTAGTGCCATCGGCGCTCCACCCGGATCGAGGCGGCCATGACCGACCCCGCGATGGTTCTCCCGGGCATCGATGTCCGCGATCGTTCCTTGGGGCGGCTCCGCGGACCGGAATCCGGGAGGTCGAGCGGCGTCACGGCGGGGTCGTCGTCAGTGACGACCGCTCACCCACCCGCTGATCGGGAATCCCATCGACAAGGCTGCGGTGAGGTGCCGAGCGGCCGGGTCAGCGCCCGAGGAAGACCGGCCCGCGCTTCTCGATGATCGCCCGCGCCCCTTCCCGCGCGTCACGGGAGTCGGCGCACAGATCGAGCAGCTCCCCGGCCCGCTGCCGCGCCTCAGGTCGGTCCGGATCGGCGACGGCGGCGATCGTCGCCTTCGCCGCCCGGACCGACAACGGCGCGTTCGACGCGATCGCCTCCGCGACCGACAGCGTGGCGGCGTCGAGGTCGTCGGCGGCGGCGAGCCGTGTGACCAGCCCGATCCGATGCGCCTCGACGCCGTCGATGCGCCCAGCGGTGAGCAGCAGGTCCGCGGCCGCCGCCGTGCCGACCGCGCGGACGAGCGTGCGCACCTCGGGTATCGGGTAGCCGATGCCGACCCGGGCCGCGGGGATACCGAAGACGCTGGTGGGCGTGGCGATGCGCAGGTCGGCGCGGAGCGCGACGGCGACCCCCGCGCCGAGGCAGTAGCCGCGGATCATGGCGATGATCGGGCGGTCGAACGCCTCCAGGCCGCGGAAGAGCCTGGCCGCCGCCTCGGGAATCGCCTGCCGGCGGTCGCCGGCGAGCTGGCGGAGGTCGGCGCCGACGCTGAAGTCCGTGCCGTGTCCGGACACGACGACCACGCGCACGGCGGGATCGGCGGAGAACCCGTCCAGCGCCTGCGCGGCATCGTGCATCAGCTGAACCGACAGCGCGTTGCGCCGGGCCGGGTCGGCGAGCACGAGGTGCCCGATCCCCTCGCCCACGGTGGTTGCGATCCCGCTCATCCGACAGCCCGCTCAACAACGCCCGGCGCGACCTGGACCACCCCGTCCGCGACCAGCTGGTCGACGCGCGTTCGGTCGTAGCCCAGCTCGTGGAGCAACCGGGACGTGTCGGCGCCGACGACGGGCGCGCGCCGGCTCGCCCGAGGGGCGCCGTCGGACACGATGGGGGTGTTCACGATCCGCGCGTGACCGAAGCGCTCCGCGTCGCGCGGGAACATCTCCCTGGCCGCGTACTGCGGGTCGTCGAGCATCGTGTCGATGGTGTTCACGGGTCCGCACGGGATGCCGGCGTCGTGCAGGCGGGCCATCCAGTCGTCCCGTGGGCGCTTGTCGAACCGCTCCTGCAGCAGCCCGGCGAGCTCTGCGCGGTGCACGAACCGCTCGTACTCGCTCGCGAAGCGCGGATCGGACGTCAAATCGATGTCCAGCAGCCGGCAGAGCGCCGGCCACGACCGGTCCACCGCCCCGACGACGAGTGTGCGGCCGTCGGAGCACTCGAAGGCCTGGTACGGGGCAGCGAGCCGGTGCGCGGTACCGAGCGGACCGGGGGGCACCGCCGTCCCGAGGTAGTCGGCGACCTCCCAGACCGACCACGACGCGACGGCGTCGGCGAGCGCGACGTCGATGTGCGCGCCGCCACCCCCGGCGCGGGCGCGCAGGAGTGCGGCGAGGATCCCGATGGCGCCCCACATGCCGCTCCCGAGGTCGGACACCGGGTACCCGGCCTTGGCCAGCTCGCCGTCCGCCGAACCCGTCACGCTCATCAGGCCGCCGTAGGCCTGGGCGATCAGGTCGATGCCCTTCGCGTCCCGCATCGGGCCGTGCTGGCCGAACCCGGAGATGGAGCAGTAGACCAGGTCCGGGCAGTCCGACCGGAGGTCCTCGTATCCCAGCCCCTGCCTGGCCAGCGCGCCGACCCGGAAGTTCTCCACCAGCACGTCGCTGGACCGCGCGAGCCGGCGCACGATCGCCTGCCCGTCCGGGTGCTTGATGTCGACCGCGAGGCTGCCCTTGCCGCGATGGACGAGATCGAACGGCATGGACCGTCGCTCGGGACCGACGACCCGGCGCCGCAGGCCGTCGCCGGCCACCGGTTCGACCTTGATCACCTCGGCACCGAGGTCGGCCAGGATCGTCGTGCAGTACGGACCGGCGAGCGCGCCGGTGATCTCCAGGACGCGCACCCCCGCGAGGAACGCCTTCCCCGGTGCGCCACCATCGCGAGTCTTGTTCGACACGATTTCTTCTCCGACCGGTTCGTATTACGGTTCGCTGGACCGCATAGTGAGACGCTAGAAGGGACCTAGGCGGGTGTCAACCCGCCGCCTAGCTGGCATGCTGGACCGGCACGCACACCAGGAGGTCGGAGCATGCGAAGTGTCAAGACCGCGTTCCAGGTACTCGACGCGGTCGCGGACCACCAACCGGTCGGGCTCAGCGAGCTTGCCCGCCGGTTGGAGATGCCCAAGGCCACGGTCCAGCGCAGCCTCGCCGTCCTCGCCGAGATCGGCTGGATCCGGGCGGACGGCCAGGACATCACCCGGTGGGTGCTCAGCGAGCGCGCCCGGATCCTCGCACAGCGCGTGGGCGACTACGCGCGGCTGCGCAACGCGGCGCTGCCCAGCCTCGCCCGGCTGCACGCCGACACCCTGGAGACCATCCACCTCGCGGTGCCCGAGGACGACGAGGTCGTCCTCATCGAGCGGCTCGACAGCACCCATCCGGTCCGCGCCGTCCGGCCGATCGGCAGCCGGCTGCCGCTGCACGCCTCGTCGAACGGCAAGGCCATCCTGGCGTGCCTGCCGGACGAGGAGGTCCGCGCCTACCTCGAGCACGATCTTGCGGCACGTGCCCGCAACACCAAGACCGATCCCGATGCGCTGCTGGTGGAACTCAAGCTCGTCCGCGAGCGGGGCTACGCCGTGGCCGACGAGGAGGCGGCCGACGGGGTCGCCTCGGTAGCCGCGGCCATCCGCCCCGAGGGCCGGCGTGCGGTGGCCGCCATGAGCGTCTCGGGACCGGTCACCAGGATCCGACCGGACATCTACCAATTCTACGGCGAGAAGGTGAAGGCGGCCGCGCAGACAGCGGGCCGGGAGATGGCGTCCTGGTGAGACCGGCGACGACCGTCCTGGCACCGAGGCTGAACCTGGTGCCGGTGTCGATGGACGCGACGTAGGCGATGTCGCCGGTCACGGCGATCGGGAGACGATCGGGTTGCGCAGCACGCCGATCCCCTCGATCTCGACCTCCACGACGTCGCCGTCGGTGAGGAAGCGGGGCGGGTCCATGCTTGCTCCGACACCGGCCGGCGTGCCGGTGGCGATGACGTCACCGGGCAGCAGCGTCACCGTGTCGCTGATGTAGGCGATGACCCGCGCGAGGTCGTGGATCATGTCCCCGGTGTTGCCATCCTGCACGGTCTCCCCGTTCACCCGGGTCCGCAGGGAGAGCCCGGCCGGATCGGGCAGCTCGTCGGTGGTGACCAGCACCGGTCCGATCGGTCCGCTGCGGTCGGCGTTCTTCCCGAGGGTGAACTGCGTCGTCTCCAGCTGCTTGCGCCGGGCGCTGAGGTCGTTGAAGGCCGTGTAGCCGAGGACGTGCCTCAGCGCGTCCGACTCCGCTACGCCGAAGGCGGGAGTGCCGATCACCGCCGCGAGCTCTCCCTCCCAGTCCAGGCCGGGCTCGTTCGGCGGGACCGGGACGGGCGCCCCGTCCACGACCAGGGTGCTCTCCCACCGACCGAAGATCATCGGTACTTTCGGGAGCTCGATACCGCCGGTGCGCATCGCCTCCTCACCATGTGCGAGATAGTTGATACCCACGCAGAACACGCGGGCTCCCACCGGCACGAACCGCGACCAGCTCCGACAGCGGCCGCGCCGACTCCGGCACCGCCCGGCTGTCGAGCGCGGCGTACGGGCCGTCGTAGAAGTCCTCCGTCGTCGCGATCGGCGTGACCACATCGCCGTCGAGCCGGCCGATCCGCCGCACCCCGTCTCCGGCGTATCCGATCAGTCTCATGCACAGGTCCCTTCCTGCTCGCGTCCGTCCGGTTCGGTCACAGACCGACGGTGACGGTCTTGATCCGGGTATAGGCGGCGATCGCGGCTTCGCTCGAGCACTCGGCCCCGAGCCCGCTCTCCTTGAAGCCCCCGTACGTCAAGCCGGGAAGCTGGCCGAGGCCGCGGTTGACCTGGACCCAGCCGCTGTCGATCGCATGCGCCGTCCGCAGCGCCATCCCGATGTCGCGGCACCACACGTAGGCCGCCAGCCCGTAGTGGCTGTCGTTGGCCATCGCCACGACCTCGGCCCGCCTTCGCCACGGGATCACCACCAGGACCGGACCGAAGACCTCCTCGCGAGCCACTCGCCAGGTCGGATCGACGTCGGTGAGGATGATGGGCGACATGAAGTAGCCGGCCGAGCTACCCGCGGGATCCGGCACGGCCCGAGCCGCGGCGTCGCGCCCTCGGCGACCGCGGCGGCCACGTACCGGCGGACCCGCTCGTACTGGGTGCGGTTGATCAGCGATCCCATGTCGGTTGCGGGATCGAGCGGGTCCCCCACCCGCAGTGCCCCAGCCAACTCGACCAGCCGGCTTACGAAGGACTCGAAGACGTCCTCGTGGACGAACAGCCGAGACCCCGCCGTGCACGACTGGCCCTGGCGGCCGAACCGCATACCGGCCAGGACCCCGCGGGCGACCTCCTCGCTGTCCGAGTCGGGGAAACGATGGCCGGGTTCTTCCCGCCGAGCTCCAGGGACACGGGCAGCACCCGCTCCGCGGCCACCCGCATGACCTCCCGGCCGACCGCGATCGATCCGGTGAACGACAGCTTGTCCACGTCGGCGTGGCCCGTCAGTGCCGAGCCGCACCGCGGCCCGTAGCCGGTCAGCACGTTGACCACACCGGGCGGCGCGTGGCGGCGGAAGATATCGGCAATGTGCAGCGTGGCGAGCGGGGCGTCCTCCGCGGCCTTCAGGACGATCGTGTTGCCGGTACAGAGCGCCACGGAGATCTTCAGGGTCGCCAGCACGACCGGGGTGTTCCACGGGATCACCGCGGCGACCACGCCGAGCGGCTCCCGGACCGTGTAGTTGAGGAGATCGGCGCTGATCGGTGTCGTCACGCCGGTGAGCTCGGCCGCGGTGCCCGCGAAGTACCGGGCGAACATCGCCGCTTGCACGACCTCGGGCCGGGACTGGGTGCGCAGCGCGTTCCCGGTCTCGCGCGCGGCCAGGACGGCGATGACATCCGCCTCCGCCTCGATGGTGTCGGCGACCCCGGCGAGCACGCGGAACCGCTCCCGTGGGGTCGAGACGCGCCAGCTCGCGAACGCGCCGCGCGCGGCGGCGACGGCCGTCTCGACGTCGGCCTCGGCCGCACGCGGAACGGAGCAGATCACCACCCCGGTTGCGGGGTCCGCCACGTCGAAGGTCTCCCCCGATGCCGCGTCGACCCACGCGCCACCGATAAGCATCCGATGGTGCTCACTGCCGCCGGCCATGACGAACCGGCCGGCGACACCGGTCGGTCCCGGCCTCAATGTCATCGCCACTCCCTGTGTGAGCGTCGAGTCCCGCCATCGGACCCATAAGCGGACCGACGACTCGGATCACGACGCGACCAGAGACGTGGCATCGCGGCCAGCCGTCCGGCCGTGGGTATCGGTCCGCATTACGGACCGTTGGTCCCCGTCTAGGGTCGCCACGTTACCGGCTCTCACGTCGAACGGGAAGCACCGGCGGTGGTTCAGCGATCGCGTGTGGGTGGGGCGGTCCCGAAATGGCGCATCGAGCCGATCGGCCGCCCGAGGCACTCCTCGACGCTGGCGGCCCGGACGCCCGGTGCGTTGAGGCACGGCGTGTTGCGCGCGCCGCGTGGGTCACGCGGATCCGCGTGCGGAACCTTGCAGTAGAGGTCGCCGGGGAGACTGGCCGGGGGCGTCTCGATACGGAGGTCGCGGGCTCGGTCTATCGGCATGAACCCGGCGTAGCACGGCGGCGGCTCGTTGAAGTTGGTCCCGAGGCTCATGTGGAACGTGCCGGGTTCGGTGCCGGGTTCCGTGGCGGACGACTGCACGGCGGCGACGATCGCCGGGTAGATCACCAGTACTTGCTGGATGCCTAGGAGGTAGGTGGGCAGCATCCGCCCGGCGTCGGCGAAGTCGTCCAGCATCGGCCGCAGCCCGGGCCGGAAGAGCTTGACCAGGTCGACGACCTCGTCGGTCGCCCTCGGCCCCTCGGTGAGCAGGGTCCGCACGTCGGCGTCGCTGGCCCGCAGCTGGCCGATAACGGTGGCGAGGTCCCGGTTCCACGCACGCAGATCGTCCGAGGTGGCGAGCTGCGTGCGCAGGAACGGCCGCAGGCCGGCCAGCAGCTCCCGGGTGGGCCGCAGGTTGACCTGCGATTCGCCGACCAGCGCCCGGGTGGCGTCCAGCAGCGGACCGAAGTCGCGGGAGCCCTGGCCGAAACCGGTGGTCAGCTCCGAAAGCAGCTGCGAGAGCTCTCGCTTGGGCACCGAGTTGAACAGGGCGTCCGAGCTGCTCAGGATCTCGGCCTCCGGTATCTGGCCGACGCTCCGCCCCACCGGGACCACCGCTCCGGGAGCCAGGTCCGGCCCGCCACGGCCGGCCGGGACCAGATCCACGGACCGCTCCCCGACAGCGGACATGCTGACCGCGCGCGCGGTGACCGCGGCCGGGATACGGACGTCGTCCTGGATGGTGAGGCGTACCTGTGCGGTCCGGCCCGGGCCGAACCCGATCTTCTCGATCTTTCCCACCGGGACGCCCCGGTAGGTGACGTCACCGCCGGGGTAGAGGCCGTCGGCACTGCTGAACTGGACGATGACCGGGTACACACCCACTCCGAACATCCCGGGCAGGTCCATGTATCTGATGCCCACGACGCCGACCGCGAGCACGGTGAGGATGCTCAACGCGAGAAGCTGGCCCCTGACCAGTCGGGTGTACATGGTCAGCGGCCCTTCTTCGGCGCGGCGACCGGGAGCGGGGGCGGGATCGGTCCGGGCAGCCGGCCCGCGATCCGGGTGAGGTCGAGGGTGAGGGAGGAGCTGAACGCGTCGCCCTTGATGACCCGGTCCGCCACGCTGATCGGGAACAGCAGGGATCCCGCGATGTCCAGGGAGTTGGGCAGGTCGTTGCCCGAGCGCCGCAGCTGTGCCAGCACGGGGCGCAGGTCGCGCAGGTTCGCGCGCAGGCCGTCACCCGAGCTGTGGATCACCCGGAGGCCGACGACGGAAAACGCGTCCAGCGCCTTGATCGCGTCGGTCAGCGCGGTCCGCTGCTGGTTGAGCACCGCCATTCCGGGCCCGAGTTTCTCGATGCCCCTGCCCAGATCGTCGTTGCGCGCGGCGAGCCGGGTGCCCAGCCGGTCCAGGGCGTCGATCACGGCGACGAGCTGGGTACGCTGCTGGTCCAGGCTGCGCATCGTGGTGGCGAGGTTGCCCAGCAGCTCGCGTACCTGCGGCTCGTTCCCGCCGAGCGCCTTGTTGAGCTCGACCGAGATGGTCTGGACGTGCTGCAGGCCGCCGCCGTTGAGCCACAGCGAGAGCGCCGCCAACAGCTCCTCGGTGTCCGGGTACTTCGACGTTCTGCTCAGCGGGATGACGTCGCCGCCACGCAGCCGCCCGGCCGCCGGCTCGGCGGTCGGGCGACGCAGTTCCACGTACGTCGAGCCGAGCAGGCTCTTCTGCCCGATGCCCGCGGTGACGTTCGCCGGCAGGTCCACCGAAGGGTCGAGGCCGAGGATGATCCGGGCGTGCCAGTCTCCCCGGGTGACCGCACGCACCGTTCCGACCGTGACGTCGTCCACCTTGACCTCGGAGTTCGGCACCAGATTGCCGGCCGTGGCGAACTCGGCGGAAACGACATAGGAACCGCCCCCGGTACCGGCGCCACCAGGCAGCACCACGGAGTTCAAGCCCCGGTACCCACACCCGCCGAGCGCAATCGTGGTGAGCGACAGCGCGGGGATCACGAGCAGCCCGGTCAACGATCTGCTGACGGAGCGCCCGTTCACCGGCCGCCGCCCTGCTGGTTGGCCGCGCCGTTCTGCACCAGCGGGTTGGCCCTCACCAGACCTTCGGAGTTGAACCGGTCGAGCAGCGGGGACAGCAGTGCCCGGCACCTGCCCAGCGGCATCCCGAGCGAATACGCCGACTGGCACGAGCTGTCGGCGAGGTTGGCGAACAAGGTCAGCGAGACGCGTCCGGCGAACCCGCCGCTGACCGGGTCGTACGCGTTGTAGAAGTTGCCCAGCATGCCGGGCAGCAGGTGCAGGGTGTTGGCCAGATTGACCTGGTTGTCGGCGAGCTGTCGCGCGAGACTGGCCAATCCGTCGACACTGGTGCCGAGCTGTTGCTTGTTGTCGTGCACGATCGAGGTGATGTCGACCAACGCCGCATCGCTGGAGGCCAGCACCTGGGCCAGCTGGCGGCGGTTGTCGGCGAGTACCGAGGCGACGCCGGCCAGTTGGGCGGAGAACCCCCGCACCTGGTCGGAGTTGTGGTTGAGCGCGGCGACGACGTCGTTGAGGTTGCGGACGGTGGCGAACAGGTTGCCGCCGTCCCGGGCCAGCGCCCCGGTGGCGCGGGACAGCTGCGTCATCGAGTCGCGCAGCGCGGCCCCGTTGCCGGACAGCGCCCCGGACGCGCCGCGGATCACGTCGTTCAAGGCTCCGCGTGGGTGGGCGGAGTCGGGTCCCAGCGATCCGGCCAGCCGGACCAGCTGCTCCTTGATCTGGTCCCACTCGACCGGCACGGCCGTGCGCTCGAGCGGGATCGTGGCCCCGTCGGCCAGGGTCGGGCCGCCGCGGTAGACCGGAGCGAGCTGGACGTATCGCCCGGCGACGAGGCTCGGGGCGACGATCACGGCCATCGCATCGGCGGGCACCTTCCGGTTCCGGTCGTAGCTGAGCCGGACGGCGACCGGGTCGCCGGCCGGGGTGACCGACTCGACGGTGCCGACCCGAACACCCAGGACGGTCACCTTGGAGCCGGGGTGGAGACCGGAGGCCCGGTCGAAGTAGGCGGTCACGTGGACCGGTCGTGCCAGGAAGCCGGAGCCGACCCAGGCGATCGCGGCCAGCAGCGCCACCGCCAGCCCGGCGGCGAGCCGGCGGACGAGGGGGCTCATCGGGTACCGCCGGACATCAGGGAGGGCAGCAACGGCAGGAAGCTCGTCGGGGGCGAGACGTTCGGGGCGTTGAAGCTCCAGCCCGGGAAGGCCGAGTCGAACTCGCCGACCTGCCGGACGGTGGTGGGCGCCTCGGTCAGGATCTTGTCGATGTTCGCCTTGTTCGTGCGCAGCGTGTCGAGCAGGTGGTTGACCTCGTCGAGCGCCGGTCCGAGCTGTGCCCGGTTGTCCACAACCAGCCCGCGCAGCTGGTCGGCCAGCTCGGTGGTGCTGCGCAGCAGCTCGCCGAGGTCGTCGCGGCGTTGGTTCAGCTCGGTGAACAGTGCCTCGCCGTCGGCGATGAGGGCACGCAGTTGCCCGTCGCGTGCGGCGAGCACCGCGGTGACCCCCGCCGTGTGCTCGAGCAGCTCACTGAGCTGGGTGTCCCGATCGTTGATCACCTGGCTCAACCGGGTCATGCCGTCCAGCGCCGGACGCAGCTGGGGGGCGGAGGAGTCGAGCACCTCGGACAGGGCGCCGAACGAGACGGCCATTTCGCCGGTGTCGACGGCGGTGAGGTCGCGGGTGAGGTGGGACAGGGCCTCGGTGATGTCGTAGGCGGGGGTGGTGCGCTCGGTCGGGATAATCGCGCCGTCGGCCAGCGAGCCGACGCCGGCACTGCTCAGCGCGAGCACGTTGCGCCCGAGCGCGGTCTTTGCCTTGATCGCCGCGCCGGTCCGGTCGCCGAGCCGGACGGACTCATCGGAGACCTGGAAACGGACGTCGACGTCGTCGTCGGCCAGCCCCACGCCGGTGACCCGACCGACCTCGACACCGGACACCACCACCGGGTCTCCCGGGCTGATGCCGCCGGCCTCGGCGAACGCCGCCGTGAACTGCCGCCCGCCGAACAGGTCGGTGACCCGGGGCCAGCTGAGCACGAGGAACGCGAGACCGACCAGGGCGACCGCGCCGAGGACGCCGATCCTGGCCAGGGAGGCCGTGGACTCGCCGGTGTATCTCATCGGGGACCGTCCCGCCCTGGTTGGTTCGGTTGTCCGTTGCAGCGGTGTTCCTCGCTGCGCAGCCACGGGCCGTACACCGGGTGCCCGAACGGGTCGAGCACCTTCGCCCGGACGTCGCAGAAGTAGGCGAAACCGACGTCGCCGTAGGCGAAGGTCGAGCGCATCTTGTACAGCAGCGGCCCATAGCCCCCCAGGAAGCCGTCGACCTGGGGCCGATGCCGGTTGAGGGTGTCGGAGGCCGCGCCGAGATGGCCGATGTCGGCGGCGATGTCCGGGCGGGTGTCGCGCACCAGGTCGCTGGCCTGCACACTGAGCCGGTTGAGGTGGGTGACCGCGGCACCGACCGGGTCCCGCTCGGCCGCGAGCTGGGACACCAGCCGCTGCAGCTGGTCCAAGGTCTGGGAGAGCTGGGCATCCCGGGCGTCGACGGTGCCCATCGCGGTGTTCAGGGTTGCGATCAGGTCCGCGATCACCGTGTTCCGATCGGCGAGGGTGGCGGTGAGGGAGCCGATCGAGGACAGCAGGGTGGCGACCGTCCCGCCCTCGCCCTGCAGAACCTGGATGAGCTCGCCGGAAAGCTGGTTGACCTGTTCCGGGCTCAGCGCCTGGAACAGCGGTCTGAAGCCTCCGACCAGCACGTCCAGGTCCAAGGCGGGCGTGGTGTTCGCCAATGGGATGGTGGCCCCGGCGGGCAGCTGGGGACTGGCCGGACCGGGTCCGTCGCGCAGTTCGAGATACCGGTCGCCGACCAGGTTCTTGTACCGGATCGCCGCGCGGACGTCGGCCGGCATCGGCGTGCCCGGGTCGGTGTGGAACAGGACTCGGACGGTGTTGTCCGGCTGCACGGCCACCCGGTCGACGGCTCCGACCGAGACACCCGCGATCCGCACGTCGCTGCCCTCGGTGAGATACGAGGCGTCGGAGAAGACCGCCGCGTGCGTCTCGGGCTCGCCACCCACGCCTCGGGACTCCGCCAGGGTTTGCGCCAGGAACACGGCGGCCGCCGCGGTGAGCAGGAGAAACACGGCCAGCTTCGCCGGGGTGCCGAACAGGACGCGGGCCATCAGCGGTTTCCCCCGGTCGAGGAGTTGCCGGTCCCCTCGAGGGCCAGCCCGCCCGGGGGGTGCCCGATAGCGAAGCTGTCGTGCCGCACGGGGAGCGGGTCGGCACCGGTGTCGAACCGCTGGAACGGCACGATCCCCGGCACCGAGGGCAGTCCGTAGCAGCTCGGCGGGCCCGCCTCGGCGATGATCGGCAGGTCGCGGGGATAGCGGTAGGCCTCCCGGCCTGCGCCCAGGTTCACCAGCAGGTTCGCGTTGCGTGCCGCGCTGCCCATCACCACGCGCATCAGGCTGGCGTTCCTGGTGAGGCCGCCGAGCACGCAGGGCAGCGCGGTCGAGTAGCGGGCCAGCAGCCGGGCGGTGGGAGCGTAGCGGCTGACCGTGCCGGCCAGCCCGTCCTCGGTGTCGCGCAGCAGATCGGCGCTGTCGGCGCTCACCCGGTCCAACCCGACCAGCAACGCCGCCAGTGAGTCGCGCCGCCGGACCAGGGTGTCCGACACCGCGCCGCCGTCGCGGATGGTGTCCGCCAGCGGTGGGGTCACGTCCGCGTACAGGTCGGTGGTGGCCACGATCGGTGGCAGGTCGGCGGCCAGCGCCGGCAGGCTCGGGTTGAACCCGCGCAGGTAGGTGTTGAGGTCGACCAGCGTCCGACCCAGCTGCTCGCCGCGGCCGTCCAGGATGCCGGCCGCCGCCCCCAGAGCGGCGTTCAGGCTGACCGCCGGCATCGCGTCCAGCGTCTGGACGGCATGGGCGAACGTGTCGTTCAGCTCGACGGTGACCCGGGAGCGGTCGATCACGGCGCCGGCCGCGATCGGTGCGGCGGTATCGATCGGGGCCACCAGCAGCCGGACGTACTTCGCGCCGAACAGCGTCGGCGGCACGATGTGCACGGCGACGTCGGAGGGGATGTGGGCCACCAGTCCGGCGTCGAGCGCAAGGCCGAGCTCCGCGCCGTCTCCGTTGGTCCGCACCGAGGAGACCCGGCCGACGACCACCCCGTTGAGTTTGACCATGGCACCGGGGTCCATCAGCAACCCGGAACGGTCCGCCTGCACCGTCACCGGCACCGACCGCGTGAGCACCTGTGCGTAGGTGGCCACGCAGAGCGCGACCACGGCAAGGAACGCGGCGGCTCCAGCGAGCCCGATCGCGCTGTGGCGGTCGATCATCGGGTCACCCCGCCACGTGGACCGAGGACGGCCCACCGTAGATCGCGAGGTCGAGCAACAGGTCCACGAACATGATCCCGACCAGCGAGGTCCGCACCGCCCGTCCGACCGCGACGCCGACTCCCACCGGTCCGCCCCGCGCGGTGAAACCGAAGTAGCAGTGCACGGTGATCACGAAGATCGCCATCACGATGGCCTTGCCGAACGACCACAGCAGGTCCGACCGGATCAGGAAGACCCGGAAGTAGTGGTCGTAGGTGCCGCCGTCCTGGCCGAAGACGGCCGTCACGATCACCCGGCTGGCCGTGAACGAGCCCAGCAGCGCCATGCAGTAGAGCGGGACCAAAGCGATGATGCCGGCCAGGATCCGGGTGGTCACCAGGTACGGCACCGGCTGGATCGCCATCGCCTCGAGAGCGTCTATCTCCTCCGTCACCCGCATCGCTCCCAGCTGGGCCGTGAATCCGGCGCCCACCGTGGCGGTCAGTGCGATCCCGGCCAGGATCGGCGCGCCCTCACGGGTGTTCGCGTACGAGGACACGAACCCGGCCAACGCCTCCACCCCGATGTTGGCGAGCGAGCTGTACCCCTGCAGCCCCACCTCCACACCGACGGCGGCGGTCATGAACACGACGATCACCACGGTGCCGCCGACGATCGCCAGCCCGCCGGTGCCGAAGCCGACCTCGGCGACCAGCCGGACGATCTCCCGGCGATATCGGCGGATCGCGAGCGGGGCATGGGCGTAGCCGCGTGCGTAGAACTCCAGCTGCTCGCCGAACCGAGCCAGGCCGTCCATCCCGGTGCCACCTCTCCGGTCAGCGGTACTGCAGGAACACGCCGGTGATCAGCGAGTTGGCCAGGAACAGCAGCGCGAAGCTGAACACGACCGACTGGTTCACCGCCTGGCCGACACCCTTCGCCCCGCCGCTCACCGTCAACCCCAGATAGCAGCTGACCAGGCCGGCCGACACGCCGAACACCAGCGCCTTGAACTCGCTGACCAGGAAGTCACTCAGCCCGGTGAGCAGGGTCAGGTTGGCGACGAACAACCCGGCGCTGGCCTTCTGCACGAAGATCGAGAACAGGAAGCTGCCGGTGAGGCCGACGAGCGTCACGACGCCGTTGAGGGCCAGCGCGACGATGGACAGGGCCAGCACCCGGGGCGCCACCAGGCGGTGGATCGGGTCGATGCCCATCACCTCCATCGCGTCGATCTCCTCGCGTATGGCGCGGGCACCCAGGTCGGCGCACAGCGCGGTGCCGCCGGCGCCCGCCACTACGAGCACGCTCACCACCGGTCCGATCTCACGGACCACGGTGAGCCCGGCGCCGGCGCCGGACAGATCGGAGGCACCGATCTCGATCAGCAGCTGGTTGATCTGGAACACCATGATCACGCAGAACGGAATGCTGATCAGGAAGGTGGGGAGCAGCGAAACGGTGACCACGAACCAGGCCTGCTCGATCAGCTCCCTCGCCTGGAACGGCCGGCGGACCATCGCCCGGAAGGCGTCGACCGTCATCACGAAGAAGCCGCCGACCCGGCCCCCGACCGACCGCACCTCGATGGATGTCATCCCTCGGCTGCCGGGTCAGCTGTCCTGGCCGGCTTTCAGGTGAGCGTCGAAGAAGCCGACGATGCGCTTGCGCGCGTGTCTCGCGGACTCCTCGTGGTAGCCGGCGCCCATCAGCTTGCTCATTACGACGAAGATCCTTGGCATGTCGCCGGGCTCGTGGTTGTTCAGGAACGAGTGGCCCGCCTCCGGGTACTCCATGACGTCATGGGCGACCCCGTTCGCGGTCAACGCCGAGTCCAGCTTCGCCGCCGCCCCGCGCAACGAGGTGTCCTTGCCGCCGAAGCTGCCGACGATCGGGCAGGCGCCGTCGAGGAAGCTCTCGGCGTCCTTGGGCACCCCGCCGTAGTTCACGCTGGACGCCTCGAAGCCGTGGCCCGGCGCCAACAGCAGCGAGAACGCCCCGCCCATGCAGTAGCCGATGACGCCGATCCGGTCGGTGCAGTCCTCGCGGGCGGCCAGCCACACCCGGGCCGCTTCCACGTCGTCGAACGCGCGGCCGCGGCGGGCGCGCAGGTCGCGGAACGTCGACCGCATGCATGCCATCCGGCCGCCCCAGTACATGAGGTTGGGGGCGAGCGCGAGGAAGCCCTCAGCGGCCAGCCAGTCGGCCTGCGCCCTGACGTCCGCCGTCATCCCGAGAACGTCGTGTATCACCACCACACCCGGCCACGGTCCCGGGCCGGTCGGCTCCGACAGATAGGCGGGCATGCCGCCGCGGTCAGTCGTGATCGTTACCTCAGCCACAGACGCCTCCGCTCGATTCGATACGTCTTATGTACTCAGTGGATTATAGCTTGGCATACCCCGAACGGAGCAACGCAACGGAGCTATGCGCCTTGACTTCTTATATGTATATGAGAATATAGCCGCACCTCGTTGCAACGGAGATCGCCGAAGCCGTGATGAATCTCGACCGGAACACCACCGCCGTGCTTGCTCTGCACTGGATCAACGACATCGTCAGCGAGGGAGGCGCCTTCGGCGGAAGGTTCGCCGGCGAAGTCGCTCGAACCGGAACCGCCGGCCACGCGAGGCGCGTGCTGACCGCGGCCAGGCAGACCGGCGTCCCCGTGTTCTACACCAGGATCGTCTACCAGCCCGGATACCCCGGGCTCATCGTGAATGCACCGCTGTTCGAAGGCATCCGGCCAGCCGGGGCGTTCCTCGCCGGAGGCGGAGGCGTCGAGATCCTGCCGGAACTGGCCCCCGAGGAGGGCGACACGGTGCTCGACACCGGCCGGGTCTCCGCGTTCACCGGCACCGGCCTGCACGAAGTACTCCGGGGGCAAGGCATCGAGACCGTCGTCCTGACCGGGGTATCCACGCACATCACCGTCCAGTCGAGCGCGCTCGCGGCCGTTGACCTGGGCTACCGCGTCGTCATCGCCTCTGACGCGACGTCGGCCGACAGCGCGGCGACGCACGAACACGCTCTCCGCGCGTTGGCCGTCCTCTGCGATGTCGCCACATCGTCCGAGATCGTCGACGCCCTGCTGGACTCACCCGCCGGTACGGCCCACGAAGTGAGGACTCCATGACCACTCTCGGCCCGATCGTTCTGGTGCACGGATACTGGCACGGCAGCTGGTGCTGGGCGCCGGTGACCGAGGAGCTCGCCGCCCGGGGCCTGGCCGCGGTCGCGGTCGATATGGCGGGTCACGGGCTCGATGCCCGCTCGCCGGCGGCGCGCTGGAGCCGGCCGTTCGACGCTGCCGCGTACGCCACCGAGCCCGCCCCCTCCGCCGCGGTGACCGTGAGTTCGGCGGCCACCCGGCTGGTCGAACAGGTGCGCCGGATCGGCGGAGGCCGGCCCTGCCTGGTGGTGGCCCACAGCATGGGTGGCACGGTAGCCACCGCGATGGCCGAACTCGCCCCGGAACTCGTCGCGGGCCTGGTCTACGTGAGCGCATTCGCGCCGACCGGGGGTCGCAACACGGGGGAATACATCCAGCGGCCGGAGAACGCCGGCTCGATGGTGCACCGCCAACTGGCCGCCGACGCCGCCGCCGGGGTCGGCTCACTGCGCCTGGACACCGGCGACCCGAGCGGGCACCCCGGCCTCATTGAGACCTTCTACGCCGACGTGCCGACCGAGGTGGCCACCGCCGCGATCGCCATGCTCGCCCCGGACGCCCCCATCGGGATCGGCGTCGAGCCGCTCAACCCGACGGCGGAGCGGTACGGCCGGCTCCCGCACACCTACGTCGTGTGCACCCGGGACAACGCCATCACCCCGGCCCTGCAACGTCTGATGGCCGCCGGAATCGACGCACTGTCCGCCGAACCCACCACGGTCGTCGAGCTGGAATGCTCACACGCACCGTTTCTCTCCCAGCCCGCCGCCCTCGTCGACGTGCTGGAGAAGGCCCAGCGGGAAGTGACCGCCCGCGCCTGAGCCGGCCGGTCCGGCCCGAGGCCGCCCGTCCGCTGTGCCACTGCCCCCATTCGGCCAGCCCTCTCGGAAGTGGGGAATCATGCGCATTGTCACGCTGGAGGAGCACGTCAATCGTCCCAGTGCCAAGGACTACATGGGTTGGCAGTCGGAGCCGGTACGAGCCAAGCTGCTCCCGAGCGTGGACCAGCGGATCGCCGATATGGACGCGGCCGGGATTTCCGTGCAGGTCCTCTCGGCGCTGTTGCCAGCACCAAGACCGGACGATGCCGCCGAGGCGCTGGCGCCGGTGCAGGCCCTCGACGAGAGCGCGATCCCCATCGTGCGGGCCGTCAACGAAGAGCTTCACGAGTTGGTCTGCGTCCACCCGGACCGGTTTTTCGCGTTCGCCACGCTGCCCGTTGGGCGGCCCGCGGCGGCCGCCGCCGAGCTCGAACGGGCAGTCGGGGAGCTGGGCTTCGTCGGCACGATGATCGCTGGGACGATCGGGGACCGGTTCCTCGACGATCCCGAGTTCACACCGATCCTCGAGGCTGCCGCGGGCCTGGACGTGCCGATTTACCTGCACCCGGCGCCACCGCCGAAACGCGTCGCCGACATTTACTACCAGGGCGCCTTCCCGCCGAGGGTCGGCCAGATGCTCGGCAATGCCGGCTTCGCCTGGCACTTCGAGACCTCGCTGCACATCGTCCGGATGATCATCGGCGGCGTGTTCGACCGGCTGCCGGGTCTGAAGGTCATCATCGGCCACCTCGGTGAGGGCCTCTCGTTCCATCTGCACCGGCTCGACCGGCTGGTTTACCCCCTTGCGGATCTCCCCAAGCCGATCAGCCGGTACCTGACCGAAAACATCTGGTACACGACCAGCGGCTACTTTTTCAACGACCAGTTCGCGCTCACGCGGGCGATGTTCGGCGAGGATCGCATCATGTTCTCTGTCGACTATCCGTTCGCGGACCCTCGTGAGGGCATTGAGTGGTTCAACCAGCTCGACGTCCCCGCCGGCGTGCGGGAGAAGATGGCATGCAAGACTGCGGACCAGCTATTGCGGCTCCCCACCGGCAACGACCCGCGGCATTAGGGCCGTGTTTCGAAGTCGCGCGCTCGCTCGGCGACTTCGAAACACGGCGTTAGTTCTGCCGACTCGGCTTCGGCCGCGGTCACCGGGTCGTCGCTGGACGGGAGGTAATTCGTCGCCGGGCCGACCAGGTCGATCACTACGAGGCGCGCTTGGCGCGGGACTTGGCGCGGGCCATACGGAACAGGTAGCCGGGGGTCGGCGGCAGCCAGCCGAGCTGTTTGGCCTGGCCGAGGTCGTCACGGGTGGCCCAGTGCTCACGGACCATGCCATCCTCGATCCGGAACCAGTGCGTCTGTGTACTCGCGAACGGCTTTCCCGTCGACGGAAACACCTGGTCCAACTCGCCGCTCTCGGTGTACAGCGCGAACGTGCCGACCTGCCGCCCCGACATCACCAGCTTCACCGCCACGATTTCGCCGTCAGCCACCACATGCTGGATGTCGTACCGAACGACCCCGAACGCGGCCCGCAGCCAGAGCGCGGTTTCCCAGAACCCGGCCGGCCCCAGAGCGCGCCCGGCCGGCGGTCCGACGACGTCCTCCCAGTTCCGTGCTTCGGGGTGGATCAGTTCGTCGAACTGGGCCCGCTCCCCCTCGGCCCAGATCTCAATGTTGCGGACGGCGATCTCGCCCGCCTTGGTGATCGGCATAGCGCCTCCTAAATTCGATACAGTTAAACTGTATCTAAAAGATCGGTCCAGCGGATGGCGGAAGTCAAGAGGCAGTACGACACCTCGGGCCGTCGCGAGCGCGCCCGGGAGCGTCGGCGCGCCGTGGTGGCCGCGGCCCAGGAGCTCTTCGAGGCGGACGGGTTCCAGGCGACGACGGTCAGCGCCGTAGCGAGCCGGGCCGGCGTCTCGGCGGAGAGCGTCTACAAGGGATTCGGCACCAAGGCCGCGCTCGCCAAGGCGGTGTTCGACTACGTGCTCACCGGTGACGACGAGTCGATTCCGATGTCACAGCGCCCCGAGGCCCAGGCGGTCGCGGCCGAGCCCGACGTACGCCGGAAGATCACGCTGTACGTCGACTCGCTGGTCCGCCGGCAGGTCCGGTCCGCGAAGGTGCAGATCCTGATCCGCGACGGCCGGCACAACGACGAGTCCCTGCGCGAGACCTGGCAGACACTCCTGGACGAGCGCCTGACCGGCATGACGACCCTCGGCCGGCACCTCCACGAGACCGAAGGCCTGCGCCCCGGGATCACCCTCGAGGAGGTCGCGGACGTGCTCTGGACCTACGTCGCGGTCGAGCTCTACGAGCTCCTCGTCCTGCTCCGCGGCTGGACCCCCGAGCGGTACGGCGCCCTCGTCGCGGGCGCGATCACCGACGCACTGTGCGGACCAAGCACCTGATCTCAGCTCAGAACGGTCACATGTGCTCCGCCGAGGACCATTTCCCGGTGGCGAAGTCCATGGTTTCTTCGGGGGTGGACTGGTCGGGATGGAGGTAGATGCGGACCCACTCGAGGACGCTGTCGTCCGGGTGGTGCAAGGAGAACGTGGTCACCAGTACCTGCTCGGCGATCGTGAGGCCCAGCGCCTCGGTCACCAGGGCGGGAGAGTGCAGGATGCCGACGCGGCGCCGGAGGCGGTGAATGGTGTAGCCCGCCCGGGTGAGCAGTTGGACCATCGGCTCCTGTTCGAGCTGGTCCGCGGTGTGCCGCTCGCCGACACCGGGGTGCTGAACGTTGTGGGTGACGCTGTGCGACCTCCCGTCCACACTGCGCAACCGCATGCACTGCCACAGCCGCTCACCAGCGGGCACACCGAACGCGGCGCACGCCTCGGCGGGGGCAATACGCGTCTCGGCGAGCAGAACCCGGTAGGCGTACGGCCGGAACGGGCCGAACTCGAACATGCTCGGCCCGGCCTCCGGCGCGGGATCGCCGGCCGACTCGAGTCGATACAGAATCCGGGGGCGCCGGCCGCGTCGCCGCTCGATCCAACCGTCGCTGGCCAGGCGGTCCAGCGCCGCCCGACTAGTGATCACGCTGACCCCGAGCTGCTCGGCGACCTCGCGTTCGCCGGGAAAGTCGTCGCGGCCCTGCCACAGGCCGTCCGCGATCTCACCGCGGAGATGCAGGTACACCTGGTGGTGCAGCGGCACCGCGGGGTCGAAGGTGACCGGCGCGGCGGGAAAGTCGTCGCCCAGGCCGCTGTCGCTCATGGTCCTCCTTATGAACTCGTCAGATTGTATCCACCCTCACCAGGCTGAGAGCCGGACGAGGAGCTACGACCTCCCCTTGACTTCTTATAAACTAATAAGTTTACAATCGCTCTTGTTGCAAGGGAGGACGCCGATGAAACTGGCCAGCTTCACCGCCGGGGGACGCGAACGGTTCGGGATCGTCACGGCCACCGGATTGGTCGACCTGTCGGCGCGACTGCCAGTCCCGGACCTGAAGTCCGCTTTCGGACTCGGCCCAGGGGTGCTCGAGGCCTTCGCCGGCGCACCGTGCGACTGGGCGCTCGAGGACGTCAGCTGGCTGCCGCCGATCCCCAACCCGACCCATGTCATCGGCATCGGGCTGAACACCAAGAGCCACTTCGCGGAGACGGCGGAACTGATGAACCGCGTTCCCGGCGACTACCCGCGATACCCGCGCCTGTTCATGCGCAGCCCGCACAGCCACGTCGGACACGACCAGCCGGTCGTGGTGCCGGACGTGTCGGCGTCGCTCGACTACGAGGGCGAGATCGCGCTGGTCATTGGCCGGCCGTGCCACGGAGTCACAGCGCTCCACGCCGCCGAGTACATCCTGGGCTACGCCTGCTACAACGACGGCAGCCTCCGGGATTTCCAGATGCACTCGAACCAGGTCACCGCCGGCAAGAACTTTCTCTCCTCCGGCGCGTTCGGCCCCTGGATCGTCACCGCCGACGAGGTTCCCGAGCCGTCACGGCTGACGCTGCAGACCCGGGTCAACGGCGAGGTCCGGCAGCGGCTGGACATGGCCGATCTGATCTTCGGTTTCGGTGAGCTCATCGCGTACATCTCGCAGATCTACGGACTGCAGCCCGGCGACACCATCCTCACGGGGTCGCCGGCCGGAATCGGCGCGCTCTCCCAGACCTGGCTGCGGGCCGGTGATCGCGTGGAGATCGAGATCCCGGCCGTCGGGACCCTCAGCAACCCGGTGGTGGCTTCCGGAAGGGACGCGGCATGACTGACGAAACCGAGGTGCTGGTCGTCGGCGCCGGTCCGGTTGGACTCACCCTGGCCATCACCCTCGGGCAGCGCGGCATCCGCACCGTACTGATCGAGCGAAACCCAACCCCCGGAATCCTGCCGAAGATGGACCTGGCGAACGCGCGGTCCATGGAGATCTTCGGACGGCTCCACCTCGCCGACCGGATCCGGGCAGCGGGATGGCCGCTCGACGCCCCCTTCGACGTCTACGCGGGGCCGTCGCTGACCGAGCCGCCCTACGCCGTTCTGTCGTATCCCTCGATTCTCGAGTCCCGGCGGCACGCCGAGGAGGGCGTGCCGGGCGTGCACCCGCGCGAACCGTACGAGCGCATCTCCCAGTACACGCTCGAGCGCCTGCTGGGTGATGCGGCGCGGGCACTGCCCGGCGTGGACGTCCTGTTCGCCCACCAACTCGTCGACTTCCGGCAGGACGCCGACGCCATGCACGCGACGATTCAGACGCCCGACGGGGAGCGCTCAGCCGTGACCGCGAGCTACCTCGTCGGCGCCGACGGCGGGAACAGCTTGGTCCGCAACACGTTGGAGATCAACTATTCCGGCCCCGGCGACGCCGCCCGGCATGTCCTGATCTTCTTCCGGGCGCCGGCGCTGTTCGAGAAGGCCGGCCTAGAGCCATTCCGCCACTACTACCTCGCCGGCGAGCGCCACGGGATACTGATCGCCCAGGACGACCTCACGCACTTCGCGCTGCATCTGGAGGCCGAGCCGGGCACCGACACCGCGCGGCTGGACGCGGCCGAGGAAGTACACGCCGCCCTGGGCATCGGCCTGGACATCGAGGTGCTGCACCTGGGTGCGTGGACCGCGCGCCTGGTCGTCGCGGATCAGTACCGGGCCGGGCGGGTGTTCCTCGCCGGCGACTCGGCGCATCAGTACATCCCCACCGGCGGATTCGGCCTGAACACCGGCATCGGCGACGCCGACAACCTCGCGTGGAAGCTGGCCGCCACACTGCGCGGCTGGGGTGGCCCGGCCCTGCTGGACAGTTACCACGACGAGCGCCATCCGGTTGGACATCGAAACTGTCGTGCCTCGGAGTACGCGGCGGTCGGCGTGCGTCAGTGGCGCAGCCACTACGACCCGAGCGTGACGCAGGACACCGCCGCCGGTCGGGAGAATCGCCGCCTGCTGGCCGCCGCGTTCAACACCTACCAGCGGCGCAGTCACGAACAGCAGGGCACCGAGCTGGGCTACCGCTATTCGCTCTCCGGGGTCATCGCCCACGAGCCGGGCCCGCTCCCGGACCCCGACAGCCCGGTTTACGTGCCCTCCTCCACAGCGGGCAGCCGTCTGCCGCACGCCTGGATCGAACCCGGCGTATCGGTGCACGACCGCGTTGGGTTCGGGCTGACGCTGCTGGCCATCGACGCTCCCCCGGAGCTCACCAACGCGTTCACCGACGCCGACCGACGGGGCATCCCGCTCGACGTGGTGCGAGTGAACGGTCGAGCCGATCTCCGCGAGCTCTACGGCGCCCCGCTGCTGCTGATCCGCCCCGACATGCACATCGCCTGGCGGGGTGACGGCGCGGATGCGGCCGACGCGGTTCTTGCCCTGTGTGCCGGACGAGGAGGGGTGATCGATGACGAGCGCCAGCCAGCAGGCCCGCGTACCTGAACCCGGCGCGGGGTTCCGGCCCAAGGAGTACGCCCACGTCGTGTTCCGCACCGCACAGCCCGAGGCCCTGATCGACTGGTATCGCGTGGTGCTGGGCATGCAGGTGGTGTTGCGCCACCCGGCGATCAGCTTCCTCACCTGGGACGAGTCCCAGGACCGGCTCGCCATCGTCGCGGACGAGGACGCACAGCCGGCGGCCGAGAACAGCGTCGGCTTCCACCACGCGGCGTTCGAAGTCGGTTCGCTCAAGGAGCTGACGGAACAGTACCGTGCGCTGAAGGCGCGGGAGATCGTTCCCGAGCGGGCCATCAACCATGGCGTCGCCACATCGCTGTATTACCGGGACCCCGACGGCAATCAGATCGAGCTCACCGTGGAGGCGTTCGCGACCGTCGCGGAGCTCAACCAGTGGCTGGCAACCGGCCTCTTCGACACCAATCCGCTCGGCGTGTTCATCGACCCCGAGGAGCTGTGCGCGCGCGTCGAGTCCGGCGAGTCGGAGGCGGACATCCTGAAGCCCCACGCGCGCCACGCCGAATTCCTGACCGAGCTCATGGCCGGCAAGAACGTCAAGTAACCGCGTCGGCGACGGATACCAGCGAGGTAGGCTGGGGCGCGAGAGACCAAGGGACCCGGAGGCGTCATGGCTGGTGGCCGGACCAGCGCGGACGCCCGTTCGGCCACCGGCCGCACGCTCGACATCCTGGGAGCCTTCGAGCGGGGCGACGGTGCGCTGACCGTCAAGGAGATCGCGGCGGCCGCCCACCTGCCCGTGTCCACCACGTACCGGGTGGTCAAGGACCTGGTCGCGTGGGGCGGGCTGGAACGGCTGGCCGACGGCCTGTACGTCCCCGGCGAGCGCCTGCGCCAGATCACCGGAGCACCCTCCTGGCACCAGGGGCTTCGGGATGCCTGCGTCCCCGCAGTGTACCGGTTCGTGGTGGACTCGGGTCACGCCGTCGCGCTGTCGCTGTGGAACGGCGACCGTCTGCTCTGCGTCGAGACGATCCTCGGGCGGCACACCACGATCGAGTTGGCCAGCCCCGGGGACGAGCTGCCGGTACTGGCCACCAGCGCGGGCAAGCTGATGATCGCGACGGCCCCGTCGGTCGTGGACCCGTTCGCGAACCCGCTGCCTCCGGGTACGAACGCCAAGACCATCACCCGGCAGGTCGCGTTCGCCCGGACCAACGGCTACTGCACGGCCTACGGCGAGGCCGCCTCCGGCCAGGCCTCTCTGTCGGTCCCCGTCGCGGGACTGCCGAACGGGTACCTGGCGCTCACCGTCCTGA
The DNA here is from genome assembly GCF_039543365.1 of Actinospineispora eucalypti. Lineage (NCBI taxonomy): Bacteria > Bacillati > Actinomycetota > Actinomycetes > Pseudonocardiales > Pseudonocardiaceae > Actinospineispora > Actinospineispora eucalypti. The sequence continues at coordinate 88,453 of NZ_BAABJP010000029.1, forward strand.
CCCCGGTCACCGATCCGGCGCTGCCCCGGCTCGTCGAGCCGCTGCGCACCGCCGCGGCCACCGTCCGGACCGCGCTTGGCACCCGGGTGACGCAAGTGGGGTAGGCCACCGGGTTCCTGCCGATTCTCACTCAGTGGTAACCGTGTTTGCGCAGGTCGGCGCCGTCGCCGGAGTCTTGTTCCGGCGGCGTATCGCAATCGCGGAAAAGGTGTGGGCCAATGGTGGGTCGCGCTCCCGGCACCATGTCGTTCGTCCAGCTCAGGCTGGTCGCGCTCTGCCTGCTGTTGAGCATGTCCGACGGCTACGACGTGCTCGCCATGTCCTTCGCGGCCCCGTCGGTCGCCGAGGAGTGGCACCTGTCCGGAGCGGCGATCGGGGTGCTCCTCAGCGCGGGCCTGTTCGGCATGGCCGGCGGCTCGGTGTTCATCGCCCCGCTCGCCGACCGCGTCGGTCGGCGCCCGGTCCTGGTGTGGTCGGCTGTCCTCGTCACCGTCGGGGTCGTGCTCTCGGCGGCGGCGACGGACGAGACGCAATTGGCCGTGCTGCGGGTGGTGACGGGGCTGGGCGTCGGGTCGATCCTCCCGTGCATCACCGTCCTGGTCGCCGAGTTCACGCCGATCCGGCGGCGCACCGCGGTGCTCGGCGGCCTGGCCGTGGGGTTCCCACTCGGTGGGCTGGTCGGCGGGAGCGTCGCGGCGCTGATCATCGAGAGCCACGGCTGGCGCGGGGTCTTCGTCTTCGGCGCGGTGCTGGCCGGCGCGCTGGCGCTCCTGGCCACCGCGTTCGTCCCCGAGTCGATGGCCTTCCTGTCCCGGCGCGGGACCCCGGCCGCGGCCGCCCAGCTCATGAAGCTGCGCGCCCGGGTCGACGTCGACGGGCTCGAGACCGCACCGGCCGGGGCGGGCACGCCGGGGCGGACGCCGTTGCGCTCGCTGTTCCGCCGCGGTGGTGCCGCGCGCGTCGCCGCCCTGTGCGTCGCCTGCGTCTTCATGTCGGCGGGCTTCTACTTCGTGCTGTCCTGGACGCCGCGCCTGCTGCAGTCGGCCGGGTGGTCGGCCCAGCAGGGCATCGGGGGCGCCATCCTGGTCAACCTCGGCGGGATGGTCGGCTGTGTCCTGATCACGATCGGCGGCCTGCGGCTGACGGCCCGCACGCTCACCATCGCGTTCGCCCTCCTCGGGTCGGTCACCCTCGTCGCCTTCAGCCTCTGGGCCACCTCTCTGGGCGGCACGCTGTTCCTGGCCGTGTTGCTCGGGGTCACCCTCAACGCCGCCATCGTCGGCCTGTACGCGGTGATCCCGGCCGCCTTCCCCCCGGAGGTCCGCGCCACCGCCGCCGGCATCGGGATCGGCGTCGGGCGGATCGGGGCCATCGTCGCCCCGCTGGTCGCCGGCGCGCTGGTGGACCTGGGCCGACCGATGTCGACGATCTTCTTCCTGTTCGCCGTACCCGTGGCGCTCGGCGCGCTGGCGACCTGGCTGATCCGGTCCCCCGCCGGCACGCCCGCGCCGGCGGCGAAGGACCCCGCCACCCGGACGGTCTCCTCCAGCTGACTCCGCCTCACCCCTCGAAAGGACCTGCCCATGTCGTTCGCCTTCGGCATCTTCGACTCGTTCGACCTCGGGATCTCGACGCCTCGCGAAGTGCTCGCGAACCGACTCGACTTCGCCGTCGCCGCCGAGGCCGCCGGCATCGACCACTACCACGTGACCGAGCACCACGGCACCCCGTTGTCGGTCTGCCCGTCCCCGAACCTGTTCCTGGCGGCCCTGAGCCAGCGGACGAGCCGGATGCGCCTGGGTCCGCTGGTCTACGTGCTGCCGGCCTACGACCCGCTGCGGCTGGCCGAGGAGATCGCCGTCCTCGACCAGCTCAGCGGCGGCCGCCTCGACGTCGGGGTCGGGAGCGGGGTCAGCCCGTACGAACTCGCATTCCTCGGCGTCGATGCCAGCCGGGCCAGGGCGATCTACGCCGAGACCCTCGACGCGGTCCGGACCGGGCTGAGCACCGGGCAGCTCACGCACTCCGGCACCCTGCTGCGCGACTACGACGTCACCCTGTCGGTCCGGCCGGTCCAGCAGCCGCACCCGCCGCTGTGGTACGCCTCCAGCAACACGGCGACCGCCGAGTGGGCGGGTGCCCACGGCGTCAACTTCGTCGGCAAGTGGAACGGCGGCAAGGTCGTCAGCGCGGTGCAGGCCTACTGGGCGAAGTACTACGAGGTGCACGGAGACGCCGGCCCGGCGGCCCCCGCGCCCCGCATCGGCGTCCAGAGCACCGTCTATATCGGCGCCACGGACGACGAGGCCTGTGACCGGTTCCGCAAGGCGAACGACGTCTTCATGCGCCAGCTCACCCACCTCTGGCACCTGAACGACGACCCGAGCGTCGACGCGTTGGCCGACTCCGACGCGGCCATCCGCGGCGGCAACGCCCTGGCCGGCAGCGTCGAGACCGTCCGAGACGCGCTGCTCGCCCAGGTGGACGCCGCCCCGATCAACTTCTTCGAGGCCACGCTCTGGTTCGGCGACCTCTCACCCGACGAAGCACACGCCAACCTCCGCGCGTTCACCGAGGAGATCATCCCCGCCGTCCGCGAGCAGACAGGGAGGAACGGCGGAGGCACTTTCACGGGATCTTGAAGGTGATCTCGTCACGCAGCACCGGAAGGTGGCAGGACGGGCATCTGAACATCGGGGCGAGAACCGCGCCGCATTCTTGGTGCCAGATTGTCAGGGCCGCGGGCTGCCCAGCGCCGTACCAACGCTGTGCCCAATGGACGAGAAAGGAAAGAACGGGGAAGAAGGCCATTCCCTTGGTGGTGAGACGGTAGTCGCCCCGGCTACCGTCCTCCGGTGCGCCCAGCACTCCCAGCTCGCCGAATCGCCGTAGGCGCTGGGCGAGCACCGAAGGCGCGGCACCGAGCTCGGCCTGGAAGTCGACGAACCGACGAACCCCGAGGAATGCCGCCGCGAGGACCACCGTGCTCCAGCGGTCCCCGAGGATCTCCAGAGTCTCCGGGTAGTAGGACAGCCGATCGTAGGCAGTGTCCGCTCGCACGGTGCGGCGGTGGAGCCGAGGCGCCGCCGCCACCGAGGCAAACGTCTCCTCGCCCGTGCGGGTCGTGCGCGTCTCTCGAGCTGTCACGGGCGCACGTCCGCAGGACCAGCACCCGAACTGAGGCACCACGCACGCACCGCAGCGGTTGTGCAGCAAATCTGGTGGGTCGGCCGGATGCTCGACCCACTCGCGCTCCCACGCCCAGATGGCGACGAGCATCGACCACAGTTCGACCGCCTGCGGCGTCAGACGGTACTCGTGGCGTGTACGCCCACCCTCCCGGTACGGGGCCGGGACCAGCAGCTCGGCGGTCACCAACTCGCGAATCCGCCCGGCGAGCACGGACTCCGACATCCCGAGCTGGTCACGCCAGTCGGCGAACCGGCGGGTCCGGGTGAGGAACGCACGCTGGAGGATGCGCAGCGCCCACTGGTCACCCAGGATGAGCAGTGCCCGCCCGATCGCGCTCGACGATGCATCGGGCACGGCGGGCACCGACCCAGTGTAGATCGCCCCGGTTGTGGTCACCGCGCGGTGAGCAGCGGATGCGGGGCGGAGTAGTCGTCGCGGTAGGGGGTGACAGGCGGACGGCTGAGGACTCCGGGCGGCGCACCGACGACGTGCGGGATCGAGTTGAGCACGGTGGCGGCCAGCGCGTACTCCTCGGCACTTGCCCGCGATCCGTCGAATCGGTGTTTGCCCATCGACACCGAGACCGAAACACCGGGATGCCCGGTGACCTCGACCTGCCACAGTGGCGGGTCGGGTTGATCCAGGTGTGTGATGTCGACGTACCAGTGAATCGACATCGTGACCGCCGGCCGGCCGGCAACGATGCCATTCCAGCGCCAGTTCGTGTGACTGACCGTGCCCTTGTGCACGACACCGGCGGCCAGTTCCAGGTCGTGCGTCGCGACGTGCAGACGGTGATCGGTTTCGACCCGCTCCAGCGTCATGCCGAGTTCTCGCGCCACCGACGCGACACATTCCTCGTACATGCCGTTGAGACCGCCGACCGGCCGCCACGACGGGTCATTGGGATCGACCGACGACGGGTCGGCACCAAAACCCAACGCCCCGAAGAGATAGTCCGGATCCCTGATCTCGCGGCCGTCGGCGCATTCGGTGATCTCCACATTCTCCAGCGCCGTCGTCAGCCCTGACACCACCACCGCCAGTTGCTCCCCCACGAAGCCCGGATTGAGCCCGGCCAGCATCAGGCTGGCGCCACCCTTCCGGCAGGCGGCCTCCAGCGCCTCACTGCGTTCGTCGGCCCAATAGTCCGGCCAGCTGTAGCCGTTGATGCTGATGACGTTCTTGCCGGATTCCAGCAACGGGATGATCTCGGCGTCGTGGCTTCCGTAGCGCCCGAGCCGAGAGGTGTGAATGACGACGTCGGCGTCGAGAGCGAGGATCTCGTCCACCGATCGTGTGGCGGTTACGCCGGTGAGATCTCGTCGAGCGATCTCGCCCGCGTCCTTGCCGGCTTTGTCGGCGCTGTAGACGTAGATCCCGACCAGGTCGGTGCCGGGGTGGTCGATGACACCGCGCAGACACGCCCTTCCCATGGCACCGCTGGCCCATTGCACGACTCGGTACGTCATCGGTCAACCTGGCCCTTCAGTTGGTCGGCTCGGACCCAGCAGGCGTGGAATCCGCTCGGCACCCGGCGCGGCAGCGAGATCCGCGCGATCGGTCCGGCCTCGATGGCATCGGCGGCGAGAACGACGACCTCCGAGCGGTTCTCGGCCTCATCGGTCACGAAGCTGACGAGGTACCCGTCGGTCTCGTCCCGAGAGCCGTCCCGCGCGGCGAACGGTGCTTCCGAGCCCCAACGCCCTGGACCGAAGCTGAACTGTTCTTTGTTGCAGGTCAGAGAGTCGAACCGCACGATCCCGTCGAACTTGAGGGTCGGTTCGTTGGCGAGGTGCATGTTGTAGGAGTAGCGGTGCGGCCTGCTCATGATCCTGGAGTCGACGCTGGGGAACTCGATGTTGTCGTCGTCGAGGGGTGCCTCTGTGGTTGTGCCGGTCCGCAGGTTGAAGCGGTACCGGTACAGCTGGGCGTCGAGGCGCATGTAGGCGAGCATGTTCGCCAGCGGCGAGGCAAAAGTCGTCTGGTGCTGCGGGTTCTTCACCCGGCAGGCGTCCAGGACGATCTCGTCGCCCTCTTCCCACGAGTTGACGACGTGGTAGATGTAGCAGGGCTCGGCTTCGAACCAGCGCACCGTCGAGGCTTCGCCGTGGCGGGGCAGCACCGCGAACCGTGCGGGCAGTTCCCGGTCGTAGAAGATGCGGTACTTGCCGCTCCGCCGTGCCTCATGGTCCTGGACCAGCGGCAGATCCATGAGAATCGCGTAGCGCTGGGTGATCGCCATGTCGTGGGGCAGGCGCGGACCTGGGATCGGCACGTCGGTCCGGTGGGTCTGGGTTCCGTCCGGGCCGATGATCCCGTAGCGGAAGAAGTCGCGGTCGGGGCCGTAGTCGAACCAGAAGAGCTCGCCGGTCGCCTCGTCGACCTTCGGGTGCGCCATCATGTCCCCGGCGAACGTACCCAGGAAGTCCTGGGCACCCAGGGTCTCCAGCGACAGCGGGTCGAGGCCGTAGGGTGCGCCGCACAGGTACCAGGTGGCAAGGACCTGGCCTCGATGGAAGATGACGTCCGTATTCGCCGAGTCCTTGATGTTGAGGCCGTGCGTGTTGCCGAAGGGGTTGGCTCTCGGGTTCTCCATCAGCCCTGTCCACAGAGCACGATCGGCTCCTGACTCGTGTTCGAAGGCGCGCGTGCGCACGTACCGGTTTCGATAACGAGCCCGACCGTTCTCGAAATGGATGGCATGGACCATCCCGTCGCCGTCGAACAGGTGGAACCGCCCGGGCGCCGCGAACCGGCGGTTCGGCCCGTTGCGCAGGTAGACCCCATTGAGGTCCTTCGGAATGGTCCCGGCGACCGGCAGGTCCTCGGCCGTGATCTCCTCGTGGACCGGAGCGAAGACGCCGAGGGTGTACGGGTTGTGCTCCTGCTCCGGCTGGGCCATCGGTCGGGCGACGGCGATCGGGGCCTCTGGCTGGTGCGTCACGGGCACGCTCCCTGAGATGTGGTCACGGACAGCGGGACGGAAGACACCACCGATCCGCCTTCCAAGCTAACTTCGTTTATAGTAGCAACATAGCGACTGCGGCAACCAGCCGCAACAAACCTCGGTCATCTCAACGCACTGAGGCACGTACTTGCTATGTCAAACAAAGTCAGAAAGGTCGACGATCCGGACCCAGGAGCGGAGAGCCATGGAACATGACAAGAACGTCGACGAGCCGACGACGGGCGGCATCACGCGTGAATTGCGGCTCCCGATCATCGCAGCGCCGATGTTCCTCAGGCGTGGATCTCGTGGTGTCGGCCTGTTCGGCTGGAATCGTCGGCGCCTTTCCGGCGGCCAACTGCCGCACCACCGACGAGCTGGACCGCTGGATGGGGACGACCGCCGACCGGCTCCGGGCGAGGGACTCGGACGGCGGGAAGGTGGCGCCGTGGGCGGTCAACCTTGGCGGGAGTCCGCGAGATGTTCGACGGGCTGGTGGTCGTGGGAGGTGGTGTCTGCACCGGATCGGGTGTTGCGGGCTCGGTCGCCGCCGGCGCCGACCTGGTCTACCTCGGGACGCGTTTCCTCACCGCCCAGGAGAGCCTTGCCCCGCATGCGTATAAGCAGATGGTCGTCGACCATAGCCCGGACGATCTGGTCGTCACCGCCACCGTGACCAGCACCGACGCGTCGTGGCTACGCCCGAGCCTGGTCGCCAACGGGCTCGATCCGGACACCATGACGAAACCGGCGGGCCGCGACTACGACACGGCCGGTGACGGTGCGCGTCGGTGGCAAGACGTGTGGGCCGCCGGGCAGGGGCTCGGCAGCATCCACGCGATCGAGCCCGTCGAAGCGATCGTCGACGACCTCGAACTCGGGTTCCGGGCCACCCTGGCGCGCCGTCAGGCCTACCACAGCGCACCCGCCCGAGGTGGGGTCAAGCTGGACCAGTCACGGGTGTCCTGGACCGGCCCCGGCCGCGATGTTCTCCTCCAGGTGCTCAACGCTGCTCGTGCCTGCGATCACCACCGTGACGGGAGAGCGCGCGAGCAGCCATGCGAGCCGCGCCTGCGTCGCGGTCTGCCCCGGTTCGACGGGTGGGGTGTCAGTCGCACCGTAGCCGCGTGGTCCCCACGCCAGATACGGAATGCCGTTGGCCTCGCAGAACTCCAGCGTCGGAGTGTCGCTCTGGTTGCCGTAACTGAACATGTTCGACACGCTGGCAACCGCGCCACGCCCTTGGGCCCGGCGCACCTGGTCGAGCGTGACGTTCGACAGCCCGACGTGCTCGATCCGGCCCTCCGCACGCATCTCCAGCATCGTGTCGAACGCGCTGTCGAAGCTCACGCCGTCGAACACGTCCTCCGCGCCCATCCACCTCAGATGGGTAAGCGGGACAGTGTCGAGACCGAGCACTCTCCGGTCGTGGTCGTTGCCGCCCCGCAACTGGTCAGGCCGATAGTCTGGCTGAGGCGGATGACCAACGTGGCTCGCACGGGCGCCCGCCTTGGTCGCCAACACGAGCTCCGCCGGATAAGGCCGCAGCGCTTCGGCGATGAAACCGTTGACGGCGTGGTCGCCGTAGTACCACGCCGTGTCGATCACCCGGACCCCGAGCTCGACCGCCCGGCGCAGCACCGCCGAGGCGGCCTCGGGCCCGGCCGACCCACGCAGTTGCATGGCTCCAAAGCCCATCCGCGGCACGGTCCGCCCCGCGATCGAGATCATCCCCGCCGCAGTCGCGTCAATTGCCATGACGTGCTCCCAACCTTGCTCATCGAAGAAACCGGCAGGGTGTGCCGGTACGTTGACATCGATCAGACCTGGACTGCGGACCGCAGAATGTGGGCGGCGCGTTCCGCGATGGCGTAGACGGTGGCAATCGTGTTGGCCGACACGATCGAGGGCATCACCGAGGCGTCGACGACGCGCAGTCCGTCGATTCCGTGCACCCGCAGCTCGGAGTCGACGACGGCGTCCTCGTCCGTGCCGATCCGGCACGTGCCGGCGTAATGGAAGTACGGGACCAGGCTCTTGCGGAGAAAGTCACTGATGTCGGGTCGGGTGATCACGTGCGGCCCGGGCAGCACTTCCTCCCCGCGCCAGAGGCGGAGTGCCTCGGCCGAGCCGATCCGGCGGGCCGCGGCAAGTCCGCGGCGCATCGTGTCCAGGTCACGCCGGTCGGTGAGGTAGGCGGGGTCGGTCAGCGGCGCGGCGTCGGGATCGGAGCTCGCCAGCCGCACCGAGCCTCGGCTGTGTGGGCTCATCGCCGAGAACGCAATCGTGTAGCCGTTGTCCGGGCCGGGAAGCGAGGGTGCCCGCAGGGGCTGGCTGATGAACAGGATCTGCAGGTCCGGCGCGTCGAGCGTGGGATCGCTGCGGATGAGGCCGAGTGCCTCGCCCGGTGGGTTGGCCGGGGTGACCGGGATCGGCCGCGGCGAGCTGTAGGTGACGGTCGACATGGGGTGGTCGTGCAGGTTCGCGCCCACGCCGGGCAGGTCCAGCAGCACGTCGACGCCGACCGAGCGCAGGTGCCGCGCGGGTCCGATTCCGGACAGCAGCATCAGCCGCGGCGAGCCGATCGCTCCGGCCGCGAGCAGCACCTGTCCCCCGCGCGCCTCGACCGGTTCGCCGTCAACCAGGTACTCGACGCCGTGGCAGCGGCCGTTCGAGATCAGCAACCGGCGGGTTGGCGCGTCGGTGACGAGGTGCAGATTCGGCCGGTGAAGTGCTGGACGCAGGTAGGCGTCGGCCGCGCTCTGCCTGGCTCCATCGACGATGTTGTTGTCACACCAACCGAACCCGGTGTCCAGACCACCGCTGATATCGACCGCTCGCGGGTGCCCGACCTGCACCGCCGCTTCGACGCAGGCCGTCACCACCGGGTTGGGCTCGGCGGGGTGGGAAAGCGTCAGGGGGCCCGCTGTGCCCCGCAGGTCCGAGTCACGGTCGAGTACCCGTTCGCTGCGGCGGAAGAACTCCAGCAGATCGGCGAATCCCCAGTTCTCCGCGCCCATTGTGGGCCACGCGTCATAGCTCGAGCGGTGCCCACGCAGGAAGTCCAGCCCGTTGATGCTCGATGACCCGCCCAGCCCACGTCCCCTGGGCAGCGGGATCGCGGTTCCCGTGCCCTCCTGCACCGTGCTGGTACCCGCCCAGTCCACCGCTGTACCCAACAGGGATGGCCACGCATCCGGCATGGCCATTGCTGGCGGAATGTCGCGCCCGCCAGCCTCCAACAGCAGAACCCTCACGTCGGAGTCCTCGGACAGTCTGGCGGCCAGGACACAGCCGGCCGTCCCGGCACCGACCACGATGTAGTCGTAGGAGCTTCTTGCCCTACCCACGAGGTCCACCTGCTGCCCGCTTAACGGTCGAACGTGCCGACCACGCTGGCCCTGGCCACGGTGTGGGAGAACAGGTTGAAACCGAGGAAGGCCGGCGTGGCGTCCTCGGGCAGCTCCAGCGCGGGCACATCGACCGCGTGCACGGTGAAGTAGTAGCGGTGCTCGCCGTGCCCGGGCGGCGGAGCCGCGCCGACGAAGCCCTTCATCCCGGCGTCGTTGGCCAGCGTGAGCGCGCCCGCCGGCAGGTCAACGCTGCCCGGGCCACCGGCCCCGCTGGGCAGCTCGGTGATGCCCACCGGGATGTTCGCCACCGCCCAGTGCCAGAACCCGCTGCCGGTCGGTGCGTCCGGGTCGTAGCAGGTCACCGCGTAGCTCCGGGTGCCGACCGGCGCCCCGGACCAGGACAGTTGCGGAGACACATCCTCGCCGCCCTCGACCCCGAAAGCGCCGCTGGCGTGCCGATCGGGCAGCCGCTTGCCGTCCGAGATATCGGTGCTGAGCAACGAAAACGACGGCAGATCGGGCAGCAGATCGTAGGGTCCCGGTGGCCGCGACGCCGTGGTCATGCAACTCCCCCGAAGACCTCCACGTGTGATCCCTGGGGAACGAAATCCACCGCGACGGGGCTATCGGCCTCACGCCACAATTCGTACGCGATCTCGCTGGTGATTTTGCCGTCCTTCATCTCGAACAGGTGCACGAGACGGCAGTTGACCTTCGTTCCCGGCGGATAGGGCAAGTTCGTCATCTCGGTCCCCACGACGGTCACTTCGCCGATCTGATCGTCGAAGACATGAGTCTCGGTAGCGAAGCGTCTCAGCGAGGTCACGCGGTTATAGCGAATAGTCCGGAAAATGCCGTGATAGGCCTTCAGGATCTCATCACGATCATTCATGACGACACCACGTGACGGGGCTTCCCAAGAAATATCGTCGGCGTAGAGGGCAACCGCCTTGTCCACCGTATCGGGATTCTCGTTGTGAAAATGCGCCTCGACGACATGGAGGTTTCGGTCGACGATCTGCTCTCTGGTCAACTCCGTGTCAGGGCGGCCACCGTAGGTGTGGTCTACCTCGGTCTGCATCAACTCTCCTCTGATGTGTTTGACCGCGCGATTCGAGGGCCTTACCGAGAACTGGATCAAAGTCAGTGTGGAACTCCACGGGCGTCGTGTTCTTGCGCAGACCAAACAAAATCGCGCGCCGATTTCGCCCGTCGCGGCATGGTGCGGTCGCGAACTGTCTTGATAGAAGAGGGTCCTCGTCCAGTGCGCGGCGGTCGGCCGCCGATACCGAACAGTTGACGGAGGACGGATCATGACCCCAGAACGTGTGACACCCGCTGTGCCGTCCTATGCCTCCGGCAGCTCCGAACAGCCGTTACTCGGCGACACCATCGGCGACAACCTGGACCGCACCGCCGCCGTCTTCGGAGACCGGGACGCGATGGTGGAGGTGAGCACCGGCCGGCGGTGGAGCTACCGGGAGTTCGTCGCCGACGTGGACGCGCTGGCGCTGGGGCTGCTGGACACCGGCCTGACCAAGGGCGACCGGGTCGGGATCTGGGCGCCGAACCGCTCGGAGTGGACGCTGGTGCAGTATGCCACCGCGAAGCTCGGCCTGATCCTGGTGAACATCAACCCGGCCTACCGCACACACGAGCTGGAGTACGTGCTCAACCAGGCCGGCGTGCGGCTGCTCGTCGCGGCCACCGCGTTCAAGACGTCCGACTACGCGGGCATGATCACCGAGGTGCGACCGCGCTGCCAGGAGCTTGAGCAGGTCGTCCTGCTGGACTCGCCGGAGTGGGACGCGCTGGCCACCGGGTCGGCCAGCGGCGACCGGGCCCGATTGGCCGAGGCGCGGGCGAGCCTCAGCCCGGACGACCCGATCAACATCCAGTACACCTCGGGCACCACGGGGTTCCCCAAGGGCGCCACGCTGAGCCACCACAACATCCTGAACAACGGCTACTTCGTCGGCGAGACGTGCGGCTACACGGAGCAGGACCGGATCTGCATCCCGGTGCCCTTCTACCACTGCTTCGGCATGGTGATGGGCAACCTGGCGGCCACCTCGCACGGCTCCGCCATGATCATCCCGGCGCCCGGCTTCGACCCCGAGTTGACACTGGCCGCCGTGGCCGAGGAGCTCTGCACGTCGCTCTACGGTGTGCCGACGATGTTCATCGCGGAGCTCGCCGTGTCGGACTTCGAGTCCTACGACCTGTCCTCGCTGCGCACCGGGATCATGGCCGGCTCGCCGTGCCCGGTGGAGGTGATGAAGCAGGTCATCAACCGGATGGGCATGACCGAGGTGGGCATCTGCTACGGCATGACCGAGACCTCGCCGGTGTCCACCCAGACCCGGGCGGACGACTCGCTGGAGCGCCGGGTGGCCACGGTCGGGCGTGTGCTGCCGCACCTGGAATCCAAGATCATCGACCCGGACACCGGCCTGACCGTACCCCGGGGCGTCCCCGGCGAGCTGTGCACCCGGGGCTACTCGGTGATGCTCGGCTACTGGGAGGAGCCGGAGAAGACCGCCGAGGCCATCGACGCCGCCCGCTGGATGCACACCGGCGACCTCGGTGTGATGGACGACGAGGGCTACATCAACATCACCGGGCGGATCAAGGACATGGTCATCCGCGGTGGCGAGAACATCTATCCCCGCGAGATCGAAGAGTTCCTCTACACGCACCCGGACGTGCTGGACGCGCAGGTCATCGGCGTGCCGGACGTCAAGTACGGCGAGGAGCTGTGCGCCTGGATCCGGATGCGCCCGGGCGCCGAGCCACTGACCGCCGAGGCGCTGCGCGCGTTCGCTGACGGCAGGCTGGCCCGCTACAAGATCCCCCGCTACGTGCGGATCGTGGAGGAGTTCCCGATGACCGTCACCGGCAAGGTCCGCAAGGTCGAGATGCGGGCACGTTCCGTGGAACTGCTCGGGCTGACCGCCGCCGAACAGACCAGGCACGCGTAGCGCGACGACCCGTTACCGGCGGCACCTCACCGGTGCATCTCGGTGATGATCGTGTAGAGCTCGACGATGACGCCGTCCCTGGTGTGTGCGATATCCATGCCGCTGGCCATCGGCGGGCTACCGGCAGGGCCGTAGTCGAAGCCGAGGTGGCCGATGTCGTCGAGCTCGGATGCGGGGCCTACCGGTCGGAAGGTCCAGTCCGGGTTCTCGGCACGCAACTCCTCGGCGCGGCGTTCGAAGTCCTTGCGCCCGTGTATGACCCGATCCGGTTCGTGCCATACGACGTCTTCGGCATACGTCTCGGCGATGACCGCGCTCCGCCGAGCCGGGTCGGGTTCGTCGAAGACCTCGAGCAGATTGCGCCGCATGAGTTCGGCGGGGGATCTGGTCATCGAGGGTCCATTCCTCTGGTTTCGGCTGCTCAGTGTGAGGTCAATGAGACCGGGACGACGGGGTGCACCACGTGCTTGGTCTCCTGGAACTCCTCCAGTGCCTGTTTCCCGTTCAACCGGCCGATGCCGCTGTGCTTGAAGCCGCCCTCCTCGAACTGGTCGGCCACGATCGCCCAGGTGTTCAGCCAGACCGTGCCGGCATCGATCCGCCGCGCCACCCGCAGCGGCCGGTCGGCATCCCGGCTCCACACACTCGCCGCCAGGCCATAATCGGTGGCATTGGCGAGACGGATCGCGTCCGCCTCGTCATCGAAGGTCTCGAACGTGGCCACCGGCCCGAACAGCTCGCGCCGCACCAGGTCGTTGTCCGGCGAGTCCACCTCCAACAGAGCCGGTCGGTAGTAGGCGCCGCCGGCGAACTCGGGTTCATCCGGGATACCACCCCGGACGATGGGGGTGGCGTAGCTCAACGCCTTCTCCACCAGCCGGTCCACCCGCTCCGCGTTGGCCACATCGATCAGCGGCCCCATGTCGCTACGCGGGTCGTCACCAGGCCCGATCCGCACCGCCGCGACCGAGTCGGCGAGCCTGGAGCGCAGCTCACCCGCGATGGAGCGCTGCGCGAGGATCCGGCTGCCGGCCATGCAGAACTGGCCGCCGAGCACCGTGATGCCCTTGGTCAGCACCGGCACCGCGACATCGAGGTCGGCGTCATCGAACACGACCATCGGGGTCTTGCCACCGAGCTCCAGGGACATCCGCGTGAGGTTGTGGGCGGCCTGGGCCATGATCACCCGGCCCACCTCGGTGCTGCCGGTGTAGCTGACCACGTTCACCCGGGGATCGGCGACCAGGGCCGGGGCGCCCAGGTTGCCGGTCTCGGTAAACGCGTTGACCACTCCCGGCGGCAGGCTCGGGGCGGACGCGAAGATCTCGTACAGGATGCCGTTGAACAACCCGGTCTGGCCCGGCATCTTCATCGCCACGGTGCAACCCGCCGCCAACGCCGGCGCGAGCGAACGCACCGAGAGCACCAACGGCGAGTTCCACGGCACGATGATCGCGGCCACACCCGCCGGCTGGCGCAGTGTCATGGAGTACAGGTCGGGGCGGATCTCCCCGGCCGCGCCGAGATCGCTCAGGGCCAACGCCGCGTAGAAACGCAGCTTGGGCACCGTCATGTCGACCTCAATGGTCGCCTCGGCGAGCACCTTGCCGTTCTCCACGGCGAGGGCGTTGATCACCTCGTCCCGCCGGGCCGCCAACCGGTCGGCCAACTCGGTCAGCACCTGCGCGCGCAGGTGGCGGTCATGCGCCCAGGTCGTCCGGTCGAAGGCGCGCCGGGCGGCGAAGACGGCGCGATCGGCTTCGGCCGCACCACCATTGGCGAAACGGCCCAATTCAGACCCGGTAGCCGGACTGATCGAAGCCACCAGCGGGCCACTCACCCACTCACCGTCGAGGTAGTTGCGAGCCGTACGAAACGTCATGGCACCAGTCTGGAACTCCATCGACCTGGCGTTCCTCGCCGCGACGGGCAAAAACACCCGCGGATTTCGCCCGATGAGGCATGACACAAGACCACAAAATATCGATAATAAGACGACATATCGACCGACTGGCGGAGGGTGGACCATGACGTCAGGACGTGAGGCACCAGTCCGGAGCGGCGAGCCGGACGAGCCGCTGGCCATCATCGGGGGTGGCGTAGGCGGCCTGACCGCGGCGCTGGCACTGCAGCGGTTCGGCTTCCGGGTGACGGTCTTCGAGCAGGCTCACCAACTGCGCGAAATCGGCGCGGGGGTGACCATCACGCCCAACGCAATGCATGCGCTGGACTTCCTTGGGGTGGGGCCGCGGGTGGTGGACGCGTCCGGCCCGGCGCCACGCTACGCGGTCTGCGACACCGACGGCCGTATCCTTGAGCTGGGTCCGCCGACCGAGGAGATCCTGCCGGCGTTCGGCGCGGCCTACGTCAATGCGCGCCGCGCCGACCTGCACGCCGCGCTGGTGGACGCCATCCTCGCGCGCGACCCGGACTGCGTGCGGCTCAACCACCGGTTCGAACACCTTGAACAGGACGCCGAAGGCGTCGACTTGCGGTTCGGCAACGGCGAGCGCATCCGGGCCGGCGCGGTGATCGGCTGCGACGGCGGCGCGTCCCGGGTGCGATCCGTGGTCTTCGGCCGCGAAGAAGTCGCCTACACCGGGCAAACCGCGTTCCGGGCGCTCGTGCCGGCCTCGGCGGTCCCGGCGGAGATCATCGCCACGCCCTACCGGCTCTATGTCGGCCGGGGCCGGACCCTCATTCACTACGAGGTGCGCCGGGGCGAGCTGATGAACCTGCTCGGCATCGTGCTGGAGCCGAACTGGCAGGCCGAAGGCTGGTCGATCCCCGCGGAGCCCGCGGAGTTCCTGGACCAGTTCGCCGACTTCCCCGCGCCGGTGCGCAAGCTGATCCACGCTGTCCCGCCCGGCTCGCTCTACAAATGGGGCCTGCGCGATCGCGACCCGCTGGACACCTGGACCAGTGGCCGGGTGGCCACGCTCGGCGACGCGGCTCACCCGTTCCTGCCATTCCTCGGGCAGGGCGCCTGTATCGCGATCGAGGACGGGCTCGTGCTCGGCCGTGCCCTGGCCGCCACCCCGGATCTAGAACAGGGATTCGCGCGCTACGAGGCGGCGCGCAAGCAGCGCGCGAACGGGCTGCAGCTGGCGTCCCGCGAACAGGCCCGGCACCACCAGGGTGTGGCCGGCGACCGGCCCGGCCCGGGGAACACCGCGGCTGCCCGGGGGCTGTTCAGCTACAACCCCGCGACCGTGCCGATCTGACCGGGGTCGCGGTCACGACGGTCGCGCCTGCTGGGTGGCCTCGGCCAGCATGAGGGCGACGCCGAGTTCGAGCTGGCGCTCGGTGAGTGGCCGCCCGCGCAGCTGCTCGGCCCGGCGGAGCCGGTAGTTCACCGTATTGCGCGCCACGAAGAGGCGGCCGGCGGCGGTCTGCGCGCTGTGCGAGTCCAGGTAAACGCGGACGGTGCGGCGCAGGTCCCGGGTGGCCGGATCGCCGGCGGCCAGTCCACCGAGTTCGCGGGCGAGGAACCTGCTTACCCGAGCGGCGTCCTCGGTGACCAGCGCGAGTAGTTCCACGGCGGCGAAGTGCACCACCGCCGCGTCGAGGTGGCGGAAAGCCTGTGCCACCCGGTATGCCTCGACGGCATCGGCGTGCCCATGCCGGAACCCGGCGACGTCACGTTCCGGGGTGCCGACACTGATGCGCACGCCTTCCGGCAACGCCCGGCGCCCTGGCTCCGGCGACCGCCGTGCTCGGGGTTCGGCTTCGGGCTCGAACGGGGTAGGCCGGTTTCCCCACGCCCACAACCGCGCCCGCCCCTGCGGGACCAGCAAGGTCTCCTGCGCACCCGCGGCGGCCAGATAGCCCACCGCCGCATCCTGCAGGTAGGTCGCCACCCGGTCGGTCGAGACGTCCTCCGGCCAGAGCACCAGCGCGAGGTGGTAGCGGTTCGCCAACCGGTACCGCAGCGTGGTCACGGCCGCGTTCAGGTCCACCGGCGCCTCATCCAGCACGGCCCGCACGAGCTCCTCGCGGACGGCGGCCGCCGTGGCGTGCCAGCGTTCGGTCTCCGACGAGTACGCCGCGCCGAGGTCCCGCACCAGTGAGTCCACGAACTCGAAACTCAGCCGGGTGGCGTGCGCGATCTCGGCGGCGGCCCGGTCCGCCGGAACCAGCGTGGTGACCAACTCGATGAGCAGCCCGAGGAGCTCCCGGTGGGCGTACCGGACCCCGGACCACACATCGACCAGCGGGATGCCGCGATGCACGAAGTCCCGTGCACTCTGCTCGGCCTCCGGGGTGCGCTTGGGGTCCACCGGAGTGCTTCCCTGAATGCTCGCCAGTATGCCGAGCACGCCACCCTCGACTCCCATTCGCAGGGTCGTGCGGGCTCCCGGGACGTCACTGAACGACGGCAGCAACGCCGCGACCGTCTCGGTGATCGCGGCCGCCGACCGGACCGCCCACCGGACGGCTCCCGCCCCCAGGGGCAGCTCGAACTCCTGCACGGTGGCCGCGGAACAGGTCGGTTCCAGCGCGCCCGGCCCCCCGTCGGTGTCCAGGCGCACCACCCATGCCCCGTGCGTATCCGACAACGCGTACCTTCCGCACCCGCTCGATGTTCCGCTCCGCTATGCCCGATCATTCCACTCGCCCGGGACGAGCAGCTCGCCAACCAGCCCTCTCTGGGAGCACATCTCTCGTTGAACTGACCATCACATATCGTCTTTGTCCGACAGAACAGCCGCCGCACGAGCTATATTCCGATGTAAGACAAGTTCAGTAGCAACAGCAATGCCTCTTGACTGCTCTCGTTAGTGTGTCGTATGTATGATGTGTGACAGTCGGAGGGACTCGATGAGCATCCAGATCGCCGGCGCCCTGGTCCTCCTCGCCGTCTTCGTTGTCGGAACCCTGACCAAGGTCAACCTGGGCGCGCTGGCCCTGGTCGGCAGCTTCGCCCTCGGCCTCTGGCTCGCCCACGAGGACCTGAACACCCTCCTGTCCGGATTCCCGGCCGACCTGTTCTTGGTCCTCTTCGGCGTCACCTACCTGTTCGGGATCGCCACCAGCAACGGCACGATCGACTGGGTCGTCACCGCGGCCACCAGGGCCGTCGGCACACGCCGCGGCGCCATCCCGGTGGTCATCTTCGTGCTCTCGGCCGTTCCGACAGCCATCGGCGCGGCCGGCCCCGCCGCGGTCGCCCTGCTCGCGCCGACCGCCGCCAGGATCGCCGAGCGGAACGGGATCAGCCCGGTCCTCGCCGGTCTGCTGGTCGTGCACGGCACGACCGCAGGCGCCTTCTCACCGGTGAACCCGGCCGCGGTGATCGTCACCGCGACGATGCAACGGAACGGCCTGACCGTCGACCCGGGGCTGCTCTTCCTCGGGAACTTCCTGTACAACGCCGTTCTCGGCCTGATCCTGCTGCTCATCTTCCGCAAGCGACGGGCGTCGGGCGACCACACGGGCTCCGGCACTCCCGCAGCCGCCGCCGACGAGTCGCGGCGCGACCCGGCGCCGACAGCGGGGGATGCCGAGGTGCCCGCCGGAAGCGGACGGGTGGTGGCCGCACCCGCGCAGGTGGCGCGCGAAGGGGAGCGCCGCACGCCGGTCATCGGGGCCACGCTCGTCGCCTTCGGGCTCGTCGCGGCCGGGGCGATCGTCCTCAAGCTCGACGTCGGCGTGCTTGCCACCGTGCTGGCGGTCGCCCTGCATCTCGCCTTTCCCGGTTCGTCCGCCACGGCGATGCGCAAGGTGAGCTGGGACGTCATTCTGCTGATCTGCGGCATCCTGACCCTGGTGGCGACCCTGCGGCGGATCGGCACCGTCGAGATGGTGGGGCACGCGATCGCGAAGCTGGAGTCGCCCCTGCTGGGCGCGCTGCTCATCCTGCTCCTCGCCGCCCTGGTGTCGTCGGTGGCCTCCAGCACCGGCACCCTCGGCGCGGTCATCCCGCTGTCGCTGCCCCTGCTCGCCGGCGGCGCGATCAGCACTCCCGGTTTCGCGGTGGCGCTGTCGGCGTCCGTCACGGTCGTTGACGCGTCGCCGTTCTCCACCAACGGCGCCCTGGTCCTGGCCGGGTTGCCGGAGGCCAGCCGGCCGCGCGCCTTCCGGCTGCTCCTGGTTTGGGGCGCGGCGATGGTGGTCACCGCACCGGTCGTGACCTGGGCCGTCTTCGTGCTGTTAGCGTATGATGTATGATGAAGTCGTCGAACTTCCCGATGAGCCGCCGGCTGCTGGCCGAGATCTGGACCGGGCTCGGCGGGGACGCCCGCGACGTCGACTCGGTGTCCGTCACCGGCAACCCCGCGCTGCCCTCCGCCTTCGCCGTCACCGACCTGGCGACGGCGAGCTTCGGGGCGGCCGGGCTGGCGCTGCGCCGCCTGCTCGCCACGGTCGCGCCCGAGGCCGCCGCGATCTCGGTTGACCGGGTGCTCGCCAGCGGGTGGTTCCACCTGCCGATCGGTCCGTCGATCCCGATCGACGGTGCACGGCCCGGCCCCGTCCCCGGGGCAATGCCGTGGATGACCGAGTTCCAGACGTCGGACGACCGGTGGCTGCGGGTCCAGGCCGTCTTCCCCCGGCTGCGTCGCAAACTGGTCGAGACGCTGGGTGTGGCCGAGGACCCCGCCGCGGTCGGGGCGGCGATCCGCCGACGTCCGGGTGAGGAGCTCGAGCGGGAGCTCGTCGAGGCCGGCGCAGCGGTGGCACTCAGCCGGTCACTGCCGGATTGGCGGGCACATCCCCAGGGAGCGGCGGTTGCCGCCGAACCGCTCGTGGACGTTCAGCCGACCGTGTCCGGAGCCGACACCTGGCGGCCCACACCGGGCCGCCCGCTGGCCGGCATCCGCGTCCTCGACCTGACCCGAGTCATCGCCGGCCCCATGGCGACCCGGTTCCTGGCCGCATGCGGGGCGGAGGTGCTCCGCCTGGACGCCCCTGGCTCGGACGAGAGCGGGATCGCGATGGGCGCGGGATCCGACATCGTGCTGGGCAAGCGCTGGGCCTATCTGGACATCCGCACCCCCGAGGGGCGGACCCGCCTGCTTGAGCTGCTCGCGGGCACCGACGTCCTGGTGCACGGCTACCGGCCTGGCGCCATCGACGCCCTGGTGGCGCCCGAGCTGCGCGCGGCGACCCGTCCGGGTCTTGTCGAGGTGGCGTTCAACGCCTACGGCTGGACGGGCCCGTGGCGGGACCGGCGTGGATTCGACTCCCTGGTGCAGTACAGCACCGGCCTGGCCGACGAGACGACCCGGTGGGCTCTCGAAGATCCGGACCGCCGGGTTCCGATCGTCGCGCTCGGCCGGGAGGTGCCGGCCGACCGCCCCCGTCACCTGCCAGTGGAAGCGGTCGACTTCTCCACCGGGTACCAGGTGGCGGCCGCGGCCATCATGGCCCTCGCCCGCCGGGTCGAGACCGGCGCCGGTTCGGTGTCCCGGCTGTCGCTGGCCCGGACGGCCAGGCTCCTCTCCGATGCCGGGAGGGCACCCGAGTCGCCGGTCCTGCGTCTTCCGGTCACCGGTCCGCTGGAGCAGCGCACCTATGCCGCCCCGCACGGCCCGGTCCGCCGGCTAAGTTTCCCGCTGACGGTGGCGGGGAACGACCTGTTCTGGGAGCGGCCGTACGAGGCGGTGGGCAGCTCCAACCCGGTGTGGTCCTCGGCGTAGCGGCCCGGGCAACGGGTCAGGCAGCGCGCTCTCGCTGGGCGTGCGTGGGGTAGCCGAGTTGGACGCGCTGCACCAGGTCACCGAACCGATCGGCCGCCTCGGCCCGAGCCGATTCCTCGTCCCCGGTCACACACATCAAGGACAGCAGCCGGTCGTCGACCAGGGCCGACAGCTCGTGCCATCGCCCGGCCTTGGTCAGCGCCCTGGCCTCCTCCTGGAGGTCCCCGTACCCGTGCAGCTCCAGCACGGCCCGGTAGGCCGGGGTGGACGCGTAGAAGGCGATGCGGTGGCGTACGGCGGCAATGTCCAGGTCGTCCCGCGCGGCGAACACGGACTGCGAGACTTCGAACGCGTCCATCGTCCGGCCTGTCTCGGCGCGCGCCCGGGCGACCGTGGGCAGGCCGACCGTGCGCAGGTAGTCCGCGGTGCAGAAAGGGTGCGCGAGCCAGCCGTCGGCGACGGCGCCGCACACCTCCAGCATGCGCGGGCCGACGGCGGCGAGGTAGATCGGCGGGGGGCCGAATTGGCTGGCCGGCGGGGTGAACTCCGGGGTCATCAGCGAATGCGTGTAGAACCGCCCCCGGAACGGCTCCCCCGGCGCGCCGTTCCATCCCTGCCAGATCGACCGCAGCGCCCGCACGTACTCGCGCATCCGCTCCGCCGGCTCGGACCAGGGCATGGAGAACCGGTTGGTGATGTGTGGCCGGATCTGCGTGCCGAGTCCGAGCAGCAGCCGGCCGCCGGACAGCCGCTGCAACCCGTGCGCGGCGTAGGCGACGATCATCGGCGAGCGCGCGAAGGCGATCGCGACCCCGGTGCCCAACCGGATCGACGCGGTGCGCTGCGCCGCCGCAGCGAGGCTGACGAAGGGGTCGTCCCGGATCTCCGGGCGCCACGCGGCGGCATAGCCGGCTTCCTCGGCCTTCGCCGCCTCGGCGGAGACGAACTCGAGCGAGTAGTGCAGTTGCGTGTCGAAGAGCATCGGTCGTTTGATCCCATCCGGAGTTGCGTAACATCCTGTTTGTATGACGAGTTCGGGGAGTGAGCTGTGGTCGAAGCCGCGAAGCCCAGCCTTCGCCTGGAGCGCGACGAAGACCTGCTGCGGGACCGCGTGGTGGCCGTCATCCGGAACGCGATCTTCACCGGCGAGCTCCCGCCCGGGAAGCGGCTGATCGAGCGGGAGCTGGTCGAGCAGATCGGGGTGAGCCGGACCTCGGTGCGCGAGGCCCTGCGGCACCTGCAGTCGGAGAGCCTGGTCGAGTCCAGCGACAGCCGCGGCCTGCGCGTCTCGGTGCTGACCGAGGACGCGATCCGGCAGCTCTACGAGGTCCGTGAGCCGTTGGAGTCGGCCGCCGCCCGGCTGTTCGTGATGCACGCGACCGAGGACGAGGTCGCGGCGCTCGCCCAGGTGGGGAAGAAGCTCTTCGAGACCTCCACCGAACCGGCCCGCCTGGACGAGCGGATGGCCGCCGTGCTCGAGTTCGACCGGCTCCTGCTCGCGGGGGCGCGCAACCCGCTGCTGAGCGAGATGCTCGGTTCGATCACGGCGCGGATCCACGTGCTCAGGCGCCTGTCCATCGGCGCCCCGGAGCGGGCCGTCGCGTCCGCCGCCGAGTACGTGGCGCTCGTCGACGCGATCAGGCGACGCTCCAAGCGCTCGGCGGCGGCGGCCGCGGCGGCACACGTTTCGGCCGCCCGCGTCGCCGCCCTCAAGGTCTTGCGAGCCCGTTCGAGCGAGACCTGATCCCGTTGCCGCCGACATGCCCGGTCCAGCCGATCAGTCGTGCCGAGCCGGCGCGTGTTCCAGCGACCTCACGATGGCCTCGTTGTCCCGGCCGAGCTCGGGGGCCGGGGCGGGCGTCGGCGGTACGTACCGGGACAGCACGAACGGGAAGCCCTTGATCCGGCGCCGGTCCTCGCTCACGAACACCCGTCGCCGGGCGAAGTGCGGATCGCCCGCGCGATCCGAGGCGGTCGAGACCGGCACGCACGGGACTTCGGCATCGCGCAGGGCGCGCACCGCGTCGGACGCGCCGCGCCGCCGCGCCCACCCCGCGACGCGGCCGGCGAGCCACAGCTCGCCGGCATGCCCGGAGCCGGCTCCGGGTTCGGGCTCGCGCAGCCACGGCACCCCGACTGCCTCGGCCAGCCGACGTCGCTGGTCCGGCGTGTCACAGCTGACCGCGATCCACCGACCGTCGCGCGTGGCGAAGGTGTCGTGCGGGAAGCGTCCGGGCCGACGGTTTCCCTCCGGCCGGGCGACCTCCCCGGTGCTCCGGAACTCGGCGATGCGATCGGCGATCGTCCAGGCGACGACCTCGCGTTGCGATATGTCGAGGTGCACCCCGCGGATGTCCCGCGCCACCGCGTACACCGCGAGGGCGGCGCCGAGCATCGCCGCGATCTGATCGGGATAGTTGACCTCGGCGGACGACCAGACCGGGCTCCGTTCGTCGTAGCCCGTCACCGAGGCCAGCCCGGACAGCAGGTCGAGAGTCGAGCCGTAGGACCGGAAGCGTGACTCGGGACCCTGCTGTCCCTGGCTGGACAGCGACACGTACACCAGGTCCGGGTTGATCTCGGCCAACTCGGCGCGGCCGATGCCCAGCTTCTCGGGCACGCCCACCCGGAAGTTCTCGATGACCACGTCCGTATGCCGGGCCAGCTCGTGGACCAGGGCACGCCCGGACGGGCTGGTCAGGTCCATGGACAGGCTCAGCTTGCCCGCGTTGTTCGAGTCGAACATCGGTGACGCGTCCGCGCCCTGCCCCGCGACCGAGACCGCACTGCCTGGTGGGGTCCAGCGCCGGAACGGGTCCGGCCGGGAGGGTGACTCGACCTTGATGACGGTGGCGCC
This sequence comes from Actinospineispora eucalypti, assembly GCF_039543365.1. NCBI lineage: Bacteria > Bacillati > Actinomycetota > Actinomycetes > Pseudonocardiales > Pseudonocardiaceae > Actinospineispora > Actinospineispora eucalypti. The sequence goes on from NZ_BAABJP010000029.1 coordinate 111,426, forward strand.
GTAGTCGGCGAGCAGCCGGGATGCCGCCGCGCCGGCGGTGATGGTCCCGAAGTCGAGCACGACGACACCGGTCAGCGGGGCCACCCGGCCGTCGGCCGGCTCGGTCGGCGGGTCCAGGAAGAGGTGGGGGCCTACCGGGCGTGCGCCACCGACGCCCGGTGCGCTCCGCAGGGCCGCCGTCACCGGAGGGAGGACGCTCCCGGCCGAGGTCTGGTCCGGCTGGAGAAACCCACGCACCCGCAGCTGCGCCGACCGGGCCAGGTCCGCGATGTCGGCGCAGAACCCGAAGGGCAGCGCGCGCGCCTGTGCGCGGCGGTAGATCTCCTCCTTGGGCCGGACGCCGGCCCAGCGCTCGATGACCGGCCACCACTCGTGCTCGTGGCGGGCGCGGAAGCCTTCGTCCCGCAGACGAGGGTCACGCAGGTCGGGCTCACCGACGAGATCGACCACCGCGTCCCATTGTTCCGGCTGGTAGATCACGCCGATCCAGCCGTCGGCCGCCCGCACCATGCGCCAGCGGCCGGAGCGCGGGTCGCCGCGGCCGGCCACGAGCCCGGTGGTGGCGAATCCGATGTCGGCCTTCCAGTCCATGTAGGCCGCGACGTCGCAGAGCGCGACATCGACCAGTCCGCCCCCGGCGGCGTCGCGGAGCGAGATCATCGCGCCGAGCAGGCCGGCCACGGCCGCCGCGTGCGCGGCCTGTTCACCCCCCAGCGCGAGCGGGCGCCGGTCGTGGTGGCCGATCATCGTGGCGAGCCCGCCGTAGCACTCGGCCAGCAGGCTGTCGCCGGCCTCGTCCGCCAGGGCCGAGTCGATGCCGTAGCTGGTGATCGCGACGACCAGCAGGTCGGGGCGGCGATCGCGGAGCTCGGCGTAGTCGATCCCCGCCGCCGTGGCGGCCGCCGGTCCCAGGTCGCTGATCAGCACGTCCGCGCCCTCGAGGAGGCCGTCGAGCACCTGCGGCCCTGCCTGGTCTGCCTCGAGGACCACCTGGCTCTTGCCCTCGTTCAGCGCCGTGAAGGTCAGCCCGACACCGTCCGCGCCGAGCACCCCGATGCCGCGCAGCGGGTCCCCGCCCGGAGGCTCCACCTTGACCACGTGGTGCCCCAGGACGGCGAAGTACCTGCCGAGCGCGGCCGCGCCAATACCGTGGCCGGTTCCGTTCGCGATCTCCACGACGCGCAGCGGGCCGGACCGGGCGCCGGCGCGGCTCATGGGGCCGAGCCCTGGCCGGGGTTGCGGGTTCCCGAGGCGAAGCCCTCGAGGCCGCGTTGGGTGGCGTCGGCCTCGGCCCGGATCCGGGCGCCGACGTCCTCCCCGTAGTCGAGCGCCCGCGACCACCCCGAGATGTGCTCCGGGACCGTCCACAGCGCCCGCTTCGACCAGCGCAGGCCGGTCGCGTCGTACCCGGCGACCCGCCGGGCCAGCGACAGCGCCTCCGCCGCCACCCGGTCGGCGGGGACGGCGAGGTTCGCCAGCCCCCACTCGACCGCCGTGCGGCCGTCGATGCGGTCCGCGGTCAGCACCAGCCACGCGGCGCGCTTGCGGCTGACCCGCAGCTGGGTGGCCGGTCCGGCCAGGGCCGGGTAGAGCCCGAACCCGATCTCCGGCATGCCCAGCTGGGCGTCCTCGTCGACCACCGCGAGGTCGGCCGCGTTGATGAGGGTGAGGCCGCCGCCGAGGGCGAAGCCGTTGACCGCGGCGATGACGACGGCCGGATGCTTGGCCAGCTCGTCCTGCACCGCGCGCCAGCTCGCGCGCCGGGAGTCGAGGTTGCCGGCGGCGGGGTCGTCCTGCTCCTTCGCCACCTCCTTGAGGTCGACACCGGCACAGAACGCCGGACCGGACCCGGTCAGCACGATCACGTTCACGCCGGCCCCGGGTCGCGTGCACTCGTCCAGGGCGTTCAGCAGGGCGACCCGGGCAGCCCGGTTCATCGCGTTCCGCTGCGCGGGGCGGTTCAGCGTGATGCGGGCGACGCCGTCGCCGAGCCGCTCCAGCAGGACGGGCGCGGCGGCTTCGGCGTTCGCGGCGCTCACTCGGCCACCTCGAACGCCGGGACGACACGGTCGCCCAGCTCGACGAAGGTCACCCGGACCGGCTGGTCACACCGCGGTTCGGCGTCCTCGTCGACGATCTTGCTGATCATGTATGGCCCTTCCTCGAGGCGGATGAACGCGACGCGGTAGGGAAGCTCGTCGGCGTAGGCCGGGAGGTAGTTCTGGTGCATCGTGATCCACGACCAGAGCACGCCGCGGCCGCTGGCCGGCTCCCACGAGTACTCGGCGCCGAGGCACCGGGGGCACACCGGCGCCTCCGGGAACCGCCGGGCCGAGCAGGAGGCGCAGGTCTGCAGCCGCAGCTCGCCCTGTTTGCATCCCTCCCAGAAGGGTGCGTTCGTCGTCGTGACGGCCGGCAACATCGCCTGGATCTGATCGGGGTTGACCATCTCAGTTGTCCTCTCCCACCAGCACGTGCGAGGTCACGATCGGCGAGGCGCACATGTACTGGGCGACCCGGCAGTCCTCGACCTGGCGCGGGCCCGCGTCTCCGCGCAGCTGCACGACGGCCTCGACGTGGTGCGCCCAGCCCTGCATGTAGCTCTCGGCGGTGTGCCCGCCGGCGGTGTTGATCGGGCGACCGCCGTCGAGCCCGATGCCCTTGTCGCGGACCCACTGCCACGCCGTGCCGCGCTCGGCGTGGCCGAAACCCTCGAGGGTGAACAGCACCGTCGGGGTGAAGTTGTCGTAGATCTGCAGGCAGTTCATGTCCGAGGGCTGGAACCCGGACTCCGTGTAGACCCGGTCGGCGACGTCCGCGCAGGCGGCGCCGAAGAGGTCGGTACTGGTGTAGAAGTTGGTCAGGTTGGCGGTGGCCGCGGTCGCGGCGACGCGGACGGGCCTGTGCCGCAGGTCTTTGGCACGCTCCATGGTCGTCAGGATCAGGGCGACGCCGCCGTCGTTGATGATGCAGTAGTCGTAGAGCCGCAGTGGCTCGGCGATCATGCGCGACGCCAGGTAGTCGTCGCGGCTGATCTGCTTGCGCATGACCGCGATCGGGTTCAGCTCGGCGTGCCGGCGGTTGTTGATCGCGATCGGCGCGAGCGCGTCCTCCGGAGCTCCGTAGAGCTGGGCGTAGCGCTGGTACATCATCGCCACGTACGCGCCGGGTGAGGTCATCCCGTACATCTCGTCGTAGCTCACGGTCGGGCCGCCGCCCTCGCCGCCGTACTTCATCTTCACCGAGCGCCCGTTGTTGCCGTAGACCAGCGCGACCGTGTCCACGACGCCCGACCGGATGAGGGCGACGGCCTGGTTCACCGCCACGCCGCTCATCCGCCCGGACCCCTCCAGGTCGAAGACCGCGCGGGCCGAGTGCAGGCCGGTGATGTCGGCCATCCGGTGGTAGCCGACCCGGGCGCAGATGAGGCCCTCGATCTCGTTCTTGTCCAGTCCGGCGTCCTCGACCGCGGCGGCCAGCGCCCGCGCGGCCAGCGCGTGATCGTCTCGTTCGGCGTCCCGCACGGCGTGCAGCGCACCGTGATCGGTCTGCCCCACTCCGACGATCGCCACCTCGCGCAGTCCGTTCGTCATGCCGCCCTCGCTCCCGTCATACGTCATACATACGCGACGTATTCAAAACCGTCAACCAGACAGTGCGCATACAGCGAAGCTCTGTGAACTGCATAAATATTCAATTAAACTGAAGTCTTGTATGACAGAGTTGGGAGACCTAGTATCCCGAACGTAGTTCTGACCGTTCGTTAGATGACCGTCGAGCAGGGGAACCACCGATGAGCACAGAGCTGTGGTCGATCATCGGCCTGATCGTCATGTTCGCCGTCGGGACGGTGTTCAGCGTCAACCTCGGTGCCGTCGCGCTGGTGTCGGCGTTCCTGGTCGGCACGACCATCGCCGCCCTCGGCACCAAAGACCTGCTCGGCTTCTTCCCGGTGGACCTCTTCGTCCTGATCGCCGGCACCACCTACCTACTGGGGGTCGCTCAGGTCAACGGGACCATCCAGTGGCTGGCCGACACGATGGTGCACCTGGTCCGGGGCAAGCACTGGATGCTGCCGTGGCTGCTGTTCCTGGTCAGCACCGCACTGGCCACGCTCGGACCGGGCTCCGTCCCCGTCCTCGCGGGCATCGGGGCCGGGTTCATCCGGCGCTACCGGATCCATCCGGTGCTGATCGGTCTGATGATCGTCCACGGCGCACAGGCCGGCTGCTTCTCCCCGATCGCGCCCTACGGCCTGCTGGTCAACAAGATCCTCGAGCGCAGCGGCTTCGCCCCCGAGCCCTGGGCGCTCTACGGGCTGGTCATCGCCGGCAACGCGATCCTCACCGTGGTCGGGTTCTTCGTGTTCGGCGGGCGCAGGCTCGTCGGCGAACGCCCCGGCCCCGATAAGGACGGCGGCGCGCCCCCGGTCCCCGACGGTGCGCAGGCTGGCGGCGTGGCCGGGGCGGAGAGCTCCGGCGGGGTGGCGACGTCGCCCGTCGCGACGGCCGTGGCGGTCGACGACCGGGATGCTGCGCCGGTCAGCCTGCGCCCCGCCCCGGCGAATCTGCTGACCTTCGGCGCGATCATCGGGTTCCTGCTGGCGATCAGCGTCTGGAAGCTGGACACGGGCTTCACCGCGTTCCTGGTGGCCGTCGTACTGGTGCTGCTGTCCCCCAAGACGGTCCGGGTCGAGTCCATCACCCGGATCTCCTGGTCCACGGTGCTGTTGGTCTGCGGCGTCCTGACCTACGTCACGCTGCTCGACAAGGTAGGGGCCATCGCCTACACCACGCGGGCCATCACCGCTCTCGGCAGCCCGGTGCTCGCCCTCCTGCTGGCGTGCCTGATCGCCGCGGTGGTCTCCGCGATGGCTTCGTCGCTGGGGATCATCGGCATCGTGGTGCCGCTGTCGCTCCCGCTCGCCGTGGCCGCCGGCGTCAACCCGCTGATGGTCGTCGTTGCCGTGGGGCTGTGCGCCACCGTCGTCGACGTGAGCCCGTTCTCCACCTTCGGCGCGTTGGTCCTGGCGAACACCGAAGGCGTCGACAAAGCGGTCTTCCAGCGGAAGCTGCTGATCTACACCGGCTACCTCGCGGTGTTGGCGCCGCTGGTCACCTGGGCACTGCTGATCCTGCCGTCCACCCTCGGCTGACCCTCCCCGAAAGGTTCCCGTTGCCCGCCCAGAGCCACACCACCTACATCCACCCCGGTCCGGAGCGAGTCGTCAGCGGCGCGGGGACATCCACCGCGCTGCACGGCCTGTTGGGCCGCTACGGCTACCGGCGTGCCCTCGTCGTGGCGTCCCGGTCGTTGAACCGGAAGTCCGACGCGGTCGCGAAGATCGTCGACGGTCTCCGGGACACCTTCGGGGGGCTCACCGACGACGTCCACGAGCACGCCCCGGTGGACGACGTACTGCGGGTGGCCGCGCTCGCCCGGGAGATCGGCGCCGACGTGCTCGTCGCGGTGGGCGGCGGCTCGGTGATCGACCTGTGCAAGATGGTCCAGCTCTGCATTTCCGAGGATGTCACCGCGGCCACGGGGCTCGAGCCGCTGCGTGCCTCAGTGCTCGACGGCGAGCTGATCCCGGCGCGACAGCGGGCGCCCGCCATCCGGCAGTTCTGCGTGCCCACCACCCTCTCCACGGCGGAGGTCACGCCGGGCACATCCCCCATCGACACCGCCACTCGCACGAAGACGCTGTACTTCGTGCGGTCGGGTGCGCCTCAGGTACTCGTCTACGACCCGGACATCCTTGCCCACACACCGCGCGCGTTGCTGTTGAGCACCGCGCTGCGCGGGCTGGATCACGCGGTGAACACGCTGTGCGCGGTCCGACCCGAACCGCTCGCCAGCCTGCTCGCCGAGCAGGCCATCCGGCTGTTCGTGGAGAACCTGCCTCGGCTCGAGACCGGGAACGACGCCCGGGCGGCCTGCCAACGCGCGAGCTACTACACCGGGCTCGGGCAGCTGTCCGCGCCGCATGGGTTCAGCCACTACATGGTGCACGTCCTGGCGCCGATCGCCGGGGTGCCGCACAGCGCGCTCGCCTGCGTCCTCATGTTGGCGCAGGCCCGCTGGCTGGAGGGCGCCGCGGACGCTGAGTACCACCGGCTGCTCCGGCTCCTCGGGCGCGAGGGCGACAAGTTCCACGAGGTCGTGCTCGAGCTGCTCGAACTGCTCGGCATGCCAACCAGCCTGACCGACCTCGGCATCACCGACGCCCATCTCGACGAGGCGGTCCCCCTGGGGATGAGGCACAAGATGGTCGTCGAAAACAACCTGCGCCCCATCGACTCCGAGCAAGAGCTGCGGCGGATTCTGTGGCTGGCCCGGTGAACATCAGCGAACGGACCGGGTGGGGTCGGCGACCGGCGCTGCTCGTCGTGGACTTCCAGACCGGGTTCACCGACCCGGCGTCCGGGGTCGGCGCGGAGATGCCCAAGGAGCTGGCCGCGACCGCCGAGCTGATCGAGCTGTGCACCCGGTTCGACGTGCCCGTGATGTTCACCGCGGTCGCCTTCCAACCCTTCGATCAATCGAAGTGGCTGCGCAAGATGCCGGGACTGCACGCACTGCGCGAGGGCGGCCGCTGGTGCCAGTTGGACGCCCGGCTCCCGCTCTGCCCTGATGCCCCGGTATGGATCAAACGGGCCCCCTCGGCGTTCTTCGGCACCCCGCTGCAACCGCACCTGCGCGCCCTGGGCATCGACACACTGATCGTGACCGGCAGCGTGACCAGCGGATGCATCCTCGCGACCGTGATCGACGCGGCGTCACTCGGATATCACGTCATCGTCCCGCTGGAATGCGTCACCGACCGGTCACCCGTCGCGCACCTGGCCAACCTGGTCGACATCGACACGAAGTATGGGGACGTGGTCGAACTCGACGAGGTCACCAGCCACCTGATCGAAGCGGCGGCCAGCGGGAACCGTGTTCGACCTGCCCACGCGTCCCGTTGACCCCGCGCCCGACAGGCACGTCCCGTACCCACGAGACCGATGATCGGAGGCACCGTTGCCCAGGCCGGTTCCCCAGTACCTGATGAACCACTCGACAACCGCCGCCGAGCAGTACCGACAGCTGATCGGCGGCAGCCTCGAACCGGGCGCCGACAGCCAGGACGTGATCGATCCCGCGACGGGACGAGCCTTCGCCACCGCACCGGTGGCCGACGCCGACCAGGTCGACCGCGGGGTCGCCGCCGCCCGGCAGGCGTTCCCCGGCTGGTCCGCCAAGTCGTACGACGAACGGGGCGCGATCCTCACCCGCATCGCCGACCTGGTCGAGGAGAACGCCGAGCTCATCGCCCGCACCGTCACCCGCGAACAGGGCAAGTCCCTCGCCGACTCCCTCGGCGACGTCGGCGCGGCGATCAGCTACACGCGGTACTTCGCCGACTGGCGCCCCGATCCCGAGGTCGTGCGGGACGATGATGAGGCCTTTGTCGAGATTCTGCGCAGGCCCCTCGGCGTGGTGGCGGCGATCATCCCGTGGAACTTCCCGTTCTTCCAGATGATGTACAAGCTCGGGCCCGCCCTGATCACCGGCAACACCGTCGTGGTCAAGCCCGCGCCGACGACACCCCTCAACGCCCTGCTCCTCGGCCAGCTGCTGGCCGACGTCGTGCCCGCCGGCGTCGTCAACGTCGTCGGTGACGCCGGCGCCGTGGGGCCGCTGCTGACCGCCCACCCCGATGTCGCGAAGGTGTCCTTCACCGGATCGACGGCGACCGGTCGGCGGGTCATGGCGTCGGCCGCGGGCACCCTGAAGCGGATCACGCTGGAGCTGGGCGGCAACGACCCCGGCATCGTCCTGGCCGACGCCGACGTGGCGAAGACCGCCGAGGGGGTATTCACCTGGGCCTTCGCCAACTCCGGCCAGGTGTGCATCAACATCAAGCGCATCTTCGTGCACTCCTCCATCTACGAGGAGTTCTGCGCCGAGCTCGCGCGGCTGGCCGACGCCGTGGTCATAGGCCCAGGGCTCGGCGAGGGTGCCCGAATGGGTCCGATCCAGAACGCCCGCCAGTTCGAGCTCGTCCGCGATGCGCTCGAGCTGGCCCACGACACCGGCACCGTTATCGCCGGCGGGACCGTGGTGGAGGGGGACGGCTACTTCGTCCGGCCCACGGTGGTCCGCGACATCAGCGAGGACAGCAGCCTGACGGCGGAGGAGACGTTCGGTCCGATCCGCTCGGTGTTCTCCTACGACGACATCGATGACGTGATCGAACGCGCGAACGCCACGCCCTACGGCCTCGGCGCCTCCGTCTGGGGATCCGCGGCGGCGGCCACGGACATCGCCCGCCGCCTCGAGACCGGTACGACCTGGGTGAACCAGCACTTCGCGCTGTCACCGGATGTCCCGTTCGGGGGCCGCAAGCAGTCCGGGCTGGGCAGCGAGTTCGGCCTGGACGGCATCCACGCCTTCACCGACGTCCACGTGGTGAACGTGAACAAGGTCTGGTGACCCTTGACCGGAGATCGCCACGCCTCGTCGCCAGACGCGGAGTGCATCCGCAGCGCGCCGCAGACCCTGGGCTGGGTCGACCTGGCTGCCAGCTAGGTATCGTCCCCGTGGCGGCTGTTCCTCGTCCCGCGCAGGCCGACTGCGGGTAGCCGTTGCGGAGGTGGGCGGTGATGACTGTGCCGGCGGCGAGGTTGTTCCGGGGCGGCGTGACCGATCAGATCGTGGCGGATCTGCGCGCCCAGATCCTCAGCGGGGAGCTGCCGGACGGTGAGCGGCCGAGCGCGAGTTGGCGGCGCGCTACGGGGTGAGCGCCCCGACGGTCCGCGAGGCCGTCCGTGTGCTGTCCGCGATGGGCCTGCTCAGCACGCGCAACGGCACTCGGACAACGGTGACAGCGCGCGGGGACACGCTGCTGGCGCTGTCCATCGCCTCGGTCGTCCAGTTCGAGAAGATGCCCGCCGGCGACGTGTTCGGGCTGCTGGGCGCGCTCTACGCGTTCGCCGTCGAGCAGGCGGTCGAGCGGGCCTCCGACGAGGACGTCGCCGCGCTGCGGGCCGTGGCCGAACGGGCCGCAGGCCTGGCCGGCGTGGATTCCACGGTCGCCGCGCTGCTGGACGGCAGCTGATCTAGACGACAGCTCGCCCGCGCAGACAGCGGGCACAGCCAGGAAGATTTTGTTCCGTGACTGTTCCGTGGATCGCCACAGAGGACGCCAGTCGGCCCCGGGCGCCCACAGAGAGCACCAGGGCCGGTTTGCAGCGTTTCCCCAGGTAGAAGTGCTGTCCAGGCGCTAGCTGCCGAGGAGCTTGTAGCCGGCGAACTTGTCTCGGAGCGTTTTTTCGGGCATCCCGTTCGAGTCGCTGCACATGGCTTCCACCAGCAGATATACCGACTCCAGTAAACGTAATCGGCGTGCGCGTTCCGCCCAGGTTCCGCGCGGAGCCCCCGAACTCACACAGATGTGCACAGACCTCCGCGAACCTGGCACATCGGCTCGGCGTGGTGGAGTTCGTCCCGTACTCCCGCGACACGGCTGGTATCGCCCCGGTGCTCGCCGAATAGGTACGCGGAGCGGGCCCGGGGTCAGGGACCCCGCGCTAGACTCGGCCCGCTCCGCGTACCGATGATGCGGTACAGGAGTAACCGCTACCGGGATTCCGGCCGGTACGGCCACATCAAGCAGTCAGGCCAGTGCCCAAATCCGGCCAAGGTCGTACACGAGCAAGACGACCGCCACCAGCTGGCAGGTGAGTGCGCCGCGCCGATCATCCGCGTGCGGCCGGACGGGGTAAGCGTCGTTGGCACCAACTCCTCGATGTGCCGGCGCCCCCAGTGGGCGAGAGCGAACAAGCCCCCCGCCAGCAGCGCGACCGTGATCTCGTAAGCCACCGTCACTTCCTCACACCGCGACCGGGTCGCGCGGCCGGGCCTCGACCCCGGGCGCGCGCTCGGCTCGTCCCGGGGAGACCAGCACTACTACGTGGGCTGCGACCAGGGACAGCAGCACCGTCAGGCTGAGCAGCAGGCCGAACTCCTGGATCACGTCCAGCCGGGACAGCGCCAGCGTCGCGTAGCCGACCGCGGCGGCCAGGGCCGCCACGCACACCGTGCGCCACTGCGCGCGGTGTGCGTGGCGCACCGCGTCGGCCAGGAGCACGGTGAACTCACAGGCCGTCGCGGTGGTGAGCGACCCGAGCGCTACGGTCAGCGGGCTCAGTTGGAAGCCCAGCGCGATGACGACGGCCAGGCCCCAGCCGGTGGCCAGGGCGGCCGCCATGACTGCTCGGCCGGCGTCCGCGCGCCGGCGCAGCCCGATCAGCAGCACCAGGCCCGCCGCCGCGATGCCGGCGATGTTGGTCAGGTACCGATCCCCGGAGACCAGCTCGTAGCCGTGGGCGGCGACCACCGGCAGCCCGGTGAGGGTTACGTCGTAGCCGGCAGGCAGCGGGGGCAGGCCGGCCCGTACTGAGTCCAGCAACCGGTGCTGATCACCAAGATCCTGCAGGGCGATGCCATAGCTCAGCACCGCCTGCTTCGCGTCCGGCGTGGTCACCGCGCCCAGCAGGTACCGGGGCAGCAACGTGGTGGCCGCCGCGACCTGCTCGGGGGTCGGCGCGTCGCCGAGGAACCGGAGCAGCGCGGCCGGGCTCAGGATCGGCCGGAACTGGTCGCCGTGGGCGAGCACAATCTGCTCACCGGCCCGGCGCATCCAGTCCAGGGCCTGCGGCGAGAGCACGTCGGGCCCGCGCAGCACCATGCGGACCTCACCGGACGAGCCCAGCACCTCCTCGGCGTGCTGCGCGTCGGCGACCGCGGGCATCCCGGCGGCCAGCCGGTCCGGGCGGGCCTCCAGGCCCAGGTGCGGCAGTGCCACCCAGCCGACCGCGGCGGCCGCGAGTGCCACGAACGCGACGCCGGCCCGGCGGGCCCGTGACCCGAGGGCCGGGGCGCGCCAGGCGGGTTCGGCCTGCTCGGCGGTGTCGCCGCGCAGCAGCCAGCGCCGCAGTACCAGGGCCAGGGCGACCGCCAGCAGGACGCCGAGGGCCAGGGCGAGACCGAGGTCGCGCACGAACGGCAGCGGGGAGAGCGCGAGGGCGGCGAATCCGGCCGTGCTGGCCAGCGCGGCCACCAGTACCCGGCGTTGCTGCCCCGAGCGGACCAGGTAGGCGGGGAAGTCGCTGCCGATGCCGATCAGGATCGGCAGGAACGCCATCGCCCCCAGCGAGAGCGGCCGGCCCAGCCAGCCGAAGACGGCCAGGGTGAGGGCGGTACCGCAGAGGGTGGCGACGATGGGCAGCAGCCGGTCGCGGCGCCGCCCCAGCCAAGGCAGCGCGACATAGCAGAGCGCGATCAGCCCGACCGCGCAGCCCCCGAGCAGGGGGATCTCCCCTCGGACCTGGTCGGCGAGCGACGCCGCCACGGCGGGGGCCCCGGTGACGGTGAGGGCGGTGGTGCGCAGCCCGGCGCCCTGCGCGGTCGCGCGGACCGCCGCCACCAGCCGGTCGGTGGACTCCTGGTCGAGGTTCTCCCTGGGCCGCACCAGGATGGAGATGGCGTGGGACGAGGGCACCACGAACCGCCATTGGGACCGGGGCGAGGGCTGCCCGTCCGGGCCGGTCTCGTACACGAGGTTGCGCACGAACCCCGGGTTGTGCAGCGTCGGCAGGCCGAGCGGCATCCCCTGGACCAGAAGCGGGGCGTAGCGCTCGTCGAAGGTGGCGGTGGCGGTGTCGCCGGCCGCGGTGACCGCCGCCGGGGGTGCCCCGGCGTTCCGGGCCTGCTGCTCCGCGGCCGCGCGGGCGGCGTCCCGGCTGCCCATCACCTGGGCAATCACCTTGTTGCTGGCGATGGCGATCTCGTTGAGCACGGTGGCCGGCCCGTACACCACGGACACGTCCGGGAGCCGGGACAGCTGGCCCTCCAGCCGGAACACCAGCGGGAGCTGCTCGGGGCCGAGCAATTGACCGGGCTCGGCCCCCTCGGCGAGGACCACGATCGGGTCGGCGCCGAAGGCGCGATCGGCCGCCTCGGTGTCTCGCAGCGACACGTCACCGGCCGGCAGGAACGCCCGGGGCTGGGTGTCGACGCGCAGGGCGGCCAGGCCCGCGAAGGTCAAACCCGCCACGCCCAGCACGACGACCGCGACGAGCGCCTGGCGCCCCGACGGGCGGGGCGCCAGGCCCGTCGCCATGCGACGAACCCGACGCCATACCCGTCCGAGGCCAGCCTGGACCCCTGCCCTCATCGAGGCGCACGCTCCACGCGGGGGTAGTCACCCTTGAACGGTCCCGGGTTGGTGCCCGCCCCGGGCTTCGGATACGGGTTCCGGTACGTGGCCAAACCCTGGGTGGTCGGGTTCTGGACGAACGTCTCGTTGCCCAGCGCCAGCAGCCGGAAGTAGTGCACGTTGTCCTCCGCGCGGTAGCCGATCATCGCGGCGAAGTTGGCGAAGAACCCGCCGATCTCCTTGCCGTACGGCCTGATGTACCTCAGCGCCGGGTTCAGCTCGGCGAGCATGTCGCGCGCCGGGTCGACCACCGGGCTCACGTCGTCGTGGAAGCGGGGCACCTCCCGCAGCGTCTTCGGCGCCCGATCCAGGGTGTCGTCCAGCGCCGGGGTCAGCTCCCGCAGCTCGTGGCTGATCGGCGGCAGCTTGCGCAGGCCGTCACCCAGGTCGGGACCGGCCGCCCTCAGGTCGGCCGCCACCGGCCGCAGCGCGCCGGCCAGCTCCGTCAGCGAGCCGGTGGCCACCTTGGCACTGTCCAGCACCGGGGGCAGCTTACGCATCAGCTCCTCGAAGGACTCCTTCTCCCCCGCGGTCGCGGCGGTGATGCGCTCGCTGTTGGACACCAGGTCGGCGATAGCGCCTTCGCTGGTGTCCAGGTTGTCCATCAGCACCCCGGTCTCGTGGGTGACCTGCTTGAGCGCCTCAGACTGCGCGGCGATCGCGTCCAGGGCTGTGAAGCCGTCGCCGCCGAGCTTGCCGAAGCCGTCGAACAGCGCGTCCACCTGCTTTGTTGTCCCGGCGGTGCCGGTTCCCAGCGCCCGCAGGGCGCCACCCAGGTCCTCGCGGGCCTTCGGGTCCAGGTCGTGCAACAGGTCGCGCAGCTGCACGCTCTGGCGCACCGCGTCGTCGGTCAGGTGCGCCCTCGAGGGCAGCACCGCCCCGGAACCGTCGGTGACCTCCAGGTACGTCTCCTCGACCACCGACCGGGCCCCGACGCGGACCTTGGCGCCCTGGTGCAGTGGCGCGGCCGACTCGTCCAGGGCCATGGTGACGTCTATGCCGTTGTCCGTCCGCCGGACGCCCTTGATCTCGCCGACCTGGACGCCCGCGATGCGGACCTGCCCGGCCGGGACGAGGTTGTCGATGTCCTTGACGGTCACCGTCACCTCGTAGGCCCGGCTGGCCTCGAGCAGCGGCACCCGCAGCGGCGTGCCGGTGAACAGGTAGACCAGGATCCCGAGGCAGATGGCGAAGAACACCCCGAGGATGATCGCCGCCTTACGGGCCTGGGCCATGTCGGTCTCCATCAGCGGCCGCCCTTCGGCTTGGTGACGTACGGGATGCCGCTCTCTTCGGGGGTCGGCACGTATCGGGTCGGGCCTCCGTTGCCGGCAGGGATACCGATGGTGTCCGGCAGAGGGGCGATCACGTGGCCGCGGATGATTCCGCTACGGGCGTCCTGCACCCCGAACACCGACGAGGTGTTGTAGGTGAAGGCCCGCAGCTCGTCGAGGTAGTCGACGGCCAGGCCGGTGATTCGGGGGAACTCACGCGTGACCGGGCGCAGATCCTCGGTGGCGTGGTTGAGGTTGCCCGCCATCGGTCGCAGGTCGGCCACCAGGCCCCGCCCATCGCGGACCACCGGCTTCGCCGCCTTCACCGTGTCGCCCAGGGTGTCGACGGTGTCGGTGAACTTGTCCAGGGTGTCGGGGAGCTCCCCGGAGACCGCCTTGAGGTTGTCCAGCGTCGGGTCCAGCTGGTTGGTCAGGTCCTGAGTGGCGTGGAAGGTCCGGGTCAGCTGGCCGTAGAGGCCGGGCAGGTGCCGCAGCGTCGCCTGCAGGTCGCGGTCGTGCTCGGCCAGCACCCCGAGGGTCTGCTCGGTGGAGTCGGCCAGCCGCACGGCCCGCTCCTGGTTCCCGCCGACCGCCTGGGCGATCTGGCCGACCGAGGTGATCAGTTGCTTCAGCTTCTCCCGCCGCGTCTCCAGCGCCGTCGTGACCGGCTTGAGGTCGAGCAGCGTCTTGTCCACGCCGTTCAAGCCGGGCGCCAGGTCGCGGGGCGCCGAGGCCAGCGCGACGTCGGACTGCGAGAGCAGGTCGGTGATCGCCGCCTGGGCCTTGGGATCGAACTTGTCCAGGATCTGGTCGGTCTGGACCGGCTTGCGGGTCTGCTGGAGCGGGATGGTGGCCCCGTCCCCGAGTCGGTTGCCCGGGTGCCCGCCCGGCTCGATGTTGACGTACATCTGGTTCAGCGGGTTGACCGCCCGCAGCACCGCGACGGCATTGCTGTAGATCTCCTGATCACCCTTGATGGTCAGGGTGAGCAGCGCGGTGCCCCGGTCGGTGACCTCCGAGTCGGTGATCTTGCCGACCTCGACACCGGCGATTCGCACCTGCTGCGAGCTCTTGGTGGTGACTGCCGGCACCTCGGCGAACTCGGCCTTGATCGTCATCGTCTTCTGCCAGGGCAGCGCCGAGGCGGACTGGCTGACCATGATGAGCGTCGCGGCGAGCCCGAGGGCCAGGAACAGCACCAGGGTCACCACGTACCCGAGCAGCCCGGGGGTCGATCGGATCCGGCTGAAGGTGGCGGCCATCAGTTGTCACCTCCGAGGTGGCCGAGGAGGGGGATGCTCGGCTTGCTGTCCGAGTCGGACTTGTGCGGGGCGCTCGGCAGCTTGTCGGCCGGCGGGATGGCGGGCTGACCCTTGCCGGGGGCGTACAGCGGGTTGGGGATGGGCGGGTCCGGCACCTGGGCCGGCTTCCCACCCTGCGGACCGGGCGGCTGCTGCAGCCCGAACATCTCGGCACCCTGCTCGACACCCGGCACCAGCTCGGTGCTGCCGCCGAGGGTGTTGCTCGACGGGATGCCCGCGGTGAGCCGGGCGAAGGCGCCGTTGCGGTCGAAGGTGGAGAAGGTGTTGTTCAGGTGCGAGAACAGGTACCCCAGCTCCTTGTACCACTCGTTGTTGTTTGCCCCTCCGTTCGGGTACGGCTTCGTGCCGTGCCACTGCGAGGTCAGCGCGTCGAGCAGCGGGCCGTTGACCCGGTTCAGGGCGTCGCCGCTGAGGTCGTCGAACGAGCCGGTCAGCCGGTCGGTGGTCGGGACCAGGTCGTCGACCGCGGGCCGCAGGTCGGACATCAGTGGCCGCAGGTCGGCCACCATGTCCCGGGTGTCGCCGAGCACCGGGTCCAGCGTCTCGAACGCCGGGCCGAGCGCCTTCGCGCTGTCCCGGAAGGCTGGCGCGGTGTCGGTGAGCTTGGTCAGCGTCGGCTGCAGGTCGATCAGGCCGGCCCGGGTGGTGCGCAGCATGTCCGCGCTGATTCGGGCGGCCTGGGCCAGCTCCGGCCCGCCCCCGGCCAGCGCCCCGGAGGTCCGGTTGAGCGAGGTGAGGATGCGGTCGACCTGACCGTCGGTGCGGCTGAACGCGCGGGCCGCGTTGTCGAAACCCGACACGATGTTGGTGAAGTCCTTGTCCGGCTGGGTGCCCTGCAGGCCCTCGAAGACGTTCCCCGCCGGGCGCAGCGTCCCCGGGGCGTCCTGCAGCAGGGTGCGCAGGGCCTCCCGGCTGCCCGTCCGGAGCGTCTCCTCGAACTTTGCCGTCATCCCCTGGAACCCGTCGCGGGCGGACTGGTTCAGGCTGGAGAGCACCCGGTCCAGTTCGACCGGGATGCTCGTGCGCTCCAGCGGGATCTCCTCGCCGTCGAAGCGGCCCGGCCCGCCACCGGGCACCAGGTCGACGTAGTAGTTACCGCCGAGGATCAAGGTCGGCCGGATGTGTGCCGACGGCGCCCGCCCGAGCTTGTCCAGCACGCCGCTGCCCACCTTCATGGTGACCACGGATGTGCCGGACTGCTCGTCGTACTCCTCGCTCTTTACCGTTCCGACCTGTACGCCGGCCACCTTGACGTCGTTGCGGTACGGGCGGAGCTTGTAGGGCCGGTCGAACCGCGCGGTGATGGTGTCGCCGAAGCTGAGCGTGGTGGCGATCTGCTCCTTGTGGTACACGCCCCAGAGGGCGAGCACGGTGGCGAGGATCATGCCCACGCCCACGTACCGGTTGATCCGCCGGGTCTTCCGGGCCGAGGCGACCTCTTCCGGGGTCAGCTCCTCGACCTCGTCGGCATCCGAGCTGCTCATCACTTACCTCCCGGCGCGCCAGCGCGGTCGAACGAGGCCGCGCCCGGCTTCGGGTACGGGTTGCGGGGGACGGTGAACCGGTCGCGGATGACCGACCCGGTGACGGTCGCGGCGCCGACGTTGGCGTTCGCGTTGGCGTAGTGGATCCCGGGCGCCACGCTCTCGGACACGAAGCTGTGCAGCCGGACGGCCCACCAGCCGGTCTCCCGGGCGTAGCCCTTCAGCACGTCCAGTGGCTCGGCCGCGTTCTCGAAGGTCGTGCGCACCTTCGGGGCGAGTGGACTGACGTCGGCGAAGGTGTCGCTCAGCTCTCTGACGGCGGGCTTCGCGTCGTCCGAGACGTCGGGCACCTTGTCCAGCGGCGTCCGGCTGTCCCGCAGGAATGCGCGGGTGTCCGGGGTCGCGTCGCCCAGGCCCTTGAAACCGGGCCGGCCGGTCTCGAAGGCCGACGCCGTGTCGCTCAGCGGCGTGTTGAGAGCGTCCAGGGCGGTCTTGGCGGTGTCCAGCGTGCTCGGCAGCTTCTGCAACGACGCGCTCAGCGGCTTGGCGTCGTCCACCGAAATGGCCTCCATGGTGGTGCCGAAGTCGCGCACCGTGGCCTCGATGTCCCCCCGCCGGTCGGCGAACCGGCCGGCCAGACGGTCGATGCTGCGCAGCGTCTCGGGCAGCTCGGCATCCGGGTCGGCCAGGGCCGAGGACACCGACCCGATGTCCTTGACCAGCGCCGGCGAGTTGTGCACCAGGCCCTGGAACCCCTGGCCGTGCCCGGTCATCCCGCCGCCGAAGTCGGCCAGGAAGGTCGAGGTCGCTGCCCGGGTCTTCGGGTCGAACACGTTGAGCAGCTCGTTGATGCTGTCGGAGTCGGTGTTCCGCTCGGAGGCGATGACCCGGTCCCCGAGCGGTCCGGCGGTGGGGGTGCCCAGGTTGAGCTCCACGAACTTCTGTGCCAGGGCAGAGAAGTCCCAGACCTGCGCCGACGCGTCCGCGTAGGCCTCGCGGTCACCGTCCAGCGCCATCGTCACGACCGCCTTTCCGTCGACGTAGTCGATCTTCTCGACTTGGCCGATCCGGGAGCTGAACTCCCGTACCTCGTCACCGGGCTTGAGCGAGTCGACGTTGGTGAACGCCGCTCTCACCTCGGTGCGGGGCACGAAGGGCAGGCCCTTGTGCGCCGTCGCGGCCAGGAGCCCGATGCCGACGACCACCAGGATCCCGATGACCCCGATGACGTACGTGCCGGTCTTGCTATTCGGGTTGCGTGCCATGGTCAGTGGCCTCCCAGCATCTGGCCGAGCACGTCGTGCTCCTGCTTTGGGGTGAGGCCGGTGGCGCTGCGGCCACCGATCTTGTCCGGCCCGGTCTCGTTCTCACACGGGTGGCTGTCCTTCCCGTCACAGGTGCCGGGCAGCGGGACCCGCCCGGGTACGGGCATCGGCAGCGCGGGCGCCGGGCTCTCCGGCGCGCCGGGGATGGGGCCGACCACGGTGCGTGCCCCGGGGACGGGGCTGTACTTGACGGCCGCCCGGAAGTAGTGGCTGAGCCCGTCGTAGCCCGTGGTGGACAGCGACCAGAACTTAGCGAACTCCATCAGGTTGGTGAACCGCTTGCACAGCACACCGATCTCGCAGATCCGGCGCGCGGACGACGCGGTGGTGCGCAGGGCACGGGCGGTCGGCCGGAGGTCCTCGACCACCGGCCTGGCCTCGTCGACGAGCTTCCGCGCCCGCTCCAGCACCGGGGTCAGCGAGTCGAGGGCCGGGTCGGCCGACTCGGCGAACTCCCTGAGCTCCCGGTTGATGTCCACCAGCTGGTCGGTGAACGGCCGGGCGTCCCGCAGGCTCGGGGTCGCCGACTCCGCGGTGGCGGCCGTCTGCGCCAGGGTGTTCTGGGCGCTGGCCAGGGTCCCGGGCAGCCGCTGCAGCGAGTCCGCGGTCGCCTGCCGGTTCGCCGCGACGGCCGACAGGGTGCGCTCGGTGGCGCCCACCATCCGGTCCAGGTTCTGGCCCCGGCCGGCGGCCACCTCGGCAGCCACCGGCGTGGTGCTGTCAACGAGGCTGGTAAGTACCTGGTTCTGCTCGCTGAGCAGCCGGGCCAGCTCGTCGGCCTGCTTCATCGCCGGGGCCAGCGCGGTGATCGCGGCGGCCGCCTGCGGGCCGTTCGCGTGCAGCCCCTCACCCAGGGTGGTCAACATCGCCGAGAGCCCGGCGCTGGTCGGGTCGTCCAGCGAGTTGACCACGTCCTCCACCGTGGTCTCGGTGGAGGTGTGCGCGGCGGAGATCGTGTAGGGCGCCGAGAGCGGCGGCGCCGAGGGGGTGCCCCGCTCCAGCTTCACGAATCGCTCACCGAGCAGGTCCTTCGCCGTGATCGTGACCTTGGCGTCGTCGTGCAGCGGCAGCGCCGAGCCGTCGACGATCATCTGCACGAAGGCGTGCCCGCCCCGGATCGTGAAGCCCACGATCGAGCCGATGGTCACGCCGGACGCCTTGACGTCGTTCCCGACGTCCAGCGGGCTGGCGTCGGCGAACTCCGCGGTCAGCAGGAAGCGCTCGTCCTTGGGCGTGGCGGCGGTGATCGCGAAGGACACCGCCGTCACGGTCAGCGCGACGACCATCGCCACGCTCATCCTCACCAGTGTTCTCATGCCGCGCTCACCGCATCCCGTTTCCATTGGCGTCGGTCCACGGCTGCCCGACCAGGGCACCCGGGGCCGGCCTGTCCTTGATGCCGGAGGGCAGGCCACCGACCGGGCTGTCGTCGACCTCGCTCCCACCCAGCGCTGCCGGAGCGCCCGACCAGACGTGGCCCTGCGAGTCGTAACCGCTGAAGGCGTCGCCCCAGTTGGTCAGGAAGCCGGCCAGCTCCGGGGTGTAGGGGCGGAGGAAGCCGACCGGCCCCGTGTAGCCCTTGAGCGTGTCGGTGACCCGCGGCAGGAACGAGTGGGCGGCGTCGAAGAACGCCGGCGTCTCGTCCAGCAGGTCGCTGGTGCCCTTCAGCGTGGGCCGCAGGTCCTTCAGCGTGGGCCGCAGGTCGTCGAACAGCGGGTTCAGCTTGTGCGCGATCCCCGGCAACCGGTCCATGGCCGGCCGCAGGTCGTTGAGCAGCGGCACGGTGGCGTCGCTGGCGGCGGGCACCATGTCCAGCGTCGCCTTGGCCGCGTCCAGTGTCGGCGGCGTCTCCTTGAGGCCCTGGCGCAGCGCCTCCTGGGTGGGGGCGAGCTGGCCGGTGAAGGAGGTGAGCCGGTCGACGGCGGTGCGGAGCTCGGCGCCGCGTCGCGCGGCCGGTCCGGTGACCTGGTGCAGCTCGGTGAGCAGCTCCTTGATCGCCGGCCCGTCACGCCCGACGGCCTCGAGCAGCCCACCCAAGGCGTGGACCGCCGGGCCGGCGCTGGCCAGTGTCTGCTTGAGCTGCTCCTCGCGGCCGGTGGCCGTGCCGTTGAGCTGGCCGAGCAGCGAGTTGAACTTGGCCCGGGTCGGGGCGTCGAACATCGCCAGCACCTGGTCGACCTCGATCTGGGACGAGGCCGCGTCGATCATCGCGCCGTCGGGCAGCGCGGGGTTGCCCTGGGGGCCGGGAGTGAGCTGGATGATCCGCTCACCGAGCACCGACTTCCACTCGATGCGGGTGGTGGTGCCGTCGTGCAGCGGGGCGATCGGCTCGTCCAGCCCGATGGTCACGATGGCCTTGCCGTCGCGGGCCTGGATGTCCTCCACGGACCCGACCTGGCGGCCGTCGACCTGCACCTGGGCGTGCGCGACCAGCTGCGCGGCGGAAGGCAGCACCAGCCGCGCGTGGTAGTCGTAACCGCTGCTCAGCCACACGATCGCGCCGACGACAACCGCGGCCGCGAGGCCGAGGGTGGCGATCAGCTTTCCGGAGATGCCCATACTCATTCCATCCCCAATGGGCCCTCGGCCCCGCCGGAGAGGAACTGCTTGACGAAGGGATCCGTCGTGTTGAAGGCGTCGTCGCGCGTGCCGTTGTGCACGATCTGGCCGTGCCACAGCACCGCGACGTAGTCGCTGACGGTGCGGATGGTGTTGGTGTCGTGGCTGACGACGATATACGTGCCGCCGTGCTCGGCGTGCACCTCACGGATGAGCTTGCACAGCAGCGTGGTGCGCACCGGGTCCAGGCCGGAGTCCGGCTCGTCGAACATGACGACCTCGGGGTTCGTCGCCAGTGCACGGGCGAACCCGGCGCGCTTCTTCATGCCGCCGGACAGCTCGGCCGGGAACCGGTTCATCGCCGCGGTGAGACCGACCTCCTCCAACCGCTGCGTGACGATCTCCCGGATCTGGTCCTCGTCCATGTCGGTGTTCTTGCGCAGCGGGAAGGCGACGTTGTTGTAGACGTTCATCGAGCCGAACAGTGCCCCGTCTTGGAACAGCACGCCGAACCGCTTCCGCAGTTCGTTGCGCTGCGCCTCGGACATCCCCCAGATGTTCTGGTTGAACACCACGACCTCGCCGCGGTCCGGCGCGAGCAGCCCGACGATGTGCTTGAGCAGCACGCTCTTGCCGGTACCGGACGGACCCAGCACCGTGGTGATCGCGTCGTCGACGAAGTCCAGGTGTACCCCGCGCAGTACCCGGGCGCGGCCGAACTTCTTGTGCAGGTCACGGATCTTGACTTTCGAATCGGACTCGAGCATGGCGTGGCCACCCTCGGCTGGCCGGCCCTCATGCACCGACATCGGTTCTCCTTGAGTTGGCGGGCCAGGTCGGTCCGCTCGGCTGGTCGTTGTGCGCCATCTGGTCAGTTCGCAATGGGGACGACTACCCCGGTGCCGTAGAAGGCCTGGAACATGATTCCGGCGCCCAGAATCGTGATCAGGCTGACGTTGACGGCCATCGAGATCGCGGTGTTCTCACCGACACCGGCGGGGCCGCCCTTCGCGGTCATCCCGAAGTAGCAGCCGATGACGATGACCAGGATGGTGGGGAGGATCGCCCAGACCAAGGCCAGCAGCGCGAAGTCCGTCGGTGTCGTGAAGGCCCAGAAGACGCTGAAGTAGCCGCCGGTGGAGACACTGCCGAGGATCGGGACGTTGGTCAGGTAGTTCGCGTAGAAGCACAGCCCGATGCCGATGAGCCAGAGCGCCGGCGCGACCACGATGTAGGCGAGCACGCGGGTGCCAACCAGGTAGGCCTGGGGCGAGATGCCCATCACCTCGAGGGCGTCGATCTCCTCGTTGATCCGCATCGCGCCTAGCTCCGCGGCGAATCCGCAGCCGACCTTCGCGGCCACGATGAACCCGAAGAAGATCGGGGCGCTGCCCTTGAGCGTGCCGGCGGCGGCGAAGAGGCCGACGTAGCTCTGCGCACCGATCTGCTGGAGCAGGTAGTGGCCGATCTGGCCGACGAGCACGCCGTCGACGATCAGCAGCGTCCAGACGACCAGGGCGGAGCCCATGATCAGCCGGGCGGCCTGGCGCAGCACCTCGTCCGGGTAGCGCAGCGACTTCGGTAGCTCGACGATCGTCTGCCCGATGAACCGCAGGATCGCGCGGACCTCGGTGAACAGCGGGTCGACGAAGGTGGGCCGCTCGAGCCGGGGAGCGGGCTCGGGTGGCGGCGGCGCCTTCTCGATTGCGGTGGTCAACGCTCCAGCTCCTTCATCGAAGCACCGTGACGCTGGGGTTGGTGGCCAGCAGGATCATGTTGAACAGAACGTCCATGGCGTAGGCCGCCGTCAGGCAGATGACTACCGACTGGTTCACCGCCCGGCCGACGCCCTCGGCGCCGTACCCGCAGGTCATGCCCTTGCTCGCGGAGATCACCCCGATCAACAGGCCGATCAGGGTCATCTTGATCAGGTTCCCGATGATCTCGGGGACCGTGATGTTCTCCATGAACGTGGTGAGGAACGAGTTCGGCTCGACGTCACCGAGCGTGGACACCACGATCAGCCCCTCGGTGACCGTCATGAGGATCCCGAGGATGTTGTAGGCCAGCGTGATGGCGATCAGCGAGATCACCCGGGGCAGCACGAGCAACCGGATCGGGTCCTGCCCGAGAACCCGCAGCGCGTCCAGCTCCTCGCGGATCTTCCGGGAGCCCAGCTCGGAGGTGGTCGCGGCGCCGATCGCCCCTGCGACCACAGCGCTGGTGAGCAGCGGTGAGATCTCGCGGATGATGAAGGTCAGGTAGACCGTACCGAGCCGGTTGGCGGCGCCGAGGAAGATCAGGATCGCCACAGCGAACGTGGCGGCCAGCAGCCCGTAGCCAATCAGCGCGAAGAACGCGGGCACGCTGATCCGCCTCAGGACGTAGTACATGTCGTCGCGGGTGTCGGCCCAGTAGGTCCGAGGGTCTGTGCAGGCCGCCCGCGCCACCTGGGCGCCCACCACGCCCATGTGGCCGACCTGGAACAGCACGTTCTCCGCCGTGCCGGCCAGCCGTGAGAGCAGGGGCGGCCGGCCGAGCTCGGTGGCGCCGGGGTTCTGATGCCCGCCAGGGCGACCACCGCCTGGAGTGGTGGTCGGTGCGCTCATCGGCAGGCCTCGCCAGCCGAGGCCCGGCGTGGGTCAGGGGCGTGGGGCATGTCGTCTCCTTCGGGGCACCTTTGACCTGAGGTGACTCACCGAAGCAGAGCGGCTACTGAGTGTCAGGAGTAGTGACTACTGTGATGTGTGATTCTTTCCACCAGTCCGCTGATGACGCAGGTCACAAGCTTGCGGTGGCTCAGCTACCGGCAGATGTCCACCCGGCAACACCTGTGGCGGAACAATCAATCGTCAGGCTGTCGGCTGCCGCAGGGGCCATCAGGGTACTCCCTATGGCGCCGCGAGGGGAGGGCCGATGTCCGCGCGCACGTCCGCCGACACTCGTATGGTTAGATTCGCGGATGCGATCAACGGCGTGGTGGCCGGCGTCCTGGCGGGCCTAACCCACCGGCGCGCTCGCGACGTTGCTCGGCATGCTGCCGATCTTGGCGCTCCCGCTGGGCAGCCACCAGTCCGTGGCCGGGTTCCCCGCCAGGCCGGCAGCAACTTCGCGGACCGCGTCGGCGAACTCATGAGGAAACGTGGGGTAAGAAATACCGAGCAATGGTCCGGCTATGGCGGAACGCATGGACCGAGTTCGTACCGTTTCTCGACTACGACACCGAGATCCGAACCGTGTTGTGCTCAACGAACGCAATTGAGTCTGGCGCTCATCGAGGGACCGGCCGATCAGCCCACCGTGCTCGACCACCTCGGGGTCGAGGTCGAGACCACCGACGAGGTCGGCGCGGCCACCGACCGCCTGTCCAAACTGGGCCTGTTCACGCTGGTGGAGA
The DNA here is from genome assembly GCF_039543365.1 of Actinospineispora eucalypti. Taxonomy (NCBI): domain Bacteria; kingdom Bacillati; phylum Actinomycetota; class Actinomycetes; order Pseudonocardiales; family Pseudonocardiaceae; genus Actinospineispora; species Actinospineispora eucalypti. The sequence goes on from NZ_BAABJP010000029.1 coordinate 135,052, forward strand.
ACGACACCACCTGCTGTTATGCCTGCCCGGACAAGGTCTGGGTCCACGGCACCGGCAAGGAGCCGTGGGAGGTCTACACCGTCAAGGCGGACGCCCCGGAAGCGACCAGCATCCACCCGTCGGCGGACTCGTGCTTTGGAGCCTCAACGTCGGGGTGGCCGGCTGCGCATGGCAGGGCGGCGCGCCGGCCGGCACCTCAACTAGGCGTTCGGTTGTCCACCGTGGCGAGCGCATCCGCCAGTTCACGGCGGCTCTTGACCCCGAGCTTTCCGTACACGTGCTGCAGCCGGTTCTCGACGGTACGTACAGAGACGACCAACTCAGTGGCGATATCTTTGTTCGACCAACCCGCCGCGGCGAGTTGCGCTGCCTCCCACTCCGCCGGCGTTAGCCGCGCCCGTGTCTCGACAGCCCGTAGCGCCGGCGTGTTCGCACCGCGGCACCGGGACGACAGCCATGACGCGCGGCGCTCCGCGGACACCTTTGCGCGGCTGTTTCCAGCGCGCGCCCAGTGGACCGAGCTGTCCGCCGCCGCCTCGGCGGCAAGCAGCAGGGCACCCATTTCCTCGAAAGCACCTGACACCGCTTCGAGGCCCTCCGGGTCCGCGTCGGCCAACGCCCGGACGTGCGCGACCCGGGTGGCTGCCAGGTCGCCTTCGACAGCGCTGCCAAGCTCGGTGATCCTGCGAGTCGTCTCTTTGGCGTAGCCGACACGTGCCCAGGCATGCAGGGCAGCTAGGGCACCGACGTGGTCGCCGATTCGTTCGCCCTTGTCGGCGGCCTCACCGAACTTCTCCCGGGCCTGACGGAGGTTGCCGCCGGCGGCCTCCGCCCAGCCCTGACTCAGCAGGAAATCGACGCCCATGAAGTAGGACGGACCCATACCGAGCCGATCCAGGTCGTCGAGCGCCTCCCGTGCCTCGGCCTCCTGACCGGCCAACGCCAACGCCTGGGACAGGTAGATCAGGCAAAAGTCGATGAACTGCGGTCTGCCGAGCTGCCGGTAGATCGAGATCGCCTTCTGCGCGTTGCGGACCGCGTCGCCGATGTGCCCGCGCTCGGCGACCGGCTTGGCCAGCTGCCAACTGAACATCGCCTGCTGCTCAAGGGAGCGGTTCTCCACGCCTTCTTGGTAGCGGGCGGTGGAAAGCTGTTCGGCCTCAAGGAAACGGCCGGCATGGTTGAGTGCCTCCGCCTGGTAGAACGCGTGCATCCACGGGTACCAGTCGGTGGGGACGGTGAGCTCGACCTGCGCCTCGTACCCGCGTCGCGCCGCGTCGAGTGCCTCCTCGATCCGGCCCATGCGGGCCAGGCTGAACGCACCTGGCATGCAGGCCCAAGCCAGTGCCCGTCCCGTGGCCCGGCCGAGAAGCGGCTCGACAGCGGTGACGGCACTGCGGGGGCCTTCCTTGGCCAACAGCAAGGCGACCCGACGCGCCGCGATCTCATCACGCATCTCGGATGGGGGCAGGTTCTCCTCCGACTCCTTGGCGATGCGTAGACCCTCGTCGATCTTGCCGGAGTAGATGACCCGGTTGTCCAGCCTGGTCAGAGCGATGTGGCCCAGTTCCTCGGAGTTCGTTGCCGATCGTGCGAGCTCGCCGAGTTCGACGTCGGCTTCCACGGTGCGACCGCGCAAGCTGGCCAGCTGTGCCGCGAGCAACGCTGCCTCGAAACCCGCGCCCTCCTCCAGAGCCGCTCGGATCAGCTGTTCGGCCAGCCCGAAGTCGTAGCGCCAGCGCGCCTCGACCGCGGCGCGGTACATCAGGTCGGGCTCGGCACCGCCGCCGATCAGGCGCCAGGTGGCGATACGGAGAAGATCTTCTCTCCGTCGTGCACCGGTCGCCTCGATGGATTCGGCGAGTGACCGGGCGATGGCCCGGGCTCGCAGTCCCGGTATCCGTTCGCGGAGTACTTCGCCGTAGAGCGGATGGCCCAGACGGATCAGCAGACGGGAGCGCTCGATGGAGGTCCGCAGCAGCGCTTTACGCTCAAGGCTCTCCGCGACCGCCTCATCGCTCATCCGCACCAGTTCGGCCGGCCCGAGCGGCTCACCGAATGCGACGATCTCCATGAGAGACCGTTCCTCCGGAGTCAGCCCCTCCAGCCTGGCCTCGACGAGCTCTACCAGACGGTCGGTCGGGTGTAGCTCCCCGACCAGCCGCCAAATCCCGCCGTCGTCTCGAAGCACGCCATCCGCGAGGGCGCCGGCCACCAGCTCGCGAAGGAACAGCATGTTGCCGCGAGACCGCGTCATGAGCTCGGTTATTGCCGCCTCGTCGACCTGCCCGCCCAACGCGGCCGTGACGGCCTCGGTCACTTCAGGCTGACCTAGCCCGTCGAGTTCGATGCGCTCGGCGATGCCGCTCTTCCACAGGGCCAGGATGGGATCCGGAGCTGGCTCACCGCTTCGAACGGTCGCCAGGATGATCACCGAGCGCGTCTCGGCCAGTTGGAAGACCAGGGTCGCCGACATCTCGTCCAGCAGATGTGCGTCGTCTACGCCGAGCACCAACGGTCTCTGTCCGGCGCGAGCGACCAGGGCGTCAGCACAGCGGCGCAGCAGGTTTGCGCGGTTGTCGACCGCGCCGGGCTCCGGGTCGCGCACCTGCAGTACTGGGGCGAAGGCCCCGAGAGGGATTCCGCCACTGGCCCGCGTGGCGGTCACGCGGGCGATCGGGAACCCGGCCGCGCGGAACACTTCGAGCGCCTCCTGACCGAGACGGCTCTTGCCGACACCGGTCCTGCCGGCCAGGACGACGCTGTTGCCGTCCTCCACGACTGAGGCCCGGAGTGCCCGTAGCTCCTCCTTGCGGCCGACCAGCCGCCACTCAGAGCGTGAGGCACTGCGTTGCTCGCGGTACCGCCCTGCCATCAGTACGTCCCATCGCTGCCGGCGTGCCGCCCTACTGCCCTCGCCGGGCTGCTGACCACCAACTTCGGGCCGCACGACGCTGTCCACGTTGACTGTCATGCCACGAGGTTCCGGACACTCAGCTCGCGCTGCGCCGAGGGTAACCGGAGCATCGGTACAGCATCGGCGCGGCATTGGTATCGGCGCGCGAGGCGTGCACGTTCAGCAGGACAACGAGGTGCTCGCCGGCCGGCACCTCCTCGTGAACCGAACACTCCAGCCACAGCGCCGCGTCGTGTACGAACACCGATCCACCGGGCCCGCCGGCCCACTGCACCCCTGAGAACCGGTCTTGCTTACCCGCGAGCCGCTGCAGAACATCGATCTGCCCAGAGGACAGCAAACTCATTCCCAGTCGCGGGAGTTCGCGTAACCGGGTCCAGGTCTTGGACCTCGTCGACACGACGATCGACGCGAACGGTGGCGTTTCCGAAACCGCGCCGGGCGAGCCCGCGACCATGCCGAGCGGCGATCCGTCGATGACGGCACCCAGCGCCACCACACCGCTGGGCAGGCACGAGTAGGCCCGACGGAGCGATTCCCGATCGGCCGGAACGGTGGAGAACTCGGTTGGCCTGCGGGCCCACTTCTCCCCCACGTTCTCGTGCTCATCGGCTCCGGCGGACGCGTCGCTCGGCGGTGTGGTGGAGGTCTTGTCCGTCAGGACGATCCCGACCACGTCGTACCCCACTACGGCACCTCCCACCGAGCCACCACGGCCATCGAACAGTCGATCACGCGGCATCTCGGTGGTCAGGAGTAATCGCTACCCTGATCCACCCAGCACCAACCACAGCCCGGCCGACCGCGTAGGTGAACAGGAGCACCGCGACGATCTGGCAGACGCGAGCCGCCGCGTAACAGCGTCACGGCCGCTGTCGATCTCACGCACAAGCACCGACGAGTTCGACGCGAGGCTCGCCGCGACCCGCGAAGGGAGCAGGATGTCGCCTTCGACCCCCTGTGCGGACCGCCTTGCCCGCCGTGCCGACCTGACGAACGGGCTGGTCTCCGGGCTCGTCGCGGGTACGGCATCCGGAGTCCTGCTCGCCAGGCTGGAGATGTTGCCGACACTTGCCCTCCTGGTCGGCAGCCACAGTGCACTCGCCGGCGGCCTGGTGCACCTCCTGGTTGCCGCCGGCCTCGGCGCCATGTTCGCCAGCTACCTCGGTTCCGCGACCCACCTGCACGACCTGGTCACCGCCGGTGTCCTCTACGGGGTGATCTGGTGGCTGATCATCCCGGTTCTCCTCGTGCCTGCGTGGCTCAGTCAGAACGTCAACACTGTCGTCGTGCACTTCGCGGTGATGAGCATGGCCGGCCAGGCGATATTCGGCCCCATCAACGGCGCCGTGGTGTACGGACTTCGCCGCGTTCGCGGTGGCTCTACTCGGGCCTGACATCGGGGTTTCGCGGATGAGGCACGGCGAAAGGGAGTAGTCAATACTCCCGCGTCGCAGGTCACACCTCGCTGAGACTGGATCGACTGATACAGGGCCGTACAGCGAGGACTTCTTCCATGGCAGATACCGTCAGCTCGACGCACACTATTTGGTTCGCCGACCCGGCCGGGACCGATCACTCACTGGTCGGCGGCAAGGGCGCGAACCTCGGTCGCCTGGCCAACGCGGGCTTCCCGGTCCCGCCCGGCTTCGTGGTCGACACCGGCGCCTACCTCGCGCACATCGAGACGATGCGCGACCAGATCTCCCAGGCACTCGCCGAGCTCAGCTACGACGACGCCGAAGCTCTGGAGCGCGCCGTCGAGCGCATCCGCGACTGGATCGTCGACGCCGACATGCCCGCCCACGTCGCCAACGAGATCAGCTCGGCGTACGCCCAGCTGGGCGACGTCTACGTGGCCGTGCGGTCCTCGGGTACCGCCGAGGACCTGGAAGGGGCCTCGTTCGCCGGTCTCCACGACACTTACCTGGACATCAAGGGCGCCGACAACGTCCTCGACGCGGTGAAGCGGGACTGGGCCAGCCTGTGGACCGGCCGCGCGGTGGCCTACCGCAAGAGCGGCGGCTTCACCGAGTTCCCGTCGATCGCGGTCGTCGTGCAGACGATGGTTTCCTCGCAGGTGTCCGGCGTGATGTTCACCGGCAACCCGCTGAACGCCGCAACCGACGAGATCATGCTCAACGCGAGCTGGGGACTGGGCGAAGCGGTCGTCCAGGGCATCACCACCCCCGACGAGTACATCGTGCGGCACAAGGGCTTCGTGCTGCTCGACAAGACCCTGGGCAGCAAGGAAGTGGAGATCGTCCGCAACCCGGATACCGGTCACGGCACCATCCAGCGCGACGTCGACCCGCCGCGCCGCGAGGAGTTCACCCTCACCGACGAGCAGGCCGTCGAGCTGGCCCAGATCGGCGCCGGTGTCCAGGACCTCTACGAGGGCTTCCCGCAGGACATCGAGTGGGGCTACGCCGACGGCGAGTTCTACGTGCTGCAGGCCCGCCCGGTCACCGGTGTGGAGTTCTCCTGGGACGCGGACGTCACGTACTCGGTACAGGGCAACGACGACCCGGAGGCTGTGCCGTACGACAACATCTGGTCGCGGGTCTTCCCCGAGGAGATGTGGACCGGCGCGATCAGCCCGCTGATGTTCTCCTGGCGTTGCTGGGGCCTCAACCAGTGCCACAGCGTCGGTGTGCACGCGTTCGGCTACCCCGAGCAGGACCACACCACGCGGCGGTTGTGGAAGTACCACAAGGGCGCCTCGTACTACAACGTCGAGGCCGACCGGCACCGGATCAAGCAGTCGATCCCGCCGCAGCTGCGCCCCGGGATGCTGCACAAGATCCCGACCATGTGGCACGAGGAGGTGCTCAACGCCCCCTTCGACTGGGGCCGCTACCTCAACATGTTCCACAAGGTCGAGATGGAACGCCCGGACATGGGCTTCAACTGGTGGCGCTACCTGCAGCGCGACTTCATCCACAGCGAGCGCTACCGCGAGGCGACCCGGCCGCGCACCGAGGCCGAGCGGCTGGCGTTCAGCGACGAGGAGCTCAAGCAGCACCTCGCCGACGCCATCCGCGAGGAGATCTCCTCCTACGACCCGCCGTGGAACGGCCTGCTCTGGTACATGGGCGAGGCGCTGGGCTGGCTGGGTTGGATCTGCGCGAACTGGTACACCGGCGAAAAGGGCCTCGGGATCTTCGTCGACCTGGTGACCGGCACCCGGCGGCCGAACATCGTCGGCGAGGAAGCACACGCCGCGTGGGAGATGGCCAACTTCATCGGCCGCTCGCCCGAGCTGCGGTCGCTGCTGGAGATCTACCCAGACGAGCGGTTCTTCACCTTCCTCGACCAGTGCATCGACGGGCCGAAGTTCCGTGAGATGTACGACGCCTACGTGGCCAAGCGGGGTCACCGAGGCCACCCGGACCGGGACATCTACTTCGACCGCCGCGCGGACAACGTGATGGTCGACCTGGCTCCGTGGATCGGCATGCTCGACGAGCCGGACCCCCGGCCGAAGGAACTGGAGACCCGCGCCCGCCTCGAGGCGACCATCAAGGAGGTCCACGACAACCTCGCCGCGCAGGAGGGTGGCGCCTGGAAGGCCCAGCTCTTCGACACACTGATCGACTTCGCGCACTACTCCCTGGAGCACCGCGACGACGAGCGCGAGGTCATGGACTGGTCCACCTACGACATCAAGCTCTGCTTCGAGGAGGTCGGCCGGCGCTGCGTCGAGCGCGGGCGGCTGCGCGAGGTTAAGGAGTGCTACTTCCTGACCATGGAGGAGCTCTACGACGTCCTCGCCGGCCGGGAGAACAAGCGCCTCATCCGCGCCAAGATCGACGCCCGCCGGAAGAACTTCGATGAGATCAACACCGGCGAGCGCGACCCGGCACCGTTCATCGTCTCTGGGCGGCCGGCTCCGATCGACGAGCCGGAGCTCGAAGGTGAGGGGGTCTTCCAGGGCAAGGGCACGAGCGCGGGCCGGATCACCGGGACCGCCCGGGTCGTGCACGAGCTCCGGCAGATCGGACGCGTCAAGAAGGGCGACATCCTGATCGTGCACGCCACCGACCCGGGCTGGATGCCGGTGTTCAGCCGCATCCACGGCATCGTGCTGGAGAGCGGCGGCCTGATCAGCCACGGCGCGATCATCGCCCGCGAGTTCGGCCTCCCCGGCGCGCAGCTGCCAGGAGCCAGGCGGCTGATTCCGGACGGTGCGCTCATCACCCTCAACGGAGACACCGGGGTGATCCAGGTGCACGAGTCCGACGACCCGGACGTGGTGGCGAAGGAGATCGCCGAGCTGGAGGCGCAGGCGGCGGCCGCGCAGGCGGAACGCGACCAGCAGTTCAAGGTCTCCGTCTTCTGACCCCGCCCCAGCGGGTGACGGGCACCGCATCGCACGCGGCGCCCGTCATCCGTGCACAAGGAGACCGTCATGACCGAACGCCTGTGGCTCCCCTCGGTCGGCACGGCCCGACCGTGGATCGGGGCGGACACGCTCGCCCCGTCGACGAACGACTTCACCTTCGCCCTGCTGTCGGACCGCACCGGCCTGGCCCGGCCGGGCGTGTTCGAACGCGCCGTCGAGGTACTGAACCAGCTGTACCCGGACTTCGTCATCCAGATCGGCGACGCGATCGAGGGCTACACGACCGACCGGGAGGTTCTGGCCTCGCAGTGGCAGGAGCTCGACGACATCCTCGATGCGCTCGAACGTCCCCTGTTCCGCGTCGTCGGCAACCACGACGTCAGCAACGAGCTGATGCGGGACGAGTGGGTCCGCCGGCACGGGCTGCTGCACTACCACTTCCGATATGCCGACACGCTGTTCCTGGTCCTGGACACCTCTGATCCACCGCAGGCGTTGGAGGACGTGGCCGGCGACCTGACGCCGGAGCGGCTGGCCGAGCTGCACGCGATGGTCGAGTCCGATCCCGAGGCGGTACGTCGGGAGTTCGAGGCCCTGGCGGACTGGGACTCGACCATGCCCGCCGACATCTCCGACGAACAGATCGACTACTTCGAGCGGGTGCTCGCCGACCATACCGATGCCCGCTGGACGTTCGTCTGCATGCACATCCCGGCCTGGCAGGGCGACGGGCATCCCGCCCTGGAGCGACTCCGGAAGACGCTCGGCGAGCGCCCCTACACCATGTTCGCCGGGCACATCCACAACTACCGGCGACAGGTGCTCCACGGCCGCAACCACATCCGCCTCGGTCCCTGCGGCGGCGCATGGGTGCGGACCGGTGACGAGGGCAACTTCGACCACGTCACCCTCGTCCGCATGACGCCGGCCGGGCCGCGCATCGCGAACCTCGTCCTGGACGGCGTTCTCGGCGTCGCCGGCGGCACGTACCCACCTCCCTCGGCGAAAGGCCACCCATGACCTCCACCCAGCCGCGCCACCAGTTCTCCGCCCGCGACGACCTGTTGCACGACGTCTCTAACTCCGGGCCGCACGCCCGGGAAAGTCTGCTGTGGACCGCGCCGCTACCTTCCGAGCAGCTCCTGGTGTTCGTCTACGCCTGGCGCGAGGCCGGGCGGCGTTGGGGTCGTTTCCTGTTCGTCGGCGGACCGGACATGACGAGACCGGAGTTTCTGTCGTTCGAAGAGGACGCTGCGTTCAGCGGCGATGACCTCGACGACTGCACGGTCGGTGGGCTACATGTGCGCCAACCCGAGCCCCTGCGGGTGGCCGAGCTCGGCTTCACCGGCGAGGAGCTGGACCTGTCGCTGCGGTTCGAGGGCATCCACGAGCCGTTCAGCTGGCACGACAACGCCGACGGATGTCCCGACTGGGTGGCCGACAACCGGTTCGAGCAGTCCTGTCTGGTCTCCGGGCAGGTGTCGCTGCACGGGCGAGCCATCGACGTCAAGGCCAGCGGCGGTCACCGGGACCACTCCTGGGGCGCCCGGAACTGGAACATGCTCCAGCACTGGAAATGGATCAACGCGACCGCCGAGGACGGACGCTCGCTGCACGCCATGATCATGGAGGTCAAGGGCCAGCAGCTGATCAATGGGTACATCAACAGCGACGGGCGGCTCTGCCCCATCGTCCACGCGCGGGCCGAAGCGGAGCTGGACGATCGCCTGGTGCACCGTGCCGTTTCGGGCCGCTTCGAGGACTCGGCGGGGCGAACGATGAACCTGGAGTGCACGTACGCCGCGGGCTGGGGCATGCCGATCCAGCACCTGGTGCTCAACGAGATCGCCATGTCGGCCACGTTGGACGGCGTTCCGGCCGTCGCGCACGTCGAGCTGGGCTGGCCGGCCGACTACGTCGAGCGCCTCTGCCCGTGAGCACGCGGCTGTTACGCACGTATTCGAGCAGCGCCCACGCTCCCGAGTACTTCACCCAACGAGTCGCGGCGTTGGGGCATCTCCTGCAGGTTCGGATCGACCAGGCGCTGAGCGCCGAGGGAATCACCGCACGCCAGTTCGACGCCCTCGAGCACATCGCCGCAGACTCGGGTCTGCACCGCGCCAGCCTGGCCCGCATTCTGCACACCAGTCCGCAGGCCGCTGCCGGGCTGACCCGGCGTCTCCACGACCGTGGCCTGTTGGAGAGGCACTTTCTCGACCCGTGGAGCCCCATCACTTTCGCGATCACGGAAGCCGGCACACGCTGCCTGGCACGGGCGCGGCCAATCGTGACAGCGGTCGAGCGCGAAGTGCTCTCCCACCTACCCGAGCGGCTCGTCGCGGTGCTCAGCGACGGTGTCCTCGGGCTCGTGCACGGGGTGGACTGGCTCTCCGACCCGCAGGGCCTGGTCGACGAGGTGTACGCCGCGATGACCCGCCACCCGTCGCGGATGCCGAAATGAGTGTCCGCCGGCGGCCAGCGCCGTCGTCGTCAGCGCCCTCGGCCCTGCCCGGCAGAACCTGCTCAGCCAGAACCGATTCGACGATCCCGGTATCGTACGTACACCCACCAGGAGTCCGCATGACTGCTTCTACGACCTCGGGCACCGAGTTCAGTATCCCGGAGGACATCGCGCGCGCCGCGGTGTTGCCGGAGTCCTACAAGGACGAACGCAACATCACCTACCCGGCGTTCAAGTGGCTGCGCGAGAACAACCCGCTCGGCGTCGCCGAGCTGCCCGGGTTCGACCCGATCGTGCTGGTCACCCGGTTCGACGACCTGCTCAATATCGAGCGCCAGCCCGAGATCTTCGCCAACCTGCCGGCCAACCCGATCCTCAACGACCAGGCCTCCGACGCGTTCATCCGCTCCCTGACCGGCGGCTCCATCCGCAGCATCGACGTCACCCCGTTCATGGATCCGCCCGAGCACACCACCATCCGTCGCCTGATCAACCCGTGGTTCCGGCCCAGCAACGTGAAGCGGTTCGAAGAGCAGGTGCGCGCGCTGGCCCGCCGCGAGGTGGACCGGCTGTTCTCCCTCGGTGAGGAGGTCGACTTCGCCCGCGACTTCGGGCTGCTCTACCCGCTGCGGGTGATCATGACGCTGTTCGGCCTGCCGCCGGAGGACGAGCCGACCATCATGAAGCTCACCCAGGAGTTCTTCGGCACCAACGACCCCGAAGAACAGCGCGAAGAAATCCAGATGACCCCGGACGCCGCCGGGCGCGCCTGGGCCGCCGCGATCGCCAGCTTCAACGAGTACTTCCACCAGCACACCGTGGACAGGCGAGCCCGGCCGACGGAAGACCTGCTGTCCATCGTGGCCAACAGCCGCATCGACGGCGAACTGATCGGCGAGAGCTACTGCAACGGCCAGTACATCGCCATCTCCACCGCCGGCCACGACACCACCTCGGCCACCCTCAACGGCGCCATGCTCGCCTTCATCGAACACCCCGCCCAGCTCGCGCTGGTGCGGAACGACCCAGAGCTGGTCGAACAGACCGTCGAGGAGTGCATCCGCTACGTCTCCCCGGTCAAGCACTTCATGCGGTGTGCCTCCCGCGACGTCGAGGTGTCCGGGCGGCAGTTCCGCGCCGGCGACCGGTTCATGCTCAACTTCCCCTCGGCCAACCGCGACGAGTCCAAATTCGGGCCCAACTCACACGACTTCGACATCACCGTCCCCCGCGGCAAGCACGCCGGCTTCGGCTTCGGCCCCCATCAGTGCCAAGGCATGATGATCGCCCGCCTCGAGCTGCGCATCCTGTTCGAGGAGCTGCTGCCGAGAGTTCGCACGATCGAGCTGGCCGGCACCCCGAAGTACACCCAGACCAACTTCGTCGGCGGCCTGAAGAGCCTCCCCGTCCGCCTCACCCCCGCCTGACCCAGCGGTCTACGCCGAAGCCCCCAGCGCCGACAAGGAGGATCTTGCGGAGAATCATCCAGCTCCTCAGCCGCGCATTCGCTCGCTCTCCGCGGCCGCACAGCCGGGCGTGCGCGGTGTTGGCCTCCTTGTTGGCCGTGCAGAGCCGCCGCTCGCGGCCGGTGTCCGGAACCGAGACGGCGGCACCTTGCGGAACGGTCACAGAACAGCGCCAGCACGTGGGCCATCGAGTGCCGCGTGGTGTCGTTCGCCGCGCCGGCCAGCAGCGCGAAGAACACCCCGACCTCCTCGACGGTGAGCTTCTGCCCCTCGTACTCGCGGCCGCCACCCAGCTCATCAGCTCGTCCGTGGGCCGGGCCTTGCGCTCCTTAGCCATCTCCAGCGCGAGTGAGCCGAACTTCGCGTAGGCATCCGCGACCACCTGCAAGGGCGAGCCGATGTGCGCACACTCCGGGTCGCTCCAGCTGCCCAGCTGCTCGGCCAGATCCATCACGTACTGGATGCGGCGTGCAACGCGGCGCGGATGCGCACCAACGTCGCCAGTGACAGCGGCCTCTCCCGAGCGGCGTTCAGCCGCATCAGCCAGACCAGCCGAACGACACACATTGGGGAAGATCGACACCGTCCGACAGTTGATCTAGCCGACTCTTATTCAGCGGGTTCGGGCTGGTCTGAAGAGGTCGGCCACGGCCGGCGATCTCGTCGGCCAGGGCATCCGGCCAGCTTTGTTCCGTGGCTGTTCCGTGGATCGCCACAGAAGACGCCGATCGGCCCCGGACGTCCACGGAGGGCACTGGAGCCAATCGGCAGCATTTTCCCTGGTAGAGGGACTGTTCTGCCTCTAGCTGCTGGGCAGCTTGTAGCCGGCGAACTTGTCCCGGAGGGTCTTCTTGGAGAACTCGTCGACGCTGGTCTTGGGCACCTCGTCGATGAACTCGACCGCGTTCGGCAACCACGACTTGACACCCGGGGCCTCTAGAACTCGCCGTGTGCCGCAAGCGGCTCGACGCCGCCCGTGGGACTGCCTGTAGGCCGGATACAGCGGGAACCGCGGGTCAGCGGCCTGTTTCAACGTTCTGGGACGTCCCTGGGCCATCGCGCGGATTCATCATCGGTTTGGCGCTACACGCGCGACACAAGCACTTCGGCGCACCTGCGCCGGCGAGCCGTTTACTTAATGTGACGGGCGCCCCGGCAGCTCAGCGAGCCGATGGGCCGCCGCGCTCCGAAGCAACGGTCTGTGGCCACTGATCACCACACACAGCACCGCTTCGGCCTGACCGACTCGGCGGACCCGCTGGGAGATCTCGCTCCTGCAGTAGGCGGTGTCGCCTGCCTGAAAAGGCACACTCTGGTCAGGGAAACATAACTTGGACGGTAACCTTGCTGAAACGACTGTGTCAGTGAGGAGTTGGGGAGCAAATGTTCTCTCTTTCCGGCCGAACCGCCCTTGTGACCGGGTCAGTGCGCGGCCTTGGCCTGGAGATGGCGCGCAGCCTTGCCCGGGCCGGTGCGAGGGTGGTGCTGAACGGGCGCGATCCGAGCACCCTCGCCGTCGCGACCGCGGAGTTGCGGACTGAAGGTCTCGACGTGGCCGCTGCGGCCTTCGACGTCACCGACCACGCGACGGCCGCACACGCGATCACCAACCTCGACGTGGTCGACATTTTGGTGAACAACGTGGGCCACCGCGACCGCCGCAGCCTCGAGGAGCTCACCCCCACAGACCTGACCCGCATGCTCGACGTCCATCTCGTGTCCGCATACGCGCTGAGCCAGGCCGTCGCGGCGCGGCTGTCAGATCGGTCCGCCCCGGGCCGAATCATCAATGTCTCGTCGGTGATCGGCCAACTCGGACGTGCAGGCGACGCTGCTTACGCCGTGGCCAAGGCCGGGCTCGACGGTATGACCAGAGCACTTGCCGCCGACCTCGGCCCGCGTGGCATCACCGTCAACTCCATCGCGCCGGGCACGTTCGCCACCGACGTGAACGCCTCCCTGGTGGCCGATCCAGGGTGGACCACCTGGCTGGGCAGCCGCACCGCCCTCGGACGGTGGGGCCGGCCCGCAGAGATCGGCGGCGCCGTGGTGTTCCTCGCCAGCGAGGCCGCCTCCTTCATCACCGGGCAGACCCTCGCGGTCGACGGCGGGATGACGGTCACCTTCTAGTGAGAACACGGCGGACGCTCTCAGGCCGCGTGGTAATCCAACACGGTGTGACTGCAGCCGGCCGTACCCACGTTCAGAACGTGGCCTCGAGATGGCGCCGCATCGCGGCGCCGGTGCGGTCAAGTTCGCCGGTAGCCAGCAGGTCGATCAATGCGCCCCGCAGCAGCGCCAGCACCTGCGTGCGTTGCGCCCGGCCCTCATCGGTGTCGCGGACCTCGACGGGCTGCGCTTCGGCGAGCACATCCAACCAGTCGACCACGGTCGCTCGCGCGAATCCCGCCCACGCTCCGTCCGGTTCGACCAGCGAACGACCGTAGCCCTCCAGCCACAGCTCCAGCAGTGACCGGTGCTCGGGCGCGGACAGCCATTCCCACAAGCGACCCGCTAACTGAGCCAACCGGTCTCCCCCTGAGTCCGGACTCCCGGCCCGCAGGTCGGCCAGCAGCTCGAGCTCCCGCGCCCGTGCCCGCGCCAGCAGCGCACGCACCAGCCCGTCCTTGCTACCGAATAGGTACAGCAGCACTCGGGGACTCGACCCGATCTTCTTAGCCAGCGGCCGCAACGACAGCTCTCCCAGCCCATGCGCAAGCACGTAGCGGTAGGAGGCCTCGAGCAACTCCCCTCGCCTCGCGGATGGGCCGGACGACCGGCTTGTGGACGACGTTGACACCGACGCATTCTGGCACGACGGAAGCGACTAGTTCAGTAACTCGTAGCGGAATCTCCGTCGCGGCCGAACGTACGACCACTTGCCGCATCCCCATAGCGTGAGCGGCCCGACGGTGGAGGGATGCGGGTCTGGCTGAGTGGCGCTTCACACGTGATCTGGGGATATTCATGAGCGCTGGCACACATGCCGAGGGCGTTGAAATGAAGTTCAACAATCGTGCGTTCCTCGAGTTGCTCAATTTCCCGGTCGTAGCGCCGACGACGGGCCAGGATCTGTCGACGCTGTTGTTCGGTAGTGATGCGACGCCGGTCGCTGTCTGAGCGGACATCTGTCTCGCCAGATTGTGCTCCGCTGACGGAGATCACGTCATCGTTCATCCCGGTTGGTGTGTGGGATCTTGTAGACGGTACCCAACGCCGTGCACGGTTTGGATGAGCGGCGGGCCATCCTTTTCGATCTTGCGGCGGAGATTGCATATATGGACGTCGAGGACCCGGCGGTGGCCTCCGTGATCATAAGGCCACACGTGCTCGACGATCTCCGTGCGGCTCACTGTCCGGCCGGCATTGGCCAGGAGGTAGCGCAAGATCCGGCGTTCCCGAGGGGCCAGATCCAGGGCACAGCCATTCCGCCGAACCTCCAGCGATTCATCATCGACCTCGATATCGGCGAACCACAGCACGGTGTCGGGACGCTGCCCCGGGTTTGCCGTTCGGCGCAACAATGCCCGAACCTGAGTGAGGAGATCATCGAGGCAGAAGGGTTTGGCCAAATACCGGTCTCCGCCAACGGTCAGCCCCATGGTCGCGCTGGAGGCCTCGTGAGCGTCGGCAAGAAACAGGATCGGGGCGTCAGCGGCATATCGTCGTCGCAACTCACGGGCAAGCGCGGCACCATTCTTGTCAAGGCAGGACGCATCGATGATCAACAGATCAGGCCGCAACCGTTCCGCGCTGGTCAGCGCCTCTCTTGAATTCCGCGCCAACTCGGTTAGGTAACCCGCGAAATGCAGGCACGCTGGCGCGAACTGCCGGACCCTCATCTCATCCGTCACGATCAGAACCCGTGCCGCTGACGCGTCCTGGGGCACCGCTGAGCCGCTCCGCGTGTCGCTTATAGATCCTTCCCGACTTGCTGGGGCTGGATCGCGTGCACTGGACCTGGCAGTCTGAGGCGCCCGGTTCAGCTCCCGCTGAGCTCGCATTGAATCTATCCGTACATCCACTCAATATTTATCTCACGAAGCTCTTCTCTGTCACTTCACTCGGTCTTCCGCCGGCCGAGAAATGCGGCAGCAGGTGTTGGGCGGGAGTCTGTGTCCCACGGGACCGAGTCCACCGTACGGGGCGCAGAGAATCAGTTGCGATGGCGGGTGTTGGGCTGCGGGTGATAACTTCTCGGCGTGGGTCCGGCCCTATCGGGACCTGTCCGATAGAGGTCGACATCCAAGTCGTTACGCCCTCTGCTTCCGTATCACTTAGCTCACACTTCCACAGGAAGAGGAATTTGATATGTCCGAAGGCTGCCAGCCGGAGTCTGTCACAATCCTGAAGATTTGAGCAATCTGCTTGCATGAGCGGCTACTTCGCTGTGACGATCCCCGGACTGTTCCGACCCGGACTCCCCTGGCAACTCACTGCGAGGATTTCGTTGCGCATCGGATATGCGTTGGTCGGCATGAGCGTCGCGCTCTTGGCCGCTTGCGCCCCCTCTCCTCCACCATTGGGCAAAGCATTCAGCGGCAGTCACCTGTGCACCCGCGCCGAAGCCGCCGCCTCTCTCTCCGACGAGGGCGCGCCCACCGATGTGTTCACCAGGCCTGACGACCTGGCGTTCCAGTGCGCAACTTTTTCCGTGCCGCTGGATCACGGGTTGTTGGGCGGGCAACGCCAGCCGGGGCGGCTGGAGCTACCGGTCGCGGTCGCCGGCAACTCCACGGCGCCGAAAGGCGTGCTGATGTGGCTAGTGGTTGGTTCCGGCGAGCCCGGGGTCAGATTGACTGCCGAAAATCGCCAGGCAATTCGACCCAGCGGTACTGGCCCAGTACCAGCTGGTGATGTTCTCCGGACGCGGTACCGGCCCCGGCGCGCTGCGCTGCCCGGCGTTGCAACAGGCAGTGGGTGACTCGGACCTCGCGGTACCCCCGTCATCCGCAGTCACCGAATGCGCCCGATCGATCGGCGACAACCGACGGTTCTACGCCACCGCCGACACGGTGGGCGACCTGGAGCGGCTGCGCCAGGCGCTCGGCGCGAAGAAACTGACGCTGGACAGCGCTTCCTACTGCACCGTGCTCGCCGCACGCTACGCCATCGCCCACCCCGACCGAGTCAACCGACTGATCCTGGACTCCGCCGTCCCCCACGACGGTCTAGACCCACTGGAGCTAGGCGCCTACCCACGCGCCGCCGCCGTGCTTACCAAGGCCTGCGCGGACAACCACTGCGCAAGCGAACCCGTGCAGGACCTGTCGCGAGTGGTGCACAACCGACATGACGGCCCCGTACTGCTCGCCGCGCTCGCCGCGCTCACCGCCGGCAAACCGGAGCTGGGTCCGCTGCTTCCTGCCCTGCACACCGCTGCGGCCGGGGACTACACCGCGCTCGACACGGTCCTCGCCTCGGTCCACCACGATTCGGCAGCCACCGCCAAGGAACTCGGCCAAGGCCTGCACGCAGGCACCCAATGCCAGGACATGCACGCACTGTGGGGAGACGCCGCAGCCCGACGGCCGGGCGCACCGCCGCCACCGGCGTCACCGTGACCGCGCTACCCGACCGCACCTTCTACCCGTTCGACCGAGACACCGCAGCCAGCAACGGCACCCTACTCACCTGCCAACTGTGGCCGCCCACTCCGGTGGCGGCCTTCGCCCGCCACACCCCACTCCCCGGATACCGGTGCTCTTGCTGGCCGGGGACCAGGACCTGGACACCCGCTCGAGTGGACACAACACGAGGCCGCCCTTGCCCCGACCGGCCACCTGGTGATCGTCCCAGGCTCCGGGCACATCACCCAGGACCCCGCCAACGGCCCCCTCGGCAACAAGCCGCGACTACCTTCCTGACCAGCCAATAAACCCAACCATTCAGCCTCGTGGATCGCCGAAGGGGCCGGCAAGGCGCCCGGTCATCTTGGTATCCAGCGCGGTCGGCAACACGGTGCGCGTCACGCCTGCCACCAGACCGTGCCGGTCCGCTCCATGTCACGTGCCTCACCCAAGACGTGCTGAAGTCGGCGACGTGCGCCTCCCGGGCCGCACTCAACGAAGCCCTGAAGACGAGTTCAGACGAGGAATCCGGCGTGATCGCCTACCTGCCGGCCCACCGCACCCGCCGACTCGCCGACGACGAGCCGGCGGGTGAGAGGGCCACGCTGAACCGGGTGATCGCCGATCTTGGCGTGGCCACGAGGTGACGGCACTGCTAGTGGGTGGGGTCGAGGTTCTTCCTGACCAGATCCGCCAACCTCGGGGCGCTTTCCTCGACGTTGGGCGGGGTCAAGCGATTGTGGGTGAAGGCGAACCCGAGTCGCCGCCGCGGGTCGGCATAGGCTTCCGCGCCGCCGAGGCCTCCGAAACCGAACGCCGTCTCGACCCCGCCAGAAACCGGGTCGGCGTGCAGATAACCCAAAGACTTCAGCGCCGGCGCCCCGATGATCTGATCGATGTCCCGGCGCCGAATCTGGGTGGCAAACGCGACCCGCCGAGGGGGCAGCAGCGTCCGGCCGTTCAGCTGGCCGCCGTTAGCCAATGCGGCGTACAGCGTGGCGCCGGCGCGTGCGCTCATCGTCGCGTTGAACGGCAGCGCCGCGTCCATCGCCCAGCCCCGTCCGGCTGGAATGAACCGTCTCGGCACGATGGAATCGGCGGGAAGCCCACCGACAACCTTCTGGAAGGCATTCCCGCCGGGCAATCGCTTCTGGAGTGCCACGAAACCGGTTGTGTCAACGTCGGCCAAGCGGTCCCGCTGCTCGGCCGGCGGCACGATGAACATTTCGTCCTCGATGCCCAGCGGCTCGGCCAGCTCGGTGCGCACAACCTCGTCCAGGGAGCGGCCCGTGGCCCGGCGGATGGTTTCAGCGATGAGATATCCGAAGGTCAGACTGTGATAGCCGGTTTTGGTGCCCGGCTCCCACGCCAACTCGCAGTCAGCTATCAACGACAGGATCCGCGCCTCGTCGGCCAGGTCATCGGCGGTCAGACCGGGCGGGAAGTAGGGCACGCCCGCGCTGTGCTCGAGCACGTGCTCGATCGTGATCTTCTGTTTGCCGTGCGTTCCGAACTCCGGCCACAACTGCGCCAGCCGCGTGCTGTACTGCAGCACGCCCCGATCCACCAACCGGTGCACGGCGGTGGCGACGATCCCCTTGCTGACCGAGAAAACTGGGAACAACGTCTTCTCGTCGACCAGTCGACCAGTCGCCGGGTCAGCCACGCCAGCCCATGCGTGGATCACGAGTTCGTCCCCGATGTACGCGGCTACCTGAGCGCCGAGCTCGAACCCGGAATCGACCAGATCATCGAGCTCCCGCTGGATAGCTACCCGCGCCCGGTCCAGCTGAGAAGGTGAAGCCGTCACGGGCACAGTGTGGATGTTGCAGCCTCGTGCCGGCTTGCGATATTCCGCCAGCTTGTAACGAGAACCCGCCAAGCGTCGGCAATCCGCGCGACATTCATCCGAGGGCCGCCAGGTGAGCGTGCCCCATGCTGCGACGGATCGAGCCGCCGCTGGGGCGGCCACAGAGCAGTTCAGCCGAGCACGCGACGAGCACCTAGTCACCGAAGTGCCTGCCCGGCTCTCAGTCACCGCTCAGGAGGACGGACGTTTACCCAGGTTCGACCCCGTCGAAGGCCGCACCTCTGTGTCCCGTACTTGGCGATCGCCCAAGCGTGGGAGTAGCGTCAGGCAATATTGAGGATCCTATTTAGGGCTCGGTTCAAACACCGGTATCGCGGTGTGGGGCATCGTGGCCCGTCGGCTCTCGGGATCCGCGGCGTCAGATCAGCGTCGACCGGCGTCGAATCCACAAGAGACTCGATGTTTAGGGAGTTGAGCATCTTGCGATCGTCCCGGGAGGAGCTGCGCTACCGAGTGCTGGGAGAGGTGGAGGTGCATGCCGCTCATGGCCCGCTGGAACTCGGCTCACCCAAGCAGCGCTCGGTGCTCGCGGTGTTGCTGTTGGACGCCAACAAAGTGGTGTCCGATGAGCGGCTGATCAACATGGTTTGGGGAGACCGTCTACCGCGCAGCGCAAGGGGTCGGCTCCAGGTGTACGTTTCCGAGCTGCGTTCTGTGCTAGGCCGCGACGTGATCGGCCGCCACGGCCAAGGCTACCGGATCAGCGTTACACCGGGCATGCTGGATTTTCAGGTGTTTGTTGACACGGTCGGCCGCGCCCGGGACGAGTTGCGGGCTGGGGATGCGCCGGCCGCCGTCCGACTGCTGCGCGACGGGTTGCGGTTGTGGGCTGGGATTCCGCTCAGTGGGGTTAGTGGGACGTTGGCGGCCCGGCTACGCCCAGTTCTGGTAGATCGGCGCCTAGATGCTCTCGAGGAGCTCTATGAAGCGGAACTTGCGGCGGGGCACCATGCCCTGGTCGTGGACGAGTTGCGCGACGTGGTCGCCGCGCAGCCACACCGGGAGCGGCTGGCTGCTCAGCTGATGCGGGCCCTCAACCGCGGGGAAGGTCGCTCCGAAGCGCTCGTGGGGTATGGCAATGCGCGCGCTGGACTGGTGCCGGAACTGGGCACTGAGGCGGGACTGTGCTGGCGCGAGACGCAGTTGCGTGTCCTTACCGACCAGGGCGCTGAGGCGGAGGCGGTGGAGGCGTCCGGTGTGTCGCCGACGCAACAGGTCCAGGTCGTGCCAGCGGACCTGCCGCGCATCATGTCGGGGTTCACGGGACGAGCCGACGAGTTGGCGGCGCTGGATTTGTCCTTGCTCAGTGACAGTGGCATCGTGGTGATCAGTGGTGACGGAGGCACAGGGAAGACTGCCCTCGCGGTGCAATGGGGGCATCGGATGCGTGAGCGCTTCCGCGACGGACAGTTGTATCTGGACCTGCGTGGGTTCGGACCAGATAACCAGTCGATGAGTTCCGCTGAGGCGCTGGGACGCTTGTTGCGTCGGTTAGGCGTGCCGCCCACCGAGGTCCCGGATTCCATCGATGCACGAGCCGCGTTGTACCGGTCGTTGTTGGCGGGCAGGCGTGTCCTCGTGCTCTTGGACAACGCTCGGGACGCCGCGCAGGTGCACCCGCTACTGCCCGCCTCGGGGTCGGTCGTGGTGACGAGCCGCCACCGGCTCGCCGAACTCGTGGCTCGGTGGGACGCGCGGCCACTGCTGCTTAAAGGGCGGGACGGTGTTGAGGCGCGCACAGCGCTCGGTGTGGTTCTGGATCAGAGCGCCTAGCTGTGCTGCCCGACGGCACAAAGATGTCGAGCCGCACGGCGCTGAGCCCGCACGCCTTTGAGGCTGCGCGGGAAGGCGGCCCAGAACGCACTGCCGTCGCCGTTGCCCATGGCAGACCCGAACACCTCTTGCCAGCCGGTCGGCGCGCACACTGATGGCAATTACCGCCTCCGGCAAGACCACACCGCGTTGATCCGCGCCGTGCAATAGGTCGTGTCCAAGAACACGTATACGGAGCGCTGCTCGACCCGCGACCGGTCGCGAACGGCCCGACTTTCTTGATCAAGATCGGCATAGATCCGGGTGACCTCGATTTGGTGTCAACGGATCCGTTGACATTTGGAGATGGCGCTGTCCGCCCCGAGGGCTTTGACCAAATCGCCAACCTAGCGGATGGACACACCATGCAGGAACTCCTCCATCGCCACCGCGAATAGCACCTGGTCCACCAGACCGCGCCGCTCCAACAGCGACGGGAAGAACGACCCCGGTGCGCATCTTCGGGATCTGCCGTTCCAAATCCCCGGCCGTGGTGGTCTGCATCTGTGCCCGGCGCCCGGTGGCCGTTGCGCTGTGCGGCCCGTGTGTCCGTGCGTTAACGCAGCGCGGCGCCGACCATCTCGGTGAGTCCGACCTCAATCAAACGCCTGATAGATCGTTTCGACGGCCAGGCCGACACGATCACCAGCATCGGCGACCTTCAATACCTCACACTTCCGAGCAGGGCAAACTGATCCAGAGCCATCGCGTGGCACACCTCCCTACGAGATCCTCGGCCGGTCCCATAGGGAATGAGGCGACGGCGTCTTTCATGTGCTCAGCCACGCCAGCAACGCCCGGAGACTTACACGATCAGCTGGGCTCGCAACCCGACAAACGCTCCCTCGGCAGAAACTGAGCAATCGATCTCGGGAAGAAGAAACGAAGCAGCACAGAAGTCGGCAGCGCAACTTTTTGTGCCCGTATAGGTTAACCTTAACGTGGCATCTTAAAACCGTCTCCTGCGCTAGCCCTCGGTTCTGCAGCTTTCATTTGCGCCGGGCAACACTTGAGCGCAGGTCGACACGAGACTTCCGTCACAAGCGGTAGCTCAAGACATTAAACGCGCAGTGCGGTGACCGCATCCCCGGAAAGGGTGATTGACGGATGCGAGTGCTACTGATCGGCTATCTCGAGCGCGAGATCAGGACTCTGACCAACGAGCTGGCGCGTTTTCGAGTACAAGTACTGCAAACCGAAAATCGGGATCATGCGTACCTGCTACTAGAGAAAATAGATGCGATTATACTTGGCCCTTCTTCCAGTTTACCGGACAACAGACACGATTTTACCATTTGCCGAGCAATCCGAGCTCGCAGCGACGTCCCGATCGTCGCACTTGCCGTCGACGTAGAGACTGGAGAGCGCATTCTGGGGTTGCGGACCGGTGTCGACGATTACGTGTGTCGACCCTATCGAGCGGGAACATTAGTCGCGCGAATTGAGTCAATTCACCGACTACGCACTCGCCAGCTCGAACCATCTGGAGCATTGCGGATCGACGATGTCGTCGTAAACCTGCACAACAGATCCGTCACTGTAGCGGGCAACGCAATCAAGTTGAGCAGAAAGGAGTTCCAGATCCTTGAGCTGCTCGCGACAGAATGCGGCGGCGTGTGCGCCAAGGAGACACTTTACACTCAAGTTTGGGGCAACTCCAGTCCTATTAACCGCGACACCTTATACGTGCACATCGCCACATTGCGCAGCAAACTCGGGCGACCGGTGATCGAGACCGTGCGCGGCGAGGGCTATCGGTTGATTTTCCCAGCCGACACCACTAGTCCACGGTGAGATCTTTCATTCAGCTCGGAAAGCTTAGGCACTAACTTGTCACGTACGAAGCCGTCCAACTCGACTACCACAAAACCGACCGTACCAACCGCCACCAACTCGTGAGAGTCGCACGCCTGGACGGCCCATTCAGAGTATCGTCCTTTCACGTATTTGCAGCGTGCAGTCACTGACAAGGTGGCGCCGGCCAGGATCGGCGCCACATGCGATATCGCGACCTTCGTACCCAGCGAGCATTCGATATCAGCCATGTAGGCGCGCAGAGCCTCCATCGCAGGCCATTCGCATACGCCAACCAACCAACCCGAGGCCATCACTTCTGGCTTACGAGCGAACTCCTCGACGTCGGGCAGCAATCGGCGTACCATGTGCTGTTCACCGACATGAAAGACCACGGTGTGCTCGACGCCAACAGTCAACCTTGGAAACTCGGTCACCAGGAGGTCCCGTCCTCTGCCATGTGACCTTCGGCACTATGGTTCTCTGGTAATACACACCGCCATGATTCGCCAGGTATCGGCGCCAACAGGTCCCCACAGCGTGTCCAGTATTGGTCAGCCAATTCCATTGGCACATCTATTTTATCAGCGAACTCCATTTTTCACCGCCGTCCTCGTCGCTTCAACGGTCACGAGTAAGTGCTTCACACTCTACGAGCCACTCGCCTGCTCGCGCGACCCAACTTGAAGTGCATCTAAAGCAAAAGGTAAGCTGCTCGCTGGCGCCCAGTTACGTTTAGATTTCGTTACTGGTCAAGGGATGGTCAGGCGTGAGAATCGATCGAACTCATACCCGATAGGGTGACGAGGCGGATCCCACATCGACGCTGCAATGGGGACGTATCCGCCGGATCCACTCCAACCCCCTCAGAGCTGAAGATTCTCATCAGCGCTGACACCGCACGGCAGGTAGGCGCGATCGGACAATACTTATGTTCTCCGATCGCGCCTACCTGGACAGGGCCTACCTGGGTAGGTCAGCGGGTCCCGACTTGTGCCCAACGAACGTTAGCACCAACCGTGTCGTTGTAGTCCTCGGTGGGATTTCCGTTCCCGTCCAACGGGACAACCAAGAGGCCAATCCGACCCAGTTTGGTGTGTGCCGGTGCGTTGTTGGCTACTGTGAACGTATTGCCTGAGGCCACGGTTCCCCCTGTTGCTATCTTTCCTGCTTGGTCCGTCACCTTACAACTGATGAGCGCGCCGCCCTCCGCGTTGGCGCCAACGTTTCGGCAGCGGGGATCCTGCGGAATGCTGACGGCCTTAGGCAACGAGATGTTGAGCAGGACGCCCTGAGTAGCGGCGCCGCTGGTGTTGGTGATGCGGTAAGCAACTTTGCCCGTCCCGCCGGGCGCGATCCATGGATCCGCATTAAGCGAGTCGACTCTTAGCGCCGGTCTCGGATTGTCCGCGTAGGCTGTACCACTGGACAGAGCCAATCCCGCTGTCACGACTACCACCGCCGCCACGTAACCGGCCGCCCAGCCATCTTTTCGCCTGATCACTCTCTTCATAGATATCCCCTCTTTAGCTGTCAGTTGCGCCCGACATACTGCGGAAACAGCTTGTCAGGCATCTACGGACCGACACTATAGGGGGAGCTGGATTTCAACAGAACGCCGACCCACGCGAACTACCCGCGCGAAGTGAAAGCGAAGCGGGGCGGAAGTCGCGTGTAATAGAGTGGCAAGACTCCTCCCCGAAATGTGATGGCCACATCTCTCTTCTGTTGATCATCTGCATAGCGATCCAGCGGCCGCCGAGCCCGGATACGCAGCGCCGGCGGCGGAAGGTCCCCACGGCAGCTTGCAACAAGGACGCTTAAGGCCGTGCACTGCTTTTGGGTTCTGGGATTTGCTGTCTTAAATGTTGAGCCTACTCCGCATCCGGTGGGTGCGGCGCGTCGTTGGCCTTTGTGGTAGTTAGTACACAAGGGAGGCTCCGATGCACGGAAACGTTCTCAGGATTCTTATGACGTTGCTTGCGGGTGTGTTACTGGCAGCAGGCATGGCGATCGCCCATCCATCCGTGGCGTGGGCGCTGCACTGTGACAATATTGGCGAGTCGAGTGACCACATCTGCCTGTTCACCGGCCGGAGCTACGACGGCAACCTTTCCCTTATCGGGGACCTCGGTGACGGCACCTGCGCGGACCATTTGGATGAGGGCTACCAATCCTACCGCAACGGCACCGAGTTCGAAGGCTACCTGTTTGAAGGTGACGATTGCGATGGTAGGTCCTATCCCGCTACCTCCAACACGGAAAGCCCAGACATCGGATTTGTCGCGCACAGCTTCAAACAGACCCGCGTGACTGGTTTGCCCAACATCCTTGGCGGGACCGGCCCGTTGCCCATCCCTCACCAACGATGAAGATGCAAATGTGCACGCAAGAGCCCTGGCCCCCATGGCGCAACTAATTGAGCTGTGACGGGATTCATCGGCCGGTCTACCGCGAGGTACACTGAGCCTTTCAGCGCCACGATCAGGGCGGTTAGGTGACTATCTCGCTGAAATAGCGAACCGTCTAGTCCTATACGCGGGGCGGGTCGGCGAAGAAGTGACCCGCCCCGCCGTGTCCGGAGACTGTAATTTTGAACTATCCGGCATCGGCGAGGTCGAGGTTGTGACGACAAACAGGCCTGCTCGAGTTCGACGAACGGTAGGTCGCCGTTCATCTCGAGTAGCCGGTCGTGTCGAGCCAGCCGTCGTAGCACAGGACGGCGGACTCAAGTCCCCGAGGGTAGGCCACTGGCCACCGGGCTCGACCAGGCGGTTTCGAATGTTGTCCGGCGTCGATCGTACTAATGATGACTTCATCGGTACGAAAGTTTGCTCCGGTGGCCTCGGCTGCCAACGTGTCCAATGGCCTCGGTGCTATCGGCGCGGCGCGGGCACAGCGCGCCCGGAACAGGACCTGGGTGACCAGGCACCGTGCGCAGCACGCTCGCCGCCGGCGCGGCGCTCGGCGTGGTCGTCTCCAGCCCCCGAACGCGGCGGGTACGCGCGTAGCCGGAGGGCGCAAGGTTCCCGCGCTGCGCAAGCAGCGCCTGGCCACCGGCGAGCAGCTTTCCTCGGTCCGCCGCACGTTCGGCACCCCCGATCACCGAGCACGACTCCGCTCATGGGCGGAAGGATTTTCCTACCAGAGCCGCGCGGGAAAAGGGGCCAGTTGTGTTGTGTGGCTGCAAGCCGATCAACGCTGCTGGTCCTCAACGCTGTACCGAGCATCCAGGCCGCCAGCGACTGGCCCGTTTCGCCACCGGTGACCAAATGGCCTCCGCCGCGGGCCTGGCCCCCGTACTGCAGCAATCCGGCAAGGTGTGCTGCCTGCGGCGCGCCAGCACCGGCAGCAAGACGTTGAAGTTCGTCTTCTACCAGTCCGCGTTCTGCGCCATCCAGCTCGACCCGGTCAGCAAGGCCTTCTACGCACGCAAACGAGTCGAGGGCGAACGACACCACCAAGGCCTCTCGCACTCGCCAGACGCCGCATCCAACGTGCTCCACGCCCTCCTGCGCGCCCGCCAGCCCTACCAGCCCGACTACACCCGTGAGGCTGTTCCCGCCGCTTGACAAAAGCATTAGGGAGCGACCTCGGCCCGGCGCACCCAGCTAGTGATCTTTGGTAGCGCCACCTAACCCGATGGGAAGCTGTGTGCGCGATCCTTGGTGGCATTGAGGCTAGCCGGCGAACTCAAAGTAAGGAGGCAGTGGACGCCTGTCAGGTTCGATCAGCAGCCGTGCCACCGTCGACCTTGCCACCTGGCACCTACTGGGCGACGTTTCGAGGGTGAGGATGCATTGCCCGGCTCACGTGGACTTTGAGGCAACCCTAAAATGAGCAGGTTCGTGTTAGTGCGAGACGAAACGAGTACGCCAGACCCACGGGCTGTGCCTGCGGCTACCAAAACTGAGGCGAAGCCGGCGCGGGTGCTGGTCGTAGGTGAGGATTCCAGTGTCGTAGAGCTGCTGTGCACCACGCTGCGATTCGTCGACTATCAAGTGCGAACGGCCTCCTCTGGCGCCGACGCAGTCGCAGTCGCCGACCGATGGAAACCCAATCTTGTGATACGAGACGGGTTCGAGATCACACAATTTCATCATGGGAAGCGCCACAGTGTACCGGCAATTTTCTTGACTCCTGGCAAGGAGCTGCAAAGCGCCGTACTCGGCGTCACCGTCGGGGGCGGCGATTATCTGACCAAGCCGTTCAGCCCGGAAGGACTACTCGCACGAGTTCGCACCATGCTTCGGCGCGCCAACTCCTCGGCGTCAAAACGCTCGAACGACGGCATACTGAGTTTCGCCGACCTCGAGATGAACGAAGATACCCATGAGGTGCGCCGTGCCGGCCAGTTGATCCAGCTTTCCCCGCGGGAGTTCGCGCTGTTACGCTACTTGATTCGCAACCCCGACACAGTGTTGACTAGGACGCAAATTTTGGATCACGTGTGGCCTTATGGCTACGACGGTGACCCAAAGGTCGTGGAAACCTACATGTACAGGATACGACGCAAGGTGAACCGGACAGAGCCACCTCTGATCGAAACATTGCGAGGCAACGGCTACATCCTCCGAGTCCCCGCCACATGAGGCGACCCCTCGCTCATGCGCCAGGCACCTGAGCCATGGCCGAACTGATTGACAAGAAATTCTTCAAGCTTGGTAAAATGAGCAAGCTCGCCCGCTTGACACAAAATGTTCAAAGAGGCAGGGACCACGTCGACGCGACGAGCCTCGACGCCGATCAGAACATCTGAGCCGCACGAGCTTCTTCGAAAATGCAGCATCTGCTGCGGCAGTCGCGAATTTGTCAGCCCTCATGAAAATCCCCAGGTCTGAGGGGTCACACGCAAAATCACCAGTCTGTAATCACCGGTCTCCATCTCGCAGACCCTCTTTGATGCCGGTCGGCTGCTGCCGCAGGCAGTCTGCGCCCAGCGGAAAGTCGATTCTCGGCACGCTTTGGAGAGCGGGGCGGGCGTGATGGTGTCAGCCCGGCTCAGGTGATGTGGAAGCGGCCCAGGCGTTGCGGTGGTAACGAGTGTGCATGGAGTGCGGCCGGTTAGTGGGAACCACCAGGATCCCGTCCGCAACGGCTGGCGCCTGAGCGAATCCGCCTGTGTTGTGTCCTCCAGTCACGAGGAGCCTGCCGATTCTCGCGATCTTAATGACTGTTTCAAGGTTAGCTCAACGTTGGCAGGGTTAGCAAGACACCGAGCATGCCCTGGGTGTGGCCATGAGACGCAGTGCCGCGCAACATCTCGTTGCCGTACGCACCATAATCCCGGGTCGCCGGTCGACCTTATCGAATGCGATCGTAGCCCATCAAACGATGGGTCTACATGCGCGTCGCGGGCCATACTGTTCGACGAATGTGCCAAGCTCGATATGCGGCCCAAACGGACAGAGCGCACGAAGACTGTCGGTGCTGGAGAGACTACCGAGCTACGGCGTGTGAAGCCTCAACGCTGCGACGCCCAAGAAGAGAAGGGAGCCCAGAGGGCGAATCCATCGACGGTTCACCGTGTACGTAGGAATCTATCGTCGCTTCACAGTCGTCCAGCCCGAGAGCAATCTCCAACTGCGCGTAGTCCGCTGCGCGACGGCCATTTATTCGGAACGGGCCGACCCGTGTGAAATCCAAAGTGTAACAAAGTAGATGAATAATTCGGTTGTGTCGCAAAATGGGTGAAGATCGTTCGTCAAGGGAGTCATCTTGGTCCTCACTAGTAACTACCCATCGGACGTTATCCCTAGGCGGTAGCCGACGCCACGGACCGTATGTAAGAGATTCGGACGATTAAGCTTGGCGCGTAGCTTCGCCATGTGTGTGTTCAAGTTGTTGGAAATAGCTGGACTGGTTCTACCCCAAACATCGTGCATAATTTTTTCTCGGCTGACTAGCGCGCCGGATCCGCGGACGAGCAGGGACAGCACTTCGAACTCCCTAGGCGTCATTCGGACGAGCTTGCCTTCAACTGTAACCCGGCGCGCGCGAAAATCGAGCTCGATGTCATCGACGCACACGATTTCGTCAGCGAGTCTGTACGTGCCCGCCCGGCGACTGATCGCCCTCATGCGGGCGAGGAGTTCGCCCGGCCGGAGGGGTTCGGCCATATAGGTGTCTGCCCCAATCCGCAGAGCTTCGACAACAGAATCGTCGTCCGTTGGGGCCGAGTAAACCAGGATTGGCACAAAACTTGCCAATCGCAATTCGGCGAGTACACATAGGCCAGTCTCGTCGGGCAAGTCTAGGTTAAGCAGAACGATATTGGGCTTCTCGAGTTCAGCGAGAGCGATTTGCGACGTACTACACCGAGTCGTTGAGTAGCCGACTGAAGTAAGCGTCGCCATAATAACCTGAGCGGTTGCCTCGTTATGTTCAACCAGGAGGACGTGCATTTCTTCGGGGTTAGGTCGGGTAGCTTGCTGAACCGTATTGCGGGCAACCGCGGTCGTGTGCGCTACCTCTGGTAGGACTACATGAGGTAAGGTTGCGCACGTCGAGGCGCACATCATGTGCTTCCCCTCCTTGAGTGACATCTACCGGCCATCCCGCGTGGACGTACATGCCTTTAGAAATTCGCGCTGGCAATTTGCGCGCGACACGCTGGCCGTCCGGCGACACTTCCGTGTCCGAGATAGCTTGCGTGGCCGCTGCGGTCGTCCACGTTGATGGAACTCTCGGACTCGGTCGGGTTGCTGTGGTGGCTTGACGCGGCACAGCTACCGGGTGGCCGCAATCGCACAGGTGCGCATGTTGCTGTGGCGAGCGCCTCGAACATGCTGTGTTGGCGCGACTCACCCCGCCGCCGTACGAGGCCAGTGTGGCTTTACCAGACAAAGACGCCGGATGGACTGTAACGACTGCACCAGAGGGGCCCGGCGTCGAGCGGCTGCTCCTACCAGGGCAGGAAATAAGGCTATTGGCCAGTGCTACCGCACACTTGGCCAAGTACCGCCGCCATCTCGAACTTAGAACTGAAGCCACGATCAGTACCGTCAGTGGATCACATCGAATTTGATCAACGGCCCTTACCCCCTCAATGCGCACGCGTTTGCGGATACACGTAATTAGGCACCCCCATCTCGCTCGATCGCCTAGCAATGCAACCGCTTGGATGCCCAACCTGCCGACGAGGTTCCGTAGATAGGGCTAATATGGCGAAATGAAATCAGATCGCGCTTCCGAACAGGTTCGTTGTGACTTCGATCTGAATTTCGAAAGTGCGGGGCCCGGTGAGTCCTGCATCTAGATCAGGCCATCGTCGCGACCATTCCGGCCTTCGCTCGCAGACGCTCAGCGGTATCGCCCCTTTCGGCTTCATTGGCTGGATCAAGGCGAGTGTGGGCGCTCACGTAATTCCCCTGGCCTGCGCTCACGGAATTCCGCAGGTGGTGGGTCCTGGTGATGTTCTACTTGGTGTTCTCCTTCCCGTCTCCTGTGACACTCCGGGGGCGCTTGTTTGGTCGGTAGCTGGGGCCGTTCATGAAGACTTGGTGGCTGGTGTTGATCAGTCTGTCGAGGAGTGACTCGGCGACCACGGGGTTGGGGAACAGCGGGTACCAGTCGACGGGTGACCGGTTGCTGGTCAGGATCAGCGACCGGCCGGCTCGTTCGCTGATCAGTTCGTAGAGGTCGTCGGCTTGGCGTGCGGTCAGCTCGCGCATGCCGAAGTCGTCCAGGATCAGCACTGCGGGTTTGGCGAGTTCGCGGAGCCGTCGGCCCCAGGTGCCGTCGGCGTGGCCGCCGGCGAGCTCGGCGAGGATTCTGCTGGTCTTGGCGAAGCGCACGGTGGCGCCGTGTCGGATGGCCAGCCCGCCGAGGGCTTGAGCGACGTGGCTCTTGCCGACCCCGACCGGGCCGTAGAGCACGACTGACTCGCCGGCGTGCAGCCAGCGCAGCGCGGCCAGGTCACGGATCTGGGCGGCCGGGAGTTTCGGGCTGGCGTGGAAGTCGAACTCCTCCAGGGTGGCTTGTTGTTCGAACCGAGCGCGCCGCAGCCGCTGGGCCACGGCTTGGCTCTCGCGGCGGCCGATCTCGTCGTGGCAGAGGACCTGCAGGAAGTCCAGGTGGCCGAGTTCCCCGGCGCGGGCCTGGGCCAGTCGGGCGTCGAGGGTCTGCAGCATTCCGGACAGCTTCAGGGTGCGTAGCGCGTCGCGTAGCGCGGTGTCGACGACGGTCACGAAGCTTCCTCGCTGTCGGTGGGCTCGATGTTCTGGGTGGGCTGGCCGGTGGTGGTGTCGCGCATGTCGAGCGCGAGTTGGTCGGGTTGGTTGGGCTCGCGCTGGCCCTGGTCTTGGGGAGCGTCCGGCTCGTGCTGGCCGGGTGTGGGGTGAGCGCCGCTCGTCGTGGCGGTGGCCGGCGCGGGCGATGCGCTCGTTCTGGGCATGGCCACGACGTTGCTGAACAGCCGCGAAGGACCGTGCAGGTGTGCCGCGGCCCCACCATCGCCGGTCGGCTCGGGCGCGGGCAGGGCTTCGGCGCCGGCGGCCAGGATGCCCTTGATGGTGCGGTAGCTGGGGTCACCGACCTCGATCGCCAGGGCGCATGCCCGCTCGAGCCGCTGGGCGCCGTGCTTGCCGGCAAGGCCGAGCACGCCTTGGGCGGCGCGCAGGCGAAACAGCGCGTTCACCGCCAACAGCTCGGCGATCACCTCGACACACCCCGGCCCGATCTCGGTGGCGCGGGTGCGACACCAGGTCGGGGTGCGCATCTTGAACGCGATCTTCTCCGGCGGGTAGTGGGAGAAGTCGGTCTGCTTGCCGGCGCTCTTGCGCACGTGGGTGGCGATCAGCTGCCCGGCATCGAAGATCTGCACCACCGACCCGGTCTCGCGGGCATCTACCCGGCGGCCCATGTGCTGCCAGGGGGTCGAGTACAGCGTCTTGCCGACCTTGACATGGATGTCCGGGCCGATCTTGCCGGTCGACCAGGTCGCCAGCACGAAGGGCGTGCGCGGCAACGGCCGCAGCTCCCGCGCTTCGACGGCCTGGAACACCGCCATCGGCGCCGCGCCCCCGCAGCGGGCGGCAGTGCCGTTGCCCGGCCACGTCTCGACACCACGCCAGGGCCTGCTGCTGCATCTGCGCCAGCGAGCCGAACTCGCGGCCTCGCCAGAACGAGTCCCGCACATACGGCATCGGCCGTTCCACACGCGGCTTGTCCTTGGGTTTCGCTGCCCGGGCTGGGTCGATCAGGGTGTCGTAGTGCTCGGCCAACTCGGCATAGGAGCGGTTGAGCTTCGGGTCATACAGGTCCGGCTTGTCCACGCCGGTCTTGAGGTTGTCCGGCACCAGCCGGGCCGGCACACCGGCGAAGAAGGCGAAGGCTTCGACATGGGCCTCGGTCCAGGCGCGCTGGTCCATCCGCAGCACCGGTCGCACGAACATCAGCCGCGAGCACACCAGCACCATCACAAACGCCCACACCCGATGCTTCTTGCCGCTGCGAGGGTCGAGCCAGGAGCCCAGATGCCCGTAGTCGATCTGCGCTTCCGCGCCCGGGTCGGCGTCCTCGCCCAGCACGGTGACCCGGTCCCGGCGCACCTCTTCGGGCAGGTTGGCCAGCACCCACCGCTTCAACGACGCCAGACTCGCCTCGAGTCCCTGCTCGTCACGCAACCGCTGGTGGATCGTGGCCTGGGTGACGCCGAGCTTGAGCATGTCGGCGATGTAGTCGCGGTGCCGCTCGATCTCCGGCCAGGTGATCTGCCGCAACCGGGTGTCGGCCAGCGCCGGGAACCACCCGGACACCAACTCGTTCCACTCCGCGGTGCTCTTCGCCGGGCCACCCGGCTCGATGCCCGCCCCGATCGCGGGGGCCAGGTACTTCCTGATCGTCTTGCGATCCACACCCAGACTGGTCGCGATCTCGCTCTGCGAGCGACCCGCATACCAGTGGATGAAGATCTCGGTCACATCCGTCACGTCGAACGTTCTCCTCGCCAAACTCACTCCCCGGCCCACCGATCAGGACCGGAGCAGGTTTCCGGTTGCGAGGACCCACACCGACGCCAACACGCTGGGGAAATACGTGAGCGCCGACCTGGGGAATTACGTGAGCGACAACCCCTCAGACCTGGGGATTTTCATGAGCGCTGACAGCGAGTCCAAGGCACGGTTTGAGACCCGCTTCTCTCGTCTCCGCTCAGCGGTCCGGGTCCGGTCCCGTCCGGACGCCCACAGTCAGCTGCAGCATGCCCGACCAGCTCTTCGCGGCTTGTTAACAAACCGATCGAGCGTTGGTTGGTTGCCGGGCCCACTAAATCGAGCGGGTCCTCCTCACTCTCTCAGGTGCACAACGCAGGTTGCCGTCGATTCGACCGGCGTCGAGCCTCTAGGAGTACGAGCGAGACCCGTGTGGGAGCCCAGGCTCCCCAGGGCGGCAAATCGGTTTTGAAGATTGTTTACCTGGAGCGCGTTGGAAACCGCTTAACGCGGGGACAACGGAGCACTTCAGACACAGGAAAGACCGCGCCGGCCCCGAGCGGTCAGTCGACGAATGCCCCCTGCAGCCTGGATCCCACCGGGGCAGTCCGCACCCGATCGAGGGTGCGTTGGAGGCCCGTGGTCAACACGTTCGTCACGAGAGGGATGCCGGACTGCCTCTGTCACCGTTGAGTGGGCCTTCGGAGAGGCTGCCTCATCGCCCGTTGAGTAAATAGTGTATGCGGCGTTGTTCATTGAGATCACCAGATTCTTGGCTCAGCGCCAACGCCTGGTGCCCGGCTTCGATGGCGAGATCGGACTTTTCCCAATCGACGTACGCCTCGGTCAAGGCTCGTAATACCAGCAGTTCAGCCGATCGATAACCGTCCCTGCGGGCCAGGGTGAGTGCCCGATGTGCACGAGCAACCGCCTCTTCGTGCTTACCGCGACGGCTTTCAATTCGGGTCCTGACGTAGCCGGCGAGGGCGAGGTGCCAGGTGTAGCGGCTTTGGCCGAGCAGACTCTCTACTCGGCGGACGTGTTGCTCGGCGGGGCCATACCGCGTCATGTCAACCTCAGTATCGGCCAGTACGAGAAGCAAGGTCGCCTCGAGTAGTTTCGTGCTGGTCTTCCCGGCGAGCTCTAGCCCATGGGTCGCCTCGAGATGCGCACGCTCGTAGTCTCCGAGTTCCCAGTGCAATCGGGCGAGCCAGGATTGTGACAGGGCGCGCCCCTCGCTCGACTCGATGTTTTGGAACATGTCGCGGGCACGGGACAGGTCATTTTTGGCTTCAGGCAGTCGGCCGAGGGACAGTCGTGCCGATCCGAGATGTACCAGGTCGGCGGCCAATGAGAGAGGTGACTGATAACGAGCGCTCAGGGCCTGGGCCTCGAGGTAGCGGTGTTCGGCAAGGATCGGTTGGCCGAGGAGGTGGTGCTGGCCACCGAGTATGCGTAGCGTGATGCCCTCGCCATCGGTGTATCCGATCTCGCGGAAGAGCGCGAGAGCTCTTTCACTGTAGCCAATCGCTTCGTTCGGACGGCCAGTCCATGCCATTAGCCAGCCGAGAGAATTGAGCGTGACCGCCTCGCATTCACGCCATCCGCACGCATTGGCGACCCTGATCGCTTCGTTCATGTGATGGAGAGCTTGTGGGGTTCGTGAGTCGCGCCATTCTTCCCACAGTCCTGTTCGAAAGCTCAAATAGCCGATGTCGTAGTGAAGGAGAGCCTGGACATCAAGCTCATTATGTTGACACGCGGCGTCGAGTATGGCCGGAGCGATTCTCCGAAGCTCAGTTCGATACCCATGACGGTGCATACAGGTCCGGAGCCGGCCGGTGAGCAGCCACGCGGCCGGATAGGGCCCTCGTGCGGCCGCGTGTGGCGCGGCCGCCGAAAGATTCGGGACCTCATCGAGTAACGCCGCTGTGGAGAACGTGTCCGCCGTCCCCGTGGTGAGGGTCGAGCCAGGCGAGTGTCTGGGAAGCCGCAACACGCTGTTTGGTTCGCGCTCGCCGGCGGCGGTGGCGAGGGCAAGATAGTGCTCTATCAGCCTGTCCCAGGCGACTGTCCGGTCGGGAACGGTACGAGCTTGGTTGCTGGCATAGAGACGGGCCAGGTCGTGGAGGCCGTAGCGATCCGCCGCGTGCTGTTCGATCACGTGCGCGGCGGTCAATGCGATCAAGTGGCGCGCCGCGTCTCGGATCGGGACAGCGGCGAGCGCCGCCGCTGTCGACGTGTCGAAATTGGGTCCCGGTATGAGTCCGAGCAACCAGAACAATCGCCGCGCAGCGGGGGGTAGCGTTCGGCAGGTCGCATCGAACGCCCTGGTGACGGCGCTCGGCTCGGTGTCGTTGAGGGCCAGCGCGGTCAGCCGGTCCGCCTGGGTCAGCTCGGCGACCACATCCGCGATTGACGCCCGGGTGTGAGTGGTGATCTGCGCGGCAACGATGCGGAGTGCCAATGGCAAGCCTCCGCACAGTCGGATCAACTCGGTCGTGGGGTCTGCTTCGGCCGCGATCCGGTCAGGCCCGAGCGCCGCCGCGAGTAGCGCTTGAGCTTCCTCATCGGTCAACATGGCGAGGGGCAGGGCAGCCGCTCCTGCCCGGGCCATCAGGTCGGTGAGCCGGTGCCGGCTGGTTACCAGTAGTGATCCGGTGGGAGGCAGTAGCGGCAGCACCTGGCCGGCGTCGCGGACGTTGTCCAGCAGCACAAGCACTTGGCGATCCGCCAGCACCGAGCGATACAGGGTGGCGAGCTCGTCGACACTTGTTGGAAGCCGAGATGCCATACCCAATGAGCGCAGCAACTGGCTCAACGCCGCCGCGGCGTCGGTTGGCTCCTCTTCCGGCTCATAACCGCGCATATTCAGATAGAGCTGTCCATCCGGGAAGCGGTCCCGCACGCGGTGTGCCCAGTGCACCGCGAGCGCGGTCTTGCCAACGCCAGCAGCACCCGAAATCACGCATACGCCCCCCTCGGGAGAGGCGAGTAGAGCATCCAGCGCCGCAAGCGGCGCTTCCCTCCCCGCGAAACCGTGCAGGTCACGGGGCAGTTCCGCGGGGGCAACCCACCCGGTGCCGGTACCGCTCGCGGGGTTTCGGGCATTTGGAGCGTCCACCTGGTTGTTGAGGACGCGCAGTCGCATCTCCCGCAAGCCCCTGCCTGGCTCGATACCGAGCTCGTCAACGAGTCTGTCGCTGGTCTCGGCATACACACCCAGGGCCTCGGAGCGGCGCCCGGATCGGGCCAGGGCCAACATCAACTGGGTTGTCAGTCGCTCCCGGAACGGATGACTGGCCACTGCCTCACGTAGCTCGTCGACCGCCTCAGCGTGGCGGCCGGTGGCGAGGTTCGCCTCGAAAAACTCCTCCAAGGCGCTGAGTCGCTGATCCTCCAAACGCATGCGTTGCTCGGGTAGGGCATCGCTCACACCACCGAGAGGTGGGCCACTCCACAACGCGAGCGCTGACCGTAGTCGCCGGACTGCTATCTCCCCTCGCCCAGCAGCTAGCTCGGCGCGCGCTTCGGCGACGGCCTCGGAGAACACCTGAACGTCCAGCTCTCCTGGCCCGACGCTCATCAGGTAACCTTCGCCGACGCGGGCGACGGCCTTTTGCCCGAGCGCCGAACGCAGCTCGGTGATAATCACGTGAAGCCGACCACTCACGCTACGCGAAGGCTGCTGGCCCCACACCCACTCACACAGTTGGTCCTCCGGAACTACCTGGTTCGTGTGCAGCAAGAGAACGGCCAATACAGCTAACTGTTTCGGGGCGTTAATCGGCAGTCTTCGCCCTGTTGCCGTGGACGCGGTTACCGGGCCAAGAAGGCGAAAACGTATCCCGCTCAGCTTGTCCTCATCGAAGCTCATGCCGACTCCCCCAGACGAGAAGTCATTGTGAACTGCCGATAAGCCGGAGCAACCGCCGCTCCTCAAGAACATTACCGGATTCTCGGCACAACTCCACCGCTTCCTGACCATGGATCGCGGACAATCGAGAATTCCCCCAACGAAGATAGGCTTCGGTCAGGGCATAGAGCGCGGCGATCTCGACGGAGCGATAGCCGCATCGACGTGCCAAGGACCAGGCGTGACTCGCATGACCAACAGCTTCTGGGTATCTACCGAAATAAGTATCGAGCCGGGCAGCGATAGCGGAAAGGTGGCTACGGTGATACGTGAAGCTGTTCTGGCCGAGTACCTCATCCACGAGCCTCAGATGAGCCTCGGCGGACTGATGCTGGAACATTTCAATTTCGATGTCGGCCAAGCCTAAAAGCACAAATGCCTTGAGCGGCTTTGTCTCGTTTCGGGCAGCCACTTCTAGGGCACGACTGATCTCCCTGTCCGCTGACGGATAGTCTTGAAGTTCCCAGCGCAACCGAGCAAGCCACGCTTGTGTCAAGGTAAGACCGTTCGTCGACCCGCGTTCGGTGAACATGTTCCGGGCACGCGTTAAGTCGTGTTCGGCGGCGTCGGCGCGACCGAGCAGTAGCCGTACAGATCCGAGGTGTGCGAGGTCAGCCGCCTGCGCCAGCCGCAGGCCGTGGCGAGTACTTAGATCGAGCGCTTGGAGATGGCAGTCCTCGGCGACTCGCAAATTTCCGGCGAGGTAGTGTTGAATTCCGAGGCTCTTGAGCGTGCGGTTTTCGCCAACGATAGAGCCGATCTCGGAAAACAGTGCAGCGGCTTTTTGAGTGTACTTTGTTGCCTCGCGGAGTTGGCCGGTCCAGGCGAGTGTGACACCGAGCGCGGCGAGTCCCGAGGCTTCGCATTCATGCCACCCGCAGTTCCCCGCAATTTCCACTGACTTAGTCAGGTGGTAGACGCCTTCGCCCAACTGTCCCGCCATGAAGCGACAATCGCCGATGCTGTAATGCAGCATGGCCCGCACGTCATGCTCATCGCGTCGATCCGCTTCGGTGAGGATCTCGCGTGCGATATCCGACCATTCCGCTCGGCGTCCGTTGCGGTGGAAATAGGTTCGGAGGCCGTCGGCGACCAACCAAGCATCCGGGTAAGGCCCTTGCCTTGCCGCTAGCGTCACGGCAGCCGCAACGTTGGGAATCTCTACATCCAGCGCGGTCAATGTAGAGTGCTTTGAATTTGGCTGCCCCGCTTGGTCCGGTTCCCTGGGTAACGCCCTCGGCAAAGCCAACCCGCCTTCCCGATAACGCTCAGTGAGCGCGGTCGTAATGTCGAGGTAATGCCTCACCAACCGATTCCAAGCCGCAGTCCGCTCAGGATCGTTCCGGACCTGTTCGACGGCATACAGACGCAGCAGCTCGTGAAACCGGAAGCGCCCGGCGACAGCTCGTTCGATCACATGCGCCTCGCTGAGCGCGTCGAGCCCTCTAAGCGCGTCGTCAGGCGAAAGAGCGGCCAGCGCGGCAACCGTGGATGCGGTGAAGTCGGGCCCTGGAACCAAACCGAGCAGCCGAAACAGGCGCTGCCCAGCGGGGTCGAGTGCGCGGTAGGACGCCGAAAACGCCGCCCTCACCACACTGTGCTCGGATCCGTCCGCGGCAAAGACCGCGAACGGATCCCCCTGCGCCAACTCGGCGGCTACCTTCGCGATGCGCGCCTGGGGAACCGCGGCCAGTTGTGCCGCAACAAGCCGCAACGCCAGCGGCAAACCGCCGCAAAGCCCCGTGAGCTCGGTCGCCGAAGCCCGCTCGGCTCCCACACGAGAGTGCCCGATCACGGTCTCCATCAGCTCGAGCGCTTCGCGATCGGTCAACGTGCCGAGCGATACGGCGCCCGCGCCCACCGTGGCCATCACGTCGCTCAGCCGATTACGGCTGGTCACCACCGTCATTCCCGACGATGGCAACAAAGGCATCACCTGACTTGATTCCTGTGCGTTATCCAGGATGACAAGAATCCGGCGGCCGGCCAACATCGACCGGTAGAGCTCGACACGCTCAGCTAGGGGGGCCGACTCTCGGCGCGGATCGACTCCAAGTGATCGCAACAACCGGTTCAACGCGCCCGACGACGCCAGCGGTTGCTCGTCCAGCTCGTAGCCACGCAGATCGAGGTAGAGCTGACCGTCAGGAAAGCGGTCTCGCACCGAGTGCGCCCAATGCACCGCCAACGAGGTCTTTCCCACACCCGCACTGCCGCTGATCACACAAACCGCAGAGTCCGACACGGCCAGCTGGGCGTCCAAAGCGGCCAACGCATCACGCCGGCCGACAAATCTTTGCATATCCCTCGGCAATTCGGCCGGACGGACAAACCCAGTCGATACCGAACGGCGAGTGCCCCTTCCCGCATCCGCCGCCACCTGGGAAACGGTGTCCCCGCCACTGAGTACCCGCGCCTGCACAGCGCGCAGCCGCTGCCCCGGTTCGACCCCTAGCTCATCGACCAGCCTGCGACGGATCTCGCTGTATATTCGCAATGCCTCCTCTCGGCGCTCGCCCTGGTCTAGCGCAAGCATCAGTTGAGTCGCCAGGCGCTCCTCCAACGGGTACGCCGCCGTGGCTCGGCGCAATTCGTCAATGATCTCGCCGTGCCGTCCGGCGGCCAACTCGACCTCGAACAATGCCTCGAGCGCCGCTAGTCGGCGTTCTTCCAGACCGCGCCGCTCATGCTCGATCAGCGCTTCACTCACCCCGACAAGGGGAGGACCGCTCCACAAGGCCAGCGCTGAGCGCAATTGCCGCGCCACAGTTCCCGCCGTTTTCGACTCTTGATCAGATTGCGCTTTGGCGACGAGCTCGGCGAAGACGTCCAGGTCAAGCTCTCCCGGCGCGACATCGATGCGGTAGCCCTGACCCACACGCACGATCACCTCGTCCCCCAAGAGCGCGCGCAATTCCGAGATGTACACCTGCAGGCGCCCCCGGACGCTGCGCGGCAACTTCTCGCCCCATACGAGTGCGTACAGCCGACGCTCAGTCACCACGCGGTTCGCATGCAGCAAGAGGACCGCCAGCACCGCGCGCTGCTTCGGGGCGCCAAGCCGATACGGACCTCCCGGCCCCTGCACCGTGACCGGGCCAAGCACCCGGTAGCGCACGCGGCGCGTCCCACCAGCTTTGTCCTCCATGGCGCCCCCATCCTGGTTCGCACCGCCCCGCGCGACCAGGCGGCGAGTTTCGATACATCTCCATTCGCTTCATCGTCGCTGATGCACGCGAACTAACTTAACAGACCTGTCAGTCTGGCAGGATGGTCGCATGCCGATATTGACCGGGTCGGGTTCGACGTCCGCACGGGAGAAACTGCTGGACACCGCGAGCGCGTTGTTCTATCGGCGCGGTATTGTGGCGACCGGGGTAGACACGGTCGTCGAGGCCTCCGGGGTATCGAAGCCGACTCTGTATGCGCACTTCAGGTCTAAGTCCGAGCTGATTGCCGCCGTCCTGGATCGGCGCCACACGCGCCGGGTAGTCGCCCTGCCCGCCTGGCTCGGCGAAGCGGCCGACGACCCGCTCGAGCGGCTGCTGGCGCTGTTCGACTGGCTGGCCGAGAT
Organism: Actinospineispora eucalypti; assembly: GCF_039543365.1. NCBI lineage: Bacteria > Bacillati > Actinomycetota > Actinomycetes > Pseudonocardiales > Pseudonocardiaceae > Actinospineispora > Actinospineispora eucalypti. The sequence continues at coordinate 174,709 of NZ_BAABJP010000029.1, forward strand.
CTACGCGCGGGACGCGCCGCGCGGCTGCGCGTTCCTCAACGCGGCCGCTGAAACCCCGGATGCCGACCAGCCGGCCTGGGAAGTGATCAGCCGGCACAAACGCTGGATGACCGACTTCCTCACCGAGCTCGCCACCAACGCCGGACTGACCAACCCGGCCCAGCTCGGGTCGCAGCTACTTCTACTCATCGACGGCGCGAGCAGTCGCGTGCTGGTCGAGGCTGGCGCACACCCCCCAGCCGACCGCATCACGGAAATCGTCGCGCACGCGAAGCAGGCCGCCAAGGTGCTTATCACGCACGCTGGCCGTCTCGAGCCCACCGGTCCACTCGATCACGAATCCTAGACTCAGGCAATCATTCCGGGAATCGCTCTAAGAATTCGGTGGTGACGGCCGCGCATCGGGTAGGGACTGCCGCTGAACGCGTCCAAACTGGGCCGGCGCCGGGCAAGTCCGGTGTTGTGTCCGCCGGCCATAGTTTAGTGTGCCGCCGCCGGAGGTCAGGATCTGTTCGGACACCTCAATGGGCTTAGGCACGGCCGCCGCTGGGCGAGCACGCCGTCTCTGTCCGCGTTGGCACATGCACAGGAAATCCCGACGGAGGCATTCGCTGACCGCCGGGCACCAAGCAGTGAAAACAGGCAAGGTGAGAGCTCGGAGACTCTCGTGCGGGAGGGTCACGCTTTCCGCAGATCCCCGTTGGATCGGCTACATCACAACCGGCGTGAGCCTTCACTGTGGCGGGCTTGCATCACTCTATAGAACCGGCGGCTTGTATTGATAATACCAGACACCGGGACGCGGAGTATGACACCTGACGGGCTTCTGAACTTCGTATTTACCTCTGAGAGCGTCGTCCACGCACGCCCGCTCGGTGGGAAACGGTCCGGCGCAACCCCACCCGGTCGAGCAACCGTTCGCGTCATAGGCGGGAGTGGCCGGCGCTATCGCGTAGGCCGGCTGGGCCATCAGCACCATCACGCCAGCAAAAGCACACCCGACGCCGATTTTCCAGACTCGGGAAATGAGCCCCTCGGCGTGTCCCCAACCCGCACGCCTCTCAGAACAGACGCGGCACGACGCGGACGAATGTTTCCAGTGCAATTTCGTGAATCTCCTCATCATCGCACGCCTGAGATAGCGGCCACTAATTGTTGCGGCATGAGAATAGATCCGGGTCCTTCGCAACTGCTTAGCGATCAGTTCCGTCCTCGGGGCGCCTCAGGATGACCACAACGGCCACGGACGGTGGACGGCCCAGCCGGATCGGCCGGGAGCCCAGCACCCGCCACGGCCACCAGCTAGATAACCACCGAAGCCGATGGCAAACAGTGGGCCGTTACGCACCAGATGCCGTGGCCCGAGCAGGGCGGCCAACGCCGCGCACATAAGCCCGCATCGTATCGGCAGGTGCACAAAATCGGTCCGCCCCATCGCGACACGGGGACAACTACCGCGGCGGTCGCTCGTACCAAGGGGAGCCACGACTCGTAGCCGGTGCTCAGGCTGCCTCTGTCTCCAACAGCACCCTCGCTGACGGCAGGAGCAGGGCGGAGACCAAGATCTCGCCTCGCGCGCCGCTTGAGAGTATCTCGACGGCGCTCCCCGCGCGGGCGAAACCACCCGCAGCCTGCGGCCGCGTTCTGCCAATCTTCCGCGCCCATGGATATCACCAGCACGGCCAGCGCCACCATGGCATCGCGGAATGTCGACCACGGCCACGCCACGTTCATGACCCACCGTCCTCACCGGTATGGCATCCCGTCGGTTGTGGTCCTGCTCCCGAACCGGGCCAGTGCCCACACCGCCCGGTCCCGCTCGTCCGGGGCCAGCGCCCCTCGGCCACCAGCCGCTCCAGCTCGGGCGCGGCCTGCTCCTCGTCCAGCACCCACACCGGCCGCGGGCCCGGCAGCCCCCTCGGCATCCGATATCCGGTGTCCGCCAGCCGCGTCAGGTACTCGCCGAGCTCCGGAAGCACCCGCGACAACAGCTCGGTGTCCCCGTCAAACCATTCCCCCAGGCGGGGCCGACGGCCCACCCCACCGGTCGCCCGCTGTTTCCGCCTCTGGTCGATCCGCTGGTCGAACGCGTCGCTGAGCTCTGGGCCCACCGCGTAAAGCACACCGCGACCGCCTTCGTTCGAGACGGCCACCAGGGTCCCCACGTGGTTGACGTCGAGGTCGAACAACCCACCGCCGGAGACCCCCCGCCCCACCAGCGCGGGAACCCCCACATAGCCCCCTTCCAGATCGATGACCGGACCGACCCAGACGACCAGGGCACCGCCCACGACGCCAGCCACTAGGACGGTCTGGCCGAGGCGTAGCTCGGTGCGTCGCTTCCGGGCGGGCGCAACGCCGAGGCCAGGCACGACCGCGTCCGCGAGGTCGACGGTGCGGCCCCCGTCTCCCCACCGCCGCAGCCCGCCGTGGACCGCGCGAGCGACCCGAGGATCGTCGCCGTACTGCTCGCGGGTCACCGTCGCCCAGCCATCCAACGCAATACCGTTGGCACGCACGTTGCCGGGTTTCACACCGTCGACGACATGCAGCGCGGTGCGGACCCGCCCCTGCTCGAGCACGATCCCGCTGCCACTGCCCGAGGGTGTGACGAGGTGCACCACGTGTCGCCTGACGGTACGCACGATCTCGACAAGCCGCTCGGGTGCGATGGGCTCGCCGGCGGCCGGATGCATGCCGACCAGCTCATGCCGGCCGCTGCGGCGTTCGAAAGTGACCAGCTCGACCTCGCGCACTCGCTCGCCATTTGCCGAGACGACCACCTCATTGCCGGACAGCTGGAAGCGATGCACCCGCAGCGAACCGATCACACCGGTCAAGGCGCTGCTGGTCGTCCACCCGGTGGCGATCGTGCGCAGCGCCCACTCCAGGCGCTCTTCGGCGTTCCAGACTTCCGCTTCCGGTACGAACCTCACGACGAGATCGGACAGCAAGGCGAGCACCCAGATCAGGTTACGACGGCCCTCATTCCGAATCAGGTCGCCGCTGATCTCCAACAGGCCAACCGGCCCCGTGATCTCCAGGACGAGGTCGAATGTAGTCGTCGCGGTGAACCCGAACTCCTCCGCCGCCGCCGCGTACCATCTGACGCGGCCGCGCCACACCTCGGACTCGGCCGAGGTCACCTTGGCCGAGAAGTCCTCCATAGCGTCGCCGGCGGGCAGCCACGCGAAGTCCTGGCGCAGAAGCCGCAGCTGCTCCCGGACCTCGTCCAATTCGAACAGCCCGTCACGCCACTGCTCACGCGACAGACTCCGAGCTCGGCTGATCGACAACTCGATACCCATCAGCTGCTCCGCCGCGGTGGCCAACTCCAAGTGACCGGCCAGCCACTCGACGTCCTCGTTGTCCTCCTGACCGGCCCTCGGCCACTCGATCCGCCGCCATGCGAAGTCTCGCAGCAGCCGCCACCACGCCTCCTCGAGCAGACCGTCCCGGGTGAGCCTGGACATGAACAGCCAGGTCTCCTCAAACATTACGATCTCGGCGCGCTCGCGATACCGCCAGACGTACACGATCGTCCATACCGTCAGGTCGCGCAGCTTCTTCGGCAGCGACTCACCGGCTTTGTCACCGTCGATCAACCGGACCACCGGCCCGTCCAGGTCGAACGGCAGCTCCCGATCTCCGGCCCCGGCTTCGTCGATCAGCCACCCGCGCAGGGCGCTCTCGAACAGCAAGGCGGCGTCGTCGTCCACGTCCATGTCCATGTCGTCGAGAACCACGAACGCACCGCCAGGGTGCCCGAGGCTGGGCGCGCAGCCGGTTCAGCTCGCGGACCCGGTTACGCCGGTCATCCTCGTGTTCGCGTTCGGAGTACGCGCTAGCCCCGATGTGGAACCACTGTTCGTGTCGTTGAACACCCCGTCCCCACCAGGATCGGACCTGGACGCGCGCGTTCGCCCACCAGTCGGCGGAGGCCCGCTGGACCATCTCGACGGTCTCCCGCACAACTGGCCGCGCCAACGGCGAACCGGGTGCCGGCCGGCGCACCCGGTCCGGGGACAGCATCCAGGCCAACAGCCAACCCAACCCAACCCCGCCGGCCACACTCAACGCCAGCGGCGCCCACCACAGTGCGAGGTCTATGTGGCCCATAGCTAAGCCGAGCAGGCCCGCCGACCAGCTACCCAGCCGATCCGAACCGGCCCGCTGGTCACCGCGGTGGCCGAGTGCGGCGAGGGCTCCCCGGACCACGTCGCGGAACTCGTCGGCGCCTTGTCCGTTTTCGGGGAAGGACCACTCCCTGCTCAGCCGCGCCCTGGCCTGTCCCAGCAACTTGCGCACGGCGCCGACGGTGATGTCGCCGGGTGTGTTCAGGGCGGCCACCAGATCGACAAGGGCTCTCGTTGGCCGGAGACCGTGAGCGCTGCGGTCCGGCTCCAGCCGGCCGGCCGATGCACGCCACGCCTTTAGCCGAGCGGTCAGATTCAGGCGGGACAGTACGAGTAGCTGGCCGCTCACTCGGTTGTAGTTGTAGCCGTTCGTCCGGCGACTGAGTTCAATGGCGGTAATGCCGTCCGGATGGGCGGTGAAGGCGCGCAGGAAACCGAGCGGCGTTCTGTCCGAAACAGCGACCAGCTCGGCGAGCCGAGGGTCGGGCAGGTTCCGCAACGCCGCGACGCCAGCTCGAACGTGGTCAACCGTTGCCGTCCGTTTACGGATCACCCGCGCGAAGTTCTGGACCGCCGCTCGGTAGGTATCGCGCGTCCGCCCCGCCGGGTCGGCCAGATCCGCCAACAGCTCCCGGGTGGACACGGGCACGCGGTACCGGACACCCTCGGGGTCAGCGATCCGGGTGAGCAACCGCAGCTCGGTCAGCTCCTCAAGCCAGGTCGCCGCCCGGCTGCCAGGCTTGAGCAAGACGCCGTTCTTAGTCATCGCGACCCGGTGGAGCAGTGCCCACACCGAGTCGTAATCCACACCAGCCGGGGGCATGGGCAGCTTTGCGCTGACGATCTCGTGCAGCCGCGCCACCAGGTCCGTGAACACGTTTCTCGCGGCACTGCCATGCTGTAGCGCCAGCTCGCGGTCGCGCAGCATCCTGGCAAGCCGCCACAGCTTGTCGTACGTGTCCGGGTTCAGGTGGCTGTCCAACCCGTCCAGCGCTTCCCGCAGTCGTTCGAAGAACCCGGTCGTGTGGTAGCGCTTCGGATGTCCCGCAGCGTTGAGCACATCCAAGTTCTCCAGGACCGAAAGGCGAGTGCCGATACGAGACCTTGGCGGGCTGCCCGGCAGCGCCGCCAGCTCGTCGCCGCTGATGGGCGAGCCGCCCGTGGCGGGGACGCCGTCGAGCATGTGGCCAACCGAACCCTCGGGGGCTAGCTGGAAGCTACCCGGCCGCATGCCGGCGATCCTGCCCATCCTCTTGAGCAGGTACGCGAGGTCAGCCTCCCTGGCGGCCAGGTGCTGCTTGCTGACCGGTCCCATCAACCGCGCGGCGAACGCCCAGATCACCGCCAGGTCCTCGTCCCGATAACCGAGGGGATCATCGAGCGTGTGCAACAACGCCGGGACGTGCTCCGCGAGCTGGTAGCGGCCGGCGCTCGACCACAGCAGTCCCAACCGGGCCAACGCCGGCAGCCATTCCCGAATCGCATACGCGTTGAGTCCAGGTATCAGCCGTGCCAGCTCCCAGATTGTGAACCCGTCCGGGTGGTCAGGTTCTGGACAGTCGATCAGGAACTCCAAGAGCGCGCGAACGGAGTTCTCCGGCACCAGGTCCACCAGCCCGTCGGTTAGTCCCACCACCTCGCGCACCGCGGCGGCGACCGGGTGCGCGGGCGGCTTCCTCGGCGCGAACTCCGCGTCCGGCGAGCCTTCGGCCGGCGCGGTAGTGACCAGCCAACGGCCGAACATCGACCGCTGATCGGTGGACAGCTCGGCGTTGTGCAGGAAGTCGTGCACTGTGATCTGGGTGTCGGTCCGGGCCAGCCCGATGAGCCCGGCGAAGGTGACCAGCTGGGCGGTATCGGGTACCAGCCCCAAGCACCGGGCACGTTCGACGCCGGTCGGAGTGCCCGTGGCGACATGTCGCGCGATGGCGAGCAGGTCGGCGACCGTGTCGAACGGCGCGGCGGCGAGGGTGCGGTCGATCCAGTCCAGCTGGTCAGCGAGCTGGTCGCGCAGCCGCTGGTTGGGCAGCGGGGCGAGCAGCACAGCCCGCTGCTCGGCGAGTTCGGTGAGCTGTTCGATCAGCTCCGCCAGTGGGGGTAGCACGTCCGGACCGCCGGCGGCGAGCCGGCGCAGAGCGTCGACCAGGTGGCCGGCATATAGCAGGGTCGGGGTGAAGTCGATGTCGTAGAGGTCTCCGCCGCCGGTGCGGACCAGGTTTGGCGGGGTGAGCGCATCGTCCCCGCCGTAGAGCACCCGGGCGGCCTGGTTGTCCGTCGCGCGCAGGTCGGCCTCCGTAGGTGGAGCACCCTCCACCCACTGCGCCCGCTCCACCACCTGGCCGACGTTCGCCCAGCTCCAATCGTCCGGGTGAGTCACGTCCTCGGTGACGATGGCCAGCTCGGACGGCGCGGCCAGGTGTCCAGGCACCCTCGGCTGGTTGGCCGCCACCACCGCGGCGATCGCTTCGAGCGGCGAGCTGAGCCAGTGCTTGAGCACCACGGTCTCGCCGGTGCCGGCACGGGCACTAGCCACCCGGGGCCGGGTTCCGCCGACCTTGCGGTGACCCCTCGGGGTCAGCCCGTGCACCTGTCCCAACCGGGCCAGCTTCAGCCCGAGCCCTCGGGTGCCCAGTGGCACGGCGTTGACCAGGCGGGCCAGCACTGCCTGGTCAGGTAGGGGCATCTTCGCCACCCGGTGCTCCGGGCGTTTCGGATACAGGATGCGGACCAGCTCGCGCTCGGCGAGCAGGGCCCGCTCGGCCACCCTCAGCGTGACCAGTTCGGCGGCCACCACCGGGTCGACAAACACCGACAGCACCCCGTCGGCGTCCGGCGCCACGTACATCACGAGCCGCACGTCCGGGGCGCCAGCGACCCGGGCCGGGAACTCGCGCAGCTCCGGCATCAGGTAGTACCGGACCCCGTGCTCGGCCCAGCGGCCGCGCGGGTCACTGCGCCGGTACAGCGGGTGGTCCGGGAGCAGCCGCTCGGCCTGGTCCAACCGCTGGGCGATCGCGGCCCGGATCGCGCGCTTCCCGGTCAGGAACGACACCGGTTGGCCGCTGGAAGCCCGCGCGGCGACCGCGCCGCCGGCCGGCGGCACGTTGCGCGGTGGACGGTGTTGCGCGTTGGTGAGCACTGATCCGAGGCTGTGCCGGGACCACCCTGCCCAGGCCATGGCGCCGAACCAGAGGCTCATCACGGACACGGAGACGACCCGCACCAGCGGGCCAAACCAGCCACCGATGGGGAGTGCCCAGAAGATCCAGACGACTGCGATCGCGTTCCGCTCAATGTTGCCGAGCTCAGCGTCCCGCTTCGACAGGTGTGCCCGGACCGTCCAAGCGGCGAGACCGGTCAGCACCACCGGGAGCACCTGCCCGACCGTGCGGCCAAGCTCCGGCAACGCCGGCGCGGCACCGGCCAGGGTGCCGGCGTACGCGAACACTCCCCCACCCAGCACCACCAGCAACATCGGGACGGCCACGATCAGGAAGAGCGCGGCGAAGAGCGGCCCGGCGTGCCGCGACCGCTGGTCCCGACGCACCACGCGCCGCTGGGTGTCGCGGGCCGAGGCGCGGCCGGGCAACCGCGAGGGCAACCGGCCACGCACCCAGGCCAGCAGGCTGGCGATCGAGGCACGCGAACCGAAGACGTCCAGCAGACGGCCCAGGAGCCCGATCCCGTGTAGGAGCTGACTGGGCACCAGCACGGCCACGCTGGCCACACCGGTGCGCCCGGCCATGATCGCCGCCCGGCCGAACGCCACGGTCAGCACGCAGCCAACCACCGCAGCGCCAACCACCGCGGCGCCGACCACCGCGCCCACCCGGACGGCGCTCGCAAACCATCGCTTGCTGTTCGTGGAGTCCCTGCTCGCCTGCTGGTCTGACTCGTCCTGGCCAACCAGCGACGGGGTGGCCTGCTCCGCCGTCTCTTGGGCCGCCGGTTCCGCCGGAGAGCCCCTGGCGGGACGGCCGTCCCGCTCCGGCGAGCGGGCGCGGACCAACAGCCAACCCGCCACGGCGAGCACGCCCAGCCCGATCCACCACGTGACGTGCACGTCACCCATGGCCAGGCCGATCAGGCCTGTCGACAGTGTGCTCGACCGACTCGGACCGTCTCCGCGACCGGAGCGGCGCTCGAGGGCGGCGCGTGCGGTCCGGACTACGCCCTCGAAGTCCCGGGCGCCGATACCGTAGGCGGAGAACGACCACCCGCTGCTCAGCCGGGCTCTGGCCTGGCCAAGCACCCGCCGAGCCGCGCGATCGCCAATGGACGACGGGTCGTCCAACGCAGCCACAAGCTGGACGAGTTGCTGGGAGGGTCGGTAGAGGTGGGCGTTCTTGTCGCCGTGTTGCTTCCGCGCATCCTTCTGCCGGGTGGCCAGCTCCAGATGCCACAGCTCGATCAGCTGGCCGCCTATCACGTAGTCGCCATAACCGTTCGGCTCACCGCGAAGGCTTCCCAGGGTGACACCGACCGTGCTGCTCGTGATGCTCCGCAGGAAACTCAGCGGCGCCTTCGCCGGCACGGCCACCAACTCGTCGAGCCGGGGATCGGGCGGGTGCCGCAGCGCGAAGACCCCCGCTATGAGCTGTTGAGCCGTTGGCACATGGTTGATCACCCGCGCGAACCGCTCAACCGCGTTCCGGTACTCGCCACTGGTTCGGTACGCCGCGCCGGCGAGATCGCGCAACAACTCCACGGTGGACACCGTGGCGCGGTAATGGATTCTCTCGATACCGACGGTCCCGGTGAGCAACCGCAGCTTGACCAGCGTGTCGAGCACCATCGCGACTCCGCTGTCAGGCCTGGCAACGGCACCTTCCTTGGCCGTCGCGACACGGTGCAGCAACGCCCATACCGAGCGGCCGGCCACGGACGGTCGGAGTGCCGGCCGATACTTCATGTTGAAAACTTTCGCCAGGCCGGTGACCAGGGCTACGAACTCGTCCGTCGGTCGCTGCCCACCCACCAGGGCCAGCGTTCCCTCGCGCAGCATCCCGGCGAATCGCCACAGCAGGTCGAAGGTGTCCGGGTTCAGGTGGTCGTGCAGGCCATCCAGGGCGGCCAACAGCCGTTCCAGGAACTCGGTCCTGGTGTAGCGCTCCGGTCGGCCGGGGGCGGTCTCGAGCAGGCCCAGCTTGACCAGGATCGGGACCCGGGAGTTGACCCGGCCCATCGGTGTGTGACCGGGAAGCCCGGCCAGCTCAGCGCGGGTCATGCCAGTGGCACGCGCGCTGGGGATCACGTCAACCATGTGGCCGAGCGAACCCTCGGGAGCCAGCCGGAAGGTCTCGACCAGCGGGCCGTTGGGAATCCGGGCGATCCGCTTGAGGAGATCACTGAGATCCCGCTCCGCGGCGGCCAAGCGTTCCCTGACGACCGTCTCCATCAGCCGAGCACCGAACGCCCACAGCGCCGCGCGGTTCTGCCCCCGGTAACCCTCCGGATCGTCGACGATGGTCAGCAGCTTCCGCACGTGGTTCGGCAGCCAGTAGCGGCCGGCGTTCGACCACAACAGACCCAACCGGGCCAGCGCGGGCAGCCACGCCTGAATCGCCTGCTCACCAAGCGCCGGCAGGAGCCGCGCAAGCTTCTTGGCGGTCAGCCCTTCACTGTGATCAACGAACGCCTCCAGCAACGCCCGGACCGAGTCCTCCGCTACCAAGTCCGGCGTCACCGGCTCGTCATGCAGTCCCAGCACCTGGCGGACCGCGGCCCTGATCTCGGGAATCGGCAGCTTGGCGGGCGCAAACGGCGCATCCGGCGCCAACCACTGCCGCACCAGCTCCAACGCAGCCAGAGGACGATCCGCCGGGTAGGTGCTCGCGTCGGTCAGGTAGCCCAGCAACTCGGGCAGGTGCTTCCAGGCCCGGTAACGGAACTGCGCGCCGCCGGTCGACAGGGGCTCCATCGCACGGACGACCAGCCCCACCCTGCGCAACACCACCAGGCGGTTGTCGACCGAGAGCGGATCGAGGCCCGGGAACAGCCCGGTCAGCTCCGGCAGGAGAACCCCATCCTCCGCCGCGAGCACCTTCCGCAGGATCGGCAGGAGCCGGCCGGGCACCACGACGGCCATGCCTGCCATGCCGGCCACGCTCGCCGCTACCGGGGAGAGCGCGAGGAATGCGCCAACGCTCGCGCCTGCCGCCAGATAGAAGATCAACCGAGCGGCCGGCTGGAGCCGCGCGCGGTTGGACAGCATGCCGACAGGCAGGTTTCGGGCGCGCAGCCACAGAACCAACAGCGACGTTGCCGCCCCGGCCAGCACAATACCGAGCGCGCCGACCACCGCCACCGGTGCGATCCACCGCGCCAGGTCCGCGTGGCCCACAGCCAGGCCGAGCAGGCCCGCCGACCAGGTAGCGCGAACGCTCTGTGGCGCACGCCCGAGGACCTCCGCGAGCTCGGCGGTGGTCGCCGACCCCTGCCGGCCGCCCCGCGAGACGAGCGCGAGCACGGTGCGCGGCGGCTGCCGCCGGGTACTCTCCGGCGGCAGCAGGTAAGCCGCCGTATCGGGCACCCTGCGTAGCCCGTGCCGCCCCGCGAAGGACCAGTCTGTGATCTCGTAATTCTCGGTCAGGAACTCGGCCCCGCCCAGCTGCAGCCTGACCATCGGCGCGGTGGTCGTACCGCCGACGCGGGTGTACCGGAAGATCATCCCGGCCACGCCGGGGTGGATCGACAGGAACCGGGCCCGTGCTACCGCGAGCTCGGGCTCGCTCGCGGTGCCAGTCAGCCGCGCCACCGCATCGCGCAGCCGGTTGACCAGGTCGACCATCTCGGCGTCGTGCTCGAGGCCGGTGTGGTCGTCGCCGAGCAGGTGCCGGTCTCGCTCGTGCCGCAGAAAGTCAATCCACCAGGCCAGGAACGACGGGTCGAGCTCGATCAGCGCGTTCACCAGCGTCGCGACGTGCGCCGGCACCAGGATCACGCCCGCTGGTTTCCAGCCGTACCCGATCAGCTTCCCGTCCAGGGGCGCTTGATCAGTCACCCTGACCAGCGCCACGAGCTCGGCGAGCAGTTCGGCCAGCTCCGGCGGAGCTCGCGCCAGCTGCCAGAACATCTCGCCATCGAGCTCGACCGCCTCGCTGACCAGGGAATTCATCTGGGGTTCCAGCAGTGCCCGCGCTTGCGCGGTGGGCATGTCCGCAACCACTGGACCACCCGACCTGAGACCGAGGGCAGGCAGCACCGCGTGGACCACCTCGTGGACGTTGTCGGCGTTCTCCGAGTAGAGGGTGAACACCCCCTTGTTGCTGAGCCGTGCCCTGGCCTGCCCGATCAGCCGCCGGACCACGTTATCGGTGATCCCGGTGGGATCGCGCAGCGCGGCGGCGAACTCGATGGCCTCCGGCGTGGGCGTGTAGAGCAGGGCGCTGGGGTGACCGGATGGCCGGGTGTCCTTGTCGCGGTTGGCCAGCTCCAGCTGCCAAAGGATGAGCAGCTGCCCACCCACCGTGGCTTTGCCGTAGCCGCCGGGCAGCCGCCGTCGCATCTCCTTGCCCGTGATGCCGTTCACGCTGGCGGCGAGGACAAGCAAGAAGGTCAGCGGCGTCTTCGCCGATGGGTTCACCAGCTCGGTGAGCCTCGGGTCGGCCGGGTTGCGCAACGCCGCGACGCCGTCGGCGAGCTCGGCGAGGCTCGTCGACCGGCGGAAACTCTCGACGAACCGCTCAACCTCCGCCCGGTAGGCGCCGTGGGGGACCCGGGCCGGGTCGGCGAGGTCGCCCAGCAGCTCCCGGGCAGACGCAGTTGCGTGGTAACGGCCGCCCCTTCGGGTGACCAGCCCCAGCTCGGTCAGCGGCTCGAGCCACTCCGCGTCGGCGCCGCCCCCGGCCGCTACGCCACCCTCCACCGAGGCGACGACCCACAACAGCAACCACACCGAGTCGCGAGCCACGCCGGTGGGGCGCGGGGGGAGCTCGGCGTCCAGGATCCCGCGCAGCTGGAGAACGAGGTCGACGAACGCCTCCGTCACGCCTTCGCCGGAGACCAGCGTCAGATCGATGTCGTGCAGCATCCGGACGAGCCGCCACAGCTTGCCGTAGGTGTGCGGGTTGAGGTGGTTGTGCAGACCGTCCAGCGCGTCCAGCAACCGCTGCCCGGCGCTGCTTCTGGTGTAGAGCTTCGGGCTTCTGCTGTCACCGGCCCGGACGGCGTCAACCAGACTCACCCGGGTCAGTACCGGCAGGCGGTGGTGGGTCCTGTCCCGTGGTGCGGCCCCCGGAAGCGCCGCCAGACCATCGCGGGACAGGCCCTCGGCGCCCCCGCCCGGGAGCGCGTAGAGCAGGTGGCCCACCGAGGCGGCGGGAGCCAGCCGGGCAATACCCGCCAGTGGACCGTCAGCAATCTTGCCGATCCGCCGGAGCAGGTAGTCGAGGTCCTGATCGGCCGCCGCCGGGGTGTCCCGGACGGCCGGATTCATAATTGCCGCGGCGAATGCCCACAGCGCCGCGAGGTCCTGGCCTCGGAAGTCGACTGGGTCGTCAGCTATGTCCAGGAGGGCCTGGCCGTACGCCGATACCCGGTAGCGATAGCCGCTTGCCCACACCAGGCCCAGCCGGGTCAGCCGCGCCATCCACTCCGCGACCGCCTGCGGGGTGAGCCCGGCGAGCTCGGCCAACTCAGTGGTGGCCATCTCGTCAACGTGGTCGGCGAGATCCTCCAGCACAGCCCGGACCGAGTTCCGCGGCACCAGCGTCAGCGGTGCCGGCGACTCGTCGGCCTGCCCCAGCGCAGCGCGGACCGCGGCGGCGATCCGCCGCGCCGACTGCTCGCCCGGAGTGAACTCCGCGTCCGGCGCCGCCCACCGCAGCAACACATCGAGCGCCCACCGCGGCCGCTCGTCCGGGTAGCTGCCCGGATCGCTCAGGTAGCCCCAGAGCTCGGGCAGCCGTTCGGAAGCGTGGTAGCGGGTGAGCCAGGGGCCGCTCGGCCTGTTCTCGGCCGGCAGTTGCTCGACCGTGCGGACAACCAGCCCCGCCCGGCGCAGGAACAGCACCCGGGCAACGATCGAGTCGAGGCTCAGTTCGGGGAACCTCTCGGCCAGCTCATGCCGGCCGATCCCGCCGTCCGCCGCCCGCACCGCCTGCATGATCGGCAGCAGCCGGCTGGGCAGCGCCGCGACCATGGCCGAGCCGGCCGCGCCAGCCACCCAGCCCAGACCCGAGACCAGATACGGAGCAGCCAGGGCGCCGAGTACGGCCCCGGCGGTCGCGGCGAGAAGGAGCCGAGCCGCCAGGCGCAGGCGCGAGCCGTGCGGCAGGAAGGGCACACCGAGGTTGACCATCCCGACGATCACCGTGGCTACGATCGCGTGCCCGAGCACCACCGGCCCCAGCAGCGCGGCCAACACAGCGGCCAGCACCGCACCGACGCCGGCGGCGATCCACAGGATCCACAGCGACCGGGTGCCGAGCGCCGGGCGGTTCGGGTAGGCGTCGGCGGTCCGGATACCCAGCTCCGCCCGGCCCGCCGCATTGGCGGGGTCCAGGGTGGGCAGGCCCGGACCGTGCAAGATCCAGGAGGACTCGAGCAGGCCGAGCCGATCGCGGTGGCCGCGCTCGGCGGCGACGACGACGGTGCGGGCCTGTTCGCGGACGGCACCGGTCAGTTCGGGGTGCGCGGTGGCGGCGCGCAGCTCGGCGATCGCCTCGGCCAGCTTGGCGAGCGTGCTGAGGGCATGGATGTAGTGGTAAGCGGTGCGCGGGTAACCCGCCGGAGGATTCAGGTACCGGGCGGTTGCCTGGTCGGCCTCGGTCAGCCGGGTGGTCACTAGGCCGATCAGCCGATCCACGGCTTGGTTCGCGCGCATCCGGGCGGAACCACGGACGAGCAGGTAGGCGAGGTAGGCTGCCAGAGCGTAGAGGCCCACCACCATGGCGACGAGGACGGCCACGCCGATCGCCGACACAACCCCATCGGTACCGGCGGCCACCGGGCCGACCCAGCTCGAGGTATCACCATGCCCGGCCGCGAGACCGAGCAAGCCGGTGGACAGCATGCCCAACCGCTGCTCGCCCCGGTGCGCGGCGGAGTCGGCGCCCAGGCCGTCGGTCGGGGCGAAGACCACCGCTGTGGCGTGGTCCCCGCCGCCCCGGGCCTTGGCCAGGGCGACGATGACCCGGGCGGCGGCCATCGGATCGGCGGCGCTGGTGATCACCTGGTGGAGTTCCTGCGGGGAGAGGTAGTGGGTGACCCCATCGGTGACGGCGAGCAGCCGCTCCCCGTCGGCCAGGTCAAAAGTGACCGCAGTGAGCTCGTCGGCGGCCAGCGGGAAGCCCATCAGGTCCTCGGGGGCGTTCAGTTGGCCGTCGATGTGCACCGGTTGGTTGACCGGCTCGGTGCCGTGCTGAGTGACGCGGTACAGCACGCTGTCGCCGAAGGGCACGACGGTGGCTCGCCATCCGCCATGATCGCGCGGGGTGATCAGCACCGACAGATAGGTGGTGGCCGGGCTGAGCCCCTCGGTGACCGGCGTGGTGGCCATCGTGGCTCGGTTCGCCTCGTGCGCGGCGTACTCGGCGAGCCACTCCGGGTCCTGCCACGCGGCGGTGGGTTCGCCGAGATGGACGGCGGTACCGGTCTCGGCGGCGTTGTGCGCCGCCTCCCGGGGCGCGCTGGTGGCGCCGGCGCCGTCGGCGAGCGTTCCGGCGAACACTCCGCCGGGCCGCCAGCCCAGGACCGCCGCGTCGTGGTTGACGCCCTTGGCCGGGTTGCGGCTGACTTTGTGCGCCTTGTCGCTGACCACTGCGCCCAGCCAGCCGTCACCGATCACGGTGAACTCCACCCGGCCCGGATCCGGCGCGTCCCAGGTGCTGGTCAGCGGGGCGTACACGGTCCCGCCATTGGACAGCCGCACCGGCAGCACCCCAGGCTCCGGCGCGGCGTCGAGCAGCTGGAATCGGCCCAGCTCCGGCTGCGCCAGCCGCAGCTGCAGCAGGCCGCTCACGCCACCGGGCACGTCCCCGAACAGCGCGACCGGCCGCTCCCCGACCACCCGGACCAGCAGCTCGCCGTCGGTGGTCCACTCCACCCGGTCGACCCGGCCCTGCGCCAGCACGTCGAGCAGCCACCGAGTTCGGCCCGCCTGATCCAGCGCCGCCGGCAGGTGGGGCTTGGCCGCCTCGGTGATCGCCTCGAAGTAGGTACCGTCGATCGCCACCACGGCATCGGAGGCGGTGGCGGCGGTCAGCACGGAGCCCAGGTGTGCGGCCGCCGTGTCGAAACCGGCTTGTGGCAGCGGGTTCGGCCGCACGGCCCGGTCCGGGTCAGCCGCGCGCAGCACATCCAGCAGCCGGGTCGCGGCCGCCAGCCGCTCGGTCAGCGGCCCGGCCAGATCCGCCGGCAGCCCGGCCCGCTCCAGCTCCGCCAGGCTCAGCGCGGCCAGGTCCAGTTCGGCGCGGGCCAACGCGTCGGCGGCTTGCACGAGCCGCCCGGCAGCGGCCGCCCGGCCGTGCGGGTGCGCGGCGAGCCGCCGGACCTCCCCCAGCCGTCCCTCGGCCAACAGCAGCTCGGTCGCCGCCCGCACCACCGCGACCAGCAGCGCGGCGTGCAGATCATGGTCGGCGCCGGTCCACCGTTGCCCGATGTGGCGCAGTTCATGCCCGGCGTATGCCCACCACCACCGCGCGTCCAGCAGGCCGGCGCGGGTGAGCTCCATGAGTAGCGCCCAGGTCCGGTCGAACGCCACGATCTCCGTGCCCTCGGCGGTCATCCGGCCATAGCCCAGCAGCCGCTGCGGCAGGTCCCGCAACCGCCGAGGCAACACTGGACCCGCGCCCTCGGCCCGGAGCAACCGGACCCTCGGCCCGTCCAGCCCGAACGGCAACCGCTGGAACCCGGGCAGCCCGGCCCGCTCGATCAGCTCGCGCAGCACATCCTCGAACAGCGCCCGCTGATCGTCGTCCATCCCACCGCTGGACAGATCCCCACCCGTGCCCGGCTCGGCAAGATAGCGGACGCGACGGAACACCACCCGCGCGAAGCGGCCGTACGCCACGAGAGGTTCCGATTGGGTTTCTAGGAGGGCGCTGTCAGTGTCGGGCCAGCCGTCCCGACCCGCGTAGATCACCACCTCACGCGGCCCCCCGGCCTCCCGCAACGTGATGAGGAAGTCGTCGCTCACCCGGAGTTCCTTAGGTGCGCCCGCCGCTTCACCTGTCTTCAGGCCAGCGAAACCATGGATCGCCTCCGGCGTCATCGCGGTTCGCGCGCCGAGCAGGTAGCCGTTCTCGACCCGGTGCCGGGCGTGGGCCTTCGGCCGACCGGTGCCCCGGTGCCTACGCAATTCGCCGCGCAGGGCGCCAGCGTGTCGTTCCCGGACCCTCGTGTCGGTGGGACCACGCACTCGGTGGATGACCTCGTAGTCGACCAGGATGCGCAGCGGCTCCGGGGGCAGCCGGGTGAGTGCGGTATTGGGCAGGTACACCACCCCGCGCACGGTGTACGCGGCGACCTTGTAAGCGGTGCGGGCGCCGACCCGGCCGGCCAGCTCCTCGACGTCGAACGACACGACCCGCACGCCGGCCGGTGCGCCGGTCCGGTCGGCGTCCAGCGGGGTCAGCGCCAGGTTGGGCAACTCCCGCGCAAGCTGAGGTTCCTCGTCGTCCGGGTCCAGCGGGTCCGTTTCGGGGAACAGCTCCAGGGCACCGTTCGAGCCGATCGGCCCGAGCAGCTCGGTGAAGATGTCTTCACGCTCGAGCAGCTCGCGCGGCCTCGGCCAGCCGTCGAGCAGCTCGGCGACGGCCTGGGCGGCGACGTCGGTGGGCTCGCTGTCCAGCCTGTCCAGCAGCTCGTAGCCCCGGTCGGTGAGCGTGATCTGGTACTGGCGGCCAGAGGCCCCGCCTCCTTCGAAATGTACGAGTCCTAGGACGGCGAGTGCGTCGAGCCGTTCGCGCAGGCTCTTGGTGACCCGCTGCACCGCCGTAGCCAACGCGCCGAGACTGACCGGTTTGGTAGCGTCCGCCAGCACCCGCAGCACACTCTCAAGGTCGGCGCGCTCCGTTTTGACCGAGCCGGACTTGGTGGGTCGACTCAACGCCGCCCACAACACAGCCCAGTCGGCGTCGGCGCGGGCCGGCCAATCCGGCCACCGAGCGAGCAGCCGGGCTAGACCGTTGAACCCGGGCTCGCCCAGCCTGGCCATCAGTTGCCTCGGCCGGTTGGCCAGGCGGTATCGCCCGCCCTGGTACCCCGCCCAGCCCTCGTCCACCAGAACCCGCAGTACCGCCTCGACGCTCTCCACGTCGCGGCCCAGCCGGTCGGCCAGGTGGTCGAGCGGTACGCCAGCGGTGAGCAGCTCGAACAGCCGTCCCAGACCGGACGTCGGCTCCTCCGGTCGAGCTACCGAAGACAGCTCGAACGGCCGGGCGGCTAGCAACGCGGCCAGGCGCGACAGCGTGTCGTACGCCCCGAACTCCGGCCTCCGCGCGAGCGCGTTGTGGGCCAGCAGCACGGCGTCGTGCAGGGTGAAGTCCTGCACCATCGCCCGCTCGCGGGGCAGCCGCCGCAATGCCTGGCCGAATGCGGTCAGCTCGTAGCCGTTGTTCTGGTCACCGACGATGACCTCCCAGCCGGCCAGCAGGTGAAGCGAGTCCCGGACGGCCACCGGGTCGACCCGATCCCCCTCCCGGCTGAGCGCCTTCGCCACCCGAGCTGGAGTGCGGAAGACGTGCACCGCGGCGATCAGGGCGCGCAGGCTGTAAGAGGCGACGGGGCGCGACACGTCATAGCCACCTCCGCGCCCGAGCATCAACGGCACCGCCGTGACGAACACCACGGTGAGCCCCACGACCGGCACCGTCCGGCCAAGCCAGCCGGCGATCCGCCGCCAGAACGGTCCGGCCCGCGACTCGGCTCGCATCGACCCGTCGTCGTCCGGCGTGGTCGCCGTCCCGCCGGGCTGGCCTGCCGCAGGTGACGCGGCGGCTCCGCCCGTCCCGCCCGCGTCGTCACCGTCGGTGTCGCGCCTATTCTCGATCACCACGCCGGAGGGCGCTCGGCCGCCCAGCGCGCGCAGTACGGCCACCGCATCGGCGATCAGTTCCAGCTGGGCGGCCAGATCTTCGGCCGCGTCGATCCGGTCCGGGACGTCGAAGGACAGGTCGAACACCGCTTCCTGGCCGGCGGTGTGTGCACCGGTCTCGATGAGCGCGGTGAGCAGTTCGCGCCAGGCCGCCAGGAAATGCTCCCGCCCAGCCCCCGCTGCCCACAGCCAGTCGAGCGAATCCCCATGGGCACGCAACTCCTCGGCGACGCCGTCGCGATCCAAGTAATGGCGGTCGAACCAGTCCGCCGGCGGGGTAGCGCCGGGTCCGAACCGGTCCTGCATGTCGAACAGCAGCCGTAGCTGGTCGATGAGCAGCAGAGTGGTGGCCGACTCGGGCACCCGGGCCAGCACGGCGAGCGCCGCCCGGATTCGGGTCCAGAACTCACCGTCATCAGGGAAGTACGCCTCGGCCCACCGGATCCGCAACCGGTGCAGCCACTCGATCAGGGTCTCCTGGGCCGCCTCCGCGCCCGGTGCCCCGTTGATCCGGTGGTGCACCTCGTATTGCTGGGCGGTGGTCCAGAACGCCCGCAGGTCTTCCAGTACTCCGGCGAAGTCGCGGATCCCCTGGGCGGCGATGAACTCGAACAGGTCCTCGGCCTCCCGCAGCATCCACTGCGACACCCCGATCATGTCCCTCGGCGCGCCGTCCGCCGCAGTCCAGGTGTAGAGGACCAGCCCACTCACCGGTGCGCCGAACTCGCCGTCGGCCAACCCGCTCAGCAACCGGTCCGAGATCAGCCACATCCGCCGGTCGGTGAGCCCCAGCTCGGCCCGCCAGCGCTCGGGTAGCGCGAGCACCTCGTTGTGCTCCAGTGCCCAGGCGAACATCCGCTGAACCGCGAGGTCCTCCTCCGGCTCCAGGAGCCGCTCGGACAACGCACCGGAGGCGCCCGCGTCGCCACTGTCGACCCTCAGGGTGTGCGGCAGCGCGAGCACGCCATCGGCGGTGCGCAGGAAGCGGTGGCCGTCCGGGGTGAGGGTGACCGGGCCGACCGAGCCGGCCGGGTCCCAGGCGGTGCGGTACTGGCGGAAGACATCTCGCACGTCCGGGTGGGTGAGCGTGCGCGCCGGGACCAGTTCGGCCAGGCCGGCCTCGGCACGGAACACCACGGTGTAGCCGAGCAGCCGGTCGTCCGGGCTCCAAGCACCCAGCCACACCACCCTCGGGTGGGTGAGCAGTGCCACCGCCGCCTCGTCCAGCGTGCCCCCAAGGTGCCGGCGCAGCAGGTCGATCCGGACCACCAGGTCGCGCAGCTCAGCGACCCGCACCGGCAGGCCGTTCACCTCGAACTTCTGGTCCGGCGGTGGCGCCCGGGCACCCGGCCGGCCAGTGGCGCCGGCGGTGGCGTCGACGGCCAGGTCACGGTCGCGGAAGGTGCGCAATGCGGACTCGTAACCGGCCAGCGGCGCGGCCAGCCCCGGGTGGGTCGGGCGGTCCCGGACCAGCACCGAGCTGAGGTCGGCGTCGACCAGCGTGCCCTCGGTCAGGCCCAGCGCGCGGTGCACCACGTTGTGCAGGGTGTCGACGGCCGCGTCCAGCTCGGGCGCGGCGAGCTCGCCCAGCGTCGGCACCCGCATGGGCAGCAGCGTCAGTTCGGCGATCGCCACTTCGGCGCGACGGTTGGTGCGCAGCGCCGGT
Organism: Actinospineispora eucalypti; assembly: GCF_039543365.1. Classification (NCBI taxonomy): domain Bacteria; kingdom Bacillati; phylum Actinomycetota; class Actinomycetes; order Pseudonocardiales; family Pseudonocardiaceae; genus Actinospineispora; species Actinospineispora eucalypti. The sequence continues at coordinate 194,549 of NZ_BAABJP010000029.1, forward strand.
TCCACCCGGACCGTGGCGCTGGCCAGCCGGATCCAGGCGTCCGTCACCGCCTGTTCGGCGGGTGGCAGCGCGTCCAGCAGCCGGTGCAGCTGGAACCGGTAGGCCGCGAGCGTCGGGTCCACCCACAGCGTGATCAGGTCGACCAGTTGGTCGGTCGGCACGGCGTCGAAGGGCAGGGCCAGCCCCAGCTCGGCGAGCATGCTCAGTGCCAGCTCCCGGTGCGCCTCCCGGTGGTCGTCCGCGACCGGTTCGGCGAGTGCGACCGCGAGCCCGCGCAGCAGCGCCAGCCGCTGTTCCGAGCCGGCATCGCCGAGGTCGTTGATGGCGGCGGTTGCGGCACCCCAGTACCGGGCATCGTGGGCGCCGAACCGGGTCCAGGCACCGGCCAGCAGCATGGCCCGCATTCGCGGCCAGACGGCGGCCGGCCACTGCGTCCGCTTGGTCCACGGCGCGCCGTCTCGGGCCAGGTCGGTCAGGTCACGCAGGCCGGCGGGCAGTTCGCGCACCCGGTAGCCGATGGCGTCGGCCAGCCGGTACGCCAGCACGGCCCGATCGGTGGCCCGGTCGCCGCCCGTGTCCCGCGCGTCCCACACCCGCGCGGCCAGCTGTTCGTCGGTGAGCCGGCCCAGCTCCGCCGAGGACCGCCCGACCAGCCCGGACTCCTCGTCCAACCAGATCATCAGCTCCGTCGCCTGCTCGTGCGCCCAGTCCTTGGCCGGCCCGTCGGCCAGCTCGGCGAACCCGTCGACCTCGCCGTCCCGCGCCCCGGCTTCGACCAGGCGGTGCACGTACCCCAACGCCGCCGCCAGCGCCGGATCCCCGGCGAATGCCCGCTCGGCGGCCGGGTAGCCGTCCTCGCCGGCAATCCGGTCGAACACCGCGAGGGCGATGTCGTAGCCGTAGGCCCAGCGCCGCCCGTCCGGGTAGTCGATGTCGGTGGTGGCCCTGCCGTGCCCCTCGGCGATCGCCGCCGCCGGCTCGTCCAGCCCGATGGTCCACGCCGCCTGGGCGGTCAGCGCGGCCCAGTGCCGGCTGGTCGGCATCAGCGCGATCAGCGAAGCCAGCTCGTCCGCCGAGTCGCCCCGTTGCTTCCGCCAGGCCTTCAGCAGCACCGGTGCCGCGTCGACCAGCGTGCGGTAGTCCAGCAGGTCCCGGTAGGCCGCGACGGCGTCGTCCAGCAGTCCCAGCTGGGTCAGCGTGGTGAGCAGCCGCACCCTGGCCTGCTGCTCGACCCGGCGCGCGGCCTCGTTCTGCAGGCCCCAGTGCGCGGTGTCCAGCTCGCGCAGCAGCGCCTCCAGCGCGCCGAACAGGTAGCCGAGCTCGACACGCTCGCCCGGCCGCACCGGCCCCCAGTATTGGCGCAGCTCGCGGCGCAGCGCGCCAGCGTGCCGTTCGCGGTCCGCCTTGTCGGTCGGACCGTTCACCCGGTGGATCACCTCGTAGTCGACCAGCGCGCGCAGCAGCATCGGCGGCAACCGGGTGACCGCGGTCCTGGGCAGGTACACCACGCGGTCCACGGTGTACGCGGCGATCTTGCCGGTGGTGCGGGCACCGACCAGCCCGGCCAGCTCGTCCTCCCAGTAGGCCACCACCCGCACGCCTTCCGGCGCACCGGTCCGCTCGGCGCCCAGCGGCGTCAGATGTTGCAGCTCGGGCAGTCTCCGGTTCAGCCGCCGCTTCTCGTTGCGGCGCAGTCGATCGGTGCTCGGGTGCAGCTCGAAGGCACCGTTCATGCCCGGACCGGCATCGCCCAGCGAGCGCACGGTGGCCGTGGCGGCGGCCAGCAGGCTCAACCGGGTGACCACGTGTCGGACCTCGGTCACGTCGCGCGTCAGCCTGGTGAGCAGGTCGAAGATCAAGTCGAAGTGGCGGTACCCGTCTGGCGCACGGGTGGTTTCGATCAGCGCGGTGACCAGGTCTCGCCAACCGGCAAGGAACCGGTCGTGCTCCGTCGGGTCGCGCGTCACCGGTTCGAGCAGCTCCTCGAGCACGTTCAGGTAGGACCGCAGCTCGGGCTCGGCGCTCGGCCGGCCCAGGTACGAGGCGTCGAACCAGGCCGCCGGCTGTGTTCCCGTCGGGCGCCCAGTTTGGCGCCCGACCCAGCGCGCCGGCTTCGCCGGCGCGTCGCCGAGCAAAGCGGTCACCGCCGCCGGGGTGGCCCCGAACGGCGCGTCGAGCGCGGCCGGGCCGAACCGGTCGAGCAGGTCGAACGCCATCGTGAGCTGCCGGCGGTGCAGCATGTCTGCCAGCGGTTCGGGGATGCGGGCCAGCGTGGCGAGCGCGCCGCCGATCTCTCCGGCGAACCCTTCGCCGGGTGCGGTCCGCCCGTCGAACAGTGCCTGACCCCGGTGGATGAACTCCAGCTCCGGACGCGCCCCCGGCATCCAGACCACCGCGTCCGGGTCGGCCAGCGGCAGGCCCGGCCGGGGTTGTGCATACCACTCGAGCTGAGCCAGCACCACCGGTTCGGGGTGGTAGTAGAGGTAGCCGGGCAGCTCGGGTGCCTTGGCGGTGGGGCCGCCGTGCCGGTCCTTCGCCAGCGACCGGTGCAGCGAGTCGGTGTACACCGAGCGCAGCACGTCCGGCAGGTAGTGCCGCTGCGCCTCGGTCAGCGTCGGGAACCGCTCGGTGATGTGCCGGACCAGCAGCATCGTGCTGAAGCCCTGCGCGAACCGCTCGGTTTCCACCTCCTCGGCGCTGGCCAACCCGCCCAACGGGATGGCCAGCTGGACGGACAGCCCGGCGGCGAAGGCACGGTGGGCCAGCAGATCCACATCCTTGGTCCGCACGTCCGCGACGGAGTACTGCAACAGATGGCCCACCTCGTGTCCCAACAGCCAGCGCACCGCCAGCTCGCGCGCCGTCGGGTAGCCGATGGGGTGGCCGAGCAGCCGGAATGCCTCCATCACCCGGTGGGCGACCACCTCCACCTGCGTCCGGGAGATCCACAGCGACGCGTCGGGACCGATCGCGGCACCCTGCGGCGAGTACCGCGCGAAGCTGCTGGCCCCGCCCGCCCAATAGGTGCGCGCCGGTATGCCGGCCAGCAGGGTGCGCAGCGCCTCACGGGTGCGCCGGTCCAGCGGCAGGGTGTCGGGCAGGTCGGCAAACTCCCGCAGCACCGCCAGGACCTGACTGCCCAGGTCGCGGTCCGCGACGATCCGCTCGGCGCCGTCCTCCTCCGGCAGGATCCACGGCTCCCGCTTGCGGGCGGTCGGAGCCGGGCCACCGACCGGCTCGGCCGGCACGTACCAGACCGTCGAGCCCTCGTCCCCGAGCCGCAGCCCCGGGTGACGCTCGATCGCCTCCCGCAGCAGCGCGTCGGCCTCCTCGGTGCCGTCCAGCGCGGCGACCAGCTCGGCCAGCGGGCGGGCCTGGTCCGGCCTGGGCAGCAGGTGGTGGACCAGCAGCGTGCCCACCTCGAACGCCAGTCGCAGCTCGGCATCGGCCGGGTGGCGCTCGTCCACCTCCGCCTGGAACCGGGCCACCGCGACCGCCGCCGCCAGCGCCACATCGTCGGCCACTGCCGGGCCGCCGCCCAGCACGATCGCCACGATCTCGTCGACGTCCTCGGCGTGGGTGAGGCCGAAGCGGTTGCGGGCGTGCTCGTTGCCGTCCCGGTGGAAGAACTCCTCGTGCTCCAGCAGCCGCCACCACATGCCGGTCTGGCGCACCCGCTCGGCCATCGGCGCGAACACCACGATCAGATCGCGTTCGGCCCAGTAAAACCCGATCATCCGGTCGGGCAGGTCGTCCAGCTCCGCGCCGGCGAGCAGCGATCGGACCTCACCGGTCAGCGGCAGCTCCAGCACCCCCGGTGGTGCCCTGGGCTGGCGCGGGTCTCCGGCGCGCCGGTGCAGCCGCCCGTGCGGTTCCAGCGCCGGCATCAGCGCCCCGAACCGCCGCCGTTCGCCCTTCCGCTCGTTCGCGATCACCCCGCCGGAATGCGGCGCGTCGTCCAGCATGCGCACGGCGGCGGCCGCGTAGCCGATCAGGTCGAGTTGGCCGGCCGGGTCCGGGGTGTCCTCCAGGTGGGCGGACAGCCGATCGAGCACCCGGCCCACCGCGCTCGGCGCGGTGTGGGTCTCGAGCAGCGCGCTGATCAGCTCGCGCCAGCCGGCCAGATACCGCTCCTGCTCCGCCTCGGTCCGCATACCGGGGCGACGCAGCCGGTCGAGCCGCTCCCGGTGGGCATCCAGGTCCGGGTGGTCCAGGAAGTGCTCGTCGAACCACGGCGGCGACCGGGCGCCGTCACCGAGCAGCTCGGCCACCCGGGCCGGGGTGGCGTGGTCGAACCGGTCGAGCAGCGCGAACACGGCCTCGAACTGTGCCACGGGCAGCCAGCTGAACAGGGTCTTCTCACGGACCGAGGCCAGGCCGGCGAGCGCGCCGCGCACCCGCGCCCAGAACTCGGCGTCCGGCTCGGCACGCGGGTCGGCGAGCACCGCGCGGGCCCAGTGCACCAACTCCAGCTCGGGCCGGACGCCGGGTATGCCGGCGATAACGCTCGGGGAAGCCAGCTCGGGCAGGACGGTGAACGCCGGGGTCTCCCGCATCAGCCACTCGAAGACGGCCAGCACCACCGGTTCCGAGTGGAAGTAGAGATAGCCGGGCAGGGAGGCAACATCCGGGGTCGGCGCGCCGTGCCGGTCCCTGGCGAAGTCCCGGTGCGTCATGTCGGTGACCGTGGAGCGCAACACCTCGGGCAGGTGGCGCCGCTGGGTCTCGCTCAGCGTCGGGTAGTTGTCGGTGACGTGCCGGACCAGCAGCGTGATGGCCACGCCGTGCGCCATCCGCTCCTCCTCCACCGCCAGCGGGTGGCCCCGCTCGCCCAGCGGGATGCCCAGCACAACCGACAGCCCGGCCGCGAGGGTGTCGATGGCCAGCTGCACCCGCAGCTTGCTGCCCCGGCCGGTCGCGTAGGCCTGTTGCAGCACGTGGGTCAGCTCGTGCCACAGCAGGAACCGCAGCCCCAGGTCCTCGGCCTGCTCGTCGGTGATCGGGTGGCCGAGCCGGTGGAACACCTCCTTTACCCGGGCCGCATAGGTTTCCAACTGGGTCGGGGAGATCCACAACCGCAGCTCGGGCAGGCCGCCGTCGAGCTCGCCGACCGTCTCCAGCGAGCTGGGGCCGGTCTCCGCCCAGAACATCCGGGTCATCAGCGTGTCGGACAGGGCGTCCAATGTCTCCCAGGTGCGCTGGTCCAGCGGCAGCGCGGTAGCCACCAGACTGGGGAACTCCCGGACCAATGCGTGGATCCGGCCGCCGAGACCGTCGTCGTCGAGGATCGGGTCGGCATCCTCGGCGGTCGGCCGGGGCTCGCTCGGCTCGCCGGCCTGCGGTTCCTCGCCGCCCACCGGCTCGGCCGGCACGTACCACAGCGTGGTGTCGTCCAGCGACGTCCGCAGCCCCGGGTACACCCCGACCGCCCGGGCCACCAGGTCCGCCGTCTCCGCCGAGCCACCCAGCTCGTCGAGCAGCTCGGCCAGCGGGCGGGCCTGGTCCGGCTGCCCGGCCAGGTGGTCGGCCAGTAGCTCGCCCACCCGGTACTCCAGCTTCAGCTCGGCGTCGGCCTCCGGCGAGCCGTCCATCAGACGGTCGAACAGGGCGTCCTCGAAGCGCCCGGCCAGTTCGCCCTCCATCGGTTCGAGGAAGCCGAGGCGGCGCAGCTCACGGGTCAGCGGCAGGTAGTCGTGTCGCTGGCTGACCCAGCGCGCGAAGCTGGCCCAGTCCAGCGGGTTCGCCGGGTCGCTGGTGTACTCCACCGACGCCGCGCCGAACGCCAGCGCAGCCTGGACCTGTTGCGGGTCCAGCGAGCTGGCGAAGATGCGCAGCTCGAAGGTGCTCTCGTTCTGAGTGTTGATCACACGGTCGCGGCCGCGCCTGATGCCCGGCTCCCCCCGCGCGTAGGCCGGGATCATGTCCCGGTCCTGCTGGTGGAACTGGGTGAACATCGACCTCCGCCGGGCCAGGGTGGTCATCTCCGCGCTGTTGTCGTAGATCAGCCTCATCCAGCGCTCGATGTGCTCCGACGGGCCGAAGCCGGCCCTGCTGAGGTGGATGTGCAGGCCGAGGTCGTCCCCAACGCTGGCGCCGGTGGCCTCGAGCGCGGGCAGCAGCGCCCACGGGAACTTGGCCATCGCCCACCGGTAGCTCATCGGATGGGTGACCAGTTCGAAGCCCATCCGGATCGACCCGTCGCGCTTGAGATAGCCCAGTCCACCCAGCGCATCCAGCACATCCAGCGCGAGCTCGACTGCCACGGCGTACTGAGGGGTGCTGACCTCCAGCTCGAGGCCCTCGAACAGCGGGCCCTCGCCGTGGAACACCGGCTCCGGCTTGTAGTCGTCGTGTTGAACGAGACCGGTGATCTCGCGCCAATTCGCGGGTACGTCGGCGGCGGGTGCACGCGGTGGCTGGTTCTTGGCCGTTCCGCGCATGGCCAGCCAAGCGAGCCCGCCGAGCACGATCGCCGCCCCGGCGGTGAGCGTCGCCGCGAGCACCCAGTCCTGTTGGAAGAAATGGATGGACGATTTCTCCGGCGTGACCGGTGCATCGGTGCCGGCCGACGCGTATGAGGGCAGGGCGGCCACGACGGCCAGCGCCACCGCGCCAGCACCGGCGGCCGTCAACCGACGCGTCCAGCTCCAGCCGGCGGTGAGCCAATCCCGGAACCGCTGCCACCACGACGGGACATGCGCCGACGTGCTGGACGTGCCGCCACCGGTCGTGGGGCCACCGGGGCCACGCAGCCGCGCCAGCTCCCTGGTGAGCGGGGCGTAGTCGGGCCGGCCGCCGGCCCAGCGCGCGAAGGCGGACCAGTCCAGTGCGTCCTCGCCGGTGTGCTGGCGTGTGTACTCCACCGAGGCGGCCGCGAACGCCAGCGCCGCCATGACCTGCGCCGGATCCAGCGTGCTGGCGAACACCCACAGCTCGAACGTGTCCTTGTGGTGGTTGCTGATCGCCGCGTTGGCGTCGGTCTTCAACGCGCCCGTGGCGTACCGCTCGAGCTGTGCCCTGTCCTCGTCGGTGAACTTGGCGAAGCCCGACGTCCGGCGGGCCAGGGCGGTCACCTGGTCGCTGTTGTCGTAGATCAACCGCATCCAGCACACTCGGTGCGCCACGGAGTCGAATCCGGCCCGGCTGAGGTGGATGTGCAGGCCGGCCGCGTTGGCGGTGGCGCCCTTGCGCTCAAGCTGGGCGAGTAGCGACCACGGGAAGTTGGCGGTCGCGTAGGGGTAGCCCATCGGGTGGGTGACGATCTCGAAGCCGTGCGCGATCGAGGTGTCGTTCTTCAGGTAACCCAGTCCACCCAGCCGCCGCGCCGCAAGCTCGGCGGCGTCCTCCAACCGCAGCGTGCGGAATCGGAGCTCCAGCCCCAGGCCGAGATACAGCGGGCCCTCGCCGTGGAACACCGGGTTCGGCCGGTATCCGCTGGCGTGGATGACCTCGGGCCGTTCCGACCAGAACCGCAGCCACGCGCTCTGCAGCACGTACAGCACCCGCATCAGCCAGGCCGGCGGGCCGTGCCGCCAGATCGCGTAGGTCAGTACGGCGAGCGTGATCCCGGCGACCCAGAAGAAGACGCTGTGGGCGGTAAACAGATCACGAGCCGAGGCGAGCGGGCCGTCTTGGGCGAGTGCGAGTCCGGTCAGGCCGGCGCCGATCGACGCGTGCCGCTGGTTCCCGTCGGGCCGGTCGGTGTCGGCCAGCCGCACTGCGCCGTCCACCAGCTCGAACCGGCTGCGGTACCACCGGATGACGCGGTTCAGCTCGCCGGCTTCGACGTCGAACAGCGCCTGGACCAGGCCCAGCTCGGCCGCGCGGCCCGGGTCCAGGCTCAGCAGGGTGGTAAGCCGGTCGGCCAGCGACTTCGCGGACGGGTCGAGGCCGTGGTAGCGGCCGTGCAGCCGTTCCCGGAGCGCGTCGACTCGCTCGTCCGTCTCGCCGGCGTCGTTCAACATCCGCGCCGCGACCCGCAGCTCGGCGAGCTGCCCGAGAATCCGGCGCATATCGTCCAGCCGCTGCTCATTGGTGAGCCGATCGGTGGTTCCGACCTCGCGTATCGGCCGGGCCACGAGCCGGGCCAACCGGTCGATCCGGCTGGCGGCGTCGAGCGGCCGGGTCGCCGGGTCCCCCGGTGTTTCGAGCGCCTGGACGAGGTTCGACCAGCGGGCCGACCGCCGGCGGGCTATCTCGGCCACCGACGTGAAGACGGCCAGGATCACCTCGGTGGCCGCCTCGTCCCGGCCCGGGGCGAACAGCTCGAAGTGGACCACCTCGAGCTCATCGGCCAGCGACGTCGCCGACCACCACAGCTCCCGCATCCTGGCGAGCAGTTCTACGCGCCGATCGGGACCAAAAGCCTCCGCCCGGTACGCGGCTGTGCGCACGTCGTCCAGGTCCATCCGCCGGACAAGGGCCAACGCCTCGGCGACGACCTCCAGCTGTGGCCCGGACAGGCCACCGGCGGCGTTCCCCAGCAGGGCACGCTCCGCCTCGTGGTCCTGCACCGCCCAGTCGTGCACCAGCATGTCGATCCCGGGTCGGACCGAGCGCGGCGGGAGCGAGTCGACCATTCGCTGTGGCACGTCGAACAGGCCGGCGAATAACCGGTCCGGGTTGGCGACCAGCGAGACCAGTCGGTCGAGCTCGGGTTGCGAGTTGCCGGTCGGCAGCTTCGACGCTGCTTGCACCGGCAGCGCTTCCGTTGTCGGCCCGGCGATGGCCTCGCCCTCCGGCTCCTCTTCCGGTCCCGGGCCGCGCAGGTGGAGCTTCGTGCCGTCGCGCAGCCGGAAACGGTGGCGGTGCTCCGGCGCCTCGACCAGGGCACGCAGCTCTTCCTCGGGCACACCGAGCAGCCAGGCGGCCCGGCGCAGCGTCGTCGCGCGGCCCGGGATCACGTCCCGCAGCGTCTCCAGCCGGGTGAGCAGCGGCTCGTCCGCGGTTCGGTCCGCCCGCCGGTACAGCGCGGCGATCCGTGCCCGCACCTGCTCGATCGGGGCGGCGAGCGGCGAGTCGGCACCCTCCGGGCCGAGCGGCAGTCCCTCGACCACGGACAACCGGTGCGCCTGGACGTAGACCTCGTCCAGCTCGGTGTCGCTCCGGTTCTCCAGGTCGACCACGTCCAGCCAGGTCCGGGCGAGCAGCTGGATGCCGGCCAGGGACTGGCCCGGGCCGTGGGCCGGCGCACGCAGAGCCGCGCCCAGCTGGTGCCACCGATGCGCCCGCAGCTCCACCTGCTCGCGCAGCTCCGCCAGGAACCGGACCGCCTCGCCGGTTTGGCTGCCCGGCCGGTGCGGCGGGGCCGCCTCCTCCGCCTTGGCGATCCGGACGACCAGTCCGACCGCGCCGTCCACCAGCTCAGCGATGCCGGCCAACAGGCCGCCGAGTTCCTCCGCCGGGCGCGACCCGGCCCGCGCCGCGGTGCGCAGCAGGTCCGCGAGGTCGAGCTCACGGATTTCGGTCATCCGGTCGGCGCGTGCCGCCCAGCCGGTGAACAGCTCCTGATCGGGTCCGGCCGTCGGGTGGGGCAGCGTGAACTCGGCCCACGCCCGCTGGGCCGCGTCACGCAACAGGCCAGCGTGCTCGATGCGCAGCCGGTTGAGCAGCCCCATCGCCCGCCGGTGGCCGGCGGCCTCGCCGGCACGCACGCCGTTGACCCGGTGCTTCTCCTCGAACGCCAGGCCGACCGCCCAGAACGCGCGCACCTTCTTGTCCGCCGTGGCCGCCTCGGCCGGGCCGAGCAGGGCGGCGAGCCGGCGCATCCGCACCGTCTGCTCCAGCACCGGCGCGGCCACCCCGATCAGCGCGCCGCCCGGTGCCGCCGGGTCGACCCAGGTGTAGAGGACTAGGCCGTCCACCGACGCGCCGAACCCGCCGTCGGCCAGCCGCTCCAACACCTCAGTGGGCACCACCCAGAGCCGGGGGTCGGCGCTGCCCGTCGTCTCCCGCTGCTCGTCGTCCAGCGGTCTCAGAAGTCCTTCCTCGTGCGCGTGACGCATCATCGCGTCGGCCGGCACCACCTGGCGGCCGTTCAACGCCCCACTCTCGGCCAGCGCCCCGCAACGGCCGGCCGGCGGCATCTTGACCAGCTTCTTCGCCAGCTGGCTCACCACCCTGGTGCGCGTTTCGGCCAGGTCGACCACGATCAGCCGGGCGTCCGGCGGCGGCGCCCTCGGCCCCCGACCCGAACGCAGCCGGACCACAATCCAGACGGCGACTGCGACGATCACCGCGCCGACCAGTACGAGCGTGGGGGCCAACGGATGGTTGACGACCAGGCCGGTGACCCAGTCATGCCCGGCGAGCGCTCCGCTGGCCAGCGGCGCCCAACTCCGCTGCGGTGCCTCGCCACCAGCGTCCACCCCGGTGTGTCGGGGTTTCGTACCCGGTGTCTCGGGGCCTTTAGTCCGGTGTGTCGGGGTTTCGTGCCCGGTCTCAGCGGCCCCGGTCTCGGTGTCGTCGGCGTCCGTTTCGGTGTACGTGTGCGGGGTGATGGTGAACCGCTGGGCGCCCCCGTCGATCTCGACGGCGAAGTGCCGCAGGAACGGAGCTCCCACCTGGGGGAAATTCGCCTCGGGCTGGAAATGCGGCCTGATGGTCGCTGTTTCGGGCAATCCCATGACCGAGACCTGCAGGGGATCGATCGTCCAGCGATCGGCGACGATTCCGTGTACCGAACTCACGAAAACCGACTCGTAGGGGTACCTCGATGAGTAGCCGTAGAACTTGGCCCTGGCCTGGTTGAACGCCATCGAGTCGGCACCGGTGTCGAGCACCACCCAGGTGTTTACCGTTCGGCCTGAAGGGTGTGTCGTGGTGACCCACAGCTGCGGGGCGCCGACGGGAGCAGTGGCGCCCGGCACGAACTCGAGCTCGCCACCGGGCCGGCCGGGCTGCTCGCGCAGCAGGTGCCCGAGCAGCCCGCTCCCGCGTGGTCGGTCGGTGGCGCCGCCCAGCGCCGCTGCCTGCGTCCGCTGGGTTTCCGCTATCTTCTGCTTGCTCCACGCGGCGTCCTTCAAGTTGCGGGCGTCTCGCGTGACCAGGCGGTCGGTGGGGGCTAGGCCGGGGCGGCGGGTGACCACGAGCTGCTGCGCTCGTTCGCTGAAAGTCGTCGGGAACACCCGCAGGAAGTCCAGCAGCCCCCACACTGGGAAGCCCAGGTGGGCATGGAAGGTCGGCCACAACCAGAACGGCTCGCCGACCAGACCGCTGAATGGGCTGCTGTACCCGTCGAGCAGCGTCGCGCGCACCGGGCGGGTCGCCAGGAGCCCGCTGTGGGCTCCGTTCGGGCCGAATGCATAGGGCCGCAGCTCGTCGTGCCGATAACCGAGCTGCCCTGCCATCCACTCCGGTAGCGCCGTGTAGGTGGCGGCGCTGTCGATCTTGCCGAGTACCGGCATGCCGGTCTCGCCCATTCCCAGGTACACCATGGGGTGGCCTTCCGGGCCGCCGTAGTCGACGTAGCTGAAGATCGCCGCGGCGACGCCCGGGTTCGCCGCCAGGAACCGGTTCGCTGCCACGGCAAGCTCCGCCCTGCTGGCGGTGCCTGCTCCGGGCAGCAGCGCCCTGACAGCGGGCAGGGTCTTGGCGAACCCGGCGGCCGTGTCCGCTTCGACCGGGGAACCCTGGGTCGGCGTGCCCTCCCGCACCGGCAACAACGCGCGCACCAACCAACCCAGCCCGACCACCGCACCTACGCTCAGTGCGACCGGCACTACCCACAGCGCGAGGTCCACGTGACCGATCCCCAGGCCGAGCAGGGCGGTGGACCACTGGGCCTGTTTGGCCGATGACGGGCCGTCGCCGGGCGGCTGCGACCAGGCCGCGATCAGGAGCCGGGCGGCCAGCCCCGGGCGGTACACGATGCCGCGCCGGGCGAACGCCGCCACGCCCCACACGTGCGCGGCGCGGTTTTCCGCCGTGGTGAGCCCTCGGTGGTAGTGCCCGCTGCGGGTGGTGAGCCTTCGCAGCACGAAGTGCCCATCCGCATCCCGGAGCACCACGGCCGCGCCGGCGGCGATCACCGGCCGTCCGGCGCCGGCTGGCACGGTGTGCCTGATACGCACCAACGTCCAGGTGCGCGAGCCGAGTGGCTTGTACCGGGTGTTGATCACGGACACCCACAGCGAACCGTCTTCCCGCAGTATCCAGAGCTCGACGGGGTGGCGGGCCATGATCTCGTCAGCCGCCGGCGTACCCACCTTCGCGAAGGCGGCCGAGGAGAGGGACGCGTCCTGCCGTTCGTTGCCGAGGGTTTGCGGGCGCCGGTTGAGATGCCGGGGCGCCTTGGCGATCAGGCGCGCCCACTCGGCGTCGTCCGGCGCGGTCGTACTGGGCAGCTCGACGCCGTCCAGCGGAATCCGGCTGGGGAAAGCGGTGGCCAGCACGTCACCCGCCCACCGGGGGAGCCGAACCGCGGCGACCGGGGTGATGAGCACGGCGCCCGCCACGATCGTCACCGTCGGCGCGACGACCAGCGCGATGCCGGACAGCGTGACGCCGAGCACCGCCGCGAAGCGCGCCGGGGTGGTGCGCAACCGTGACCAGGCCACGAAGAGCGCGGCGGCCGTTACTACCGACACGACGGCGATGAAGAGAACCTGCTGCGCGCCGGCCCATTCGGTGAGCCAGCGGTGCGGTGCGAGCGCCGCGCCAGCCAGCGGTGCCCAGCTGCGTTGAGCTGTGTCGGTGTTGGTGTCGCGGACGATCGGGAGTGGTTCGGTGACCGGCTCGTTGTGGGCGCGCCTGGCGGAACGGCCGATCGCAGCCAACCGACGATCTGCCGCGCGCAACTGCCCAACCAGCGCACCGATCTCCCGATCGGTCAGCAGCGCCCTCGGCGCCAAATCCATCAGCCCCGGGTAGATGTCGCGCTGGAACCGAGCCACATCACCATGCAGCGCCCGCACGCTCGCACCTGGGCTCGGGTGGTGGCTCGACGTCGGCGCAAACCGCGCCAGCGCATCCACCGTTTCGCCGACCAACGTTGCGGCCGCGCGCACCTGCCTGGCCTCCAGCAGGCCGGCCGCCTCGCCGAACTGCCGCGCCAACCCCCCCAACCGGTCAGCCGTGAGCTCCAACACATACGAATCCGGCCACACCTCCGCCGCGACCACACGGTGGTCCCGCTCCACCAACGCCCCAAACGCGGCCTGCATCGCATCGCCGAGCCGCGTGCCCAGCACCGTCTCCCCCACCTGCTCGCGCAATGCGTCCAAATCGGCGGCGAGCCGATCAAGCGAGCCGAACACGTCCGCAAGCCGCTGTTCATCCGCAACCTGCCCCGACGCGGCGGAAGCCTCCGCCGCCCGCGCCACCGCACTCACATCGGCCGCCAACCGGTCGATCACCAACTCGATGGCCTCGGGGGCATCCAGCTCCATGACGCCGGTGGCATCGCGATCCAGGGTCCCTGCCTTCGGCAGGATCGCGGTGGGCTCGGGCTGCGTCGTGTCCACCTCAACCGCCTCGGCCGGGCCGGCCACCGTCTCGTGTGTCTCCTCTGGGGCCGATAGGGCTTCGGCAACGACCGCAGCTCCTTCACCCTCGGGGTGCTCCGCCTCCCGTGCGGACCGCGACATCGCGGTCACCAGCCTGGTCAGCCGGTAGAAGCTGTAGGCCGCCCACACGAGCACCGCCGCCCCTACCAGCGCGAGGGTGACCCCGCTGGCCAACGCCGCGTAGACACCCGCGGCGTAGGCATATGCGGGCGTGGCCGTCAACACCAGCGCGCTCACGGCCAGGCCGAGGGGCACCGCAACCCACTGGGCAAAGCGCACAATCAGCCCTGCCTTGCGTGGCGCTAGCAACCGGTCGGGCACCACCACAGCCAAACCGGCCGCGCCCAGCACGCCGACACCGATCAGCGCGGGCGCGAGGAACGCGCCGAGCACGGCCCCGCCCGCCGCATAGAGGATCACCCGCGCCACCGGCTGCAGGCGGTCGCCGTTCAACAACACGGCAGCGTCGGAACCCGGCGACCGCGCCCAAGCCCGGACCTCCCACCACAGCGTCAGCAGCGACCCGGCCCGGATCGACCCCGTGACCGCGGCCAACCGAGAGGTCACCTGTCCGACCAGCCGGGAAACCGCCTCCTCCGTCGCCGGGGCACCGGTCTTCTCGCCCAGCGGTGCCTGGGTGGCCCGACCCTGGACCAGCGCCCGCAGCCACGCCCAGGTACCCGCCAACCGCCCGGTCCTGGCCAGCACGATCACGACCGCGCCCGCCACGACGGCCAGCGCCAGCAGGCTCGAGGTGTGTCCAATCCACAGCGCTCCGGCCAGCGGGATCAGCGACGTCGGGGTCGCATCGTCAGCCGGCCGCTGATCCGGCGGCCCTCGCCTGCTCGACCAGCCATGCTCGTCCGGTCGGGCCGGTTGTGTCGGCGCCGTCTCGGGCAACCCAGTCCGCGTGGCGAGGAACTCCACCACCTTGTGTGCCGGGACCAGCCCGGCCACTGTCCGACCCGTTTCCTTCCACTCGCGCCGTCGGTCCGCGGGCAAAGTGCTGTTGGGGTAATCCTGTTCGATCACGACACCGGCCCACCGCGGAGCCACCGAGCCAGCGGTGAGAGCCACGCCACCGGAGAAGCCACCCCAGTTGGGAGCATCCACCACGGTTACGCCGGCCCGGAATCCCGGACTGGTAAGCGTGGGATCGACCGCACCGAAGACCACGGTTGACCAGGCGGGCCGACCAGTGGGGTCGGCATGCGCGGCGTAGAACATCGCCACCACCGTCCCCGGGGCGAGCGGGGTGGTCGCGAACTCGATATTCGGCGCGCGCGTGGTGAGCCCGGCTACCCGCGCCCGTGCCAGATCCGTGGGCCGGTCGATGTCAGACCAATCCAGCTCCGCCGGACGCCCGTCGACACGCACCTGCTGTGGCCCGTACTTGTCACCGACCACGTGCGCGGCGGTCAGCACGTCGCCGTCACCCAGGCTCACACCGAGCCCGTGCTTCCAGCCGCGGTGAGCGTCGGGCCCGGTGACCAAAACCATCGCCTGCTGAGCAGTCTTGATCACGGATGCGTCGAAGTCGATCCCGGGCAGTGCAAGCGCCAAGGCCAACGCGCGGTCGCTGTCGAGCCAGTAGTCGCCGGCGCTGGTACGCAGCGCCTGTCGCAACGCCGGGGACAGGTCCGCCGCGATCTCGGTGCCGCTCGCGCCGATCTGGCCGAGATTGATCAACAGTTCACCCAGCCGCCGAACACCGTCGCGGTCGGGCGATGTGGCAATGGCCGCCAGGACTGCCAGATCCAGGTATGCCACGCGCGTCCGCCACCCGGAATTCCGGAACCTGGGGCTCCGCTCCACCACGAAGTCATCCCGCAGGTGGACAAGCACGTCATCGCGTCCACCCAGGCTCTCCGCGTGCCATGCATACCCGGCCGACGCGGCGACCCGGACAAGCCCCGCCTGCCGAACCCGGGCCTCGTCGATCCCGAACAGCGCGGCCACCTGGGCTGGCCCCAACGACACGATGATCGGCGGAATCATACCCCCGCCGATGTCCGGAACCACGAACTCGGCGGCGGCGGCCCACCCCCCGACCTGCTCGTCCGTGACCCGCGGCGCCGCCGAGCCAAGCACCAGCACCCGGTCCCGTACCTTGCTCTCCGCCGACGGACTGACGTAGATCCGGGCCGGGACGCTGTCGAGTGCTCGACGTGACAATTCGGCCGCTAGCAGCGTCACCATCGCCTCGATGTCGCGATCGGTGACACCGGAGGCACGCAGCGCGTTGAGCGTGCTCAGGGCATGCCGGTCGTGATCGGCGGGGTCGGCGTCGATCTCGTGGTCGACGACTAGCGCGCGCTGCTCGGGGCTAAGCCGATCCCACCACAGGTCAACGAAGTAGATCCGGTCACCCACCCCGTGTGCGATCAGGTGCCCGGCCGCCTGCACGCCGGCATCGAAGCCCAGCACCAGGCTCAGAGCCTCGGCCAGGTCGGCACCGGAGATCAACTCGATCCACGGCGGGTCGTGCTCCGCGGACCAGTCGAAATCGCCGGGCTTCACAGGTTGGTCTGACCGCGCCGGTTCCAGCAACGGCAACGTGGCGCGGACAGCACCCTCCCAGCGCTCGTCCACATACTGGTCTTGGTACCAGCGCCACTGGTACCAAGACAGTGCATGATCGTGGCCGGGGGCGGGCTCCGCTCCGACGGTGAAGGACCAGCCATAGCCGGCCTGGGCGGTCCCAGCGGTCCCGACCAGACCCACCATCCCGACCCGACCAATCAAGGTCAGGACAGCACGACCTAGCCGCCACCAAGGTCGGGTCGGTGTCACCGGCCCATCCGAAAGAGATGTCGCGTTCGCGGTTGGTGGTCCGCGTCGATGGATGACCCACATCAATGCCAGCAGCGCCGAAGCACTCACAGCTCCCCAGGCAGCGACCGGGTTGGACATCAGTCGCGTGACGCCGTAAGTGGCCAGCGCCCACTGACCAGCCACTAACATCGGCTTCGCTCCTCGCCAGGCGTTCTTGCCGCGTACCTCAGCGAACAGACCCGATATCGTCGCCCAGCCCATGGTCGGGACCATCACCGCGATCGCCACAGCCGCCGCCCAGAGGTCTTTTTGGACCAGCTGAATGTCTAGCAGCGGCAATGCCACGATCAGCGCCGGGAACCCGATCCGTTGCTTCAGCCACCGGTTCATCCAGCCCAGCACGTTCGCCGGCCCCCGCGCCAGCATTGTCGAAGTCACGACCAGCATCGAGGCGTCCAAGACCGCGAAGAACGCGTTGATCAGGAACGCCAAGCCAAGCGGCTCCGCCGCCAACATCGCGGGCACGTGGATCACTAGGTGTGCCAACCAGCTCACTGGCGTCAGCACCGCAACGGCGGTCTTGGCCCATGGCGGAAGCTTCTTCGCTACTAGGTTCGCCACCGTTGCCGAGCCCCGCACCGCGAACCCGACAAAGCTCGTCACCGACGGCCACAGGGCCGCCACCAGCACCGCCCCGACCCCGGATACCGCTGCGATCACCTGGGTCGGCGGCGGACGCACCCGCAGCCGCAACCAAGCCACGACCGCAGCTCCCACAACCACCGTAGTGGTCACCACCGCCCAACCCGGCAACCCGATCGAGGCAGCGGCCCGCCTACCCGCATCGCCGAACAGCAGGGACAGCACAAACCAGGAACCACTCAGCACGAGACCGGTCAGAAGATGCGGCCGGAGCGTGGACTTATTGATCGGGCCGAGGGACCCGGTCAGGCGAGGCCAGGTGCTGTTGGTCAGGCTCGCGTAGCGCTTCTTGGCGCGGAGGCTGGTGATGAACGCGGACACTGAGAACACGCCGATCAGGACCGCAACACCGGACCAGCCGAACAGGCCACCGGCGACGGAACCGAGCGCGGAACCGACGACCTGGGAAACCTGCTTGATGAAGGTCGCCGAGGCGTAGGCCAGGTCCCGGTCCTCTGCCGGCAGCCGCCTGTCGATGATCTCGTAGAGGGCGGGCGCCATGCCGGTGATCGCGGCCTCGGCGAGGAACCCGCCCAGCATCATCCCGACCAGGACACCTCCGCCGGCCAGCGGCGAAGTGGCCGCGACGGTGAGCCCGGCGGCCACCATCAAGCTGCCCATCAGGAACAGCGAGCCACCGCCGGTGTCCTTGCGGCCGCGCAGGTCAGCGACCACCGCGATGCCGACCAGCAACGCCGCACCGGCGAGGAAGCGGTAGTCCAGGACGGGCGCCCAACCGTGGTACCCGGCCGGCATCCCGAGATGCCAGTAGCCGTCGTACAGCGAAACCGCGATGGCGATGAACCCGAGTGGCCGCGAGATCGCCCGGACGAACCGCGTCTTCTCGCCGGCTTCGACCCGGTCAGTGGCGTGCTTGCTGACACGCAACAGCGCGAACGCCCCCCACAGCAGCGTCCGCAATGTCGGGCGCTTCCGGTCGGGCCGCTCGCCCGGCAAGATCAACAGGGCCACGGTGGCGACGGCCGCGATCACCGCGGACACCGTGGCGGCGGTGGCCAACGACTGGGTGAGCAATGCGCGCTGCAGGTTGAGCATCCAGGCCAACACCAGCAACGAACCGAACATGCTGAGCGCGTGGATGCTGCGCACACCCAGCCGCAGCTGCCGGTCCTCGGGCCGGGCGGCGTTCCGTTTCTTGATCTGCCCCTCGGTCCACTCATCGACCAGCTGGGGCAACACCGTCCAGAGCATCGCGCTGAAGCCCAGCCCGAACGTCGCCATCCACGCCAGGAACCCGGTACCGGACGTGTTTGCCAACAACCAGTACGACCCCACGGCCAACCCCATCGCGGCGATCGCGACCGCCCGCCTCGGCAGGAACGCCCACAGCGGCAACAACACCAGAGCGCCCGCCAACAGCCCCCAGGTCGTTGCCTGATACAACGCCGGACTCAACACCGTCGCGGCGAAGATCCCGGTCACCGAGACACCGGTGCCGAACCCACCACCGAGCCACAACACCCACCGGCGAGCCCAACGCGCCGCACCCGCCGGGGCACTCGGCAAGGCCGCGTCGGCGGCGTGGGCGCGGGCCTCGCGCCAGAGCGGCTTCCGTTGCCGGGGTTGCGGGAGTCCGAAGGAGTTCCCAACCGGGACGAGTCGTTTGCTCACGCGCCCTAGGCCGAGCTTGCGCTTGATCTCGTTCCAGTGCCGCGCGCCGAGGATCCCGGCGCTGAGAGCGAGCACGACTTCAGCCAGTACGATCAGCCAGCGCCACGGCATTTCAGTGGTCGAAAGTTGGCCGGCGCTTCCCGACTCGGTCGCCTTGGTACTGGTCGACGAGGTCAGCTGGCTCGGACCCTGGATGGAGCTTGAACTGTCGCCCTGCCCCGGTCGATTAGGCTCACTCGGCTGCCCGACATCGCCCGTGCCCGGCACGGTGAGCGTCACGGTGCCGTAGCCGCCGACCGGGACGTTCAGCAGCTGGCCCGGGTTCAGGTCGTCCACTCCGCGAAGGGCGAATACGTCCCGGTTAGCGTTGAGGATCACTGCAGGGTTGGCGCGACCGTAGGCGGTGAACAGACCAAACCGCGCGATGACCGCCGTCACCACGTCATACCGGACACCGGTGGCGACCCGGCTCGTCACAGTCCAGTCGTCGCCGGCGCCCTCGGGCATGTAGAGCTCGGTGTTCGGAGCGAACGGCGTATCTGTGGTGGCTGGCCACGCGATGTGCAGGTTGACCGCGCGCAACGCTGCTTCGGTAGTACCCAGACCCTCAGCCCAGCGGCGCGGGGTATCGCCTTCCTGGGTGCGCCCAACCCGCAGCCGCACCGTCGTCGCTTCGGTTTGCGGTTGCATGTCCGAGATCACCGACGCATCCGAGACGGTGCCGGGTTCTGCGTCCGCGTCGGTTGGGATCGCACCGATTCCGAGCACGGCCAGGGCCGCCAGCAGTCCGCTGGCGGCCCAGCGGGGCCAATGCCCGCGCGTCGTGACCGCGCGCAGCCCGGCCAGCACGGTGAACGCGGTAACCAGTCCGGTGGTAGCCGTCACCGCGAAGGATATTGTCGCGCCGCCCAGCAGGAGCGGCCCGGCCAGCAACACCGCGCCCGCCAAGAAGGTTGCCAGCATCCCTGGGGGGCCACGCGCGTCACGGATGTGGCGAAGCGTGAACAGGGCACCCCAGCCGGTCACCATTGCGCCGGCCCCCACCAGCAGCGGCACCAGCGCGCCGGCATCGCCGAGTACCGCGAATCCGCCGCCCACCAACAAGGTCGTGCCGAACGCGGCGGCCAGCGTCCGAGTCAGTCCGAGCCGTGACCGGTGCGCCGGCATCGGCTCAGAGGGACCGCCGACGAAGTGTGCGCAGGCCTCCCGGACGGTGTGTAGAACCTTCACCACGACGGCCAGCATGCCGCCGAGCAGGACGGTGCCCAGGACGACGGTACCCAGGACTGGCAACCCGGCCGCGATGAGAGTCGGGGCGAGCGCGACGGCCAGTCCCGCCGCCGCCAGCATCGCGTTCGGGCTGTCTGGCGCCTGCGGCGTCCGCTTTGCTTCACCGCTGTCCGCATCATCCGCCGGCTGACCGATTGCGGTTATGGGGCCGGTCTGGCGGCTGGCGCGCGCGGTGTTCCGGCGCTGTGCCTCGGCGCCCGACCTTCCATCCGCGACCACTCTGCCGCCGGTGGTCCCGCGCCTGCGCTCGGCGAATTCCTTTCCAGAGATTTCGCCGCTAGCGAGGGCCATGGCCACGACGCGTGGCTCCAGTTGGAGCTTGTCGGCGATTTCTTCACCGGCAAGACCCTTGCGCCATTCCTGGACGACCCTCGGTGTGACCGCCTTAGCCGCGGACCGATCCTGGACTGCGGTCAGTTTGCGGGCCTGTTTGCGGTCGCGGTTAGCCAAACCAACGCGGTCGAAGGCTCTCCTGATGGTCGTGTAGGCGCCTCCGGTGTAGGCGGCGATCATGACGATGCTCCACCCCTGCTCGTCGTGGAGCCGCCACCATGTGTCAACCGGCTCGTCCAGCCCAGCGACCTGTCGGGTACGAGCGCGCTCCGCAGGTACCGGTGATTCGGCTGGTGCCGCCGAGAAGTTTGGTTTCGCTGCTGCGATGAGCTCAATCCGGGACGGAGCCAGCGCCGCCAGGTCTCGCAGCGCCTTCTCGAGGCTGACCTCAGATCCCGCAATCAGGGCTACCAGCGCCGACCTCGCCTTCGGCCAACCACCGAACCGGTGGCGGACCGTGCGGTCATTCGGAATCCCCTTCCGCTGTCGCGCGTGCCAGCCTTCATACGCCTTTTGTGACAGCTCATACGGGTCGATCCGCGATTCGATGGCGGCAACGGCGACCTCGGCAAGCACCTGAGTTTGTGTGTAGTGCTGCGTCAACGGAGGCAGAAGCGCTCTTTCGAGAATCTCCTTCCACGGATCAACGTTATCGATGATGTACCCGATGGAAGGCGCCATCGCGTGTGCCTGCCAATCTTGCGGCGACGGCGAATGACCCAGCTCGATTGCCAGTTCCCACAACCTGTCCGCGATCACTTCCCAGGAGAATTCCCGCTGGTAATCCGGGTCGTGTTCCAACGCCGCGCGCTGCTGATGAGAAGCCGGTCGCCGAGTTTGGTACCGCATCCCGTCCTTGATCTCCCGAACTGGCAGACCACGGCTGTGCATGTTTTCGTAGAACCAGCTCCGTTTGATCCCCGCTATGCGGGCGGCATCGGTGGCAGACAGCGGCGTGCCGCTGCTACCCCAGTACAGGCCGAAGCTGTCCACGAGACGTTCCGGCACGCCCTGCGCCCGCAACTGCCTCAGCACCGAGTCCATCAAGTCCTTGTCAGCAGCCAGCCGTTGAGCCAGCTCCCGAGTCAGCTCCACCCGCTGCCCACCCTCGCCCAACTGGCCGAGGACGACGAACACTGTGGCTCCAGCCAGCGCGACCGGGTGAACACCGGCCGCGCTGAGCAGCAGCCCGGCGACCAGCAACGCGGTCACGCTGAGCTGAGCCACCGGGGGCGGGGCACGGGCGGTCAGGGCGTTCAGGAGAGCCCGCCGCCGTTCCCACAACCGGGCCAGCAGTCCGACCCTGGCGAGCACCAGCACTGTCGCGCCAGCCACGACCGCCACCGCCAGCATGCTCGAGGTGTGGCTGGTCATTAGCCCGCCGGCTATCGGGAATAGCGCGGCCGGAGCGTTGTCCTCGCCCGATCGGTCATCCGGCACGTCGTTCTCGTGTGGCCTGCCGTGCTGCTCGGGCTGGGGATCTTGGCCGGTGCGTGTTTCGGTCGTATGCCCTTTTCGGGTGGCCAGTTGGTCGATGATGTCACCCACATCGTTCGCCGTCCGTGCCGGCGGGGCGCGCGCGGCGAGCAGGCGCAACAGCTCCCGCAGCTTGGCCAGCCAGCGGGCCAGCAGACCCATCCGGTGCGTCACCACCAATGCGACGACGGCGATGGCGGCCAGGCCCAGCCAGGTGTTCACCTCGCCGAGGATCACCCCCGGCGCGGTGTACGCCGCGTTCGACCCGTCGTCACGGTTGCGCCGGTTGTCCGTGTCGGCGGCGGGCTCCGCGGTATCGCGGGTGCTGGCGCCGGAATCCGTGCCCACGTCGGGGTCGTGAGCCGCCGGCAATATCGGGTGACCGGCCGAGCCGCGCACCACTTGCTCGTCGAACCGGGCAAGCAGCTCGGGGCCGATCACCAGGCCGTTGCCGAAGAAGTTGCTGCCGAAATGCAACGCCGCCGGCCGGCCGGTGTTGTCGTAGCCGATGCTGCCCGAGGCTCCTCCGGCGACCACGACATCCACCCGCGCGTGCCCGAACACCACCTCAAGCACGGGACCTTGCACGATTGTGAATCGACCACGCGAG
Organism: Actinospineispora eucalypti; assembly: GCF_039543365.1. Taxonomy (NCBI): domain Bacteria; kingdom Bacillati; phylum Actinomycetota; class Actinomycetes; order Pseudonocardiales; family Pseudonocardiaceae; genus Actinospineispora; species Actinospineispora eucalypti. Next base: position 216,872 of record NZ_BAABJP010000029.1, read on the forward strand.
TAGGTGAAGAATGTCAGGATCTCACCCACCTCCAGCGGGGCCGTACGCGGTCGCGCCGGGGAGCCGAGCGCTGGCGAACCGAGCACCGCAGCCACCGTGACCGCGGCGATGTCAATTGTGGGCTCCGGGTCACGCTGTAGCTTCGCCATCCAACGCCACCCTTTGCGGGCCATGTCGGCAAGGTCGTCGTAGCCTTCTAGGGGCAGGGTGCGTGGGTCGGTGGCCGCTTGGTCGGCGACGATGCGCGCTCCCGCATGCGCGTGCTTGGCGACGTGATAGTTCGTGACGATCGTGGTCGAGGCGGTGGTTTCGTCATCGGTCTGGAAAATCGCGCCGGTGGCCGAGACCTTGCCCTGGCCATCGTGGATGGCGACCGTGTTGCCCTCGGCGCGGGCGAACAGTTCCGGATGCGCCACCAACCCAGGGGCGCGGTCTGCCCGGACCGGGTAGAACCCGACCTGCAGGTAAACAGGTTCGACCAGGTCGTTGCCCGTCCGGTGGTTCGGCGTGCCGGGATGGCGTAGCCCGTCGGCGAGCGCCTCGAGCTCCTCGCCGACCAGCTCCTCCAAGACCTGCTCAGCGTAGGCGGTCGAGGTGCCGAAGTCTTCGCGATTCTCGGTGAACGGCTGGTCCAGCCGAACCCTACGCACCCGATACTTGCCGACCTGGTACTCGGTGACCGGTTGCGACCGGGACACAGCCGCCACCAACTCCAACATCCGGTCGCCCAGGCCGAGAGGAGTCGGCTCCTCGGGCAGCCACATCGCCTGCCGGATCAAGTGCTCCAGCGCGTTCGCCGCGCCGCCCGATTGGCTGTCGTCCCGGTAGAGGTGCGGGTCGTTCAACACCACGGTCCCGACCGAGCCACCGACCCGCAGCGCCCACACCGACTGTCCCTCGGAGTCGAGCACCGGCATGAACCCTGACGGGTGCTGAGGCAGGGCCGAGGGATCCGCGGGCAGGTCCACCCCGAAGGCCAGCGCCGACTCCAACCGTGCGGCGGCCCGCTGCCCACCACCGACGCTGAACAACTCAGCCCAGATGTCTGTCCGCAGCCTCCCCGCGGCCACGTGACGGCTGATCTCATCCAGCAGGGACGAAACCACCACGCGGGTGCCGCGCTCGGGCCAGTCAGCGATGACCAGACCGTCGAGCACATCACGGACCGGCTCCAGCTCCAGCGGGATGCCGCCGTGGGCCTCTGGGTTGTAATGCACCACCAACACCGGGCCGGCGGCGGCCACCAGCTCCGGATCCCGGGCCAGGACCCCATACCAATGGACCTTGACCATGTTCTCCAACGGCCGCAGCCACAGATCGCCCTCTCGCTGTTCCAAGCGCGACAACGCCTGGAACAGTGCGTTCCTGCGCTCCGGGGCCACGACCATCGCGGCCGCGAGCAGGCCGGACTCACGCGGCGCGAGCGCGCCATCATCGCCGAAGGCCTGGTCAGTCCTGGTGTCGAGAGCTAGCCGTCCTCCCTCCAGATAGAGGATGCCGGGGTGCTGTGCCACGGCCAAATTGACGATAAGGCTGTCCGCGCCGACCCGGGCGGCGAGCTCTTCGGGCAGAAGCGGCCGTCCCGCCCCAGCCAACGCGTCGGTGATCTTCGGCTGGAGGTGCCGGATCAGGTCCCCGGGCGACGGCGCTCCGAGGTTGCCGAGCTCGCGGAAGAGGGTGTGACGCTGCGTGCTGTGCCATTCCGGGTCGATGGTGGACGCCGTGAGGTTTGCCGCCCGCTCGGCGGCCAGCCCCCCGTCGATGTCGTTTCGGGCGAACGCTCGCAGCGCGATTCCGAACAGCTCGGTTGTTTCCCGCACCGCCGTCCGGGAAGCGCCGAACCGCTCGCCGAAGTCCGCCCAGTACCGGACCAGATCCGAGGCCTCGATCGCCGGCGGCCCGACGCTGTTCAGGTACAAGACCAGAACACTCAACCAAAACGCGTGGTTCTCACCGGCCTCGGTCCCCGCGAGGAACGCGGCGACCTCATCCCGCCGGTCCGTGGTGAGCAGGACGGCCCCACGGTCGGCCAGATGGACCGCGAGCAGTTCGTCGGCGACCCACGCCAGCCCGGCCTCGCTGAGCCGCTCGGCGGCCGCTTCGGTGTCGAGGACCAGTATCAGTGCCGGCACTCCGCCCAGCTCTACCAGCAGTCGGTCGTCGAAAATGATGAACCTGTCCAGCTCGGGCATCCGGTCCAGCAGGTTCCGCCACTGCTGCGGAGCCACCCACCTGGTAGGCACGGCACGAACACCTTCCGGCGCCCCGTCACCCCAGGTACGCCACGCGGGCAGCAACTCGTGCATCCGCTCTTCGCTGGTCTCACCCACCGCCGCAATGTCAGCCAGCACGACCGGCGGCGGCAGTGGCAGCTCCTGGATCCGGTCTTCGGACCACTCCGGGTGCGCGATCCGCGCGCCCTCCCACTCGTTGAGCTGCCGCCGCGCCCCGAGCGGAGCAAACGCCAGCCTCGGCACCTGCCGCCCGTCCGCATACACCGACCGGACACCATCGACGTCGGGGGCGACGAACAACAGCACCCGAAACTCCCGGTTCCCTATCGGAAGCCACTGGTTGATCTCTTCGTGCAGCCCGTGGACCTGGTAGAACCGGCTACGCCGCTCGGCCCACATACCGGTCACGTCGATCCGGCGCAACCACGGGTGATCCCGAGGAAGGAATTGCTTGCTCGCCGCCGTCAACGCCTGCCGCACCGCCCAGTACTCGACGTCGGTCAACCGGATCGGCCGCCCACTGCCCGGCTCCACGGCAACCGCGCCACCCTCACGGCGCGCCAACGTGTCACCTTCGGCGTGCGACCTGGCCTCGAAGAGACGCCGCACCGTCTCGATCACCGTCGAGACAGCAGTCAGGATCGGCTCCGCCGAGATATCGGCACGGCGGGCCTCGAATCCCAGATCCGCGCCGATCGCGGTGAGGGTGTGCAGGGTGCTGTCGGCCAGCTCCGTCACCCTGCTGCCTTCGGCCGCTTCATCCCGGATTCGCCGCACCAGGGTGACCGCACCCGCGACGGCGGCGCCGGCACCGGCAAGCACCCCGCGCAGCTCGCCACCGCGCTCCGGGCGCGCGGCCAGGTACTCAAGGTCTTCCTCGACCTCGGCCAGACGCTCCACCACCGCGAGGTAGTCGAGCGCTATCGCAAACAGCGGCCGATGCGCGGCATACACCTCTCCACCGGAGGCGGCCACCGCCGCGTCGAGCTCGCCCATGTCGGCGAAGGGGAACCACGCGGCGTCCCCGGCGTCATCACCGGCGGTCACGCCCACCGGCGCGGGCAGCACGAAGAGCCCCGCGAACGTGACAACCCAGGCCAGGTCGGTGGCCCGCCAGTCCTTGACATAGACGCTGCCGAGGATGATCGGGATGACGTGGGTGAGATCGATACCGGTTTCCTCGCGTGCCTCGCGGATAAGTGCCGCCAACGCGGTCTCACCGGCATCGATCATCCCGCCTTGGATCGCCCACACACCGCGGTCACGGCGCCGGATGAGCAGCACCCGCCGTTCCCGGCCTACCCCGGCGACCACGATCGCATCGACAGCGGCGTTCTCACCCCAAAGGCCGAGGTTTCGGCCAGTCCGGCCGGTGCGGCCGGTCGGGTTCAGTGGCAACCCGCGCCAGTTCAGCTTGAACGGGATCAGCGCGGCGGCCAGGCGCTTCCGCCACTCGGCGGGCGAGATGTCCGAAGGGCGGTTGCGCAGCTCCGCCCATGCGGCGGCGACCTCGGCGGCCAGCCCGGCCGGACGCAGCTCCTCGGGAGTGATATCCACGGGTCGGTAGCCCCGCCAGCGCACCGACCACGGGCGCAGGGCCTCCGGCACCTCGGTACCAGGGTGATCGACCGGAGCGTATTCCCTGGTCTCCCAGCCCTGGGTGATCGCGCGCAGCCCGACCAGCACGGCGACCGTGGCGACCAACCCGGCCATGGTCACCACGAGGGGCACCACTCCGCCGGCCAGCTCGATGACCCCGAACAACAGGGCCGTGCCGCCGGTCAGGAGCGGCCAGCCGGGCGGGCCGCGTGCCTGCCGGACGAAACGCAGCGTGCGCAAGGCACCCCAGCCGACCACGGCCACCACGGCTCCGAGCAGCAGAAGCATCGTTGCGCCACCACCGAGGACCGCGAACCCGACAACCACCAGCAACGTCGCACCGAACACGCCCGCCAGCGCCCGAACGCCGCCAGCCTGATAGAGCTTCCAGAAGCCGACCAACACGACCCCGAACAAGACCGACGCCCCCAGCAACGGCATCCCCGAAGCGACCAGGACCATGCCGAGCGCGACGGCCATCATGCTGCCAGGCAGCAGAAGCCAGCGGGTCCGCGAGCGCGCGGCCAAAACACCGGCGGCGAACCGCCGCTGGAGCCATCCGAGGATGCCCGGCAAGCCGACGAAACCAGCGGCCTGCGCCACATGGGCCTGGCGCCCAGCCACCAGCACCCACACTTCAACGAAGGTGGGCGCTCGGGTGGCGTGCCGGCCGGTAAGCGGCTCGGTGGCCGCATGCCCGCTCGGCCGGCGGTCGGTCGCTTCGCCGCCGGAACCCCGACCGCCGCGGGTCGACCCAGCTGTGTCGGCACTCCCGCTTGTCGACCTGCCCGTACCCGGGCCGTGGGCTCCTGAGTGCCCAGTTCGGCCGGGGCGCCGGCCCGGATCGCGCGGCCCACTAAAGCCCGGCTCGCTCGGACCAGGACGGTTCGCGGGTCGGGGACGGCGGCGGGACTGGGTGGTCAGTTCGACCACGGCGCGGGTGACGTCCGGGCCGCCCCGGCTGTGCACGGCCGGTGGGCCGCGCAGCGGGCCCTGGTTGGTGAGCAGGGCGACCAACTCGCCACGTGCGTTGACGATCGCCCCGCCGGAGAAGCCGGGAACGGCCCAGCCGAGGAAGCTGAAGTCCTTGATGTCCGGGCGGTCGAACTCGTCCAGTGGCCGCGCCTCGGCCACCGGACCGCCGGTCACCGCCAGGTACTGGGCGGTTTCGCTAACCCCGGCGTAGCCGAACCCGAGCACCGGTTCACCGATCGCCGGACGCTCCGCCGCCAGCGGCAGGTAGGGCAACGGCGCGCTGTCCCGCCGGGCGAGCCGCAGCGCGGCGAAGTCGGCCTTGTCGTCCCCGGCGTAGCTCAGCGGCCCGGACAGCCGGCCGAACCCGACGGCCTGCTCGACCCGCCGCTGCACCCGCTCGGCCTCGGGCAGGTCCAGCACCTCGGTGCCGATGGTGCGCCCGTTCCACAGCTCCGCGACAATGGCCTGCTCGGCGCGAGCGGCCGTCTCCAGCACGTGTGCGGCGGTGAGCACCGTGCCGTGCGCGTCGATCAGCACCCCGCTGCCCAGGGTGTGGCCGTTGGCCAGCCGCAGCTTCACCACGGCGGGTACCACCCGCTCGACCAGGTCACCGGCCATCGCGGTCGGTCCGGCCACGCCCGGGGCGGTCTCGGCGTAGTCGCGGTCCAGCGGCTGGGACTGCACCAGCCACGCCCCGGCTTCGGTGCGCACCACCAGCAGCGCGACGGTCTCGCCGCGCGCGTCCGTGCTCAGGTAGTACTCCAGCCCGCCGATCCGGGCGTGCGGCCGGGCCGGGCGCGACCGCCAGGCCTGCGCGATCTGCTCCGGGCCGGCGGAGATCTCGTCATCGCGGATCTCCCCGAGCGCCCCGCCGTACGGCGCCAGGAAGTCACGGTGCTCCCGGGCGAACGTGAGGCTGCGCAGCTCGACCAGCAGCGACATCACCGAGTCCGGCGCGGCACCGATCAGCAGGTCGTCGCCCCGGGCGTCGGGCAGGGCGATGATCTCCCCGCGCGGCCCGGCGGTGCCCCGAGGGGCGAACCCGGCCCGGGTGAACTGACCGGCCAGCTGGCGCTGTTCGGCCGCTTCGGCCCGCATGGTGGCCGCGTCCTGGACCGGCATGAAGTCCAGCACCGGCGGCGCCGACCCGCGCAGCGCGCCGATCGCGAACAGTAGGGCGGCCAGCACGGCGGCGGCCCGGCGCTTCCCGGTCCTCAGCGACGACGGCCGCGCCGGGTCCAACCCGTTCAGCGCTTTGCGCAACGCCCACCGTTGCCGCAAGCTCACCGGCTCGAACGCGATCACGCTCGAGAACAGGCGCAGCGACACCCAGCTGACCAGCGCCAGCACGCCGACCACCACGCCGGCCAGCACCGGCTGGCTAGTGAGCAGCGTGAGCGTGATGCCCAGCCACGACGACGGCACGTCGGCGACCGGCTCCGGCATCGCCGCCGGGTGGCCGTCGGCGATGAGCAGGCCGAGCGGGAGCGCGGCGAGCGAGTCCGGCCCGTTCGGCCGCCGGCGCTGCCCGCGCCCGTCGACCAGGGTGCCCAGCCGGCCGAGCCAGAACCGGGCCACGGCCAGCCCCGCCCGCGCGGGGGCGGGAGCGGTGCGCGCGGTCGGCAGCAGCTTGCGCAGCGCGGGCAGCTCGTGGAACCACCCGGCGGCGCGCTCCCAGGCCGCCGCCAGGCGGTCAGTCTGCGCCGGGGGTAGCTGGTCGATCAACGCCCGCAGGGCGGCTTCGGCCTTCGCCAGGACGCTCATCAGGTCGGCTGTGCTGGCCGCCGGCTGTTGTCGGCCCAGCTTCTGGATCGCCGCCGCGAGCCGGTCCGGCCCGTAGCCGAAGGTGAGATACATCCGCCACGCTCGGGGGTCACCGACCAGCAGCGCGGCGTCGGCCACCTCGCCGAACATCGCGGCGTCGAGGCGGTCGCCCCGCTCGGCGGCCAGGACCGCGGCGGCGAGGATCCGTCCGATCTCGAGGTCGGTGTCCGTGTCCTGGTCGGTGTGGGGCGAGAGGGCGTACCAGTGGCGGCCGATCTCGATCAGGCGGTCGAAGGCGGCGTCGTACTCCTCGGGCTCTAGGCGGGTGTCGCGGCGCGGGCCGAGCTCGCGGGCGACCGTGTCCAGCCCCTGGGCCACTTCGTTGAGCAGTTCGGCGCCCAGCGCCGGGTTCCCGGCGGCCAGCGCCGCATCGACGTGCTCGAACATGTCGTCGACCAGGTGGAGCAGGGTAGCCGGCGGATGCAGGGCACGGACCCGCCGGGCACCCTCGGCCAGCCGCAGCGGCGCCGTGGTGGACGCGGTGACCAGGCCGGTGTCCGGGTCGACGTGCTCGACCATCCCGACCACCCGGCCGTCCGCGCCCAGCACCGGGGCGCCGATCGCCGAGTAGTCCAGATCGACTCGGACCGTGAGGGTGGCTTTACCGGCGGCGACCGCTGGAAGCGCGGCGTGCAGCCACATGCCGGTGCCCTGGTGGCCGACGATGGTGACCAGGTCCCCCGGACGGGCCGGCCGGTCGGACAGCCGGAAGGTGTTGGCGCCCGCCCCGGGCCGGCGGAACAGCACCAGGCCCGCGCCCGGGTGCCCACGCAGCCATCCGAACAGCCGGTCGGCCCGCTCGACGAGCGCCGCGTGCTCCCCGTGGTCGGCGGGTTCGGTGCGCATCACCAGGCCGGCAGGTTCGGACCCGATGACGGCCGCATCCAGCTCCTGGGGACGACCGAACCCACCCGCCGAGCCGACCCACAGGTCCGGGCCGATCGCCCACACCACGCCGCGCTGGGTCCCGCCCGACCAGATCGGCCACACCGCGCCCATCGGCACTGGGTCCGGTCGCGTCCCGGTGGGCGACTCCGGGGCGCCCGGGTCCGGGATGGACAGCGAACCGACCCGCCCGCGCACCATCTCCAGCTCGTCCCCGACCATGGCGGCAAACCGCGCCCCGCGCGCCAGGTCCGCCCGCAGCCAGTCGCCCAACTCACCGAACAGGTCGGTGGCTCGACGCAGCGCCATCCGGGCAAGGTCCGGCCGGCCCTCGTCGACCCACCGGTCGGCGATATCGACCTCACGGTCCGCGGTACGCAGGCGCCGCCACGCGTCGTCGACCTGCCGCAGCCGGGCGGCGAGGGGCTTGGCGCGCTGGTCGTGGCCGCCCCGCCGGGCCCCGCCGTTGACGTGCTCGTCGATCTCGTGGCGCAGCACGTCGTCGAGCAGCTCGTCGTCGAGCTGGGCCCGCCGCTCAACGGTGATGTAGATCGTGCGGCCGACGGTGTAGGCGCCGAGCTTGGCCACCGTGTCGCGGCCGTCGCGGCCCGGGTCGTCGTGCGCGCGGTAGTACTCGGTCAGCCGCTCGGCCAGCCGGTCGTCCCAGACGATCGCGAGCTCCGGTGGGCCTCGGGCCGACCGGCCCCACTCCTCCAGCTCGAGCGTCCTCTGACGGTCCAGCCACGGCAGCACCGCCACCAGGCCGTCTTCTTCGATGCCGTCCAACGGCCGCAACGACACCGGCCCGTTGTGGCCACCGCCGGCGGACTTGCGCCGAGGTTGGTATATCCGGACCTGGTCGAGGGGTGCCGGCAGCGGAAGCATGCCGTCCGGGGTGCGCAGGAACTGGCGTCCGTCGGCCGGCAGCCACACCGAGCCGGGCTTGCCCGCCCGCCAGCGGGGGGTCAGCCAGCCGACGTCCCAACCGCTCGCGGCAAGCATAGGCCTGCGCAGGCGGATCGCCCTCGCCCAGACGTAGTCACGCAGCGCCGGCCCGAGGTCCAGCCCGCTCCGACCGCGCACCGGCCCGAGCGGCAGGATGCCGTCTGGGCCCAGGAACAGCACCACGTGGCCCAGCAGCCGGCCCCGCGCCCCATTACTTGCCTCCCAGACACCCAGGACCAGCTGCCGGGGGTGCAGGTAGTCGCCCGGTTCGCCGTTCGCGCTGGCGAGCTCATCGAGCAGCGCAAGGTCGGTGATCTCGCCGATCACCACGTCCCGGCCGCCAGCTCGGGCGTGTTCGTCTTTTGCCGAGAATCTCTGATGCACGGCGACCGCGCCGCTGCCGTGGAGCTCGCGCAGCTCGCCGTTCCAGGTGTCCCTGGCCAAAGCGCTGGCTTTGGCCGGGTTCTCACCGTTGAGCAGCTGCCAGCCGAGGTGGTGCAGCAGTCGCTGGACATCTGCCGGGAGCCGGTGCATCCGGGTGGTGAACAGGTCCCACAGGTCAGAGCCCGCGACCACGCCGAGCCGTTCGGCCAGGATCGAGGGGACGTCCTCACGGAGCTTGTCGAGCGCTCCAGTCACCGAGTCCAGCTGCCGGTGTTCGTTGAGCCGCAATTCGAACCAGGTGGGCAAGAGGCTCATCTGGCCGATCCGGCCCTCCCGAGTCAGCGCCGGGGCAAGCAAGACCAGGGTGCCGGCGAGCTGGACCCACGCGTCGAGCAGCGGCTCTTGGTCCTGCTGGTCGGTCGGCTCGGGCAGCGCGAGGATCAGCAGGTGGGTCAGCACGTCACGCACCTCGGCCAGGGTCGGGTCGGTGACCAGCCGGGCCAGGCCGACCAGGTACGGCGTCACCAGTTGCGGGGCGTCCAGCCGGGCAGCAGGGGTCAGCTCGTCGAGCGGCCAGGAGCCCTGGGTGACGGCCAGCACGACCGCGTAGGCGAGCCGCGCGGGCCGGTCCGCGCCGGCCAGCCAGTCGACCCCGCCGACCAGATCGTCCAGCGCGGCCCAGTCGCCGCCCTCGGCCAGCGGGAGTTCCAGGACCTCGACCAGGGTGCGCGGCAGCGCCTCGGCCCATTCCAGCCGGACGTCCAGCGGTGCGTGGACTAGCTCGCCCAACGCGGTGAGTGCGGCGGACCAGTATGCGGGGTCGACCGGCCCCTTGGTCGGGGCGTGGCCGATGACCGCCCAGGCCAGGAGCCGCGAGCGTACCTCCGGGGACTCACCGGCGGCCGCGACGGTGAAAGCCTCGATGGGGGTCTGCCCGGTCAGGCCGTCGTGACCGATGGCGGCTAGCTCGGTGAGCAGCCAGTGCACTCGGCGGGCCAGGTCGCTCGCCTCGGACACGAGCACACCGAACCAGTCGAAGCCCTCGGTGACACCGGCGGGCAGGCCCAGGTCGCGGGAGTTGCGCTCGGCCAGCACATCATCGAACAGCCTTAGTGTCACCCGATAAACCGGACCGTCGATCGACTCCGCTTCCCGTCCGGCTTGGTCGATCTTGCCCTCGGCGGCCAGCGCGAGGACGCGCAGCATGGGCAACAAGGTCGCCACGTCGTCCGGGTCCATGCCCAGCGACTGGGAGTCCGGCGTGTCCAGGCCGGCGGCGATCCGGCCGCGCAGCAGGCCGATCACCACGTTGGGCACAACGCCGAGCCCGGCCACGCTGTCGGAGCCGGGTTTTGGCATCTCCTTGTTGGATCGGTGAGTGAACCTGTTGGCCCGCTCCAACAACACGACCGCCTGGCCGGTTTCGCCGTGCGCGCCCAGCCACCGAGCCCACGCCGCTGCGACCGCGCCCCAGTGCTCCGGCGTGGGCGCGGTGTCGGTCAGCGCCGCGATGTCGCGCCCGGCGTCGCGCCAGGCCGGGACCAGCGTCTCCGCGGCGCGCAGCAGGGCGCGGAAGACCTCCACCCGCTGGTCCCGGGTGGCGCCCGGAACCCAGGTGATCTCCCGGTACTCGCGCAAAGCCTCGTCCAGGAAACCGGCGCGGGCCAGCAGGGCGACCAGGTCGGCGCGGACGGCCAGGTAACGCCGGTTCGTGGCGAGATCGAGGTCGGCCCCCGCTGCCAGCCGCTCCAGGTCACGCAGCAGCAGGCGCAGCTCCGCGAGCAGCGCCCGCGTCTGCACCGCCATCCGCCCGTCGGCGCTGGCCAGCTCGACAGCCGTGCGCAGCTCGGTGGGCCAGTCTCGGGGCAGTGGAGCGACGGCCTGGACCTGCTGCTCGGTCCAGTCGGGGTGGGCCAGGTGGGTCAGCTCGTGTACGAGCAGGTCGCGCACGACGTCGGGGTGAGTGTCGGCGAGCCGGAGCAGCACCACCCAGACCCGTGCATCCGCATGCATCCGGCCGTCGGAGCCGGAGTGCATGATCAGGTCGTCAATGTCGGTGTCGGCTCGGACGTGCCGGTTGAACCCAGCGTGGGCATCGAGTCCTGGCCTGTCGGCGGCCCGGAACAGCCGGTGCGGCACCCCGACCCGCTTGGCCAGCTTCCACAACTTGGCTGGCGACACCTGCTGGACGAGCGGGCTGGCCGCGATGGCCGGGGCCACAGAGCCGGTCTCGCCCTGGCGCGACAACCGGGACGGGCCACCTTCCGGAAGGTGCTCGCTGACGCCGACCGTTGTCCGCCCGGTCACAGGGTCGACGTCGTAGACGCTGATCGAGCCGCCGGTATCGAACAGGGTGGCGAGCCCGTCGGCGTAGAGGGTTTCGATTCGAGCGACGCTGGTGGAAGGGGTCTCGAAGGCGTCCGCTCGGTCGGCCGCTTCGGCGCGGTAGCGGTCGCGGCGGGACCGGTCCCCGAACCCGATGGTGCCCTCACGGCCGCTGGCGATGAAGTCCGCGGCCGCAGCGAGCGACTCGGTGAGCGCGGCGCTGAGCGGTTGCGGCTGGTCCGCGTCGGCGGCGGCGAGGACCGACTCGATCCAGCCAAGGTCGGTCAGCGTGCGCGCATAGGCGTCGTCGTCAACCGCCGTGGCCAGCAGCGCGTCCCGGTGCCGGAACATCTCGCGCAGCTGGGCGACGACCTCATCCTCGCCCAGCCGGCCATAGATGGCCGGGTCCGAGTGCACCATGACCCGCAGGAAACTCTCCAACGAGTCGTCCGCGACGAACTCCGGCATGAACCCGCTCAATGAGGGCTGCTGGTTCGGCCAGTACCGGTCGGCCAGGTCGAAGTCGATCTCGAACGCCCGGCCGTGCTCGTCGACCATCACGTTGCTCACGCCGGTCATGTCCCAGCCGCCCGACAACGCGTTCAGCACCAGGTTCACCGCGAGCTGGTCGAAGACGTCGTCCCGCCTGCCCGGCTCGAGTTCCCACCAGTCATTGTGTGTGCTTCCGGGGACCCGCTCGCTCAGCACCGCGAGCTGGCCCGGAGCCGCCGTCCGCTCGCCGCCGTACTCGACCACCGTCTCGACCAGCACCAAACGCATCCTCGGGGCCAGCCCACCGAGCAACCGGAACTGAAGGTTGGCCGCCACCTCGACCCACGGGTGCCTCAGGTCGTGGCCCGCCTTGAGCACGAACAACCGTCCGTTGATCTCGACGAGCACGGCCTTCAGCACTCCACGCGGCGCGCTCCCGCCGAGGGCCTCGCGGGGCGTCGGTGTGCCCCCCATCCGCTCCAGCGGCACCCCGGCGGCCGCCGGTGGTGGCCCCCGATTGCCCGAGGCCCGGGCCGCGAACCGGACGCGAACCGGGTAGTGGTCGCCCACTCGGGCCGACCACAGTGGTCCCTGGAACTGTTGCCTGGCTTCGGCGAGGATCGACGATACGTCGACGTTCGAGTTGTGGTGCACCAAGGCGACCCGGCGGACCCCCGCCCTGCTGGCGATGCCGGCCGCCGAACGGCCGGACATGTGCAGGCCGCCAAGCTCGGCCGTCGCCGTGGAGAACGCGTTGAACAGCGCCAGGTCGGCGTGCCGAGCGGCCTCGACCAGGGCCGGGGTCTGGCCGGTGTCACCGGAGTAGACGAGTGTTCCCGCGCCGCGCGGCCCGGTGACGCGCAGCGCGTAGGCCTCCATGCCCAGGTGGTCGACCGCGAAGGGAGTCACCGTCATGTCCCCGACGCGGACCTCGCGGCCGGGATCCAGCCCGACGAAATCGAACAGGTCGCCGACGGCTTCCGCGGGGTGGGGTCGGCCGGTGCGCCGGCCGACGGTGATGGTCATGCCGACCTGTTCGCCGAGGTCGACGTGGGTGTCCTCGCCGATGATGTGGAACTCGAAAGCCTGGTCGATCTCGGTACGATAGCCCCGGCCTCGGCTGCGTGCCCGGATCTCCTCGGCAAGCCCCGGCGGCCCGTACACCGGGATGGGGTTGGCCCTCGCGGCGTCGGCCGCGGCTGTGTCGGCGGCGCCGGTGTTGTCCTTCGGGTGCAGCCAGTTCTGGCCCAGGAACAGCAGCCCGGCGATGTGCTCGTCACTCAGGCTCGGCACGACGATCGCGGTGAGCCGGTCGCGCAGCCCGAATCCACCCAGCCAGGCATCCGCCTCTGACCCGGCCCCGACCAGCACGGACTTGCTGTCAGACGAGTACAGCTCCCCCGCTCGGTCCGTGACAGACACTCGCCTGGCACCGGTCACCGTGACCTGGAACATGGGTGACGTCTCGTTGCCCAGCCGGCGGGCGAGCTCGGCGCTCAGCGCGTTGGGCCCATACAGTCGCAACCTGCCACCCGAGGTCCGAACGAGCCGGGCCAGCTCGACGAGCTCGGCGAAATGGTCGTCATGCAGGTGGGTGATGAACACCGCGTCCGGCTGCCCCAGCGCGAGGCCGTCCAGCCCACGCGTCGCCCCCACTCCGGCATCCAGCAGGACACTGGCTCCCGGAGTGCGCACCAGATAGCTCGACGTCCCCACCACGGTGTTCCGCTTCACCGGCGCGCTCCCGGCAACGCCCAATACATCCACCGTCATCGACGGCGCGTCAGGCGAGGTGATCTCGCCGGCGCGCGGCGCGATGGTGTGGCCGTCGGCTCCGCCGAGCTGGCCACGCAGCTTGTCGATGGCCGTCATAGCCTGGAACCAGCGCGGCAGCTCGGCATTGGTCAGCTCGTCGCGCCGCGACCAGATCCGGTGCAGGTGTTGCTCAGCCAGGCCTAGGTCGTCCAACGCCTCGTCGGGCCCGACGTGGCCCGGCAGACCGACCCGGCGGATCAACGCCTCGGCCCGCCATAGACGCAGCCAGATCACGGGTGGGCCGCGCGGCCCGAGCGCCCAGTGGGCCAACCAGGCGCTCCCGAGCAACACGGCGGTCACGACGATCCCGGGCAGGTTCGGCGAGTCCGGACCGAAGAACGGCACCGCGCCGGTGGCCGCCTTGGCGAACGCGGTCGAGACGCGCACGGCGAAACCCGGTCGCTCAGCTCTCGACGGGGTTAGCGTGAGCAGCACACCGGGGCCCGTCGCGAGCAGCAACCCGACGGGCAGCACAACGACCGAGCCCCCCGGGGCAGGGGCATTTCCCAAGTGCGCATGGCTCGTTGTGTGCCGCGCCTCGACTATACGAACGGGCTGGTTTATGTCCGTGCGAGCTTCGTCCCTGGCTGTGGGTCCGAATGCGCGGATCTGGGTGTCGGTGCTGAACGCCCGCTGCGGTCGCCAGCTCGGGTAGACCCAGCTGTCGAGCCGGGTCAACAGCTGTGAGAGGTGTTTTCCGGCGGCGATCGCTTCGGCGGCGGCCTCGGCACCCCCCACACCGGTCCCGCGAGCGGCGTCGAAGGCTTGGTAGGCGGCCCCCAACCGGTGCGCGGTCGCCCGCAGCTCGGCGTCAAGTTGCTTGCGCAGCTGGCTGACCAGGCGGTCGTTGTCGCGGTCGTGTTCTGGACCGGTGTGCTGGTTGTTGTTGATGTGGTGGTCGCGTTCGTGGCGCAGGAACTCCAGCCACCAGCGGGCAAAGCCCTGGTCGAGTTCGATCAGCCGGTTGACCAGTTCGGCGGCCCATTGAGGTAGCAGGATGAACGGGGTGCCGTCGGCGCGGCGTCCGCCCCAGCCGATCAGGCGCCTGCCCAGCGGCGCCTGGCCGGTGACCAACACCCAGCCGAGCAGCTCCGCCAGCTCGGCCTCCTCCTCGGCGGTGAACATCCCCGGCGGTCCCCGTGCCAAGTACGGGAGCCCCATACCCAGCAGCGGGTCGGCCTCGCCGGCCAGCCCGATCGCCTCGGCGAACGGCAGCAGCTGCTGCACCCGCTCACCCGGCAGATCAATCGCCAACCCACCACCGGTGACACCGGCAACCAGCCGTATGACCGTGATGCCGCCGGGGGTCAGCGCGAGGTTCAGCCGATCGTCGTGATCGGGGATCTCGGCGAGGTAGCCCTGCGTCGTCATCGGGTTGTTGCCCAGCTCGGCCAGGGCACCCAACGGGACCTCAGTGATTGCACGGGCCCGCAGGTAGTCGACGATCAAGGCTGCGACGTCGGCGTCGCGCTGGTCGGCACGGCTCGGGCGCAGCGCGATGTCCGAGCGCACCACGACAAACCGGTAGCGGTTAGTGACGTAATTCAGGTGCAGCTCGACCAGGCCGCTCCCGTCGGTGGCGATGCCAGGGGTATTGAGCTCGACTAGCCCGGTAAGCAGCGGTTCGGCATCGTTCAGGAACCGGACGGCCCGCTCGGGGTCGTCGTCGAGGATCTCGTCGGCCTCCTCGACCAGCCGCCGCGCCTCGGCCAGCTGCGCGGCGGTCTCTCCGGAGCGGCCGAACAGGTCCGCACGCAGGGCTCGCAGGGCGTCGGTCTCGGTGTCGACGACGGCGGCGGGGCCAGTCGGGATATGGGCGACGGGATGCGAGCGGTGCACCTCGAGCGAGAAGTCGGTGTCCAACGGGCGGGTCCGGTGAGCTTCGAAGTCGGGAGCGAGGCCGTCCGCGCGGATGTCCTTAGCGGTGCCGTCGGAGACCATGTGGTAGGTCTCCCTGCGGATCTCCCCGCTGTCAGTGGGCATGAACTGCCGCTTCGGGTGGTATGTCCTTGGGCCGGTGCGCGGGGTGTCCAGCATTCGGCCCAGCTCATCGCGCCAGGTTTCGAAGTATTCGCGGAACTGCCGGTCGAAGCCGTGGCCGACGGGCGTGGCGACTCGCAGCACCCGCTCGCCATCGCCGTAGGCCTCGGACGCCGCCCGGATGCGTCCCTTGGCGTCCTTGACCGCGATCACCGCGAGGCGCGGAGTAAGCACGTAGGTCTGAGTGTCCACCCGGTAGAAGCCCTGCTGCGCGCACAGGCAGGACCCGTCAAGGTGGAGGTTCATCAGCACGACCTCGATCGGGTCGGTCAGCACGCCGATCGTGTAGCGCTGGCCCCCGACGGTGATCCCCTGGTCTGGCGGGGCCTCGTGGCGGGCGATCACCGAGGGCGCCACCCCACCGTTGCGCTCGGTCACCCATTCCAGCCAGGCGGCCCAGAACGCTTCGCCGGCGGCGGCCCGGTCACCGCCGGTTTCCAGCCACACCTGTGCCCACCCACCCAGCAGGGTCTTGAGCTCCGCCCGTGCCACTGGGAAGTAGCCAACCAGCACGTTCCACACCTGGGGGTCGGTGTCTGGGCGCAGCGTGATTGGGCCATCAAAGTCGACGCCGAGCAGCTCTAGCACCACCCGCGCGACCTTGCCGGCGACCTCGCTGACTATCTTGTCCTGCGGCGAGGCACGCCGGGTCTCGGGCAACGCCGCCAGCTCGCTAGGCAGGTTCCGCAACCGTTCCATCAACAGCCGCTCCAGCTCGGCCAGCTTGGCCCGCTCGGCGTGGGTCAGGTTTTTGCCGCCGGGACCGCGACCCGATGCGGCGAGGAGGATCGGGTAGATCTCCACCACCGTCTTGACCAGCTCCACCCACTTCCCGGTGAACTCGTCACGCAGCCGCCGAGGGTTCTTCTCCCGTGCCGGGAAACCGGGAACCTGAGCGAGCACATCGAGCAGCGGCCGTCGCAGCGCTTCGAAATGGGCATCGGACCACACCACCAGCAGCGGCCGCAGCTGCGCCTCCGAACGAATCACCCGCTGGGGCAGCAGCCGCAGCCAGTCGGCGTCACCGGTGAGTGCTCGGAGCAACACCAACGACAGCTGGTCCCGCAGCGCGTTGCCGTGCTGGTAGCCGGCCAACCACGGCGCAAGGTAGCCGCGCACCGAGCCGTAGTCGGCATCCGGTTGGAGCGGGTTGGCCACCGCCTGCACCAGCGCTTTCAGTACCGCAGTGGTCAACGGGTCGTCTCGGCGGGTGGCCAGCTCCGGCAACAGCCCCAGCGCCGAGCGCCAGAACCACGGTGTCCCGTGGTGGCCGGGGGCCGCACTGTCCAGCACCCAGTTCGCCGACCGCATCCACCGATGCTCCGAGGCAATCGCCGTGAGCACCGCCACCGCGAGTGCCCGCACCGGTTCGGGTGTGCGGTTGGGGCCGTCCAAAAGATCGCGCGCGGCATCCAACTCCCGGCGCGCGGTATCTAGAGCCTTCCACGCCTCCTCCCGCCGCCTGGCCTGTCGGAGAGTCCGTACCTGCGTCAACGCCTCTTCGGCGCGCAGCAGGGCGTGCATCGCCGGGTGAACGCGGTCACTGCCGGCCCGATCCGCTTCGACAGCCGCCCTGAGGTTGAGCAGCAGGGCATAGGCGTCGTGCCGGGTGTCGGTGTCGTCCCGCTGGTCAACGGGCTCGGCCGGCGTCGGCGGGACGTCGGTGCGCCGTAGGTAGCGCATCAACCAGGGCGTGACAGCGAGTACCGCCAGCACACCGACCGCGAGTACCACGAGCCCCCACGCCGGCAGGACGTCGGGGATTGACGTGGAGGCTGCCGCCTCCGCGCCAAGTGTCGCGGCGCGCGCCGGCGCGGCGGCCAGCGTGATCATCAACATCGCCACGGCCACAGCCACGGTCAGCACCTGGACCACGTGATCCGCGGCGGAGCGTGACTTCCTGGCCGGGAGGTGGTCGTCCAGGCCACCGCCGTCACTTGGTGGGCCGCGCCGGGTGATGATCAATGCCAGCACGGCGGTCGCGGTGAGGATCACGGCCCTGGCCGGCCACGGCAGGTCGGAGGCCAGCGTCTGGTAGCCGCCCCAACCGCTCAGCGCGAGGAATCCGAGCTGGCGGACCAGGCCGGCGTCCGTCTTTGCCAGCGCGCGGCCGAGTGCCCGGGCCTGGGCCGGGGTGACCAGGAGCCGCAGAGCCATGACCACCCCGGCCCCGATGGCCAGCGCGCCGGCGGTGACCAGTACCGGTCCGCCGGAGGTGAAAGCCAGCAGCTCCAGCGCCAACCCGCCGGCCACCGGGAGGCTGAACCACAGCCCGATACGGAATTCCCGAGTCAGCGGCAGCGACCAGTGGCGGAACACCAGCCGCACGTTCGCCGCGATCGAGGCCGCCACGTTCTGCACGGCTGCTCGCACCGCGTCGCGCAGGCCGCCGAGAGTGTCGTTCACCGCGTCGCGCACCTTGCCGACCGGGGGATAAATCCCTTCGGCGATCTCCAGGGCGGTATTCAGGATCAGCCCGAAGACAGCCATCCCGATGAGCGGGTCGGCGTACAGCGCGAGAACGTTGAGTACAGTAGCCAGCGCGCCGGTGGTCAACGCCGCCAGCCCGCCCAGGCTAACCGCGATCACACCGGCGAGGAACACGCCGACACTGACCTGGGCGTCGGTGCGAGCGTGCTTGGCCTCGTCGTGCAGCTCGTCCAGGTCCAGCCGCTGCGCGGCCAGCATCCGGATCCGCGCGACGGCTTCGTTCAACGCCGCACCGGTCAGGGCCACGACCATCAGCAAGAACGGGGCGCGCATCGGCTCGACGTACAGCAACCGGCGCAGCGCCTCGACGAACACCAGCACCGCCGAGCCGGCGACCGCCCCAACCACCATCCACCGGGTACCGCGCTTGGCCCGTTCCACGGAGCCAATCTTGTTGACCACCCAGCCAATACCAGTCACCTTGACCAGTGCCCACGCAGCGACCACTAGCGGCGCGACCATAGACCAGCCGACACCGGCGAGCCCTCTCCTAACACCGATCCCGCCGAGGAACGCCCGCACATCGAGGGTGGCCAGCCACAGGAGCAGACCGAAGTTGAACGCCGCGATCATCGGGATCGCGCTCAAGGCGTCACCCACGTTGTGCACGATGTCGCCTTCGAGCATTGCGGAGTCCAGCCCGAACCAGCCCACCATCAGGTCCTGCAACACCGCGGTGAGACCAAGGATGACCAGCGTCCCGAACAGCACCGCGGCACCCCAGCGCGACTGCGCGATCTCCGGAGCCAGCTCCCCATGCCCGTGACCATGCCCGTGACCGTGGCCGCTGTGATGTGTCCGCCACCAGGACCGGACACCGCGCAGCACGGTCCTCCCCGTAACCAGACCGACGACGGTGATCCCCCAGTGCGACACCGGGGTCCCCAGCAGTGCCGGCAGCGGCAACGCCGCGCCCAGCAACGCAACCCCGACCACGACCGCGGCGATCATGCCGTCGCGGCTGGACAGCCACTTCCACGCGGCCGCGGCCGCATTCGGCGCGCCCTCCGAACCGTTATCCGGCAGGAGATTGATCAGGTTGTTGCGATCGACACCGTTACCCGTCGGGCCGCGCCGTGTGATGATCATCGCCAGCACCGCGGTCACGGTGAGGATCACGGCCTTGACCGGCCACGGCAGGTCGGAGGCCAGCGCCTGGTAGCCGCCCCAACCGTTCAGCGCGAGGAATCCGAGCTGGCGGACCAGGCCGGCGTCCGTCTCTGCCAGACCGCGGCCGAGCGCCCGGGCCTGGGCCGGGGTGACCAGGAGCCGAAGCCCCATGGTCACACCGGCCGCGACGGCCAGCGCGCCGGCGGTGACCAGTACCGGGCCGCCGGGGGTGAAAGCCAACAGCTCGAGTGCCAGCCCACCGACCACCGAGAGGCTGAACCACAGCCCGATCCACCATTCCCGGGTCAGCGGCAGCGACCAGTGGGTGAACATCAGCCGCACGTTCGCGACAGACGTTCGCAGCGCCGGGCCGACAGGGTCGTCGTGCCTGATGAGGTAGCCGACGACGAACGCGGCCAGCGCGGCCAGCAGAGAGCCGGTGATGATCGTGGCGACCGGGCTGATCAGCCACATCAATCCGGCCGCGACGATGACCATAGCGCCGTCGTCGAACCAGGTGGTGAGCCTTGGCCCGGGCAGCGTGTGCTTCTGGTTGTTGCGCACGTCGGTCTTGTAGACGTGGATGGTGCGCCAGCCGATGGACATGGCCATCGAGGCGATGGTGATCAGCACCGCGCCGATCACCCAGTGACCACCCAGCGCGGCGGCCAAGTAGCCCTTCCCACCCCACTCGGTCGGCGCGGACAGCCGGAACAGCCAGGCCCAGTGCCCCAGGTCGAACACGGCGAAGGCCCAGAACCGGCCCCACCGGCGCCCCCGGCTGTTCAGGGTCGGGTCCAGCCGGTTCAGGTTGCCGGCGGCGAGCCGGGGCAGCTTCAGGGCGAAGACGAACCCGAAGTGCGAGGTGGCGAACACCAGCGACTCAATGAACACCCAGGTGCTCATGTCGCCGACCGGGACGTTCGCGTGCAGGCTGACCACGAAGCTCAAGGTGTGCAGGGTCAACAGGCCCAACTGCACCCTCCGGGCCTTGGTAAGCCGCTGCGGCAGGTCACCGGGTAGATCGGTCAGTGTGCTGACCACGGCGCGCACGAACATGCCCATCGTGCTGGCCAGGGGCAGCACCAGCGCCCACACCGGGCCGGCGAGGATGGCGAACACCGACAGCGCGATGAAGGCCGCGTACACCAGCGCCCGGACCACCCGCTCCGCGGTGAGGTTCGGCGCCCGCGCCTTGATCGGCGACCACAACAGCCGCAGCAACGCCGCGACGCCCACGCCGGCGGCCACCATTGCGGCCACCGTCGGTGCGGCGCCGTCGGTACCCGCCAGTACTCCTGCCGCAGCCCCGATACCAACCCCGGCGGTGATCCCCAGGCCGACTCGCCGCTGCGGCGACAAGTCCACCGACCAATCACCGAACACCGCCCGCAGATTGGCGATGACCTCACCGGCCGCACCCCGGTATCGCCACCCGAACAGCCCGCCGACGAGGGCGAGCGCGGCTCCGCCCAGGCCGAGCAGCCAGCCCCACAACCCAGCAGTGTGCGATGGCTGGCCACGCCCTGGTGGCGCGGGCTCGCTCGGCGACGAAGATCCGCTCGTCGTCTGAGACTGGCTCTCGCTCGACGGCGAGCCCTGGGTTTGCGTGTCACTCGGCTTCGATGTCTCGCTCGACCCCGGCCGCTCACCGGATTGCTCGTCCTGTCCGGGCTGGCCGTCGCCCGGCAAGGTCCTCGGCGCGGTACCGAAACCGCCGGCCGGGATGGTCAGCCGCTGACCCGGGTCCAGCTCGTCCGCGCCCTGGTGGGCGAACATCGTCGGGTTGGCGTCGACGAGGACTGCGGGATCGGAGTGGCCGTAGTCGGTGAACAACCCGAACCGGGCGATCACCACCGTCAGCGAGTCGGACCGCAGCCCGGTCTCGACCGGCACCGTCACGTACCAGACGTTGCCGGTGCCTTCTGGCAGATACAGCGTCGTCTTCGCCGGGAACGGTGTGTCCAGGGTGGCCGGCCAGTCCTCGTCGGAGATGTGCTGCTGGTTGACCGCGCGCAGCGCCGCCGCCGCGTGGTCTGTCGCCTCGCGGGTGCGTAGCACCTCAGGGCCGTACAACCCCTCGAGCCAGCGGCGCGGCGTGTCACCCTGCTGCGTGCGTGCGACCCGCAGCAGGGCGACTCGCGGCTGCTGGTACTGCTGCGCCGCCACCGCCGGGTCGAAGCCCGGGGCGGCGTGCGCGTCCGGAGCCACCAGGCCGATGCCCATCCCGGTCACCATCGTCAGCAGCCCGCCGGCCACCCAGTAAGCCCAACGCCCGCGCGACACACCATCGCGGACGTGCTCAGAATCCGACGACGGGGACTGGACAGGCCCGCCGTCGCCCTTCCGGCTCCCAGTCCACCGCACCCAGCCCGCTACCCGCAGGCCTAGCCCGCCCAGCAGCGTGTTCAGCCGGACCAGCAGGCCCGGCACCAGCAGCACCACCATCACGGCGGCGACCGTGATCAGGGCGGCAGTCTGCCATGGGTGGGTGGTGGCCCAGTGGTGTCCGGTCAGGCCGGCCCCGGCCGCCAACGGCGCCAGGCTCGAGTTCCGGTCCGAACCATTACCGCCGGTGTTGTCGTCGCCGGTGTCACCGGTGTGGTTTTTGTTGGTGCGGTTTTCAGTCAGCTGCTCACCGGCGCGACCACTGGAGGCGGTCGGGCCAGAAGCCGGCCCGTTGTCCTCGTCGGTGTGGCCGTCACTGGGCGCCGCGCAACCGTTGACCGTCGCGGGCTCAGCCAGTTGCTTCTCGAAGTCGATCTGGTTCAGCACCGAACGGAACATCACCCGGGCGAAGGCCTCGGAGTCGGCAGGCCCGGCGACACCCAAGGCACGCAGGTCATCGAGGGTCTGCCGAGTGAGCGCGGCGTGGTTAGCCTCGGTGACCGCGCCGGTGCGATGCCCGTTCTCGTGGGCGATGACCAAGCCGCGCTGGAACCGGTCCAGGTCTGCGGCATGACCGAACCGGGCCGCGGCGTCTTCGGCGTCGGCCAAGACCTCGTCAACGGTCCTGGCCGGCGCCTGGCCCACCCGGGCGCGCAGTGTGTTGCCCTGGGTCAGGTCGGCCCGGTGGGCTGCTTCGTCGTATTCGGTGCCGGTGCGGTGGAAGTTCTTTTCGTGCCGGCGCACGTGTGCCCAGAACGCCGAGTTCCGGATGCCGAGCAGCGACCTCTCCGAGTAGACGGTGTGCCAGCCGTCGGCGTCGACCCAGGTGAACGCGTCCAGGCCGTCGATCGGCTGGCCGAGCACGCCGGAGGCCAGGCGGTCGACCTCGGTGTCCGGGAGGATCTGCTCCCGCTGGTCCAGGTCGTCGCCGAGCAGCGCGCGCTCGGTGGTGTTCGGGTCGCGGCGGGACAGGTCGGGTACCACGTGGCGCAGGAAGTCTCGCTGGCCGGTGGTGTACGGCTGGTGGGAGAACGCACCGGCACCGGTCCATGGCTTCCCGGCGCGGCGGCTCTGTTCGTCGATCAGGACAAGGTCGAACCCGGTGCCTGCGCGCTCTTCGCGTTCGATCCAGTAGCCGTGGTCAATGCCGTTCTTGCGCACGGGCGTATGAGCGCCGTTTTCATAGTCACGCCAAATTTTCGCTCTATCTGCTTTCAGGAGCTGTTGGTATTCAATGAGTGTGGTCCCGGGTGGTGGTTCGATGCTCGGGAAATTGCCTACCTTGAGGGCGCCGTCGACAAACTCCGCGAATAGCTTGAACGTGTCGACGCCGTAGCGCTGCTTTGCCTGGTTCAGTCGGTCAAGGAACGCCGCATCGACGGTTTTCCCAAACTGCGGTTGTTCCCGGAAGAGACGCAGCACGCTCGCCACGGCGAGCCCGGATTCGGCCAATTGTGCCTGCTCGCCGGGGCCGATAGCCATCAGCCAGTCGCCGAACTCGGCGACCGCTCGGGGCAGTCGAGGCAACGGTGTGAACCGCTCGGCCAGTTGCTCGAAGAGAACCTTGCGAACCAGCTCGATCTTCAGTTGGTGAACCACGGACTCGGCTTGCCAGAACCGCTCCCACGCGTACAGGGTTTTTGCGTCGTCACCGGACTCCAGAGCCAAATCGTAATCCGTATCTTTGGTCCTCAGGAGCATGACCGCCCATTCCAGGGCACGCTCGGTTGCGCTGGCCGCCTGCCAAAGGTCCTGGTCGATCCCGCGGGGCGGTCCGCCCTCGCCCCAGCGACGCGCCCTGTCGAGCTGCGTCTGCGTGGCTTGCGGCGCGGTACCGATCCGGTCGGACCGCAGACGCATCCGACGGCGGGCTTCCTGCTCGACACGGTCGGCCATCCCGGGCTGGTACTGCGGGTAAGGGGAGTCTTCCAGAAAACGCAGCACCTCGAGAAGGCTCCGGTCGCTCTTGTCGAGACCAACTTCGGCCCGGTACCGGAACCCCCATGCCCACTGCCTGAGTTCGGTACCCATGCCTACTGTTATTTCTTTTCCATTTTCTACCGTGATGATCTCTCGCCCGAATTCATTGCGCGGGGTGAGGTGCATGAGCTCATGGCCAATGATCTCGCCGAGCTCTTCCCGGGTCAGCAGCTTCAAGACCATCGGGGAGACAATGACCGCATCGCCCACGACTGTCCCCCCCTTCGACGACCCCAGATCTTCGACCTCTATCGTGACCGGCCCGTACGCCTTCAGAGCGGCCAGCGCCTCCCGGCCGGTAACCGTTTCGCGCAGTAGCTGTACGGCCACCGCGATCTTGATTTGGTCCCTGTCAAATATGAATGAACCGAACTCGAGAAGCGGTACCTCCGCGCCGGGCACAAATAGGCCACCAAGCACCAACATCAGTCTGTTGCCCTGGGTCAGGTCGGCCCGGTGGGCTGCTTCGTCGTATTCGGTGCCGGTGCGGTGGAAGTTCTTTTCGTGCCGGCGCACGTGTGCCCAGAACGCCGGGTTCCGGATGCCGAGCAGCGACCTCTCCGAGTAGACGGTGTGCCAGCCGTCGGCGTCGACCCAGGTGAACGCGTCCAGGCCGTCGATCGGCTGGCCGAGCACGCCGGAGGCCAGGCGGTCGACCTCGGTGTCCGGGAGGATCTGCTCCCGCTGGTCCAGGTCGTCGCCGAGCAGCGCGCGCTCGGTGGTGTTCGGGTCGCGGCGGGACAGGTCGGGTACCACGTGGCGCAGGAAGTCTCGCTGGCCGGTGGTGTACGGCTGGTGGGAGAACGCACCCGCACCGGGCGCCGGGGTGGGTGGTCCGCGCGGCTGGGTGGCGAGGCGTCGCCCGGATTCTGGCCGCCCATTCCGGAACTCGGCGGCGCCCGACGAACCCTCCGCCCCAGTGGCGCTCTGTTCCGGCGTGCTCGCCGCCGGCGCCCCACCCAGGGGCGACCCGGCTGCGCCACTGCCCACGGACGGCCCGCCACTGCTATCGGCGACAGTGGCCGCCCTGATCGGGTGGCCGCCGTCGCGCAGGCGAACAAGCCAGGGACGCGGCACGATCGTCGCGACGGCCACCGTGATGGCGCTGGCGACCACATTGGCCCACACCGGGTGCGTGGCGGCCCACTCGGTGAGCCAGTTGTTCCCGAAGAACAGGCCGGCCAGTGGTGCCCAACTCCGGTCGGGCCGGTGACCCGCGCCGAAGGTGAAGTGCTGGCCCTGTTCGCGACCCAGGCTGACCTGGTCGCCGTCGGCGAGTAGGCGCTCCTCGATCGGCTCCTCGTTGACGAACGTGCCGTTAGTGGAACCGATGTCGCGCAGTACCCAGCCACCCTGTTCGGCGTCGTAGCCGATGTCCGCGTGGGTACGGGAGGTTCGGGGGTCGTCAACGAGGATGTCATTGCCGTTGGTCTCGCCGGGCCCGCCGCGCCCGATGCGCCGCCGCGCGCCAGGGGCAAGCTTGACCGGCTTCCCACCGTCGACGGGGTTGAGCACCGCGCTGGGGCCGCCGATGAGTGCCCGCACCAACCTGCTGAACCGGCCCCGCTGGGCAGGCGCGGGTTGTGGACGCAGCAGCACCGAGGCGTTGCCGATCGCGCCGAGCACCGTGTCCCGCAGGTAGAACACCCGGGCTTGGCCACCCAGCATGGCCCGGGTGAGGTCCTGGCCCTGGATGGCTTCAGCGAGCACGCGGGCGATCGGGGCCAGCCGGTCGATGTATTTGGCCTGCTCGGCGCGGGTCTCCAGCTGGTCGAAGAACCACAGGTGGGCCGCCTTCATCGCGCCGGTGATCCCGGCCAGAGCGTCCCAGAACACCTCCGGGTCGCCGGGGCGCAACGCGGCCACCTGCTCGGCCCGCCGGGCCAGGGAATCCCAGTCCGGCTCCGCCACCGGCTCTTCGAGTTGAACCGATTCGTCCGGCTGGGGGGCTTCGTCCAGGTCGGCGCCGGCCCGCAGCGCGGCGTACGTGCGGGCGTCGAGGTAGTCCCAGCCGTCCGGTGCCGGGTAGTAGTACAGATCGGTCGGGCTGCCGGCGTAGTGCCAGCGCATGTGCTCGGTGAGGTGCTCGAGGACGACCAGGCCCTTGCGCTCGCCGCGTGGCTGGTGGATGCGCAGCACCGGCACGGAACGCGCAACGGCCTTCTCGATGGAGCCTCGCTCATCCTCGGTGAAGCTGGCACCGGACCGCCGAGGCTGGGCCGGCAACCGAACCGCCACCGTCGGGTCCTTCGGTGCGTGGGGCACGCCGGCCGGGCCGGTGCTCGGGGCCATGACCAGGGCGGTGGCGTGGTCTTCGCCCCGCACCGGCGCCACCGCGAAGTCGATAATGGCCTGGGCGGCGCTGGCCGGGTCGGTGGCGCCGCGGATCAGATCGAGCAGCTCGTGGCCGTCCGCCGAGAGGTAGCGGGTGACGCCGTCGGTGACCGCGATCAGCCACTCGCCTTCCTCCAGCACGAAGGTCAGCGCCTGCAGGCTGTGTTCCGCCATCATCCTGCCCAGCAGCCCCTTCGGCTGGTTGCGCCTGCCTTCGTGGAACTCGGGCTTGTTGACCGGGATGACCCGGTTCTGGGTGACGCGATAGACGACGCTGTCGCCGGTGGCCAGCACGGTGGCCCGATAGCGGCCGTCCGGCAGCGGAACGATCTGGATCGCGGCGTAGGTGGTTGCCGAGTGGTCGTGTTCCGGGGTGCCGGGGACCGCCATGACCCCCTTGTTGGCCACGCGCACCGCGAGCTCGGCCTGCCGGTCTGGGGCGCCGAACGCCGCCGGGGCGGAGTACAGCAACGTGGTGGCGCCGAGCTCGATGGCGGCGTGCGCGCCGTCGCGCGGGTGTGCCGAGTGGCTGACGCCGTCACCGATCGCGCCGACGAACCGACCGTCCTGTTCGCCGAGCAGCCCGCCGTCCTGGTTGTTGCCGCGCTCGCCGCCGTTGGTGACCACCGCGCCGGTCCAGCCCTCGCCCGTGAGCGTCAGGGCGGCCGCGTCCGCGTCGGCGGCGTCGGAGGTGCTGGTGATCGGTGCGTAGATCACTCCGCCGCCGGGCAGCTGCACCGGCAGGCCGGTCTCGGCGACAGTCGGCCGAACCTGCTCGAGCTGGTAGCGACGCGGCTCGACCTCGACGAGCATCAGCTCGATCCCGCTGGCCACCCGTCCGGGGTTTGTGGGTGCCAGGCCCGCCGGCCGGGCCGCGTCGAACTCGGTGACCCCGAGCGTTGCCGCGTCACCGACCAGCCCAAGTAGCCAGGCGATGCGGCCCCGCTGGTCAAGTGCGGCCGGCAACCACACCCGGGCGTCCTCGGCGATCTGGCCCAGCACCTTGGCGCTGACTACCAACGTGCCCTCGTTGCCAAACCGATGCTCCAGCGTGATGCCCCGGTCCACCTCCACGGTGAACCCGGCGGCGACCGCGCCAGCCGGTACCACGCGCACCGGCTGCCACTTCTGCGGACCGAACCGCAGCAGATCCGGGGCGTTTTCCACGACCTCGCGGATCTCCGCCTCGGTCAGCTCGACCATGTCCACGGCGTCGGCCAGCGGGCGCGGGTCGAAATCGGTGTCCAGTGCGTCCTGGAATACCCGCTGCAGGTGGCTGAACCGGTAGGGGTCGTCCCAGAACTTGTCGCTGGTGTGGGCACCCAGGCGATCCAGCTCCCGCAGCGCGGCGCCAAACCGCTCGGCCAGCTCAAACAACCGCGCATCCATCGGCAGCCCGGCCATCGCCAGCTCGGCGTGCGCCAGTGCGAGGGTTGCCCGCTCCAGCGCCGGCGGCACCAGCTGCCACGAATCCACGGTGTTCGCATCACCCGGTGCGGGTGCGTCGTAGTCACGCTGCGCGCCGGCCAGCAGCGACTCCGCGGCCGTCAGCTCGGTCGCCGCCTGTGCGGCGAGTTCCGCCAGCTCGCCGATATTTGCGCGTCTGTCGCGGTCCTCCGGCTCTAGACCGGTGTAGTGCATGGTTGGCGACTGGCGGGTCCGGACGTAGCCGCGGCCGCCGGCGGCGTGATACTCGAACGGGCCGTCGGCCTCGGCCAGCCGCTGGGCCAGTTCGGTCTCGGTGATGCCCAGCTCGGTAGCCACGTCGGCGGCGAGCGGCATCGTCCGGCCGGTGCGCTCCTGCACCCAGAACACCGCGTCCACCATCTCGCGGTTCCCCGAGCTGTCGACCGCATCGAGGGCCAGCGGGCCGTCCGATGCGGTATTACGCAGCTGGACCACGTCGGCGTGGAGCTGCTCGCTCTCCGCGGTCAGCTCCGTCACCAGCGGGATGCCCGGCAGCTCGGCCAGGTCCTCCAGCAGGCCGGCCAGGCCCTCGCTGGGGTCTTCCTCCAGCTCTGCCAGCAGCCGCTGCCAGCTGGTGGCCGGATCGCCGGGGCGGTCGAGGTAAGGACGGACGGCCGCCTGGTAGTAGCGCAGCGCCGCGTAGGCCTCCACGGCCTGGTCTTCCTGGGTCTCGTCGGCCAGCCCGGCCAGCCGGGGGTCGTCGTAGCTGAGCTGGTCCTCCATGGTGGCCGGGGCCGGCTCGGGTTCCACCGGGGCCGGCGCGCCGCCCGCGACCTCGAGAATCGAGCGCAGTGTGTCGCGTAGCGTGCCGAGCTTTCCGATCAGGGCCGAGTACCGGGCCGCCAGGTGTGCCCACTCCGACCGGACACCCGGTTCGCCGAGCAACCGCGCGGTGTACAGCCGCCGCGCCGCCTGCTCCAGTGCGGGGGCCGCCTTGTCCCGCCGGTCGGTGAGCTGGCCGTTGGCGATCTGGCTGAGCAGCATCTCCCAGGTACCGAGGGTGGTCGCCACCGAGTCCAGCAGACCCTTCAGCAACGCGGTGTACGCCGCCTGCGTGTCCAGTTCCCGCCACACCCGCTCGGCCGTCCAGTCCGGGTGCTGGGCGTGCAGCCAGACGGCCCGCTCGGTGATCGCCGCGGCCGCACCGAAGTGGTCGATCACGTCGCTGTGGAACCGGATGCCGGAGATCACGCGGCCGGTCGCCCGGTGCAGCACGAAGAGCACGTTGATGCCACTGAGGCCGGTGGCGGACAGCAGCCGTTCGAGCTCGGTCTCCAGGGCTTCGTGGGCCATCCCGAAGGTCAGCCCGAGCTCCTGCCACAGCCCCGCGGGGCTGTCATGCCTGAGCGCGGACGCATGATCCAGGATCCGCCCCCGGGCGTCCAGTTCACGCAGTGCCGCGTCGATCTCGCGCAGCGTGGCCGGGTCGAAATCGACCGGCCGCCCATCGGCGCCGAACGCGATCACCGCCAGCTCAGGCAGCTCATCGCGGCCGTGGCTGCCGTCCGGAGTGTTCGTCGGCGGCGGTGCGCGGGCCTGTGCACCGAATCCCACCCAAGACTCGGCATCGTGCTTGCCAGCCGGGGACAGCTCGTCGCGGCCGCGCGGCGAGCTGACCACGGGCAGGCCGAGAGACCCGGAGGTTACGTGGTCGAGGTGGGTGGTAGCGCCCTCGGTCAGCGGGTAGTCGGCGGGTGCCTTCCACCAGGGGCGACGTTGGCGGGCCAGCGCGGCCCAAAACTCCGCGCGGAAACGCTGCGCGGCGAAGTTGTGCGCCTCGTTGCGGCGCCGCTCGGCGGAGGCCAGCAACACGGACTCGTAGCTGGTCAGGCTGATCCGCCAGTGCACCGCCTGCTCGACCAGGTGCTGGATGAAGTAGGCGTTGCGTTCGGCCTGTGCCCTGTCTCGGGTGGTCAGGTCCTGGTAGTACACCCACTCATGCACCAGGAACCCGACCGCGTCGACCAGCGCCGTCTGGTCGAGGTGGCCTTCGAAGATCGAGCTACGGAACACCATCTCCACGCCGGGCACGGTGACCGCCTTGATCTGTAGATCCCCGCGGAGGTAGAACCGCATGTCATCGGGCAGGTAGGTCTCGTCGAACTTCTTGTCGGTGAGGAAACGCAGCACGGGGCGCGCACCCCTGCCCAGCTGGTGGCCGGGCCCGGCAGCCAGCGCCAGCCGCAGCACCTGGGTGAAGTTCTCCCGTGCCCGCGGGCTCAACGACTCCCAGCCCTCGAGTCGGAACCAGTGTGCGGGGTCGTGGCCGTGGAAGCGGAAACCGTCGCGCTGGGCCACCATGCTCCGAATGGTGCGCTCCAACATTTCGCGCTGCGGCCAAGGTTGTTCTTCGGCCAGCAGGTCTTCGGTCGCCGTCTTGGCGGCCCACATCGAGCCGAGTAGCCCGAGGGCGCTATCGGGTTGGGTGGACGGAACCGCCGGCTGGGCGACCGCGCCGCCTAGCTGCAGCAACAGCCAGTTCAGCCGGTCCAGGTCCCGGCCGTCCCCGGCCGCGTCGCGCCACAGCGCTTCAAAGGCCCGCTCGTAGAGGCGGGCCAGCACACCGCGGTGCGCTTCGGGTGCCCCCGCGAAGGTCGCCGCGTTCGGTTGTTGCGCCGTCTCGAGGGGTGCGGGGCGGGCCACCGGTCGGCGAGGAGCGAATGGCCCGACCACGTTGTGCCCGGACCGGCGGGCCGTCTGTGTCGCGCTGTCCAGCTTCTCACCGGCCTCGAAGTAGGCCTGGCGCAGCGGCTGGACGTCGTGGGTGTGCTCGGAGGCGGGCAGCAGGTCGAACACGCCGTCCATCTCGTCGCGCTCGTGCGTGTCGACGTCGTCGAACCAGCCGGCCGGCAAGTATGGGACACGCGCCAGGATCTCTACGGCTCGATGCCGGAACATGATCCGCGTCCCGGCCTTGGCAAGGCGGTAGTGCCGCCAGCCAAAGAACATTAGCTCGTCGATCAACCACTCCAGCCCGGAGCGACGCAGTATCGGCCTGGCCAGCTCGGCATCCAGGACGGTATCCCGCGGACCACGCCGATCGAACGGCAACCTGTCGCTGATCCGCTGTTCGACCTGCTCTTCCACCCGGGCCGCAATCATCAACCCCGGCAGGATCTTCTTGAACTCGTTGATCTCCGCGCGGCTCATCGACCGCCGCAGCGTCAACGGCCCACCCCAACCAAGCCCTACCGCACCGGTGCGCGAGCCCTGCGGCAGGGCCGCCCGCAGCGACGCTTTGGCACCGGCGGTGCGCAGCGCCTGCTCAACGCCGGCGGCCTTGCGCTGGGTGTAAATCGGGGCCAGCCCGTTGACCAGCCACCGGCCCACCTGGTCGCGGGGTAGCGCGACCAGCACGGCCTGGCGGGTGCCGCCCACCCAGTAAAACCCGTTGCGCGCGGAGAACTCGGCGAGCAGCCGGTCCGCCACCTCGTCCGAGTGTTCCCCGAGGGCCAGCAGCGCGCGCAGCTCGCGGACCCCGTCCGCGCTGGTGGCCAGCCGGCGCAGTTGCCCGGTGATCTCCGGGGACAGGCCGAGCACCTCGACCAGCCGGGCGGCCCAGCGGCGCCCGGCGATCTCCTCTGCGGGCACCCCGGCACCGGTCCAGTTCGGCATGCTCGGCTGGAAGAAGCCCTGCACCCCGGTCTTAGCGCCATTCCGCCGGTCCAGCGCCATCAGCTGGCGGATACCCGACAGGGTGCGCAGCGCCACGGCCCGATGCAGCAGCACGTACTCCTCGGCGGCCGATGCCCAGTCGTGCATGGCGAGGTACCGGTTGCGGGAGTAGCTCAGGCGGTGCTCGCGCAGCGCGCGGGTGTTGCCGCCCCGCATCCGGGCCAGCTCACCGCGCAGCCAGGTACGTTCGGCCAGCTCTTGCTCCAGCTGCAGCCGGCGCAGCGGCCGCTCGGCCTCCTCCCACGCGTCCCTGGCGAGCGCGTCGGTGAAGGACATTTTCTCGTTGGTCGGCCGCTCGGCCGCCCTGTCTACCAGGCCGTACCGGGTCCGCGCGAGGTCGCGCATCTCCTCCTGGATCTCCCGGATTCTCGTCTCGTTCGCCAGGGTGCGTTGCCGGTAGTCGGCGGCCGCCTTGGTCAGCTCCAGGTAACGCTGCTCGGCCGCGCTGGCCCGGGCGTTCACCTGATCGATGGCCTGCTGCCAGGCCACCGCGCGCTGCAGCGGGCTGTAGCCGGCCCAAGTCTCGGTGGAGATCCCCGACGGGGCCACCAGCTCGTGGCGCGACGGGTCATCCCGGCGGCCGGGCCCGCCGAGGTGCGGCCTGCCCCTCATCCGGTACTCGGGATCCACCGCCCGCCAGTCCCACACCAGCGGATCGATCTCCATGAACCCGTGCGGCGGGTCGGTCGGAGCGTTGGCCAGGGCAACCGCACGGTCCTGATGATCCCCGTGGCCCTGGCCCGGCAACAACCCGGTGTCCAGAAAGTACTGGGCCTGGTCCAGCGTGGGAGGGTCGAATACCGGCAGCCCGTCGACTTGCGCCACCGCCGGTGCCGCCGGCGCCTGCGGGGCCGTCTCGGGGTTCGTAAGGTCCGGCGTGGTGTTCTGCTTCGCCGGGTTCTCCTCGACGGTCCGCTGGCCGGTCTGCGGCAGCTCCGCGCGCAGCTCCTGTGCCTTGCCTACCTGGATTGGATCGGCCTGCGCCTCCATCGCCGTGGCGGGCGGCTCGGCGGGCGGCTCCACCGGGTGCGGCGCGAGGGTCCCGGCCCCGAAGGCGACGGCCAGCACCGGCTTCTGCAGGATATTCCGGATTCGACCCAGCATGTCGCGCATGGTCGGCAGTGGGTTCGTCCGCTCCGGGGACTCCAGATTAGGCAGCGGCGGCTCGGCGCTCAGGTCGGGCAGCCGGGTCTCGCCGATCTGGTAGCCCGCCTCGTCGAATCGGGCAGGCACCTCGGCTATGCCCAGCGGTCCGTCGTGTGCCTTGCGGCGCGCGGTGACCCGTTCCTGTGCCCCCGCCAACTCGTCCTGTGCGGCGTAGAAGTCCAGCGAGGCCCGCTCGACCGGTGCCCAGCTGTCCAGCTCGGCAAGCCTGGCGTCGATCTCCCGCAGCCGCGCCTGGGTACGCGCGGCCGACTCGTTCAGCTCGGCCACCCGGGCGGCGTGGCGCTCGGCCACCGTCGGGCGGTCAGGCGTCTCCAGCCGCAGCTGACCGTTCGGGCCGAGCCGGATAACTACCGAGTCGTTCCAAGCACGCTGACCAGGTATCTCGTCCCGAGGCAGCTCGGACAGGACCAGGTTGGGGTCACCGGCCATCAGCTCGTCGCGCTCGGCGCTCAGCCGCTGCCCCTCCGTGAACGTATCGGCCTTGACCGAGGCCTTGCTCCGGGCATTGCGGGCGTCGTTCATCTGCTGCTCGAGCTGGTCTACCTTCGCGCGCAGCGGAGGCAGCAGCTCGGAGCCGTCACGGGCGTACACCACCGTGACCGTCAGCCCCTGGACGGTGCCGGCGGACATCGGGCGTGGTGCCGCGCCTTCGCGGGAAGTATCTGCTCTGGGCGGCGGCAGGGTGAAGTACTCAGCCCGTTCACCGAGGCTGGGGGCCTGTGAACCCCGCTCACCCGCCGGCGCGGCCGAGTCGAGCGGTGTCGAGTTGGGGCCGCCGGCCATCTCCGCGGTGGCGGCGTGCGCGTTGGTCGACCCGGTGCCAGTGCCGGCGACGGAGCCGGTCGGTGGCACGTCGGGCGCGGGTTGTCGGGGCTGGCCCGGGGGGGCGCCACCGTGTCCGGAGCGGCCGGTGGACCCACCGCCCGGCGGGACGGTCGTGCTGGACACGACCGTGCCCTCGACGCTCGTCGGCGATGCCGACGAGCCGACGCCATCCTCACCTGTCGTCGAGATCTTTGCCTGGACGGTCTGTGACCCGCTGTCCTCGGCGCCCGCCTGCTTCGGCGTCGCACCGGTCGCGGGGCCGCCGGCCGGCGGGGATCCGGCGGCCGGCGAGCCGACCGGACCGCCGGTGCGCCCAACGGAGCCACGGGTTCCGATGCCGGGGCCGGCCAGCGCGTCGTTCGAGCCGGGCCGGCCGGCCGAGGGCGGGTTGCTACCGGGAAGCTGGTTGGTGCCGGGCGAACCGGCGGAGGGCTGGTTGGCGCCGGCCGGACCGCCCGGTCCGCCGGCGGCCGTCGCATCCGCCGGGCGCTGGCCGGCGGCGGCACCAACTTGCCCAGGGCCACCAACTTGCCCGCCACCGACCGGCCCGGCGCCCGCGACCGGGGTGGCCGCCGGGTTGCCCGCCGCGTCACGCCCGGCCGGGTTGCTCGACGCCGGCTGCTGGGCCGGACCCACGGGCTCCTGGGTCGGCTCGCTCACGGCCTGCCGCGACGCAGGCTCGCTCACCGAGCCCCGGCTGACCGGCTCACCGACCGACTTAGGTTCGACCGCTGGCCTACCGCCTGTCCCGGTCACCGGCTCCTGACCCGGCTCAAGCACCGAGCCCGAGGGCTTCGACCCACCGGTTCCGAGCTCCTCCGACCCGCCGGGCCGGGTCGCCGACGGCTCTGAATTCGCCGGTTCGCCGGGCCGCACCCCGCCCTGGATCTGCTCGTGGAGCGCCCACAGCTCGTCCGGTGTCATCTCGCGGAACGGCTTGCCTTCCGGAGTGGAGGAGTCGGTCGACATGGTGAAGCGCAGCGAGTTGCCGTTCTCGTCCGCGTACAGCCGGCCCAAGCCCGTATCCCGACGAGCCGGGGTTCGGACCACGTACGCGCCCTCGGCGGTGTGGACCGTCGTGTAGCGCGGTTGGCCGTCCGGGTAGGGCATTGCGTCCCGGACTGTGTCCGTGACGGTGCCCTCGGTAACCCCGTGCCGCGTGCTCAGCTCACTGACCTTGG
This sequence comes from Actinospineispora eucalypti, assembly GCF_039543365.1. NCBI lineage: Bacteria > Bacillati > Actinomycetota > Actinomycetes > Pseudonocardiales > Pseudonocardiaceae > Actinospineispora > Actinospineispora eucalypti. Next base: position 251,007 of record NZ_BAABJP010000029.1, read on the forward strand.
CGCGCGCCCCCACCCTGGGAAGCGCCTCTTCAAGCCGGTCGACGAACGGCCGCTGGACGTTGGTCTGGAGGAGCCGCGGCGCCGGCTGTGGTGTCGGCGCGCGCAGCTGGCCACCCAGGTTGTTCTGCGTCGGGGTGAGCCTGACCCCCTTAGGAGCGATCCGGTCGTCCACCGCCCGGTACATCTTGCCCTGGCCAAGCATCGCCGCCGTGATCGAGATGTCCTCGAGCGCCTGCAGTTGCATCCCGACCGACGGCATGAACGGCAGCTGGGCCAGCGTCACGACGCCGTAGCCGACCGCCTGGCTCAGCATCAGGCCATTGCCGAGCCGGCCCACCATCCCGGCCGATGCAGCCATGCGAGGACCGGTGAATGCGCTGACCCCGGCCTCGGCCAGCGAGTTGACCCCCGCCCCGTACCCCATCATCCCGCCGCTGATCGCGGTCAGATACAGCTGGGTGACGTCCGGGTTGAACGGGTTGATGCTCTGGTTGTGCATCAAGCGGTTGCCCAGCATGATCGCCGAACGGCCAACCCAGTAGGAGATCGAGCCGCTGACTAGCGCGGTGCCGGCGAGCGCCATCCCGCCGGCGACGGGGGTGCCGATCCCAGCGGTGCCCACTTCGGTACCGGCCGCCGCCACGTAGAGCAGTCCAGCGCCGAGCACCCCGGCAATCGCCGCCCCACCGTCCGCGACACCCTGCCAGAAGCCGGTCTCGTGCGAGGACATCTCGGCCAGCCTGATCGAACCGGTGGGGCTCGTCTTGTCCAGGTCGCCGGCGTAAACCAAGTGCCCGTCGTCGTTGTACAGGTCATTGTTCAGCCGGAAGTCCCTCATGGCTTCATCCGGGTTGTCGCCGGAGTAGGTGTCGCCGTTGGAGTCGACGAGCACCAAGTTGCCGTCGGCGTCCCGTTTGCCGAACACGAACCCGTTGCAGTACTGGCAGTCCTCACCCCGGTAATCCAGCGGAATGACCATGACCGGCCCGTTGCCGCTGATGTCGTTCAGCGCATCGATGGCGTCGTCGGTCTTGCTCGGATCGTCCTTGTTGGCCTGGCCCAGCAGGTCCCGTACGGCCTGCTGGTCGGCCGCGTAAGGGGTGAACCGGCCGCGCAGGTACTGGTCGAGCGACTGGGTCGAGGCGATGTCCGCCAACACTCCCTGCTCGTCCAGGTGCTTGATCTCGTCCGCCATCGGTCCGGGGGCCGACCGGTAAGCCGGCAGGTTGATCGCCGCCTGCTGGGCATAGATCGTGTCCGGTAGTCCGGTGGAGGGCAGCTGGATCGACGAGCCGAGCCGGTTGGCGAAGTTGACCGTGGGCGTCTGGCTGACCGAGGCGTAGTTCAGGCCGGCCAGCTGTGCGTAGTCACGCACGGTGGGGGCCAGCTTGTTCTGGTTGCCGTCCTTGGCATTCGCCAGGTCGGCGGCCAGCTTCTCCTTGCGGGTGGCGTCCGCGTCGGCCTGGTGCAGCTGCTGCGCCCACTGGTGGTCCGGCGAGGCGTCGGCCATCGCCAGGTCGATCTGGCGCAGTTGCTGGTTGGCCGCGTCCAGCTTCTCCTGGCCCGCCTCGCTCTGCCCGGTCAGCTGGTCGCGCCGCGCGTTGAACGCCGCGACCTGCTGGTTCAGCACGTTCTGCTGGTCGACGCTCCCGTTCGGGTTGTGGTTGAACGCGTCGACCTCGCTCTGCAGCTGCTGACCCTGGGCCGCCAGGTCGAGCCACTCGCTGTTGGTCTGCAGCATCGCGGTCTGCGCGATCGCCTGCTGCTGCTGGGCGAGCTGGGTGTTGCGCTGCGCGATCTGCACCGGGGTGGGGTTCTTGGCCTGCTCCTCCGGGGTGAGCGGCGGACCCATCGCTGCCAGCTTTCTGGTCAGCTCGGGGTTGTTCTGCAGGTCCGCGTCGGAGTTGTCGATGAACGGCTTGATGTAGGTCGCCTTGTTGATCGAGTCTGTGATCTCCCTGGCGTTCTCCCACCGGGCGAGTACGCCGGGCGCCGTCTTGTTCAGCTCGTCGATCTGCGGCTGGATGGCGGCCAGCTCCGTGTTGGACACGTGCCCATCGGCGCGGGCGCCGTCGATGGCGTTCACTACGGTGTCGATCTGCGGCTTGATTCCGGCGTAGGTCTTGGTGAGGAAGTCGTTGTCGCTCTTGCCCACCACGTACATGCCGGCCATGTAGTCCTTGTCCACCGAGGAAATCGGCGGCAGGGACGCGTCGTAGCGCTGCTGGTCCCCCGGGCTGAGGCTGGCCCTGGCGGCTTCGGTGAGCGCCGGCAGTCGCAGGTTAGGGTCGTTGGGGTCCTTGCCCAACTGCGTGGCCAGCTCGTTGTCGGCGGCGTTGTGCAGCGACGGGCGGTCGTAGGGCTGGCCGTTGTTCAGGCCGGCGTTGTGCAGCGGGCCACCCTGTGCGCCCAGCATCCAGGCGGCGTCCGGGGTGCCGTTCCACTCGTAGAGGTGCTCGCTCTGCCAGGCGGCCGGGTCGGAGCCGATGTGCGGCTTGATCTCCGAGCCATGGCATTGGGCGGCGCCACAGGACTGGCCGATGCCGGAGCCGTCGCTGTTGCGGTACAGCAGCACGGTGCCCATCTGCAGGGTGGACTTCTGGCTGTGGTCGGTGGCGTTCGGGTCGACCGGTCGGCCATCACCGTTGACCCAGTCGCCCTCCCGGTTGACCCCGAAGCAGCCGCCGTCGCCGTTCCCGCTGCCGGCCGGTCCGCCCCCACACACCGCGAACCCGCCGTTGCCGTCGGTGTCGCGGCCGAACTGGGTGAAGTGGCAGCCCTTGTCGGCGCACGCCTGCAGGTCACCTTGCGCGTCCACGTGGGTGATCGGGCCGTCGGCGAAGCTCTCCACCGCGAAGTAGCCGTTCTGCGCCTTGTCACCCGGCTTGCCGTTGGGCAACACGTCCTGCATGTGGCACACGCCGGGGCAGGTCGTGACGTTGGTGTTCTTGGTATCCGCCCACCCGGGGAGATAGGTCGCACAGTCCCCGGCGCAGTTAATCTTCGGTGCCGGGCCGGGCAACGTCTCTGAGCACACCCCGAAGCAGTCCATGCCGCCGCCGACGCCCTTGCCGTCCGCCGTGGTCATGGTGAGCGAGTCGTACTCGCCTGGGTTCGGGTTGCTGTTCTCCATGTGCCGGCCGTCGCGCAGGGTCGCGGTCCAGGTCTGCCCGGTGACCACGTACTTGCCCGGCTTGCCGTCGGCGGTTGGCATGGTGAAGTTGGCCGCCGGATTCGGGCCGATGCCGCTGGCGTAAACGGTCTCGCCCTCGGCGGTCTGCAACATGACCGGGCCACCAGCGAGCTGGAAGCCACCGCCGTCGCCGCCGGTGATGTGCGCCGAGTTGCCGGCGAACCGCAGCTGATCGCTCCGGCCCAGGTTGGGGATCGTCGGGCCGGTGTAGTTGAAGGGCGCGTTGACGGTGCCGTCGAAGCCCACCCGGCTGTCGTTGACCGACAGGTCGATGCGGGTCTCCGGGTTGTCCGGGGCGACATCGATGCGGGCGCCGGTGCGGCCGTTCACCACGTAGCCCTGGCCGCCGACGCTGGCCTGCCGGTGCCCCTGGGCGTCCTGGCTGATGCCGGCGTAGGTCTGGCCGTGCACCTCATCCCGGCGCGGATCGCCGTGCGCGGTGGGCATCGAGGAGACTACCCGCTCGGTGGCCGGTGCGTTCTTGTCGTAGCTGGCCCTTGGGTCGTTCGGGGCGGCGCCGGTGTCGCACTTGTCCGCGCAGATGACCGGGGCGGATGGCTTGTCCTGGCCAGGCAGCTTGACCTGCAGGGTGGCCTGGCCGTGGTCGTCGACGCTCGCGGTGGCGCCGCCCTCCTCCACCGGGAGGTCGTTCAGGTTGACCGGCGGCTGGCCGTTCCCGTTCCCGACCGCACCCGGCGGGCCAGTCGGGGTGAAGGTCGGCGCATCGTTGCTCTGCGTGCAGCCGGAGTAATTGCCGCTGCACTGCACGGTGCCGCCGGTGGGGTTGCCCGGGTCGGCGATCGCGGTAACCCCGCAGCCTCCCGCCTGGCTCAGCGTGCAGGTGCCCGACTTGTGCGCGTTCCAGATGCCCGGGGCGCCGTCCGCGCCGGTGCCCGTGGTGCTCGCCGAGTCGTTCGCGGTGGCCTGGCCGCTGACCTGGCAGTGCGCCGGGTTGGAGCAGGCCGCGGTGATGCTGGCGCTGTTGCCGGACGCGGACGCGGACACCGCGACCCAGCCACCGCCGCCGCCCATGCCACCGCCGCCGGAGTCACTGGCCGTGACGTGCGCGTTGGAACCAGTCTTCTTATCCTTCGCGCTGGCCGAGGCGGTCACGTCCCAGTGGTAGCTACAGCTGGTGCCCTCGGTCCCCGTGCAGGACGCGGACGCCTGGGCCTGGTCACCGGTACCGGACGCGGTCGCCGTGGTGACCGCCTGACCGCCGCCGACACCGCCTTCGGCGTGACCGACCGCGTCACCGTTGGCGCCGGAAGCGTGCGCGTGGCTCTCCGCCCGGTAGCTGTAGTGGCAGCCGGAGCCCTCACTGCCCTGGCAGGCCGCGGCGGCCATCGCATGGTCCGCCTTGGCCTCCACCAGCGCGGAGGTGCCACACCAGCCGCCGCCCTCGCCGCCGGAAGCACCACAGCCCGCGTCCGCGCTGGCCTTGTTGCCGGCGGCAGCCTGGTCCGCCTGGCTGTGCGCCGTGTAGCCGAAGGCGCAACCGGCACCGGAGCACTGGGCACCGACCTGGGTGCCGGTGTCCGTGGCGCCCGCCTGGCTCTGGCCGGAGCACTGGCCATCGTTGCCAGCGGTGCAGTCGGTGTGCGCCGAAGCGGTGTGCTGGCCGACGCCCTGGTAACCAGCGTGCTCGGCGGCGTCCTCGGTGTGCGTGACACAGCCGGCACCGGTACACGCGGCGCTGGTCCCGGCGAAGTCCTGGGAGGTACTGGCCCCGGTACCGGCCTGGCAGGCGACGCCCGGCTGGCAGGCCGCAGTGGCCTTCCCGGTCGCCGAACCAGTCCCGATCGGGTCCGCCGCGCCGGTCGCGTCGGACTGGCTGGACGCCGAGGAGCACCCCGTGTCCGGGCAGCTGACGCTGGCGCTGGTCTCTGCCTGGCTGATCGGCCCCTGCGCGGCCTGGTCCTGGCCCGGCTGCTGTTGGGCGGGGTAGGTGACCGCGGTGGCGCTACCGGTGACCGCGCACCCGCCGGTGCCGGCGGTGCAGCCGGCTTGGCTGTGCGAAGCACCGGGGAGACCGGAGGTCACGCCGGCGGCGTTGGCGGTGCAGCCGGGGCCGGCGCACTGGGCGGCGGCGGAGGATTCGGACCAGGTGGTCGGCAGCGTGTCCGGGGAAACCGGCTTGGTGGCGGCGTCGGTAGCCTGTTGGGCGGTCCGCCGGGCCTGGTCGGCGGCCTTGGCAGCGTCGCTCGCCGCCTGCTTCTGCGCGTCGGTGGCGCCAGGGAGGGCGGCCGCCTGGGCGGCCTGGTCGGCGGCCTGCTGCGCTTGCGCTGCCTGCTGGGTGGCCTGCTGCGCGGTGCTCTTGTTATTTTCGGTGACGATGTCGGCGACGACCTGGCCGGCCCCGGCGATCGAGCTGGAGGTGGCCTGGCAAGCGGCGCCGGTGGTGTCGCAAGTGCTGGTAGTAGTGCCAGTGGCTTGGCTCTGCTCAGCCGGGGGACCGTGGTTACCGGTGCCGCCGCTGTTGTGGTCGACGCCGGTGATTCCGGTGGCCGAGCTCTGCGCGGTGCCCCTGCACCGGCCGTTGCCGTCGCAGTTCAGGGTGGCCCAGGCGGAGGTCCAGCTGGACGCGCCGGGCACGGACGGGCCGCCGGAGCTGGCACTGGCGCCCGGGGCGGTCGCTGGCTGGGTGGGCTGCTGGCCGGGCTGACCGTTGTTGTTCTGTCCGCCCTGGGAGGCGGTGGTGCCGTTGCCCGCGCTCGTGGTGCCGGTGCCGGTTCCGCCACCGATCTGCTCGATGTTGGTGGTGGCGTTGCCGGTCGGCTGATCCCGCACCATCGGCTTGATGCTGTTGGCGTCCGGGCTGGACGAGGCGGCGCCGTTGACTACCGCGGTGCAGGTGCCGCCGGTCGCGCCGGGGCAGCCTCCGGTGGCCTGGTTGCCGCGCGGCTGGTCGGAGACGCCGGGGTTCGTGGCCAGCGCGGTGAGGGTGATCCCGCCGCCGCAGAGCTCGCCGGCCCGGCAGGTCATCTTGCCGCCAGCGACCGAGGCGGCGGACGGGCCGGAGCCGAGGCGCTCGGCGTTCGGGGTGGCGTCATCGCCGGCGTAGGTCAGGGCGGCGCCGGTGCCGGTCCAGGCGTTGGACAGGGTCTGCACCTGGCAGCTGCTCGCACCCGGCTCGCAACCGACGGTGGCTTCGGAGGCGCGCGGCTTGCCGCCGTCGACCGCGCCGTCGAAGGCGGCGGAGGCGGTGTGCGCGGTGCCCTTGCAGGTGGTGGTCTGGCAGTCCACGCTCGCGGCGGCGCGGGAGGTGGAGGTCGGGCCGGCGGTGGGCTGGCCGGGCAGCGGCTTGCCGTCCGCGCCGAGCTTGATGTAGTCGGTGACGGTGGAGGCGTCGGAGGACGCCTGGCCGAGGCAGCCGCCGTCGCGCACGGTGCAGTCGCCGGTGGTGGAGGAACCGCGGCGGTGCGGGGAGACCGCGGTGTCCAGGGCGGAGGTCTCGGCGTACGCCTTGCCGCCGCACTCGGTCTCGGTGGTGTTGGTGCAGCGGATCTGCGAGTCGGCGTGGCTGACGCTGACCGTGCCGGCCGGAGTGGCCGGCTGGCCGTTCAGACCGGCTGCCTGGGCCTCGCGGTAGGAGATCTCGGTGGAGGCGGCCTGGCCGCAGTCGGCGCCGGCGCCGTGGGCCTCGCAGCGGGTGGTGCCGATGCTGTCCTTCGCGCCGGGGACGCCGCCCGACGTGGCGCCGTTGATCGCGCCCTGGCAGTCGGCGGAGGTGCAGTGCAGGGCGGCGTAGGTGTCGCTATTCGCGGTCAGGCCCTTGGCCAGCTCGGCGGCCACATCCACCGGAGCGGCCGGAGCGGCCGAGGCGCCGGTGGTCGCGGCACCGGCGGCGTTGGTGGCGGGCTGGACGGCCAGGTCGGCCGGGGTGAGCGGGGTGCCGCTATTGGTGGCGACCGAGGAGGCGTCCACCGCGCACTGGCCGTCGGTGGCGCTGGCGGTGCACTGATGGAAGGCGCCGGTGGCCTGGGTGGCGGCGGTGTTGTTCAGGCCCGCGGTGGCCTCGGCGTGGGTGGCGGCGTTCGCGGCACCGCCGCAGCCGGCGGCCTGGTCGCAGTTGATGTTGCTGGCGCTCAGCGAACCCTGGTCTTCGTCACCGCCGGAGGAAGCGACGCAGTCACCGCCGTTGATCTCGCAGTTGGCGGCACCGTTGCGGGCCTGCACGTCGGTGTTGGTCTGCTCGGCGGTGGCCGGGGCAACCTCGGCGCCGGCGCTGTTGAGCACCGCGGGCTGGGCCTTGGTGATCGTGGTCTTCTCGGTCTTGCCGTCGGTGTTGGTGGCGGCGTTGCCCTTGCAGCCGGTGGCGACCTCGGCGCAGCGGGCTGCGGCCTCGGCGGCCGGGGCCGGCGCATCGGTGGTGTCAGTACTGGCGTTGTCGCCAGCCAGCACGGCCTGCCAGCCGGAACGGCCGGTGGACTCGTCCGGCTTGGCCGCCACCGTGGTGGTGGTGTCGCAGCCGATGGTGGTGACCTCGCAGTGCGCCTTGCTGGTCGCGGAGCCGCTCTCCTTGCGACGCTCGGCGGCCTGGGCCTGGGTCTCGTCGTCCGGCACGTCCTCACGGGTGCGGGCACCGGTGGAGTCGGTGTCGCAGATGCCGTTGCGGGTGGCGCAGTCCGCGCCGGCCTCGGTGATGGTGGCGTAGCCGGCCAGGGCGCAGTCCTTGGTGCAGGCGCCGGTGGTCTGGGCGTAGCCCTCCTTCTTCCCCTTCGCTAGGTCGGTGTCGTCGGGCAGGGTCGGGGTGCGGCCGTTTTCGGTGCAGCCGTTGCGGGCCTGGCAGAAGGTGTCCACCCCACGCGAGTCGGCGGTGCTCGACAGGTTGCACTCGCCGACGCCACAGGTGGTGTTGGCGGTGGTGGCGCCGGCCTTGGTGTCGGTACCGCAGCCCTTGGTCGGGTCGCAGAACGCGTTCGCGGTGCGGTCCCCAGCACTCACCGTGCTGGAGCAACCGGAGACACCGACCAGGCAGAAGCTCTGGTCCCGCTTCACCTGGCCGGTGGTGGGATCGATCGCGGCGGCCGAGCACTCGGCGAACACGCCGGTGTTGGAGCAGGCGGCACCGGCACCGTCATAGCCGGCGTCCGCGCGGGTCGCCCGACCGTACCCGGCGGCGGACCGGAGTTCGGCGGTCTGGGCGAACACGGTGTCGCGCTGGTCGTTGTAGGCGGCGGCCTGCTTGTCGTAGTCGGCTTGGGTGATCTTGCCCTGGTCGAGCTGGGTCTTGGCGGCGGCCAGCTGGGTCTGGGCGGTGCCGAGGTTCTGCTGGCCGGTGACGACGTCGTTGAGGAGCTGGTTGTTGTAGGGGTCGAGCTGGGCTAGCTGATTCTGGGACTGGTCGGCGGTGGTCTGGCGCGCCTGCTGGGCGGCGACCTGCTTGTCGTAGTCGGCCTGCGCGAGCTTGCCCGCGTCGAGTTGGCCCTTGGCGGCGTCCAGGCTCTTCTGGCCCTGGATCACCGCGAGCCGGTCGCCCAGCGCCTTGGCGGTGGTCTGCTCCGAGTAGTTCGGGTCCCACCAGTTCAGCGGCTGATCAGTGCTGTCCTGGCTGGTGTTCTGGTTGGGATCGTTCAGCAGTTGCGGCGGGCCGCGGTTGGACAGCGACTGCGGCTGGCGGGTCTGCAGGTCGCCGCCGGCGAGGGCGCACTCGACGTCGCCCTCGCAGTTGGTGCCGGCGAACTGGCCGTCGTTGTTCAGCGCCCAGCTGTTGTCCTGCCCGGCCTGCCCGGTGCCCTCGCCGCCGCTTTGTCCGGCGCCGGTGCCCTGGCCGTAACGCCCGCTGGCGGCCAGCGCGTCCAGCACGTCCTGGGCCGCGGCGGTCAGCATCTGCCGCGCCTGCTCACCGGCCTGCTGCCCGGCCACCTGACCGACCAGCCCGGAAACCACACCAGTGACCCCGCCCAGGATCTGGGCGAAGTCATCCAGGCCCGCCGGCCGAGTGCCCTGCCCGTCACCGCTGCCGCCGGTGTTGGCGTCGCCGCCGGCGTTGCCGCTACCCAAGTTGCTGCCGCCGTTGGAGCTGCCGTTGCCGTTGGAGTTGCCGCCGGAGACGCCCAGGGCGTCAAGCAAGTCGGCCACGAAGTCGTTGGTCAGCTCACCGATCTGCTGACCCATGTCGCTCTTTTGGGGCCGCTGTGAACCATGAGTCTGGCGCTGGCCCGCGGAGGCCTGACCCTGGTCGTTGCCCTTACCTCCGGTACCGATCTGGTCGAACAGGTTGGTCAGGAATTCATCCACCGAGTCACCGATCGAACCGAGCAGACCACCCTCGCGGCCGGTGTTGTGGCTGGCCTGGACCGGCCGCTGCACACTCCCATGCGACTCACGCTGGGAGAAGGCGCCTCCGATCTGCTTGTGCAGCTCGTCGAACGCCTCGCTGACTCGGCGGGCCGCTTTGTCACTGGCAACCTGGGACACGACCCTGGTCGCGGCATTGCCGAAGCGGCCCAGCACCTCCTCCAGGTCATAGTCGGTGTTCTGCTTCTGCTGGGGCTGAGGACCGCTGGCCTGGTTCACCGCCGCCTGCTTTCCGGCGCTCGGACGAGACACCCCGAGGTCCCGCAGCAAGTCGGACACAAACTTCTCGGTCCGCTCACCGATCCGCCCGGTCAACTGCTGGCTCCGGTCGCTGCTCACGCCGGCCTGACGCACGCCGCGCTGGGCGGCGTTCTGGGTAGTGCCGCCCCCTTCACCGGTACCACCCGAAAGCAACTGGTTGAACACCCCATCCAACGCCTGCTGGGTCTGCTCGGCCGCATCGTCGCCGGCGACCTGGCCGACCAGGCCGGAGGCGGTGTTCACGAAGTTGCCCAGCGCGTCTTCCACGCTCGGCGCCTGCTGCTGCTCCTGCTGCTGGGACTGACCCTGCTGTTGCTGGCCGGCGGCCTTGGCCTCGGCCATGAACGCGTCGTAGTAAAGGCCCTCCCAGTAGCCCGGGTCGTCGGAGAACGGGCCACCGTCCTGGGATTCGCCGCGGTTGCCACCGTCGATGCGGTCCATCAGGTCCGACGCGAACTCCTCGGTCCGGTCCGAGATGGCCCCGGCCAGATCCTGGCCGGCACCGCTCTGCTGGGCACCGCCGCTCAGCTGGGCACCGCCGCCGTTGCTCTGCCCGCCGGAGAGCAGCTGCTCGAGCAGCGTGCCCAGCGCCTGCTGGGTCTGCTGGCCGGCCTGCTCACCCGCCACCTGGGACACGATCCCGGAGGCGGTGTTCACGAAGTTGCCCAGCGCGTCCTCCAGCGACGACGGCTGCGGCTGGGACTGCTGCTGGGCCTGGCTCGAACCGCCGGCCGAACCGTTCGAGCCCCCGTTCGACCCGCCGTTGGAGTTGCCGCCGATACCGAGCAGCTCGAGCAGGTTGCCGACGAAGGTGTTGGTCAACTGCCCGATCGCCTGGCCCGGGTTCTGCTGCTGGCTCGGCTGCCGCGAACCCTGCTGGCTCTGGCCGTTGCCCGACGGGCGGGAGATGCCCAGCTTGCTGAACAGGTCGGACAAGAAGTCGTTGACCGACTGGCTGAGCGCCTGGCCCAGGCTATTCTGCTGGCTGCTGTTGCTCGGCTGCTGCGGAGCCTGGCCCGAGGCGGTGTTGCTGTTCGAGCCATTGCCGAGCCCGAGCAGCTCGAGCAGGTCGGAGACGAAGCCGTTGGTCAGCTTGCTGATCCCGGCGGCCAGCTGCTGCTGGTCGGAGCCATCGTTCCCGCCGCTGCTGGTGTTCTGGTTGGCTAGCGGGCGCTGCTGCCCGGAGCCGCCCTGTCCGCCCCCCGTGTTGCCGGAGTTGCCGCCGACGTCGAGCAGCTGCAGCAGCCCAGACACGAAGTCGTTGGTCAGTTGGCTGATGGTCTGGCCGAGATCCTGCTGCTGGGTCGGTCGCTGCGAGCTCTGCTGGCCGGTGCCGGTACTGGGCTTGTGCGGGGTCTGGCCCGAGCCGGTGTTGCTGTTGGAGTCGTTGCCGACCCCGAGCGGCTCGAGCAGGTCGGAGACGAAGCTTTCGGTTAGCGTGCTGATGGCCTGGCCGAGGTCTTGCTGGGTTGGCCGCTGCGAACGCTGTGAGCCCTGCTGGCCGGTGCTGGTGCTTGGCTTGAGGGGTGTCTGGCTCGAGCCGTTGCCGTTGGTGGTGAAGTTGTCGGTGCCGCCGGTCCGGGAGCGCGGTGCGCTCGACCAGGAGGCCGGGTCGTTCTCGGAGGGGCTGTCGTGCTGGGGGTGAGGGCGGTGGGTGGCTGGGGGTCCGCGTCCGCCGCCGATGCCGGGGTGGTGGCCGATCAGGCTGGGGTGCTGGTCGGTGCAGCCGTGTGCCAGGCAGGTGATGGGTCCCTCATCGCTGTCGGGCGCTAGGGCGGACCCGCTGTGGGAAACATGCTTGGGGGCGCGCTCGGGCGGGGCGAGCTGCAGATCGCTCGAGCCACCGGCGGCGCCGCTGTGCTTGTTGAGTGTGTTGCTGACCGCGAGCGCTTCGGAGACCTGCCCGGTCAGCTCGGTCAGGGCGGTCCGGGTGTGCGAGCCGGCGTGCTGGCCGGCCACGCCACCGACGATTCCGGAGACCAGGTCGACCATGTCGCCCATCATCTGGTCGACTTGCTCGGCCGCCGGCGCCTTCACCGCGCCACCGCCGGAACTGGTCTGCGGTTGGGGCGTCGCCGCGCGGAACGGGTTCGCGTCGGCGAGGCGCTCATCCACCAGCCGGTCGGCCGCGGCCAGCCGGTTAGTGACCAGCCGGTCGGTCCGGTCGGTCGCGCCGGTGACGCTGTTGTCGGCGTTCGCGGCGGCGTCTGGCACCTGGGCGGTGATCTCCCGCGTCAGTGCGGCCGGGGTCGCGGCCGAGTCGCCAGCCGGGTCGCCGTGGGTGGTGTGCTCAGCCAGACGGTCTAGCAGACCCGACACGAGCGTGGTCACCGCGGAGTCAGTCGGGTCGGCCGTCTCACCGGCGGGCGCCGAGGCGGTGCGGTCGGTGTGCTCGGTCCCGGCGGCGATCGTCCGCTTCGGCTCGGCGGCGGTGCGTTTCTCCGAGACGGTCCGGTCCGTGATGTCCCGGTCGGCGGTGGGCTGCGTCGGCTCGGTGTCGGTCTGCGCGTGGAAACTCGCCTCGCCCTTGCTCGGCTCCGGCTCGGTGACGGGCTTGCCGTGCACCGCCGGACCGCCACCGGCCGCGCCGGCGATCTTGTCGAGCAGGGCGCTGACGAACTCGGCCATCGGGTCGAGGGCGGAGTGAACCGTCTGGTTCACCGACTGGCCAAGGTTACCGTCCGTAGCCACTGCGCGGGCCGTGGCCACACCGTGCTGGCCGCTGCTCGTGGCCACGGCCTGCTGGCCACCGTGGCCACCGGTGCCGTCGTGGCCACCAACGAATGGCCACTCGACCGAGTCCGTGGCCACGGACTCGGTGGCCACCGCCGGCTGGTACCGGGCACGCAATTCGGACAACGACCGCGCCGGGGTGACCGTGGCCATCGACGCCATCCGACCATCCAAACCGACGGATTCCCCACCGCTATTGCTCACCGGCGCCGACTTTTGCTCGCCGCCACTGAATGAAAACGACCAATCGGACTCATCCGCGTCCGCGTCGGAATCCTGCTCGTAAGCAACCAATTGCACGACGCCCCGCCCAGCTGCATTCGGCACGGCCGAATCAGAAACGAACTGGGCGGAAATGAACGTCGCGGCCATCCACAGCATCGCGGCGCCGAGCAACACCTTCCCGAACGACAGCGACGCCACCACCGACAGCAGCCCGCGCAGCACCGACGACCGGAGCGCGCTGCTGCGCCTCCGGACGGGTGCGGTCGGGGTAGCCATCGAAACGTCACTCCTCGGAACGGCCAAGACTCTGACGGGACCTGCGCGTACTGGAGTGATCGGAACCAACCACGGTCGACATCACGTGGAGGAACATCCTTACGGCCACAAGGCCAGGCAAGTCGATCCGTCCTCACCCACACCAGCAGGCCGAAGACGTACCCACCAATCGACGCTAACCACGGTCACTTCACGTGGGAGCGCATCCCCGGCGCCTTGGGCACCAAGTCGATCGATTCGCGCATTCGACAAGGTACAGAGAATTTCAAGAGCTGTCCACACCGCACTCAAATTCAGATAGGACGAAGCGGCGCCCGACCAACTATTCGGTATCTATTTAGTGACCATAATTCATCATGTTATTAATTTCTTGCCAGTCGCGCAGCCGCCCTGGTTCGGCTCCGATTATGAACCCGCTCTCGCTCAAAACTTCAGTTGCGGAATAAAATGCGAGAGCCGTTTAATTCGCACCGGATCTTCAATCACGAGAAAGACAAGAACGGCGTCCTCGGACCTGACCTTTGGGCCACTTTGGGCCTTTACCTCCCAGAGAGCCGTTGAACTACGGCGGCCTTCAGCACTCGTCCATGCCCAGCACAGCGCTCAACGGGAACACATCTGAACGCGGCCACCGGGGCACAGTCACTGCCACCGCGATCGCCCACAAACCACTCAGAGTGACGATCCGGCACGACGTAGTCACTCGCCATGGCCACTCGGTACGGCCACTCGCTATGGCCACCGCACCGCGTGGCCATCACCCGCCAGTCAGCTGATGGCCGCTGTGCCACAAGCCAGCTGATGGCCACGCGACCCGGCATGGCCACCAGAGCCTGGCCGCAGCCAGTCTGACTGGCATCCGAACTCTCCCGAACGCGGCGCCACTCAACGTGATCACCGCTGCCCGCGAGCTCGCCGAACGGACGCCCGCGACCGGTGCCGATGTATTCCACCGTGCTGGCCACGCTCGCGGACGCGGGCCGCACGGTGTTCGTCGAGCTGAGCCCACACCCGATCCTGCTGCCGCGATCGAGGAAGACCTGGACGGCGCCGGCCTCGCGCTCGCCTCGATGCGCCGCGACGGTCCCTCGCCGCCGGTGCTGTGGGAGTGGGTGGCCCGGCTGTGCACCGAGGGCTCCGGTGCCGTGGCGGCAATGGTTCCCCGAGACGGTGAGAGCAGTGCGTGCCGTTGCCCAGCTACCCGTGGCAGCGACAGCGGTACTGGGTGTCCCGACCGAGTCACCGCCCGGCCGGCGGCGGGTACCCGCTGCTCGGTGAGCCGGTCAACCCGGCCGCGCTCCCGGGCACCCGGATCTGGCAGCGGGACCGGCGGGGCGAGTCGTATCTGGCCGAGCACCGGGTGGACAGTGCTGGGGTGTTGCCGGCCACGGCATAGCTGGAGATGGCGCTGGCCGCGTCCGGGCGGGCGTGCATCGAGGACGTCTCGTTCGAGCGGATGGCCGTGCTCGGCCCGGAGGGTGCGTGGACCGCGCAGGTCTTCGAGGACCGGGGCCGGTTCGAGGTGTTCGGCCGGGCCGTCGACGGCGAGCAGTGGGTGCGCTGCGCGCACGGCCGGGCGCGCACCATGCCGGAGGCAACCGGCCCGGGTGACACGTTGGACGCCCTCCGCCGACGATGTTCCACCGAGGTGGCCGGCGGCTAGCACTACCGCCACTACACCGCGCGCGACATCGAGCACGGCCCGCCTTCCAGGGTGTGCAACGGGTCTGGACCGGTACCGAGGAGTCGCTCGGGCAGGTGCGGGCGCCGCTCGATCCGGGCGGCTACCGATGCCAGCCGAGCAGCGGTCGGTGCCGCCCGGGGTGGCGGTGGTGCCGGTGAGCCTGCGGCGGCTGGTGCTGCGGCACCGGCCGGTGGGTCCGGTGTGGGTGCATGCCCGGCTGGCGCCGGGCGAGGGTGCCGGTGACCTGACCGTGTTCGACCAGGACGGTTCCCCGATCATCGATGTCACCGGCTTGGCGGTGCGGCGGTTGGCCGGTTCGCGGCCGTACCGCGACTGGTTGTACGAGCTCGGTTGGCCGGGTCCGCGGTTGTTGTTCGCCGACTCCGCCGGGGTGGCCGCAGAGCTGGCGACCCTGCTGGAGCGGCGCGGCCAGTCCGACGAGCTGGACCAGCCATCGCCTCGGCGGACGAACGGGCCTGGTCCGCACTGCTCGAGCGGGTACTCGGCGGCGGCCGGGGCCACGCCGGCGTGGTGCACCGGTGGAGCCTGGACAGCACCCCAGTGGAGCACACCACCGCCGACACGTTAACCACCGGTCAGCGGCTGTCCGGGCTGAGCACTCTTGAGTTGGCCCGCGCGCTGCCGCGCCGCCGCTGGCCGGAGCAGCCTCGATTGTGGCTGATGCCCTGGGGGCGCATCGCGTCGAGGCCCGCGACGGGTCGGTCGCGGTGTCGCAGGCGGCGCTGCCCGGTCCGGCCAGGACGCTCACGGTGGAGCACCCGGAGCTGCGCTGCACCCGGGTGGACCTGGACCCCGCAGCGCCCGCCGGCGAGGCGGCCGAGGGGTTGCTGGTGCGGCGGGACGCACGCCACCTGGTGTTGCTCCGCCGAAGCGCCGCCACAGCGGAGGCCGAGACACACCACCCATAGACTTCGCAGCGGGGCTTCGATCAGCGGCTTCGCCGCCAACCCCACGAAACCGATCGGCAACGACCCCATGATGATCAACCAGCCGAACCGGTACTCCTCGGCGGCCCGCGCGGACGAGCTCACCAGCCCCGCCCCCACCCGGCGATGATCCGGGCGAGATCCCGGGCGAAGTACACCAGCACGGCCAGGATCGCCCCCACCTGGATGACCGCCGTGAACGCGGTTACCGCCGGGTCATCCACCCGCAAGCCCAGCAACTTTTCGGCGATCGTCAGATGCCCGGTCGAGGACACCGGCAGGAACTCCGTCAGCCCCTCCACCACGCCCAGCGCCACAGCCTGCAGCAGATTCACCGCGCCACCCTTCGACTCACCGCGCGTGTTGGTCACGCGGCCGGGTCACCCTAGGAGCGCCAGATGTGAATTCTCTGGGACCCGGATGCCCGACTGAGAACTCGGGATCCGAACTCGCGATTGCCTGTTCGTCCATCGCGGCGTTGGCCGGGGCGCGGTGAACCGCTCGCGAGACCTGACACAGCACCTGCCCCCGCCTCTCTCCTCTTGACGCGACCGGCTCAGGCCAGCAACATTCCGGCCCACTGGCTGCCTGGCCGAATGGCT